>NZ_JBKEVG010000001.1:0-561187 GCF_056356955.1 Bifidobacterium sp. LH_419
GAAGATTTGCGGCGGTCATAGCCCAGGAGAGACGCCCGGTCCCATTCCGAACCCGGAAGCTAAGACCTGGCACGGCGATGGTACTGCACCCGAGAGAGTGTGGGAGAGTAGCACGCCGCCGCATTATAACGATCAGGCCCCCCGGTCGAGCACACGCTCCCGGGGGTCCATGCATATCTACGCAACCATTCCACGACCCTCCCGATGACGTGACGGGCCGCATGAATCGGTATAATGCTGTGGTCATGTTTCAGGGCCGGACCATGCCGTTCCGCCGTTCGAAAGGGTTGCCACAGCATATGCGACAGGGATTCGACAACGACAAGTACATCGAGCTGCAGGCCGCGAGGATCAAGGAGCGCATCGCCCGCTTCGGCGGCAAACTCTACCTTGAATTCGGCGGCAAACTGTTCGACGACCATCATGCGTCGCGCGTGCTGCCCGGATTCGAGCCGGACGTGAAGTTCCGCATGCTGAAGAGCCTCTCCGACGACGTGGAGATCGTCATCGCGGTGAACGCGAACCACATCGAGAAGGCGAAGACACGCGGCGATCTCGGCATCACCTACGACGAGGACGTGCTGCGGCTCATCGACGTGTTCCGTTCGCGCGGCTGCTACGTGGGCTCCGTGGTGCTCACCCAGTACGCCGGGCAGCCGGCCGCCGACGCATACCGTCGCCGGCTCGCGCGCCTCGGCGTCACCTGCTACCTGCACTATCCGATCGCCGGCTATCCGCATGACATCGAACGCATCGTCTCCGATGAGGGTTATGGGCGCAACGACTACATCGAGACCAGCCGTCCGCTCGTCGTCGTGACCGCGCCCGGCCCCGGATCGGGCAAGCTCGCCACCTGCCTGTCGCAGCTCTACCATGAGCACAAGCGCGGCGTCGAAGCCGGTTATGCGAAATTCGAGACGTTCCCCATCTGGAACCTGCCGCTTAACCATCCGGTGAACATCGCCTATGAGGCGGCCACCGTCGACCTGGACGACGCGAACATCATCGACCCGTTCCATCTGGAGGCGCACGGCGAGACCACCGTCAACTACAACCGCGACGTGGAGGCGTTCCCCGTGCTCAAGGCGCTGATGGAACGCATCATGGGGGAGAGCCCGTATCAGAGCCCCACCGACATGGGCGTCAACATGGCCGGCTACGCGATCGTCGACGACGAGGCGTGCCGTGAAGCCGCGGACATGGAGATCGTGCGTCGCTACTTCACCGCCGCCGTGAACTTCAAACGGACCGGTGCCGGCGAGGAGCAGATCGAACGGTTGCGTTCCATCATGAAGAAGGCCGGCGTGGACGAGGATCTGTCTCCGGCGCGCGCCGCCGCGTTGCGCCGCGAGGAGGAGACCGGTGCCCCGGCCGGTGCGATGGTACTGCCCGACGGACGCGTCGTCACCGGCAAGACGGGTGTGCTGCTCGGCGCCGCCAGCGCCCTGCTCATGAACGCGTTGAAGGCCGTCACCGGCGTGGACACCGATCTGCCGGTGATCGACGACAAGGCGATCGAACCAATCTGCCGTCTCAAGACCGAGCATCTCAACAGTGTGAACCGTCGTCTCCACTCCGACGAGACGCTCATCGCCCTGTCCATCACGAGCGCCGAAGACGAGACCGCCGCACGCGTGATCGCCGGACTGGAGCGATTGCGTGGCTGCGACGCGTTCTTCTCGGTCATCATCTCCGCCGCCGACGAGGCGCTCTACCGCAAGCTCGGCATCAACGTGTGCTGCGAACCGAAGTACGAGCGTCTGAGTCTCTACCACAAGTAGACCGCTGCATACGCACCGGTGCATACACCGGTTCCGACGCGGTGGATGTTACCGATGCGCCAGCATTGGATGAACTTTAGGCCAAATGGAACGTAGCGGCATGCCGGCGCGCCTATCGTCGTAACCATGTTGTTGGGGAGTATCGGACCGTCGGCCGTGGCGCGGCTCGCGTCGTGCGCCGCCGGCGGTCTGGTGATCTCCCTCGCCGACCGTATGGCCGTGCGCGCCGTGGCCGGTCCGCTCGACGGCGGCTTCTGGCTGGAGACGTGCGCGGTCGCCGGAGTCCTGTACGTGGCGTTCACCGCGGGCGAATGGCTGTTGTCCGTCCGACTGCGTGTCGGAATGCCCGACGGCCTCCCCGGGCCCGCGAGACGGTTCGTCGCCCGTGCGCGCGGGGGATTCGACCGGTTCGACACGCTCCGCGCGCCTGTGAGACTGGCGGTCTGCGCGACGGTTATCCTCGTATGCTGGCTGCCGGTCATCGTGGTGATGGCTCCGGGCACGATATGGTACGACACGGGCGATCAGATCGTCCAGTTCCTCGCCGTCGTCTCGCCGGACGGAACCACGGGCGCGGTGTCCGCCCATCATCCTCTGCTGGACACCATCGTCTTCGGAACGGCCGCATGGATGGGGGAGAGCCTGTTCGGCGGCTACGGCACCGGCCTCGCCTGCTATCTCACCGTCCAGGTGATCGTCACCGGCATGGAGTTGGCCGGCGTGTGCCTGTACGCGCGCCATATCGGGTGCGGTCGCGCCGCCTCGATGTGCATGCTGCTGTTCTTCGCCGTATTCCCCGCGTTCCCGATCTTCACGATGTCGATCGTGAAGGACACGTTGCACATGATGGCGCTCATCCCGTGGCTCGTCATGGTCGCTGAGTCGACGCGCACGCGTCTCGCCGCATTCGATTCGCGGCGTTTCCTCATCGGCTTCATCGTCGTTTCGACGCTGTGCGCGCTCACCACGATGACCGGTCTGGTTATCGTCGTCCTCACCCTGGCCTGTCTGCCGTTGCTGCGCGCGCGTCGCGGCCGGCGGATCGCGGCGTTCGCCTGCATGCTCGTCGTGGCGTTCGTCTCCGTCGTGGCGTTCCCGGCGATGGTGCGCGGCCCGCTTCACGTGCGCGGGGAGGATGCGAACCAGCTGCTCGTCGTCCCCATGCAGATGACCGCACGCTACGCGCTCGACCATCCCCATGACGTGACCGACCGGGAACGTCGGATCATCGACCGGGTCAACCGCGTGCCGTATGAACGGATGGCGTCACGCTACAACCCGTATCTCGCCGACCCCGTCATCCAATATTCGCTGCGCGACCCCGCGGCCGTGCCCGAATACCTGCGCGTCTGGGCCGCCATGGGATCACGGCACCCGGACTCGTACGCCGCCGCGTTCGCCGCCTTGGAATCCGGGTGGTTCTCGCTGCGCCGCACGCCACTCAACACCACGAACCGGGGCATCTCCTTGGACCGGTTGTCCCGGCACGCGGACGAGGCGATCGGCAACACCATGTGGTTCCAGATCAACGACGCGATCAGCCCGTCGTTCCGCCCGCTGGCGAAACGCTCGCCCCGCTTCACCGTCGACCGTCCCGCCGTCTACCGGCTCTGGGACGCATGGCGTACGACGCCGATCCTGAACCTTCCCACGTTCACCGCGATGTGGACGTTCATCCTGCCGTTGTTCCTCGCCTTCCGCCTCATCGGCCGCGCCGGACGACTGCGGGAGCGGGCCTCGGCCCTCCCTCAGTCGTCGCCGCGCCGCGCATGGTGGCCGTTCGCGATTCCGCTGTTCTGGTCGCTGCTCTCGTTGCTGCCGAACGCGATCTCGATTCCGTTGAAGCCGACGGCCACACGCTACATGATGTGGGCGCCCGTCACGGTCATGCTGATGCTGGCGCTGCTCCGCGCCGACATGGTTGCGCCGGAACGGCTGTGGAACGACAGGCGCGGCACGGAACGGAGCGTCAGGAGGGCCGACGCATGAGACGCGGCCTCGTCCTCAACCTGATCAGCAACATCGCCTTCTTCGTCGCCGGATACGCGATCCACTGGTTTCTCGGCGGATTCGCCTCACCAGCCGACTACGGCGTGGTCGGCACGGTCATCACCGTGCTCGACTTCGAATACCTGTTCGTCAGCAACGGAGCCCGGCAATCCCTGTCACGCAACATCGCCTCCCACCGTCATGACGGCCGTCAGGTGATTGTGCGCACGCTCGCCGTGCAAGCGTCCATCGTCGCCGTGTTCTTCCTCATCGACTTCGCGGGGGCCCCGCTGTTCGGCTTCATGCTCGGCGACGGAACGCTGGACCGCTATTTCCGCTACGCCGCGTTCCTCGTGCCGGCCAACGGACTGTACGTCGTCATGCTCGGCATCAACGACGGGCTCCAACGGTTCGGTCGCAGCGCGTTCCTCTCCACGTTCTACCCGATCATCAAACTGGGCACGATCCCGCTCATCATCCTCGTGTTCCCGCACGAGCCGGTCATCGGCGTCGAAGCCGGCTACTGCACCGCCATGATCCTGACCATCATCATCGGCCTCATCATGCTCCTGCCCGCATGGAACCTGCTGCCCGACGGCGACGGCACGCCGTTCCCGTGGCGCGACGCCACGCACGGCACGCTCTCGTTCTCCCTGTTCTTCATCATGGCGTCGCTGGTCCTGAGCGTCGACACGCTCGTCGTCAAGGCCGAACTGCCCGACCGGATGGCCGGATACTACACGGGCGCCATGAACTTCGGCAAGACCACGTACTACCTGCTGCAGGCGTTCTCCGTGATCATCCTGCCGGTCGTCTCCCGTCTGATCGCCGAGGACGCGCGCGACGAGGCGCTCGCCAAGGCCCGCGGCCTGTTCCTGCTCGTGTTCGCGCTCGTCGCGCCGATCGCCGCGACGATCTCCGCCACCGCCCCCGACCTGCTCGCCGCGTTCTACTCGTCCGCCTACGCCACCGCCGCGCCCGCCCTGTCGTGTCTTGCGTTCTCGAGCTTCTTCATGGGCGTCACCGTGATCCTCAACATGACGCTCAATGCCGAGCGGGATACGCGCTTCTCCGACCTGCTGTCGCTCGTCTCCCTCGCCGTGGTCGTGCCGCTGTTCGTCGCATCGGCCCGCTACGGCGGCATCACGGCGCTCGCCGCTTCCAGCATGGTCGCGACGTCTGCGGCCATGGTCGTCTCGTACGTCGAGGTCCGCCGCCGGTTCGGCGACATGATGAGCCGTCGCGCGTGGGCGGCAATCGGCTGCGACGCTGTGTTGTGGCTCGTCATGGCCGTGGTCTCGCGGACGGCCCACGTGACGGACTTCGTCGCGCTCATGGCGGTGTACGCGGTCGTCTACGTCGCGTTCGCCGCCGTGCTCGTGCGGATCGGCGTCCTCGACGTGCGCGGGATCGCGATGATGTTTGCGAAACGGACGGAGGACGCCGACGGATCCATGACCCGCGCGATTGCGACAAGGAACACCCTAGCCAAGGAAAAGGATGGCGACTGATGCATGTGTTCGTCCAGATACCCTGCCTCAATGAGGCCAAGACGCTTCCGCTCGTCATGGCCCGCATGCCGAGGCGCATCCCCGGCGTCGACCGGCTCGACGTGATGATCATCGACGACGGATGCACCGACGAGACGGTCGCCGTCGCCAAGCGTCTCGGCATCCGTCACATCGTGCGCCACAACGGCACGATGGGATTGGCGCGGGCGTTCCGCGACGGCGTCGACTACGCGTTGAAGCACGGCGCCGACATCGTCGTCAACACGGACGGCGACAACCAGTACCCGTCCGAACGCATCGGCGACCTCGTCCGCCCGATCATCGAAGGCCGGGCCGACATCGTCGTCGGAGACCGGCAGACCGCCACGATCAAGGAGTTCAGCCCGTTCAAACGGCTCATGCAACGGTTCGGCTCATGGGTCGTCAACCGTGCCGCCGGCACGGACATCCCCGATGCGGCGAGCGGCTTCCGTGCCTATTCGAAACGTTCGCTCCTCCAACTCAACATCGTCACCGAATTCAGCTACTGCATGGAGACGATCATCCAGGCCGGATACAAGCGCATCGCCATCACCTCCGTGCCGATCGTCACCAATCCGAAGACCCGCAGATCGCGCCTGTTCCACAACATCTTCGAACACATGGGCAAATCCGCCGGCGCGATCGTGCGCAGCTTCCTCATGTTCCGGGCCCACTCGGTGTTCACCTGGTCCGCGATCCTGCCCGGCATCGCCGCCCTCGTCGTCTTCGTACGCTATCTCACGTTCTTCTTCGCCGGACAGGGACGCGGCCACATGCAGTCGCTGCTGCTCGGCGTCATGTTCTTCATCTGGATGGTCGTCTCCCTGCTGCTGCTCATCGTCTCCGAAGTGCTGCGCACCCAGCGTAAGCTCGAGGAGGACGAGCTGGAACGCGTCAAGGAGATCGCGTACGCGTCGGCCTCCCGCCGCCTGTGGACGGACGCCGACGGCGATGCCGTGGACGGCGATGACGACAGCCTGGTCCCCGGCGCGGCGGCGGACGATTCCGGATCGAAGGGAGGAACGCGGTGAACCCGATGCCGGATCTCCGACGTTTCGCATCCCGGCTCTCGCCGTGGACGAGACCCTGCGTGGTCGCGCTCGCCGTGATTGTCGCGCTCGAACTGTTCGTGTTCAACCTGCCGTTCTGGCAGACGCTCGGCTCGACGCCGCGGACGGCGCACGACGAGGGATTCGGCAACGGCCTCGTCGTCGAAACCGGCGGCACCGCCGTCGTCACCGACCCGGACCACGCGTGGCGCGACATCTCCTCTGACGAGCCGATCGACTACCTGTACATCGGCCACGCCGCATCCGAACGCCCCGGGCAGAACGACGCGGTGCGCTGGCAGGTGTCCACGATGAAGCCGACCGACTCCGGCTGGTACGACGCCAACGCCGACGTCGGCTATTCGCCGTCCGCCGAACACTCCCGATACCAGCGCATCGGCGACGGCTCCACGCACGTGCGCCTGCGCTACCAGACGGACAAGGGCGCGGTCATCCCGATCAACACGATCACCGTCAACCCGCACGTGCCGATGCGGTTCGACCCCATCCGCCTCGTCGTCGAGATCCTTACGGCGCTCATCATCATCGCCTTCCGGCCCGCATCGCCCTTCTACCGCATGCGGCTCGCCTTGCGCCGCCGATCTACGATCGTGCCGCTCGCCGTATGCGCCGCGGTCTCATGCATCCTGCCGCTCGCCCTGTTCGCCATGGCCGCGCCGCAGGAAAGCCCCGAACCCGTGTACTGGGATTTCTTCGCCTCCTATCAGGCGACCGACCAGTACCAGCGGCTCGCCGACGCGATCCTCCACGGCAGGACGTGGCTCGGCTATCCGGTCAACGACGCGCTCGCCGCCATGGGCAACCCGTACGACACCCGCGCGCGCACGATGACGGCCCTCGACAGTCCGGACACGCCCGTCTACTTCGACGTGGCCTTCCACAATGGCCGGTACTACTCGTATTTCGGCGCGCTCCCCGCGCTGCTCCTGTTCGCCCCGTTCAAAGCGGTCACCGGCATGCGCCTGCCCACGAACGCGGGAGTGGCAATCGCCGTCGCCCTCGCATCCGCGGCGACCACCCTGTTCGCCATCCAGCTGGCGCGCCTGCTCGCACGGCACCGCTCCGTCTCGCTCGGCGCGGCCATGCTCGGCGTGACCGCCATGATGTTCGGCAACGGCATCGCCATGCTCGTCCAGCTCGGCCTGTTCTACCAGATCCCGCAGGAGATAGCCGTGGCGTTCGCCTCGCTCGGCCTCGCGCTGTGGATCGAGGCGAAGCTGCGCGGCCTGGAGAACCACCTGCCGCTGCTCGCCGCCGGATCGGCGTGCATGGCGCTGACCATCGCCTGCCGGCCGCAGGTCATCCTCGCCACGTTCATCGCCATCCCCTTGTTCGCCGACGAGATCCGCGACCTCTGGTCACGCGGGCTGCACGACGCGCGGGCGCTGACGCATGAGACCCGCGTGTGGGCGTGTGCCGCCGTCCCGTACCTGGTCGTCTTCCTGCCACAGTTCGCCTACAACCAGGCGCGGTTCGGCAGGTTCACCGACTTCGGCGCGAAATACAACCTCACCGGATACGACATGACGAACACGCATCCGCCGTTGACCCAATACCTGTCGTTCGTATTCCAATACCTGTTCCAGCCGCCGAACCTCACCGCGCATTTCCCGTTCGTCCAATTGCAGAGCGTGCCGTTGACCACGTGGCGGAGCGAACACCCCATGTTCGGCGGGTGGCTGTTCACCGCCGCGCCGTTCGCGCTCCTGCTGTTCACGATGCTCGTGTGGCGGTTCGCGCTGCGCCGCGTCGCCGCCACACGTCTCATCGTCGGCGCGCTCGCCGCATCCGCGCTGACGTTCCTCATCGACGCGCGCGTCCCCGGCGTCGACTTCCGCTACGAGATCGACTTCGGCTTCATGATCATGACCGCCGTGCTCGTCCTGCTCTACGCGGTCGACGGCGCGGCGAACCGGGCGGGGTATGGTCCGTGGCGGGACGTGACGCGGCGCCTCACCTTCGGATGGTTCACCACCGGAATCGCGGCCGCCTTCCTGTTCCTGTTCTTCAAGCAGTTCGCCTCGGGCATGAACATGCCGGCCGCCATCTGGTGGGACACGGCCTCCTGGTTCGTGTTCATGTGACGCGACGTACGATTCACGCGCCGTATGATACGCGGCGTATACGCCTGCCGGGTCAGGCGCTCGCCAGCCGGTAGCGTTGGGTCGGGTCGTCGCGGAAACGCACCTTGGTGACCCGCCCTTCGCGTATCAGTTCGCGCATGCCGGTGGTCACCGCCAGCGGCGTCAGCTGCAGCTCGTGCAGGATCTCCCGGATGCTCATCGCCGAATGGCGTTCCAGAACGCCGGTGATCGCCTTGGCGATGTCGCTGGGGGTCCCGGCCACGGCGGTCCGATGCCGGGTGATCGTCATCGTGAACGTGTTGATTGTGTTGCGCGTCGTCGCCGGTTCGATGCCCGCCTCGCGCAACGTGGCGGCGATGCGCTGGTAGCCGTCGCCGCCCTCCGGGTTCACGTAGCCGCCGCCCGGATAGGGGGTGGATTCGAGCAGGGTGAACAGGAACTGGTTGCGGGTGGAGACGAACGGCACGCCCGTGACCGGATGCGGGTTGGCGAGCACGTCATGCGTCACCGTGCCGTAGAGGCCTCCGGGATTCGTGATCTCGATGCGGTCGGTGAATACGTTGATGTTGACCTGCGTGCCGCGGGCGTCGGGGGAGTAGTCGCGGTGGGTGAGCGAGTTCGCGATCGCCTCCCGCAGGGCCACGGGCGGATAGTCGGGCTTCTTCGCGCCGATCCAGTGCATGAGCGCGTCGACCGCATCGTCGATCATCACCGGAATCGGCCCGACGATGGTCTGCGAGGCGACGAGCCGTTCGTCACCGCGGAACACGTCGTCGCGGCTCGTACCCGGAAACACGGCGATGGAGACGCTCAGACGCGGATAGTATTTCTGAGGGTAGCGGCCGAGCGCGAGGAGGCCCGCGAGCGTGGGGCGCAGCACGCCGCCCACCGCCCTGACGTCGGAATCGTCGTGGCGCAGCACCTCCAGATCGAGTAGCATGTCGGTGTCGCCGCGACCGGCGAACACGTGCGGATGCTGCCGTCTGACCCGCTCCAGCAGCCCCGCGACGAGTCCGGGATCGAGATCGTCGGGCGTGGCGCGCGGCACGACGTCCAGATCATAGGTGGGTTGCAGGTGCTCCTCGATGAGTCGGTCCACCTCGTACGAGGTCATATGCCGGTCGCCGTCGCCGGTGCGGATATAGGAGCCGCCGTAAGGTCCCCGTTCGGTGATGAAGCAGGGCTTGTCGCGGGGAATCATCTCGTCGATGCGGGCGAACACGAGGTTCGCTCCCTCGAACGGACAGGTGACGATCACCGGACGCACGACCGGCGTCATCTTCTCGCACGCCTGGCTCAGCGCCTCCTGCATGGCGCGCGCGTTGAACCCTTCGACCGGCGTGAACCCGTTGCGTTCGCTCAATCCGAGGATGATCCAACCGCCCGAGCCGTTCGAGAACGCGGACAGCGTGTCCGTGATCGTGGACGAGATGCGCCGCGCGCACTCCTTGACCTCGCACTGCTGCGTATCGTTGCCGATCAGACGCATGAGACCGATCAGTTCGGTCATCTTCGCGGTGTAGTCATCGACCATGGCGGGCCTCCTTGCCACCATTGTGCCGTATGCGAGGCGGCGTCCGGCGTGCGTGCGTCGGTTCGCCGTCGGCCGTTCACCCGGAATTCACGCGTCGAAGCTGATGGTGAGCGTGCGGCCCATCCCGTGCGCGAGCGCCTCCAGCGTCTTGAACGACGGGTTGATGTGCGCCTGTTCGATGCGTTGGATGGTGATGCGCGAGACACCGGTCGCGTCGGCCAGCTGTTGCTGGGTCATCCCCGACTCCTTGCGCGCCTTGAGCAGCGCCGCACCCACCTCCGGGTAGACGCGCGGCTTGTCGGATGCGGATGCGTCGCCGTCGATTGTTGTCTCGGTCATAGTCGTCACAGCCTTTCTCACGGTGTCCCTGCCCATCCAACATACCGCATGCCACGGTGCGATCGGACACGTTCCCCCGTCCGTCCGCGACCGGACGGTTTCGCGGGCGGCGGAGGGATGTTTGGGGGAGTCCGGTAGAGTGGATGGGTTGAATCCTCGCGGCCGCGCATGACGGGCATGGCAAGTCATGCCGGGCGGCCGACTCCATTCACCCCAAGCAGTCAGGAGCCTCACATGACCTCACACCCTCCGATCCACGAGGGCATCCTCGAACCGGGCGCCGTCAGGATACACAAGGGCAAACGCCGCCTCATCCGGTTCACCCACTCGTCGACGCGAGCCACCATGCTCATGGTCGGCGCCGCGCTCGCCGCGTTCCTCATCGAGAACACGCCCGCATTGCCGTACTTCAACGAATTCTGGCAGTCCGTGCATCTCTCGTTCTCCATCGGCCCGCTCCACGCGGACATCAGCCTCGAACACTTCATCAACGATTTCCTCATGGCCCTGTTCTTCCTCATGGTCGGACTGGAGATCAAACACGAGATGCGCGCCGGCGAGCTCACCGAACCGCGCAAGGCCGTCCTGCCGATCGTCGCCGCGGCCGGCGGCGCCGTCCTGCCCGCCCTCGTCTACCTCGCGGTCAACATGGGCGGCGAGCACGCGGGCGGCTGGGGCGTGCCCATGGCCAACGACATCGCCTTCTGCCTCGGCCTGCTCGCCCTGCTCGGCAGCCGCGTGCCCGCAGGCCTGCGCGCCTACCTGTCCACGCTCACCATCGCCGACGACATGATCGCCATCGGCGTGATCGCCCTGTTCTACACGTCCGATCTGGATCTGCCGTGGCTGATCGCCGCGCTCGTCATGCTCGCCGTGCTGTTCGCGTTCAACCGACTCCACATCCACGACCTGCCGCCCTATCTCGCCGTCGGATTCGTCATGTGGGTGTGCGTGCTGTTCTCCGGCGTGCACGCCACGCTCGCCGGCGTGATGCTCGCGCTCGCCGTCCCCGCCCGGTCCGAGATCAAGCTCGACCGTGTGGGCGCATGGTTCGCGAAGCGCGTGCGCTCCGCCGAGGACCGCTACGATCCGGGCGAGCCGGACATCGCGCAGAAGGAGTACCTGCGCGAGGTGGAGTCGATCCGGCGCGTCTCCAGCGCCACGATCCCGCCGACCATCCGGTTGGAGAACGGCCTGCACACGTTCGTCACCTTCTTCGTGCTGCCCCTGTTCGCGTTCTCGAACGCCGGCGTCGTCTTGGGCGGCATGTCCGTGGGGGAGATCGTGACCAGCCCGGTCGCGATCGGCGTGTTCCTCGGCCTGTTCGTCGGCAAGCCGCTCGGCATCTTCCTCGCCACGTGGGCGACCGTGCGCCTCGGCGTCTCCGGTCTGCCGGACGGCGTCAGGTGGGGGCATATCGCGGGCGTGTCCATCCTGGGCGGCGTCGGATTCACGATGGCGATCTTCGTGACGAACCTCTCGTTCGCCGACCCGCAGACCGCGGCCATCGCGAAGACCGCGATTCTCGCCGCGTCGATTCTCGCCGGGGCGATCGGCTTCCTCGTCCTGCGCCGGCAGGTGGCGGACACGGAGGAGGCATAGGCCTCCGGACCCATGCCGGAGAGTCCCGGATATGCAACAGGTACGCGAAAGGGCGGGGCCCGAACCATATCGGTTCGGGCCCCGCCCTTTCGTCATGCGGCCGATCCCGTTTCAGGAACCGGCCGGAACGTCGTCACTCGGCGTCCGCCTGCTCCTTCGGAGCGGAGAGGAAGTGCTCCTCGCTCGGTAGCACGGCGTTGAGGATCACGGCCACGACGAATGCGACCGCGATGCAGTTCGAGGCGAAGATCTGCTGGAACAGCGCCGGGAACTGGTCGAAGATGTCGCTCACCTGCGTGAAGCCGATGCCAATCGTCAGGCTCAGCGCGGCGATCGTGATGTTGCGCTGCGTGAAGCCCGCCTCCGCGATCATCTGGAAGCCGGAGAGGATGATGTTGCCGAACATCATGATCGTGCAGCCGCCGAGCACCGCCTGCGGCAGCGAGTTGAACACCTCGGCGATGGCCGGCACGAAGCTCGCCACCACGAGAATCAGGCCGCCGGAGAGAATCACCTTGCGGTTGACGACCTTCGTCATCGCGACCAGTCCGATGTTCTGCGCGAACGAGGTGAGCGGCAGGCATCCGAACAGGCCGGACACGGAGGAGATGAGACCGTCGCCGGCGATCGCGCCCGCCGTCTCCTTCTCCGTGGGGAGCCTGTTCAGACCGACCTTGGTGAGGGCGGCCGTGTCGCCCAGCACCTCGACCGAGGAGACCACGTACAGCAGGCCGAGGGAGATAATCGCGCCCCAGTCGAACACCGGCTTGAACGGCATGAACTGCGGCACGGAGACGATGGCGAGATGCTGGAAGCCGGAGAAATCGACCTTGCCCATGCAGATGGCCGCCACATAGCCGACGACTAGGCCGAACAGCACGGACAGCTGCTTCGCAGTGCCCTTCATCAGCAGCTGGAACGCGAGGCAGGCGACCAGCGAGATCAGACCCAGCGTGAGGTTCTGCCACGAGCCGAAGTCCTTCGCACCGCTGCCGCCGCCGAAGCTCGTCGCGCCCACGTTGAGCAGCGAGAAACCGATCGACGTGACGACGATCGCCGAGACGATCGGCGGCACGAACCGACGCCAGTACTTCGCGGTCAGGCCGAGCACCAGTTCCAGCAGACCGCCGACCATGACGGCGCCGACGACCGCGCCGTAGCCCTTGTCCGCGCAGATCGCGACCGCGGCCGCCACGTACGTGAACGAGATGCCCGTCACCATCGGCAGGCGCGAGCCGATGCGCCACGCGCCGTACAGCTGCAGGCAGGTGCCGAGGCCCGCCACCAGCAGGCCGGCCTGGATGACGGCGGCCGACTGGGCGGCGCTCATCTTCGCCGCCGAGGCGACGATGAAGATCGGGGCGAGGTTCGCGACGAACATCGCCATCACATGCTGCAGGCCGAACGGAATGCCCTTCCAGAAGGAGACCGGCGCGTCGAGGGAGGTCAGCGCCTCCATCGAGATGCCCGCCTTCCCGACGTTCTTCTTCTCTTCCATGATGTCCTCTCTTGATTCCTTGCGACATGAACGGCCCTCCCCGAGGATGGTCAAGGGGAGGGCGCGGTCACATCGTCATCGTACGGTCAGCGGCGGAACTCGATGTCGCCGGTCTCGGCGTCCATGCTCTCGACGATCGCGAGGGAATCCACGTCGTAGCCCTCCTCGCGCAGCCTGTCGCCGCCGCCCTGGAAGCCCTTCTCCACCGCGATGCCGATGCCCTCGACCACCGCGCCGGCCGACTCGCACAGGTCGATCAGGCCGCGCAGCGCCTTGCCGTTCGCCAGGAAGTCGTCGATGAGCAGCACGTGGT
Source organism: Bifidobacterium sp. LH_419 (assembly GCF_056356955.1). NCBI lineage: Bacteria > Bacillati > Actinomycetota > Actinomycetes > Bifidobacteriales > Bifidobacteriaceae > Bifidobacterium > Bifidobacterium sp. LH_419. The sequence continues at coordinate 13,743 of NZ_JBKEVG010000001.1, forward strand.
CGCCCGCGTTGAGGTACTTCTTCGCGACGATCACCGGGAACTCCTTCTGCTTCGTGAAGGAGTAGACGGTGGTCGTGTACTGGTCCCCATCAAGGTTGATGGACTGCGCCTTCTTCGCGAACACGACCGGCACGCCATCGAAATGACGGGCGGCGACGCAGGCGATGCCGATGCCCGACGCCTCGATCGTGAGGATCTTCGTGATGGTCTTTCCCGCGAAATGCTCGGCCCACGCGGCGCCCATGTGGTCGAACAGGGTCACGTCGCACTGGTGGTTCAGAAAGGCGTCCACCTTCAGCACGTCGCCCGGCTTGACCGTGCCTTCCCTGCGGATGCGCTCCTCGAGTTCCTTCATACAACCCCTTTGATGAATAACGGGTAACGGATGATTGAACCGACAGTCTACGCCGCGCGCATGACCTCCACGCCCCATCCGCACGACGACGGCATGTGGTAGACATGGATGGCCGAAAACAGGGGGAGCGCGTCCCCCGGAAGAACCCATCAGACGACACAAGGGAGCAACGTGCAGCAGGATCCGGACGTCATCGCAAGAAGCGCCGACGAACTCGTCGGAGACCTCAATCCGCAGCAATCGCAGGCCGTGCAGTACCGCGGTCCCGCGCTGCTCATCGGCGCCGGCGCCGGATCGGGCAAGACCCGCGTGCTCACCCGACGCATCGCATGGATCCTGAGCCGGTTCGGCGCATGGCCCAGCCAGGTCCTCGCCATCACCTTCACCAACAAGGCCGCCGCCGAGATGCGCGAACGCCTCGAAACGCTCATCGGGCCCGTCGCCCAGCGCATGTGGGTGTCCACCTTCCACTCCGCCTGCGTGCGCATCCTGCGCCGCGACGGCAAGGCCATCGGGCTCAACAGCGGATTCTCCATCTACGACTCCGCCGACTCCGAACGCCTCGTCAAGATCATCGCCACCGAATTCAACATCGACGTCAAACGCTACACGCCGCGATCCATCCTCGGACGCATCTCCGACTACAAGAACCAGCTCATCGGCGTCCAGACGCAGCTCGCCCAGTACGCGCCCGACTTCAAACCCGGCCAGCGCGGCTACAAGATCGGCACCGTCGGCGACATCGAAGCGCTGTACGCGGTCGTCTACGCCGAATACCAGCACCGGCTCGCGCTCGCCAACGCCGTCGACTTCGACGACCTCATCGTGCGCACCGTCGAGCTACTGCGCGACCATCCGGACGTCGCCGAGTACTACCACCACCGCTTCCGCTACATCCTCGTCGACGAGTACCAGGACACCAACCACGCGCAGTACGTGCTCGTGCGCGAACTCGCTGGCGTCGACGCGGGGGAGGGGAAGGCCGTCGCGCCCGCCGTCCCGTCGCAGGAGGCGACCGCCGGCCGCCAGGGCCCGGCGTGGATCACCGTGGTGGGCGACTCCGACCAGTCCATCTACGCGTTCCGCGGCGCCGACATCCGCAACATCCAGGACTTCGAGCAGGACTTCCCCGACGCGAAGACCATCATGCTCGAACAGAACTATCGTTCCACGCAGACCATCCTCGACGCGGCGAACGCCGTCATCTCCAACAACGAGGGGCGCAAGCCGAAGAAGCTGTGGACGGCGCTCGGCAAGGGCGAGCCGATCGTCGGCTATGCGGCCGACAACGCGCAGCAGGAGGCGCAGTGGGTCGCCGGCGAGATCGCCCGTCTCCACGCCGAGGAGGCCATCGCGTACTCGGACATGGCCGTCATGTACCGCGCCAACGCGCAGTCCCGCTCCCTCGAGGAGGCGCTCATCAACGCGGGGCTGCCCTACCAGCTGGTCGGCGGCACCAAGTTCTACGAGCGCCGCGAGGTCAAGGACGCGATGGCCTACCTGCAGGCCATCGTCAACCCGGACGACGATGTGAACCTCAGGCGCATCCTCAACGTGCCCAAGCGCGGTCTCGGCGCGCGCGCCGAAGGCATCATCCTCGACTACGCGCGGGCGCACGGGGCGAGCTTCTTCGCCGGCCTCATGCACATGGACGAGATCGAGGGCATCCCCACCCGCACGCTCAAGCAGCTGCACGCGTTCCGCGACCTCATGGGCGGACTGTCCGCGTTCGCGCGCGCCAACGAGACCAAGCCGAGCGAGATCGTCGCCGAAGTGCTCGAGAAGTCCGGCCTGCTCGAGGAGCTGCGCAAATCCACCGATCCGCAGGACGAGTCACGCGTCGAGAACCTCTCCCAGCTGCAGTCCACCGCCGCCGAATTCGAGCAGAAGACGCCGGACGCCACGCTCGCCGGGTTCCTCGAGACCACGGCGCTCGTCGCCGATTCCGACCAGTTGCCCGGCGAGAACGAGGATTCCGGCAAGGTCACGCTGATGACCCTCCACACCGCGAAGGGACTTGAATACCCGGTCGTATTCCTGACGGGCATGGAGCAGGGCACGTTCCCGCATTCGCGTTCCATGGAGGACACGAGCGAACTGCAGGAGGAGCGTCGTCTCGCCTACGTGGGCATCACGCGCGCCAAGCGTCGCCTGTACGTGACGCGCGCCGCCGTGCGCGCCCAGTGGGGCCAGGCGGCGGGCATGATGCCCAGCCAGTTCCTCGACGAGATCCCCGAGAACCTCATCGACTGGAAGCGCCGCGAGGCCGGCGTCGAACGCATGCGCTCCAGCTGGGACGACGACGAGTTCGGCGGATGGGACGACGGCATGCCCTCGTCCGGACCGACGTTCGGCGGCTCCTACGGGTCGTCGTCCTACGGTTCCGGTTCACGTTCGTACGGCGGCGGCTCGTCGTACGGCTCGCGCTCGCGCTCGTACGGCTCCTCGTACGGTTCCGGCTCGCGCGGCTCGTCCGGTTCGTCGCGGCGTGGATCGGCCTACGGCTCGTCCACATACGGCGGCTCCTCCGGCTCACGGTACGGCTCGGGCTCATATGGTTCGGGTTCCGGCTCGCGCTCCGGCAAGGTCACGACGCGACGTGTCACGCCGAAGGCCGCGTCGTCGAGTCACGGCGTGACGGCGTCGTCGTTGACGAAGGACAACGGCCTCGACGTCAAGGACTTCGCGATCGGGGACCGCATCACCCACGACCGCTACGGCATGGGCAAGGTCGTCGACGTGCAGGACAAGGGACGCAACTCGGTCATCACCGTCGACTTCGGCACCGACGGCGTCAAACGCCTCATGCTGCGCGTGGCGCCTATCGAGAAGCTCTGACGGCTTCCCGATAGGCGCCCTTCGCGGCCGCCGCCGCTCACCTCGCCTACGGACGTCCCACCGGGCCGTCCGTTCGACGGCCCGGCCATGGAAAAGCTCTGATTCCGTAGCAGACGGGCGGGCGACAGTCAAGACTTGTGTTCCATGGGATCATCTGCGCATAATGCCAGACGTTCCGGCAAACGGGACAGCAGCATAGGAAGAGAGAACCATGAAGAACAAGCTCATTGCATCCGTCCCGTCCATCGTCATCGGCGCCCTGACCGCCATCGCGCCGCAAACCTTCGCCCACGCCTGCACGGGTCACGGCACGTTCGGCGCCTGCCACTGGTCGCAGCATGCCGCCGCCGGCATCGGCGTCGTGATCCTCGTTCTCGGCGTCATCGCCTTGTTCTCCGGACCGAAGACCCGCATGGGCCTCAACATCGCCGTCATCGCCGACTGTCTGCTGCTGCTCGCCGTGCCCACGATCCTCATCGGCGTCTGCCCGGGCGCGATGATGCACTGCCGCATGGTCATGCTGCCGACACTCATCGTGCTCGGCGTGCTCGGCATCGCCTTCGCGGCGGCCGGCGCATGGCTCGACTCCCGCACCCGCGCGTGACGACGCGACACGGCGACGCCATGGACACGCACGTCACGCTCCGCGACCTTCCCCTCGCGAACCTCGCACGCAAACCCCTGCGCACGACGGCGCTGCTCGCCGTCGTCACCGTACTCGCCGTCGCTCTGTTCGGCGGAACCATGCTCGGCATGAACCTCGGCAACGGCATGCGCAGCATGGAACGCCGGCTCGGCGCCGACCTCATGGTCGTGCCGCAGAACAGCGCGAACCAGGCCGAGGCGCTGCTCATCGGATCGAACTCCAGCACGTTCTACTTCACCCGCGACATCGCGCGCAAGGTCGAACGCGCCGACGGCATCGCACAGGCCACCGAACAGACCTACATCTCGTCGCTCGCCGCCGCATGCTGCGAGGAGAAGCTCCAGATCATCGGCTACGATCCCGCCACCGACTTCGTCATCGCGCCATGGGTGGCCTCCCAGTTCCAAGGCGAGTTGGAGGACGGGCAGATGGTCGCCGGGGCGAACGTCAACGTCTCCACGGACGGCACCATCGAACTCTACGGACGCAGCTGGCCGGTCGTCGCCCAACTCGCGAACACCGGCACCGGACTCGACAACTCCGTGTTCATCAACCAGCGCACCGTGCCCGACATGGTCGAGGCGTCCGCCGCGGTCTCCAAGCGCGTCATGCCCGAGGAATACGCGGGCAAGGCCGTCTCCACCGTGATGATCAAGGTGAAGGACGGCTACGACCCGCAGACCGTCGCCGCGAACATCAAACGGCTCGACACGCGGTTCGCCGATCTCGGCTACGTGTATCCGGGAGGCGTGACCGCGACGACGAAGACCGCGCTGGACGCGCTGACCGGCTATATGGCGGCGTTCGTCGCCGCGTTGTGGGCGATGGGCGTCATCGTCCTGCTCGCCGTGTTCGCGGCCAGCGCCAATGAGCGCAAACGCGAATTCGCGTCGCTGCGCATCATGGGCGCCACACGCGGCATGGTCAACGGCGTCATCGCGAAGGAGGCCGCCGTCATCGGAGCGGCCGGCGGCGTGATCGGCGTCGCCTTGGGGGCTCTGGGCATCCTGCCGTTCAGCGCGCTCATCGGCAGCAGACTCCAACTGCCGTACCTGCAGGCCGGGCCCTGGACGGTCATCGGCCTCGCCCTGCTCGCCGTCGCCTGCTCCACGGCGGTGGGCGTCGTCTCGTCGTTCGCCGTCATGGGCAGGATCTCCCGCGGCGACGCCGACATCATCCTCAAGGAGGGACGCTGACATGACGGCCGAAACGGAGAAGCGAGACCCGGGCGCGACCCCGCTGCTGCGCATCGACGACCTGACCCGGACCTTCACGCGCCGTGGCAAGCCGTTCGATGCGGTGAGCCATGTGAGTCTCGACCTGGACGCGGGCGGATTCGTCGCCATCGTCGGGCGTTCCGGCAACGGCAAGAGCACGCTCATCAACATGGTCGCCGGACTCGTGCGGCCCACCGGCGGATCCGTCGAGGTGGACGGCGCGCGCGTCGCCGACCTCGACGACCGCGGGCTGTCGCTCCTGCGCAACCGGACCATCGGATTCGTCACGCAGGAGCAGACGCTGCTCGGCAACCTGCCCGTGCTCGATAACGTGATCCTGCCCGCCACCTTCTTCCCGGACGGGAAAGCCGGGTCGGAGCCGTCCGGGGAACGAGGCGACGGGGAAGGGGAGGGCCGCGATCCACTCGTCGACCGCGCGATGCGGCTGCTGGAACGGCTCGGCGTCGACGATCTCGCGGGATGCCTGCCGCGCGAACTGTCCGGCGGCGAGATGCGCCGCGTGTCGATCGCCCGCGCCCTCATCAACGATCCGAAGCTCATCATCGCCGACGAGCCGACCGGCGACCTCGATGCGGACAGCACCACGACGGTCATGCGTCTGCTGCGCGAGCGCGCGGATTCCGGCGCCGGAGTGCTCATGGTCACGCATGACGCGGACGCGATTGGCTACGCCGACACGGTGTACCGGATGGATGCCGGAACGTTGTCCCGGGCATAGGTGTAGATTAGTCGATTGGTGTCTGCCGCAAGGCGGACGTCATCTGGAGTCTTAGCCCGTCAACGGGTCGGCAGCCGGAATCGTCAGAATCCGAATGATACGGCCGCTCGTGAGCAATCACGATGAAGCGTTGGAGAGGCCCGACTCAGCGCGGGGCGCCGCACAGGCGCATCGCGTTCCGTTCAGATAACGACAGAAAGAGAACAAACCAAAATGACGAACGTTCAGCGTTCCCGCCGTCAGGTGCGCCTGTCCCGCGCCCTCGGCATCGCCCTGACCCCGAAGGCCCAGCGCATCTTCGAGAAGCGCCCGTACGCTCCGGGTGAGCACGGCCGCACCCGCCGCCGCACCGAGTCCGATTACGCGGTGCGTCTGCGCGAGAAGCAGCGTCTGCGCGCCCAGTACGGCGTGTCCGAGAAGCAGCTGCGCGCCTCCTACGAGAAGGCCACCCGCACCGCCGGCCAGACCGGCAACGCCATGCTGGCCGATCTCGAGGTCCGCCTCGACAACCTGGTCCTGCGTGCCGGCTTCGCCCGCACCACCGCCCAGGCCCGCCAGTTCGTGACCCACCGCCACATCCTCGTGGACGGCAACATCGTGAACCGCCCGTCCTACCGCGTCAAGCCGGGCCAGACCATCCAGGTCAAGGCCAAGAGCCAGACGATGGTCCCGTTCCAGATCGCCGCCGAAGGCGTCCACCGCGACGTCCTGCCCGCGGTCCCGGGCTACCTCGATGTGAACCTGGCCTCCCTCAAGGCCACCCTGACCCGCAAGCCGGAGGCCGAAGAGGTGCCGGTGCAGGTCAACATCCAGTACGTGGTCGAATTCTACGCCCGCTGATCCGGGCCCACTTCTGTATCCACATACAGTCAAGGACATACCGCCGAAACCCCGCGCCTCCCGGAAGGGACGCGGGGTTTCCGCGTTCCCGGGACCCCGGCGTGGCGGCCGTGGCGTCCGCCGGCCCCGGCCGGAGCCTTCGCGCCGCTTCCCGTTGTAGAGTGGTGCCATGATTCTCCACCTGCATCTCGTCCGCCACGGACAGACCACGTTCAACAAGTACAACCGCCTCCAGGGCTGGTGCAACGCCCCCCTGACCGAATCCGGACTCGCCGACGCCGACAAGGCCGGACACAAGCTCGAAGACCTCGACTTCGCCGCCGCCTACTGTTCGGACACCTCCCGCGCCGAAATCACCGCGAAACGAATCCTCGACATCAACGAGGCCGCCGGGCACCGCCGCCCCGAGCTCGTCGCCGACATGCACTTCCGCGAGCAGTGCTACGGCTACTTCGAAGGACAGGACATGTCGCTCGCATGGACCGCTGCCGGCGGCCCCCACGGCGCGAAGAACTACAACGACATCGTCGCGAGGTTCGGGCTCGCCGCCACCCGCGATTTCCTCAAGGAAGCCGATCCGTTTCACGATGCGGAATCCGACGAGGAATACTGGAAGCGCGTCGAAGGGGCGTTCGCGCTCATCGCCTCGAACCCCGATCTCAAGGACGGTGACCACGTGCTCCAGATCTCGCACGGCAACACGCTGCTGAGCCTCGGGCACCGCTTCGGCGGCCCCGATCTCGACCTGAGCGAGCGTCCCGCGAACGGGTCCGTCACGCTCGTCGACTTCGATACGGACAAGCCGTTCGCCGAGGCGATCGCCATCGTGTCGTATGGCAAGTGATAGTCTTGTGCGGGTAACTGTGTACTAGGAGGCAATATGGGAGTTGGAGAGATCGCCGGTCTCGTCGCCGCGATAGCGTTCGCCGTGCTCGCCGGGTTCATGATCTATCCGCTGATCCGTCTGGGCAAGCTGTTCGACCAGATCGCCGACACCGTGCGCGAATCGGGCGAGCACGCCATCCCGGCGCTCGACGAGGGCGTCACCACCGTCAAGCAGGTCAACAAGTCGCTGGAGGACGTCAACAAGATCTCCGCCGCCGCCTCGACGACCGCGAACAACGTGGGCGCGCTCACCGACCTGTACGGCTCGTTCCTCGGCAAGCCGGTCATCAAGGTCGCCTCCGCGGCGTACGCCCTCAAGTCCACCGCGCAGTCCTTCCTCGTCCGCCAGTCCGCCGGGCGCCCCGACGACCAGGCCAAGGGGGAGTGATGTTCAAACGCATCTTTTGGGTCGGCCTCGGCTTCTCGCTCGGAGTCATCGCCGTCACCAAGGCCCAGGCCTACGTCAAGGCCAATACCCCGGACACGGCGCGGCAGTTCCTGCTCGGCCCCGATCAGGATCATGTCGGGATGAAGACGCTCGAAGGGCTCGTCAACGAGTTCAACGCCACGCGCCGAGCCCGCGAGGCTGAACTCAACAAGCAGTACATCGGCGAAGACCGCTGAGACGGTCCCGCGTCGTGTGCCGCCCGCGCCGTACGGGCGGCACACGCATGATGTAGGACGGTTACGGCGACGATACGTTCCCATAGGGCCCCATGCCCGCACAAACACACAACAAGGAGTTCCATCCGCTTATGCGCACCTCAGAAATCGCGAAGCGCTACCTCGACTATTTCGCGGCGCACGACCACATGGTCGTCCCCTCCGCGTCGCTGATCTCACCGAACCCGACCACGCTGTTCACCATCGCCGGCATGGTCCCGTTCATCCCGTACCTCATGGGCGAGCAGACCCCGCCCCACAAGCGCATGGCCTCCAACCAGAAGTGCGTGCGCACCCTCGACATCGACGAGGTCGGCAAGACCACGCGCCACGGCACGTTCTTCCAGATGATCGGCAACTTCTCCTTCGGCGACTACTTCAAGGAGGAGGCCATCCACTACGCGTGGGAGCTGCTCACCTCCCCGCAGGACAAGGGCGGCTACGGCTTCGACCCGGAGAAGCTGTGGATGACCACGTTCACCGACGACGAGGAGGCCCGCTCCATGTGGGTCAACGAGGGCGTCGACCCCGAGCACATCCAGAAGATGGGCATGGAGGACAACTTCTGGACCACCGGCGGCCCCGGCCCCGGCGGTCCCTGCTCCGAGATCTACGTGGACCGCGGCCCCGCCTTCGGCAAGGAGGGCGGCCCGATCGCCGATGAGAACCGCTACATCGAGATCTGGGACCTCGTGTTCGAGAACTACGAGGTCGACAACGTCAAGTCCAAGACCGACCTGCACATCGTCGGCGAGCTCGAGAACAAGAACATCGACACCGGTGCTGGTCTTGAGCGCCTCGCTTACCTGCTGCAAGGCAAGAACAACATCTACGAGACCGACGAGGTCTTCCCCGTCATCGAGGCCGCCGAGCGCCTCTCCGGCCGCAAGTACGGCGAGGACGAGGCGATGGACGTCAAGTTCCGCGTCGTGGCCGACCACGTGCGCTCCGCGCTCATGATCATGTCCGACGGCGTGCGCCCGTCCAACAACGGCCGCGGCTACGTGCTGCGCCGCCTGCTGCGCCGCACCATCGAGGCCATGCGTGTGCTCGGCGTCGAGAACGAGGTGCTGCCCACCCTGTTCCCGACCTCCAAGGCCGCCATGGAGCCCAGCTACCCGGAGCTCAACAAGACGTTCCACGAGGTGAGCGAATCCGCGTACGGCGAGGAGGACGCCTTCCGCCGCACCCTCACCTCCGGCATCGAGATCCTCGACGTCGCCGTGAAGAAGGCGAAGAAGGACTCCGCCGACGGCAGGTCCGAGGCCGTCGTCTCCGGCGACGACGCGTTCAAGCTGCACGACACCTACGGCTTCCCGATCGAGCTCACGCTCGAGATGGCCGCCGACCAGGGCGTGAAGGTCGACGAGGCCAAGTTCCGCGAGCTCATGGCGGAGCAGAAGGGCCGCGCCCGCGCCGACGCGTTGAAGAAGCGCCACAACGTGGACCTGTCCGTCTACGACGACTTCAAGAAGACGCTCGTCAAGCCGATCGACTTCCTCGGCTACACCGACATGTCCGCCCGTGCCACCGTGCTCGGCATCATGCAGGAGGGCAAGGGCTCCGTGCCCGCCGTCACCGGACCGGCCAACATCGAGGTCGTGCTCGACCGCACCCCGTTCTACGCGGAGGCCGGCGGCCAGCTCGCCGACCAGGGCGAGATCCTGTCCGACGACGGCGCCGTGCTCGAGGTCGATGACGTGCAGAAGCCGATCAAGGACCTCATCGTCCACCAGTGCCGCCTGACCGAGGGCACGCTGGTCGTCGGCACTCAGGTGAACGCCAGCATCGACCTGGCCCGCCGCGGCGCCATCGCCCGTTCGCACACCGCCACGCACATGGTGCACAAGGCGCTGCGCGAGGAGCTCGGCCCGCAGGCCACCCAGCGCGGCTCCGAGGACGCCCCGAACCGTCTGCGCTTCGACTTCCAGTGGTCCAAGGCTCCGACCAAGCAGGTGATGAGCGCCGTCGAGGAGCGCGTCAACGACCGTCTGCGCGACAACCTCGTCGTCACCACCAAGGAGATGAAGTTCGACGACGCCATCGCACTCGGCGCGATGCACCTGTTCGGCGAGAAGTACGGCGACATCGTGCGCGTCGTGTCCATCGGCGAGGACGGCTGGAGCCGCGAACTGTGCGGCGGCACCCACGTCGACCACGTCGGCAAGATCGGCGCCATCAACATCATGTCCGAATCCTCCATCGGTTCCGGCGTGCGTCGCGTCGACGCCGTGGTGGGCGCCGGTGCCTACGAGTTCAACGCCCGCGAGCACGCGCTCGTCTCCCAGCTGAGCGACAAGCTCAACGCCCGTCCGGACGAGCTCGCCGAGCGCGTCAACGCGCTGCTCGCCAAGCTCAAGGAATCCGACCGCCGTCTGGCCTCCATGTATGAGAGCCAGCTCGCCGCGGCCGTCCCGGAGCTCGTGAAGAACGCGCAGGCCTCCCAGGCCCCCGTCAAGGTCGCCGCGAAGAACGTCGGCCACTTCGGCTCGTTCGACGCGCTGCGCAAGACCGTGCTCGACGTGCGTTCCCGCCTCGGCGAGGAGTCGCCGGTCGTCGTGGCCCTCGCCGGCGTGAGCGCCGACGACAAGCCGATGGTCGCCGTCGCCACGAACGAGGCGGCGCGCAAGCTCGGCATCAAGGCGGGCGATCTCGTGCGCGGCGCCTCCAAGGTCCTCGGCGGCGGTGGCGGCGGCAAGCCGGACTTCGCCCAGGGCGGCGGCGCCGACGCGTCGAAGATCGACGACGCGATCTCCGCTCTCGAACACGAGGCGCTGAAGGGCTGAGCCGTTTGACCTGGCTTGGCATCGATCTGGGTGACGCCCGGGTCGGACTCGCGTTGTCCGACCCGGAGCTCACCCTCGCACACCCCATCGGCAACATCCAGGCGTACGGTGATTCATTCCGTGCGCTCGACGATGTGATCTACGTCATCGAGGACGAACAGGTCGACCACGTCGTCGTCGGGTTGCCCCTGCTGCTCAACGGCGATGAAGGAAAAAGCGCCAAAAAGGCGCGTCGTTGGGCCGCCAATCTCGTCAAACGCATCGAGCGTATGATCGCCGACGGCGACATACACCTCGATGCGACACCTGACGTAGAATTGCTGGACGAGCGTCTGACCACGGTGAGCGCGCATCGTCAGCTGCATGAGGCGAACATCGCCGGTCGGAGGCACCGCCCGGTGGTGGACCAACAATCCGCCGTCGTGATCCTGCAATCCGCGTTGGATCGCAAAGAGCGATAGGGAGAAGTGATGTCCGAAAGCTTCAACGATTTCTTCGAGGAGAACGCGCAGAAGGTCTCAGGCAATTCCGCCGCGCCGGCGGCCGAACCGCCCAGGCCTCCGAAATCCCGCAAGGAGATGCGCAGGCATCGTCGCAAGGGACGGCAGAAGAAGGTGATCGTCCTCGTCTCCGTCCTCGTCGTGCTCGCGCTCATCGGCGTCGGCTGCTTCTTCGGCTACCGGCGCATCGCCGCGATCCGCGCGGTCAACGCGTACAACGAGAGCATCTCCCAGGAGTTCAAAGGCAAGGCGTACGGCACCGTCTACTTCACCATCGAACAAGGGCAGGATTCGCTGACCGTCGGCAAGAACCTCGTCAAGGCGAAGATCGTCAAATCCGCCGAGACGTTCGCGGCCACGGTGTCCGCCAATTCGGCGACGCTCTACCCGGGCACGTACGAGATGCAGTACCACATGCAGTCGGCCGACGCGGTCGAGATCCTCTCCGACCAGACGAAGGCCACCGGCTTCCTCGACGTGAAGTCCGGCGAACGCGTGTCCGACGTGATCGCGAACGCCGCACAGCTGAGCGGCATCGACGAGTCCGAATTCAAGTCCGTCGTCGACGGCGGTGGCAGCGGCATCCTGCCCGCCGAGGCGAAGGGCAAGTTCGAAGGTTGGTTCGAGCCCGGCCAGTACGACGTGAAGTCGAAGAAGTCCGCCTCCGACATCCTCAAGATGATGGTCGACAGGCGCATCGCCAAGCTCGACGATCTCGGCGTGCCGACCGGCGACGAGCGTGAGCGCATCCTCAACATCGCCTCCATCGCCGAGGCCGAGGTGAACTCGAAGGAGTACTACGGCAAGGTGACGCGCGTCATCCTCAACCGTCTGGACAAGAACATGACCCTCGGCATGGATTCGACCGTCGCCTACGGCAACAACGTGAAGTCCGCCGACATCACGCAGGCCATGCTCGACGACTCCTCGAACGCGTACAACACGCGCATCAGGAAGGGGCTGCCGCCCACGCCGATCTCCAATCCGGGCGACGACGCGATCGACGCCGCGCTCCACCCGGAGAACGGCGACTGGCTGTACTTCGTGACCGTGGACCTCCAGAGCGGCGAGACCAAGTTCACCGACAACGAGGACGAATTCGACAAGTTCGTGCAGGAGTACAAGAGCAACAACGCCGACGCGAACTGATACGCAACGCGATCGGAACCATGTGGGCTCCTTCCCGGGAAACGGGGAGGAGCCCACATCCGTATCAGGCCAGCACGGCGGCGACGGCGGCCATCACAATCACCGGGACGAACGGGGCCTTGCCCGCATAGGGGGTCCCGCGCTGGGGGTCGAGACGCGTCCACGCGGCGACGAACACCAGACCCAGCACACCCATCGCGAGCCACCAGACGGCCACATGGACCAGTCCGTATGCGCCGACGGCGAGCCCCGACGGCAGCATCGCCGTCACGTCGCCGAGCCCCAGCGCCCCCGGTTTCGCCAGGGCGAGCAGCAGCTGGACGCCCGCGCACAGGGCCGTGAACAGCAGCGCCTGCAGCACGGTGAAGAAATCATTGGCCATCGCCGCCCACACGAGATCCGCGGCGAGCTGCAACCCGCATCCGGCAGCCACCCACGCGCGCGGCACGCGCCGCCGGCGCACGTCCTCGACGGTGAGGGCGATGCCGCAAATGAGACCGGGCAGACAATACAGGTATGGCATGCCTTAACATTAACCCCTAGTTGCAAAACGCGAGAGCCGCCCACGCCGCGGCCGCGGGCCATGTCCCGACCGGCGGCGAGGCGGCGTACGACCATGGAGGAGCGAGAGAGTATGTTGCGTTGGCAGACGGCGGGGGAGTCGCATGGCGAGGCGTTGGTCGCGATGATCGAGGGGCTGCCCGCGGGGGTGTCCGTCACCAGCCAGGACGTGGTGGACGCGCTGGCCCGCCGCCGACTCGGCTACGGCCGCGGCGCGCGCATGAAGTTCGAGCAGGACAAGGTGAGGCTGCTGACCGGAGTGCGTCACGGCTCCACGCTCGGCGGCCCGATCGCCGTCGAGATCGCCAACACCGAATGGCCGAAGTGGACCGAGGTGATGAGCGCCGACCCGCTCGACCATGAGATTCCGCGCGAGGGCCGCAACGCGCCGCTGAGCCGTCCGCGCCCCGGCCATGCCGATCTGACCGGCATGCGCAAGTACGGCTTCGACGACGCCCGTCCGGTGCTCGAACGCTCCAGCGCGCGCGAGACCGCCTCGCGCGTCGCACTCGGTTCGATCGCGGCGAAGTTCCTGGAGCAGGCGTTCGGCATCCGCACCGTCGCCCACGTGATCTCCATCGGCGGGGCTGGCGTCGAGGACGCCGACGACGCCGCGCTGCCCACCCCGGACGACGTCGCCGCGCTCGACGCCTCCCCGGTGCGCACGCTCGACAAGGCCGCGGAGCAGCGCATGATCGAACGCATCGACGAGATCAAGGCGAACGCCGACACGGTCGGCGGCGTCATCGAGGTCATCGCCTACGGCGTGCCCGCGGGCATCGGCACCTACGTGGAATCCGACCGTCGTCTCGACGCCGCCCTCGCCTCCGCCGTCATGGGCATCCAGGCCATCAAGGGCGTCGAGATCGGCGACGGCTTCCTCGAGGCCGTGCGCCCCGGCTCCGCCGCGCACGACGAGATGGTGCCCGGCGAGGACGGCCGCATCACCCGCCTCACCAACCGCGCCGGCGGCATCGAAGGCGGCATGTCCAACGGACAGCCGATTCGCGTGCGCGCCGCCATGAAGCCGATCCCGTCCATCCCGCGCGCCCTGCGCACCGTGGACGTCGCCAACGGCGAGGCGGCGCAGGCCATCAACCAGCGTTCCGACTCGACCGCCGTGCCCGCCGCATCTGTCGTCGCTGAGGCCATGGTGCGTCTCACGCTCGCCAAGTACGCGCTGGAGAAGTTCGGCGGCGACAGCGTCGCCGAGACGCGCCGCAACTGCGAGAACTACCTCGCCTCCTGGCCGGAGCACATGAGGTGAGGCGCGGCATCATCCGCCCGAAGGCCGTCATCATCGGCATGATGGGCGCCGGCAAGACACGCGTCGGCAAGGAGGTGGCGCACCTCATGCACCTGTCGTTCGCCGACGCCGACATCGAGATCGAACGCGAGGTGGGGATGAAGATCCCCGCCTACTTCGAACGGTACGGCGAACCTGCGTTCCGCGAGGTGGAGGCCGACCTCATCGCCGACTATCTGGAGGACTTCGACGGCATCTTCTCCCTCGGCGGGGGAGCGCCGATGACGCCGTCCACGCAGGACGCTCTGGCCGACTACATCGCCGACGGAGGACGCGTCGTCTACCTCGACGCCGACCCGCACGAGGCGATGGAACGCGCCAACCGCGGCGGCGGCCGTCCCATGCTCAACGGCGACGCGAACGCGCGCTGGAGGAAGCTGTACAAGCAGCGCGACCCCGTGTTCCGCGAGGTCGCGAACGTGCATGTACGCACGCGCAGACAGACGCCGCAGATGGCGGCGAGGAAGGTGATGGACATGATCGGCGAACGCACGGTCCACGTGACCGGCAGCGGCATCGAACCATACGACGTGGTGATCGGCGAGGGGGCGATGAACCATCTCGCCGACGTGCTGGGGGACAAGGTCGCCAAGGTCGCGCTCATCCACACGCAGCCCGTGCAGCGCCACTCCGACCGTGCACGCACCCTGCTGCGCCAGGGCGGCTACGACGTCGTCGACATCGTCGTGCCCGACGCCGAGGCCGGCAAGACCGTCGACGTGGCGAACGGCGTGTGGACGCGCCTCGGCGACGAAGGCTTCACCCGCTCCGATGCGATCGTCGGCGTGGGCGGGGGAGCGGCCACCGACCTGGCCGGTTTCATCGCCGCCACGTGGATGCGCGGCATCCGCTACGTGAACTGCCCGACCTCGCTGCTCGCCATGGTCGACGCCTCCACCGGCGGCAAGACCGGCATCAACACCGAGGCTGGCAAGAACCTCGTCGGCTCGTTCTACACGCCGGCCGGTGTGCTCGCCGACACGAAGACGCTCGCCTCGCTGCCGAACGACATCTTCATCGAGGGTCTCGGCGAGGTCGCGAAATCCGGTTTCATCGAGGACACGGAGATTCTGCGCATCCTCGAGGAGCACGCCGACGAGCTGCGCGCGTTCGACGGCGCGACGTTCCTCGGCTCCGGGCTGGAGGACGTGGTCGGCGAGCTCATCGAACGCACCGTCACCGTGAAGGTGCACCACGTGTCCGCCGACCTCAAGGAGAAGGGCAAGCGCGAGTTCCTCAACTACGGGCATACGCTCGGCCACGCCATCGAGAAGCTCGAGCACTTCCGCTGGAGGCATGGCAACGCGGTCGCCGTGGGCTGCGTGTACGCGGCCGAACTCGCCCACCAGCTCGGCTATATCGACCAGGAGCTCGTCGACTACCATCGCGCGTTGCTCAGCTCGCTCGGACTGCCGATCTCCTGGAACGGAGGCTCGTTCGACGACGTGCTCGCGCTCATGCACAAGGACAAGAAGGCCCGTGGCAACAAGCTGCGCTTCGTCGTCCTCGACGGCACGCCCGGCCATATGATCCACCTCGAGGATCCGCCGGCCGACGCCGTGCACGAGGCGTTCCGCCGCATCCAGCACTGAACAGTCCGAAGGAGGAGGGAGAACCATGTCCACCAAAGTCATCGTCGTCAACGGGCCGAACCTCGGTCGCCTCGGCGTGCGCCAGCCCGACGTGTACGGCCGTCAGGACCTCGCCGAGCTGCGTCGCCTGTGCGCCGCATGGGGCGCCGAACTCGGCCTCGAGGTCGAGGTGCGCCAGACCGACGACGAATCCGAGATGGTGCATTGGATGCACCAGGCCGCCGACGAGAAGACGCCGGTCGTCATGAACCCGGCCGCGTTCACCCACTACTCGTACGCGCTGGCCGACGCCGCCCACATGGTCGGCGACGCGGGCCTGCCGCTCATGGAGGTGCACATCTCCAACCCCTCCGCGCGCGACGAGTTCCGCAAGCGCTCCGTGATCTCCCCGGTCGCCACCGGCACCATCACCGGCATGGGCTTCTACGGCTACAAGCTGGCGCTCGACGCCGTCGCCCACATCGTCAACGGCTGATTTCCGGATCGTCCCAGGAACCTTTCCGTATATGAGTCGTACCGACGAATCGAAACATACCGGCGGCGGGCGCGGCAGGGCATGGCTCACGACGCTGCGCGCCGTCATGCCCGTCGTCGTCGCCATGGGCACCCTGCTCATCGGCGGACTGTTCATGACGCACATGCCGCCATGGCGCATCCCCGACATCTGGTCCCACGTCTACCGGGTGGACGGCATCCTCAACGGCGATGTGCTCGCCCGTCCGGTCGGATCGATGAGCTACCTGCACCACCGCGACGGCAACGTGGGCGGTCGCGTCGACTGGCAGTGGATCGAGTTCTCGCTGGAGCGTGATGAAGGACACGATCCCACGATCATCCTCCCCGACACGATCACCGTCTCGGACGCCTCCGGCGCCGACGTGCCGTACAACAACACGGCCACGAACTCGCCGACGGCCTATCTGCCGCAGCTTGCCGGATTCGCGCTGGGCCGGGCGCTGGGGCTGACCGCGGGCGCGACCTACCTGCTCGCCGAGACGATCATGCTCGTCGTGTACGCCGGTTGCGCCGCGGCGGCCGTCGCCCTGCTGCCCAAGTGGAGGATTCTCGTCGGACTGGTCATGCTGTGCCCGGTGCTGCTCTACCGCTACTCGTTTGCCATATCCGCCGACTCGCTGACCCAGGCGTTGACGTTCCTGCTCTCCTGCATGCTGCTGCGCATGCTGCACCGGCGCGCGGGCGTCGCGGGTCATGCCGCGACGGCCGTCGTGTGCGTGATGCTCGCGATGTGCAAGTTCATCTACGCGCCGCTCGTGCTGCTCGCATTGCCGGCCGCGTGGGCGGCGTCGCGCGGCGGCGGGTCCGCCCCACGTGACGCCGACGGCGACGAGGCCGCGTCGTCGGTCCCGTCGCAATCGACGTCCCGCTCCGGTCTTCCCATCGCGGCGGCCGGCGTCGTCGTCTCGATGGCATGGCTCGCCGTGTGGATGAGGCTCACCGGATGGTTCGTCACGACGCCGATGATGGTCCCCTACGCCGAGATGGAGCAACGCAAGCACGCGATGCTCACCGATCCGCAGGCGCTGCTGGCGACGCTCAAGGCGATCGGACTGTCCGTCGTCACCGGGCGGGCGAACCTCGAGAGGCCCGTGGACACGTGGCTCATCCGCTGTTGCTGGGCGGCGATGCTGGCCATGGTGGTCGTGCTCGCCATAGCTACCGCGCGCCGGGCCATGGACGCGCGGGAGACGGTGTTCTGGTGGTGCACGTCGGCCGTGATGGTCGGCATCGCGCTGCTCACCTATCTGGCGTTGTGGCTCCAGTACACGCCGGCAGGCTCCGTCATGGTCGAGGGCATGCAGCACCGGTACTTCCTGCCGTTGACGGTTCTCGGCGTGCTGTGCGTCGCCGAAAGCGCGTCGCACCTGAAGCGGCGTACGACGGGCGTACGGCGATGCCTCCGGGCGAACACGCCGGGTCACGCACGCGTGATAGAGTGAAATTCCATGGTTAGAAGAACACATGGCAATTCGCAAGAGCACGTCACCAAGCACATCTTCGTTACCGGCGGCGTGGTCTCCTCCCTCGGCAAAGGCCTGACGGCGTCCTCGCTCGGCCGTCTGCTGCGTTCCCGCGGTCTGCATGTGCTGCAGCAGAAGCTCGACCCGTACATCAACGTGGATCCGGGCACGATGAACCCGTTCCAGCACGGCGAAGTGTACGTGACCGAGGACGGCGCCGAGACGGATCTCGACATCGGCCACTACGAGCGCTTCCTCGATGTGTTCCTTTCGCAGAAGGCGAACGTCACCACCGGCCAGATCTACCAGGAGGTGCTGCGCAAGGAGCGCGCCGGCGAGTACCTTGGCCAGTGCGTGCAGGTCATCCCGCACATCACCAACGAGATCAAGTCCCGCATGCGCGCCCAGGCGGCGGACGACGTGGACGTGATCATCACCGAGATCGGCGGCACCGTCGGCGACATCGAATCCCAGCCGTTCCTCGAGGCGGCCCGCGAGGTGCGCCGCGAGCTCGGCCAGGAGAACTGCATGTTCGTGCACGTCTCCCTCGTGCCGTACATCTCCGCCGCCCACGAGCTCAAGACCAAGCCGACCCAGCATTCCGTGATGATGCTGCGCCAGCTGGGCATCACGCCGGACGCGCTCGTGCTGCGCTCCGACCGTCCGCTCAACCAGTCCATCAAGGACAAGATCTCCCTCATGTGCGACGTGGACGCGGAGGGCGTGGTCAACTGCGTGGACGCGCCCAGCATCTACGACGTGCCGAAGATCCTGTTCAACGAGGGCCTTGACGCCTACGTGGTGCGCGAGCTCGGACTGCCGTTCCACGACGTCGACTGGGACGAGTGGGCGGACCTGCTCGAGCGCGTCCACCACCCGAAGCACGAGGTCAACATCGCGATCGTCGGCAAGTACATCGACCTGCCGGACGCCTATCTGTCCGTCACCGAGGCCATCAAGGCTGGCGGCTTCGCCAACTGGGCGAAGGTGAACGTCAAGTGGGTGGCGGCCGACCGCTGCGAGACCGAGGAGGGCGCGGCCGCCGCGCTCGACCAGGTCGACGGCATCGTCGTGCCCGGCGGCTTCGGCATCCGCGGCATCGACGGCAAGATCGGTGCCCTCAAGTTCGCCCGCGAACACAAGCTGCCCGCGCTCGGCCTGTGCCTGGGCCTGCAGTCCATGGTCATCGAATACGCCCGCCACGTGCTCGGCATCGAAGACGCGAACTCCACCGAGTTCGAGCCGGACTGCGTCAACCCGGTCATCGCCACGATGGAGGAGCAGAAGGACATCGTCGCCGGCAAGGGCGACATGGGCCACACCATGCGTCTCGGCTCCTACCCGGCCGACCTCGAGGAGGGTTCGCTGGTCGCCGAGCTGTACGGCTCCACGCACGTCACCGAACGCCACCGCCACCGCTACGAAGTGAACGTGGCCTACAAGGACCGCCTGCGCGAAGGCGGCCTGCGGATCTCCGGCCAGAGCCCGGACGGCGAGCTCACCGAGTTCGTCGAACTGCCGCAGGAGGTGCATCCGTTCTACGTGGCCACCCAGGCGCACCCGGAGTTCAAGAGCCGCCCGACCAAGCCGCACCCGCTGTTCGCCGGCCTCGTCAAGGCCGCGCTCGACCACCAGCGCGAACGCTGAACGGTCTGTTTTCGGCGCTCGTCTGAGCGGTTGATGCGATGACCGGTGTGGGTGGCCATCCCTATAGGAGATGGCCACCCACACCGGTCATCGTCTTTATGAAGGTCGTCTTTCTGACGGCGACATGGAGGTGAGGGAGATGATTATTCGGTGTGTATCAGAACAGCATATAGTTGTTTAACGCTATGCCGGTAAGGAACAGCACGATGATGTGTGCAGGGTAAAAAATATAGAAAAACCATTTGACGTGTGGGCCGCGCTTCTGGTTGTATGACAGTAAAAAGGGTAACGCGAAAATCATCATCCATTGATAGTTTGCTGTAAGAGGAGATTGTCCGAGACTGAACGGAGAAATCCCAATTGTTCTCAAAGCAAAAGTGACGATTGTAAAAAGAGATTCCGAATGCGACAGATTTGCGAATGCGTGACCTACAGCAGGCATCGAAACAAATAGATATGTAAAGGAGATTCCACTGAAGGCCAATGACATGTGAATCCTATTAGTGCGGGTCGCCCATAGGATGATGCCGATTGCAACAACGAGCAAACCTCCTTCTAGGTTCAGGACGGTTCCGCTTGAAGCGAACAGAACATAGAGAACAGGTGTCGCGTTTGGGTTAAATCTGTCCAAAAACGTTGCTATGAAGTGCACAATTGCGCTAATGGTAAATTGGGCCAGAATGTAGATTGTAATATTGATTACCCGTTCATGACGTGTTGGTGTGGACAGCAGACATATGATTAAAGCCATCTGCAAAAGCGTTGCAAAAATATTATTGCCTATCGGTTGAGCGCTGTGAATAAAGGGAATATTCATTTGAATAAGGGCGAAAGAAGCGGCCTGTATAATCGACATGCCAATACTGGCTATATAAAGTCGTATCAGGAAGCGCTTTCGATTGCTGGTATATACACAGCTCCATCCAATAAGGAAATAGAAAATAGGTGCCGATAGGCGGCCGGTCCAGTGCATCCATAATGGCATGGACGGTAGGAATTCCGCTATGTGATCGATGACCATGAGCAGGCAGGCAAATGCCTTCAATTGAAAACTGTTCATATGTATATCGTCCGTATGTCAAGAAGCGGGTCATCTTCAGATCTCATATGAAGATGACCCGCTAAGTATTAGCGAATCACGCCATTGAAGATGATGAAATCATCATTTACATCATTATTGAAACCAAGGTAAATCTGATCACTGTTGCTGAGTCCACCAACAGTGAAGGTAGCGGAAGCCTTGGGGGCAATGGTGATGTATTTAATCATATCGTCATTGGCGCTGAACCGCTTGACTTTAAACGCGCGTACCAGGATCCTGTAATTGCCGGTGTTGTACACGGTGACGGTGTAGGAACTCTTTCCCGTAAAACGATAATCTGTGTACATTAGACTGCCATAGCGGACTGAAGCTCCGAAAGAATACTGGCCCCCGACAGACATGTTTCTCACGTTTGTCGGATAGTCGGTGCTTCTCGTGGCTGGAGGGGCATCGGTGGGTGGAGTGGTGGAGAGGCCATAGACCGGAGGGGCTTCGTCACTGGAAGCGGCGAAAGCCGTGGAAGTTGTTGTAGCGGCGCAGAGAAGCGCGATGATGCAGAACAGTGCTGCAAGGTTCTTGTAGATAGTGGACATCGTTATCCTTTCTTATAGAGACGTTTTCAATATTAGATCAATAATCGGTGGCATCATCTAAAAGATGATAGGGGTCATCAGCCCATAGAATTGGTACGAGGAAAGGAGTTGTCATGCGATTGATATCAGGCATCATGATTGCTGTGGTCCTTATGGTCGGTCAGCACGCCCCTTCGCATCAACGGATGGAAACGGTGAATACGTCGATATCCATGCAGACGGTGGTGGGATTCAGTTGTCCGCCATGGTTTGCATGGTTCTGCAATTGGTAGTGTGATAAAGAGGGATACGCGCACGCACAATCCAATTCTCTTCCTCCTTGCGCGTCTCAAGAGAACCTCCGAGCGCATGGATGCGTGTTGCGTGGAGGGACAGACCTCTGCCGCGGTGCGGCCACATCCGCGATTCATTCCTGATGATATTGAACTGCTCCACACACAGCACCGAGTTCTCGATCTCCACGTGCATGTAGTAGGCGTCATCGCCTTGGGTGCCGTATACGGCAATGTTCGAATATAGTTGATTCAGGAAATCCGAGATTTCCTGAATGATATCGGACGGAACGGTACGCATATCCGGTGCCGTTTCACTCTGCACTGCGCTGTGCCCGTATATGCCGATGCTGCGCAGTTCCGCATCATTGCTCTCCATGATGCCGTGCACCATATCCGCAATGGTGAGCGTTGCATCGTCGTGTGCGGACTTCGCATTTCGGTCGGTTTCAAGGGCGTCTATCACCTTGCGCACGTCGGCCAACGTGGATTGCGCGGTGGATTGGATGAGTGCCAGATTGGCCTGCCTCTCATCCGGAGGGCAATCCATGCACTGATTCGCCAGAATCGTAATGAGCGCGAGCCCACGCGTCGTGGAGTCATGGATGCGGCTCGCCAACTCGATATCCCGTCGCAGCAGATCGCGTTCACGTTTCGCATTCGCCGTCTCAAGGGCCTTCTGCCGCAGGATGTCGGCCGATCGATGCTCCGCTATGGCGTATCCGACGACGATCATGATGATGCAGCTTGCATTGAAGGTTCCTATCCCGGAAAGACTCCAACCGCTGGTGCCATGAAGATGCCACATACCCGTCATAGCTGCGGCCTGGACGAGAATCGTCATGGCCGCTGCCAGGAGATGACGACCATACCCGAGCATGCCGAAGGCCAGCCAGACATTCCAGAACTGCATGGGGAAATCGGCATCCGGAACGCAGCCGAGAACGATGGACAGCGATAAAATCGTCGTTCCACAGAGGAATGGATTCCAGTACATTCCGATCAGCAGACCGATATAGACGGCGAAGATGGTCAGCGGCATGAGCCCGCCATCCCCATCGGCCATTCCCTGGATGCAGGTGCAGCATACGGCGATGGCTATCATCGCCGCCGTACGGGGACGCCTGATCAGCTTTGTGGGTTCATGCCCTATTCCGGCGGAAGATAAGGATGGAACGCGCATCATCGCCCTCTTCTGATTTCGGACCATACCCTGACGGCCTGCAGCTTGTTGCGTACCTGTAGCTTTTCGATGGCGTGGCGGATATGGGTTTTCACCGTTGATTCGGAAACCGACATCTTCAGGGACACCTCCTTGGCCGTCAATCCCTCGATGGTCCAATCCATGGCTTCGGCCTCCCTGGAGGACAACGATTGTGGAACAAACGATTCGCCGTCGGGGTATTCGACGACCGCGGCTGCCGGTGGCGACATCCGATCGGGGGCCGGGCTGAGGTCTCCGGATACGCAATCATGTAGGCAGCGGAGCAATCCGGCGATATCGGACTTGTCCAACAGAATCCTGGCTCCTGCCCTTTGGGCGGAAGTCCTGTAACGGTTCAGGGAATGCGAGGTCATCGCCAACAACATGATCCGTGATGAGAAACGCCGGAGCCGCTCCAACACCGACGCCCCGTCCACATCATCCATGCCCATGTCGACCAGTACCGCATCCGGTCTGCTTCGTTCATTCACACACAAATCGACGGCCGTTTCGCCGGATCTCGTCGTCCATGCCACGGACACGCCCTCCTCCGCGAGGCGTTGCGTGATGAGCGCATGCAACGCCGCAAGGGTCAACGCGTCATCATCGACGAGTCCTATGCGCCATCCCGTCCTTCTTTCCGCACCCGGCATCATTACCTCCCCTCAATCCCATTATGGTCTTGTGCCGGGGAACAATCGCCCGTAACCAAGCTCACGTTCATCCATAGCCGACATGCGGTGTCGGTCGTGGAGTTCGCGCATGGGTTCTGCTACATTGACGTAGGAATGTTGTGACCAACGGAAGGCAGGATGGTGAGCGAAACACAAGCGCCAAACGCCGCCGCTGACGTGGAGATGAGCCAGTACGTGGCCGATCGCTCCCGCGTCAACGAGGAGAAGATCAGACAGGATGACGAGATCATCCAGCAGTTCGGCGACTACAGCTACGGCTGGCATGATTCCGACGCGGCCGGCGAGGCCGCCAAGCGAGGCATCGACGAACAGGTCGTGCGCGACATCAGCGCCGACAAGGGCGAACCCGAGTGGATGCTCGACATGCGTCTGCGCGGCTTCAAGGCGTTCCTCGACAAGCCGATGCCCAAGTGGGGCGTCGACCTGTCGGGCTTCAACGCGGACGATTTCAAGTACTACGTCAAGCCGATCGAGAAGCAGGCGAAGTCGTGGGAGGAGCTGCCGGACGACATCCGCAACACCTACGACCGCCTCGGCATCCCGGAGGCGGAGAAGAACCGCCTCGTCTCCGGCGTGGCCGCCCAGTACGAGTCCGAGGTCATCTACAACTCCATCCAGGAGGACCTGAAGAAGCAGGGCGTCATCTTCGTCGACACGGACACCGCCGTGCGCGAATACCCCGACCTCGTCAGGAAGTACTTCGGCACCGTCGTGCCGCCGGAGGACAACAAGTTCGGCGCGCTCAACACAGCCGCATGGTCCGGCGGCTCGTTCGTGTACGTGCCGAAGGGCGTGCACGTGGACATCCCGCTGCAGGCGTACTTCCGCATCAACACGCCCGCCATGGGCCAGTTCGAGCGCACGCTCATCATCGCGGACGAAGGCTCCTACGTGCATTACGTGGAGGGCTGCACCGCCCCGATCTGGTCCGAGGACTCGCTGCACGCCGCCATCGTCGAGATCATCGTCGAGAAGCACGCGCGCGTGCGCTACACCACCGTGCAGAACTGGTCGAACAACGTCTACAACCTCGTCACCCAGCGCGCCTACGTGCGCGAGGGCGGCACGATGGAATGGGTGGACGGCAACATCGGCTCCAAGGCCACGATGAAGTACCCCGCCTGCATCCTCGCCGAGCCGTACGCGAAGGCCAGCACCATGTCGCTCGGCTTCGCCGGCAAGGGCCAGTACCAGGACACGGGCGCGAAGATGATCCACCTCGCCCCGCACACCAGCTCCACGATCGTCGCCAAGTCCATCTCGCGCGGCGGCGGCCGTTCCGCCTACCGCGGCCTGGTCAAGATCGTCAAGGGCGCGGAGGGCTCCTCCAACTCGACCGTGTGCGACGCGCTGCTCGTCGACGACTTCAGCCGCTCCGACACGTACCCGCATGTGGACGTGCGCGAGGACGACGTCTCCATGGCCCACGAGGCCACCGTCTCCAAGATCTCCGAGGACCAGCTGTTCTACCTGATGAGCCGCGGCCTGTCCGAGGAGGAGGCGCAGGGCATGATCGTGCGCGGCTTCGTCGAGCCGATCAGCCGTGAGCTGCCGATGGAATACGCGCTCGAACTCAACAGACTCGTCGAACTGCAGATGGAAGGATCGGTGGGCTGATCCCATGGCCGAAACCGAAAACAAGGCGGCGGAACTGAACATCCCGGTCGCCGACCCGAACGACCCGTACAAGATTCCGGCGGCCATGCCGTCGAGCGCCGACCGCGCGCCCCGCTCCTTCGAGGTGTCCGCGTTCCCGGTGCCCGCGCGCGACCAGGAGGACTGGCGATACACGCCGATCGACCGCATCGGCGAGTTCTTCGACGTGTTCAAGCCTTCCGGCGAGACCGAGATCGAAGTGTCGATGATCGACGGCTCGCCGCTGGCCGAAGGCGTCACGCTCAGCCAGGTCAGGCTCGGCGAGGGGGCGTCCGGCACCGTCTCCAAGCCGAACGACCGCGTGTCCGCCGTCGAATGGAACTCCGGCTCCACGGCGACGATCCTGCGCCTCGACGGCGAGATCGCCCAGCCCGTGCTCGTCAAGGTGCACGGCGCTGGCGAGGACCTCGACGCGTTCCACCTCGTCATCGACGCCGCGGACCGCGCGCACGCCGACGTGGTCGTCGAACACGACGGCGACGCCCGCCTCGCCGAGGGCGTCGAGGTCACGACCGGCAGGGACTCGCACGTCTCCACGACGTTCATCCAGGAGTGGGACCGCACGGCCAAGCACGTCGGCAACCACCGCATCCACGTCGGCGAGGGCGCGTCCCTGCGCCACTCCGTCGTCACGCTCGGCGGCGACGTGGTGCGCATCCGCATGGACCAGGACTTCGGCGGCGAGCAGGGCGAGCTCAACATGCTCGGCATCTACTTCGTCGACCCGGGCGAGCACATCGAACACCGCACGATGGTCGTGCACAACCATCCCGACTGCCGCAGCCGCGTCGTCTACAAGGGCGCGCTCGACGGCAAGGGCGCGCACTCCACGTGGGTGGGCAACGCCCTGATCGAGCCGACCGCCCCCGGCACCGACTCCTACGAGCTCAACCGCAACCTCGTGCTCACGCCGGGCGCCATCGCCGACTCCGAGCCGAACCTCGAGATCGAGAACGGCAACATCATCGGTGCCGGCCACGCCTCCTCGGTGGGCCGCTTCGACGACGAGGAGCTGTTCTACCTCGAATCGCGCGGCATCCCGGAGGCCGAGGCGCGCAAGCTCGTCGTGCGCGGCTTCTTCGGCGAACTCGTCGAGGAGATCGGCATCCCCGCCGTCTCCGACCATCTCATGGACGTCATCGACCGCCGCCTGGCGCGCGGCGAGGACGCGGCCATGGCGCAGGTGCTGGAAGACAAGTAACCCAAGACTTTTCGGACTGTTAGGAGAACCAATGTCCACTCTCGAAATCAAGGACCTCTACGTCCACGTCGAAACCAAGGAAGGCACCAAGCAGATCCTCAAGGGAGCCTCCCTGACCGTCAACTCCGGCGAGACCCACGCCATCATGGGCCCCAACGGCTCCGGCAAGTCCACGCTCGCCTACACGCTGGCCGGTCACCCCAAGTACGTGGTCGACTCCGGCGAGGCGCTGCTCGACGGCCAGGACATCCTCAAGATGACCCCGGACGAGCGCGCCAAGGCGGGTCTGTTCCTCGCCATGCAGTACCCGGTCGAGGTGCCCGGCGTCTCGATGACCAACTTCCTCAGGACCGCGAAGACCGAGGTCGACGGCGAGGCCCCGTCCATCCGCACGTGGACCAAGGAGCTGTCCCAGGCGATGAAGCGCCTCAAGATGGATCCGAAGTTCGCCACGCGCTCCGTCAACGAGGGCTTCTCCGGCGGTGAGAAGAAGCGTGCCGAGGTGCTGCAGCTCGAACTGCTCAAGCCGAAGTTCGCCATCCTCGACGAGACCGACTCCGGTCTCGACGTGGACGCGCTGCGCATCGTGTCCGAGGGCGTGAACCGCGCCAAGGAGGCCAACCAGTTCGGCATCCTCATGGTCACGCACTACACGCGCATCCTCAAGTACATCAAGCCGGACATCGTGCACGTGTTCGCCGACGGCCACTTCGTGAAGACCGGCGGCCCGGAGCTGGCCGACGAGCTCGAGGAGAACGGCTACGACGCGTACCTGCCGGAAGGGGCGGACTCCGAGTCCGCACTCGCCTGACATCCGACGGACGGTTCCATCCGGCTTCTTCACGGTTCCGGCGGAGCCATGGGAGTCGGCGGAACGCATACCGTGACACGCTCCGGGCCGCTCTGGCCGAGTCTTTACGGTCTCGACATGCGTTCCGCCGACTCCCACTCACTTGCATGTGAATGTCACGAAATGGGGGAAATGACAATGGTTGATTTCGCAGCGATCAGGGACGAGTTCCCGATTCTGGACCAGGAGATCCACGGGCATCCGCTCGTGTACCTCGACTCGGCGGCCACCTCGCAGAAGCCGCAATGCGTGATCGACGCGGAGAGCGACTTCTACCGCACGATCAACGCGGGCGTGCACCGCGGCGCCCACGAGCTCGCGGCGCGTTCCACGGTGGCGTTCGAGGAGGCGCGTGCGAAGGTCGCGAAGCTGGTCGGCGCGAGCGCCGAAGAGGGCAACGAGGAGATCGTCGTCACCGGCGGCGCGACGGCGGGCCTGAACCTGTTGGCCACCGCGTTCGGCAACGCGTCGCTCGGCCGTGGGGGAGCGGCTGCCAAGCGCTTCGCGTTGAAGCCGGGCGACGAGATCGTCGTCTCGAAGGCGGAGCACCATTCGGTGCTGCTGCCGTTCCAGGAGCTCGCCTACCGCACCGGCGCCACGTTCAAGTGGATCGACCTGACCGAGGACGGCCGCGTGCGCACCGACGATCTCGACGAGGTCATCACCGAACGCACGAAGGTCGTGGCCGTCATGCACGTGGGCAACACGACCGGCGCGATCACCGACATCGCCCCGATCGTCGCCCGCGCGCACGCCGTGGGCGCCGTGTTCATCCTCGACGCCTGCCAGTCGGTGCCGCATCTCAAGGTCGATTTCCACGCGCTGGACGTCGACTTCGCCGCATGGAGCGCGCACAAGATGTACGGCCCTACCGGCGTCGGCTTCCTGTACGGCAGGCGCGAGCTGCTCGAGGCGCTACCGCCGGCCAACTTCGGCGGATCGATGGTCGAGCTCGCATGGATGGACCAGCCGGCCCAGTACATGGAGCCGCCGGCCCGCTTCGAGGCCGGCACGCAGCCGGTCGCGCAGGTCGTGGCCGCCGGCGTCGCAGCCGAATGGATGATGAACGTCGGACTCGAGAACATCGAGGCGCATGAGCGCACGATCGCCGCCGAACTGCTCAAGCTCGGCGACATCGACGGCATCCGCATCCTGGGCCCCCGCGAGAACGTGGACCGTATCGGCACCGTCGCGTTCGACGTCAGGGGCGTGCACCCGCACGACGTCGGCCAGTACATCGACGCGCAGGGCATCGCCATCCGCGTCGGCCACCATTGCGCCCAGCCCGTGCACCGCCACTTCGGCCTGTACGCCTCCAACCGCGCCTCGTCCGGCGTGTACAACACCGTCGAGGACGCGCAGGCGCTCGTCGAGGCGGCGAAGGGCATCAGGAAGTTCTTCGGCGCCTGACGGCGTCCGGAGGCGTCCGACGAGTCCGGCGGCACCCGACCGTCCACGTCTGTCCGAGGGGACGATACGATAAGGAAGTTATGAACGATTACGGCATGAGCGGCGACGACCTCGAGCAGATGTACCAGGAGGTCATCCTCGAGGCCGCGAAAAACCCGCATGGCAAGGAGCATTTCGCGGCGGACCTCACCAAGGAGGGAACCGGCGCCCAGTCGTCCGGCGACACGGTGGTGCGCGCCAGCCACGAATACTGCACGCCAGGCGAATCCCACCAGTTCAACCCGACCTGCGGCGACGAGGCGACCGTGCACGTGGAGGTCTCCGACAAGGAGCCGCACACCATCGAACGCGTCGTGTGGGACGGCCAGGGTTGCTCCATCTCCCAGGCCAGCCTGTCCGTCATGGTCGATCTGGTCGACGGCAAGACCGTGGATGAGGCCATGGAGCTCGAGCACACGTTCCACAAGCTCATGGAATCGCGCGGCAAGGGTCTCGGCGACGACGAGCTCGAGGAGTCGCTCGGCGACGGCATCGTCTTCCAGGGCGTGTCCAAGTACCCGATGCGCATCAAATGCGCGCTCCTCGCCTGGGAGGGGCTCAAGGACTCCGTCGCCAAGGCGCTGGCCGCCAAGCAGTGACCGACGCCCGATTCCCGTATGCGCGTCGCCCAGGGCGAAAAGCCGTGGGCGACGCGTACAGTGGATACGACCCGACGATTTTGGAGTGAACTATGAGCGATAATCTCGTGCCCGAACCCCAGCCCAGCGTGTTCGACGCGGTGAACGGCGTGCTGCAGGACGAGGAGGCGTCCCGTCGCGTGATGGCCAACCCGGCCCTCGCGAAGGGATTCCCGAACGGCCGTCCCGCCGAACCGGCCTCCGACGACGACATGTGCGCATGCGGACGCCACAAGAAGAGCGAATGCGGTCACGGCGACGATGCGGAATCGGATGACAGCCACATCCCGCTGAAGTTCGTCGACGACATCGGCCGCGCCACCGCGGAGGACGTGCGCGAGGCGCTGCACCAGGTCATCGACCCGGAGCTCGGCATCGACGTCATCGACCTGGGACTCGTCTACGGTATCGAGATCGACGATCTCGGCCGCGCGATCATCACGATGACGCTCACCACGCCCGCCTGCCCGCTGACCGACCTCATCGAGGACGAATGCGCGAGCACGCTCGCCGGCCTCGTCGAGGAGTTCCGCATCGACTGGACGTGGCAGCCGCGCTGGACGATGGACAAGATCACGCCGGAGGGACGCGAGCAGCTCGCCGCCCTCGGCTTCAACTTCGACAATCTGCCGAAGTACTGATCCGATGCCGATCCAATCGGAAACGGCTGAGGATACGGGAAGGCCCCGAACCGGATGAACGGTTCGGGGCCTTTTTCGCGTCCTCGGGAATCCGTCAGTCGTCGACGACGGTGCCCTTCGGCACGACGGTGATGCCCTCGGGCGTGACGGTGAAGCCACGGGCGAGATCATGCTCGGTGTCGATGCCGACCGTCGAGTTCTCGGTGAGCACGACGTTCTTGTCGAGGATGGCCTTGTACACGCGCGCGCGACGGTTCACGACGACGCCGTCGAACAGCACGGAGTCCACGACCTGCGCCCACGAGTGGATGCGCACGTTCGGCGACAGCACGGAATGGTGCACCTCGCCGCCGGAGACGATCACGCCGGGGGAGACGATCGAATCGGTCGCGTGGCCGAGGCGGTCGCGGCCGGCGTGCACGAACTTGGCCGGCGGCAGGGTGCCGGAGTTCGTGTAGATCGGCCAGGCCTGGTTGTACAGGTTGAACTCGGGCACGTAGGCAATCAGGTCCATGTGCGCGTCGTAGAACTGCTTGATCGTACCCACGTCGCGCCAGTAGGCGTGGTCGGTGGGCGTCGAGCCCGGAATCTCGTTCGAGTTGAAGTCGTACACGCCGGCCTCGCCGCGGGATGCGAAGTACGGGGCGATGTCGCCGCCCATGTCATGCTTCGTGTTCTCGTTCTTCTCGTCCTTGGCGAGCGCGTCGAACAGGGCGTCCGTGTTGGCCACGTAGTTGCCCATGGAGGCGAGGAACGAATTCGGGTCGTCCGGAAGGCCCGCGCAGGTGTCCGGCTTCTCCAGGAAGCTCTTGATCTGGTTCGGGTGGTTCGGATCGACGTCGATCACGCCGAACTGGTTGGACTGCTCGATCGGCTGGCGGATGCCGGCCACGGTGAACTCCGCGCCGGATTCGATGTGCTGCTCGACCATCTGGCCGAAGTCCATGCGGTAGACGTGGTCGGCGCCGACGATCACGACGATGTCCGGCTGGACGTCCTCGATGATGTTGATGGTCTGGTAGATGGCGTCCGCGGAGCCGAGGTACCAGTGCTTGCCGAGACGCTGCTGCGCGGGGACCGGGGAGACGTAGTTGCCGAGCAGCGAGGAGAAGCGCCACATCTGGGAGATGTGACGGTCAAGGGAGTGGGACTTGTACTGGGTGAGCACGACGATGTGGCGGTAGTCGGAGTTCACCAGGTTGGACAGCGGGAAGTCGATGAGGCGGAACACGCCGCCGAACGGAACGGCCGGCTTCGCGCGGTCGCGAGTCAACGGCATCAGTCGGGTGCCCTCGCCGCCCGCCAACACTATCGACAGAATCTTCTGCTTGTTTTTGGCCATTGTCGTGTTGCTCCTCTCAACAACCAACAGCGCCTTTCGGCGCCGCGCTCGGGTTTGGTCCGGGCTTCCTCGCTCCGAACTCACAATGACAATGATTGCACAAAAACCGCGACACGCCCGAATCGTGTCCAGCGCGTCGCGTCAGCGCATGCGCGTGGCGTAGAAGGCGACCGCGCTGGAGGCGGCCACGTTGAGCGAGTCGACGTCGTGGCTCATCGGGATCTTCACCGTCAGGTCGGCGCGGGCGATGGTGTGGCGCGACAATCCGTCGCCTTCGGTGCCGAAGATGAGCGCGAGACGGTCGATGCGGTCGGGGTCGCCGTCGTCGGCGTGGAGACGTCGCGTGAGCTCGTCCAGGCTGATCGAATCGTCCTCCAGCGCCATCGCGACGGTGGTGAAGCCGAGCGACTTCAGCTCGTCGATGCCCTGGAACGGCCAGTAGCGCTTGTCCTCGCCGCCGATGCGCGTCCACGGGATCTGGAAGACGGTGCCCATCGACACGCGCGCCGCGCGACGGTACAGGGGATCGCCGCAGGAGGGGGTGACGAGCACGGCGTCCACGTCGAGCGCGGCCGCGGAGCGCATCAGCGCGCCGACGTTCGTATGGTCGACGATGTTCTCCATCACGGCCACGCGGCGCGCGCCGCGGCAGACGTCGGCGACGGACGGCAGCGGCCAGCGGCGCATCGCCGCGAGCGCGCCCCGGTGCAGGCGGTAGCCGGTGAGCCGCCTCAGCTGTTCGGGGGAGGCGACGTAGACGGGGACGTCCGCGCCCCAACGCGCGTCGATGGCGTCGAACGTGGCGGCCATGCCCTCGATCCACGGCTCCTCGACGAGCAGGGAGATGGGTTCGCGGCCCGCCGCCAGCGCCCGGTCGATCACCTTCGGGGATTCGGCGATGAACAGGCCCTTGGCCGGTTCGAGACGATTGCGCAGCTGGATCTCCGTCAGGTTGACGTAGGCGGACACACGTTCGTCGTCGATGGATTCCAGATGGACGAAGCGCATGGCGGTGCCTCCTGTGGTGAGTGTGATGGGCCGTATCGCGGGGACACGGGGACGATATGCATGCAGATACGAGAAAACCCCTTGTTTCCAAGGGGTTTTCGACGGTGCCCGAGACGGGACTTGAACCCGTACGCCCGTTAAAAAATAGGCACTAGCACCTCAAGCTAGCGCGTCTACCATTCCGCCACCCGGGCAGGTGCGTTGTCGCTGTGAAGCAACGAGTGATTACAATACACGGTTTCCGGGCTTGCGCAATCGTCGGCGTGTCGCAATGATGCTGATAGCCTTGTGGTCATGACGAAAGCCCTGTTCCTCTTGGATTCCGACCATGACGACGTCCCCGTGAACTCGGATGAGCTCAACGCCGGGTGGAAGCTCACGCTGCCCGCGCAGGTCAGACGGCACGCGGTGCAGTCGATGCGCCTCAAGGCCGGCGACGAGCTCCAGCTGTCCGACGGCCGGGGGCTGCGCGTCACCGCGGTGCTCGACGATCCGGACGACGGCGTCGCCGAGGTGCGCGAATTCGTGCGCGAACCCGCGCCCGTGACCCGCCTCGCGCTCGTGCAGGCCCTCGCGAAGAACGGGCATGACGAGCAGGCCATCGACATGGCCACGCAGATCGGCGTCGACGAGGTGATCCCCTGGCAGGCGGACCGTTCCATCGCCAAATGGAAGGCCGGCCGCACCGACCGCAAGTGGAGGACCACGCTGGACGCGGCCACCGAGCAGTCCCGTCGCGCGTGGCGGCCCGGATTGGGGGAGTGCGTCTCCTCGAAGCAGATCGTCGCCATGTGCCTGCGCGCCAACGTGCACGGCGACCTGGTCATCGTGCTCCACCAGGACGCCACCGACACATGGGCGTCGGTGGAGGGGCTCGTGTCCGGACTCATGGACCGCTGCCTGAAGGACGCCAAGGCCCGCACCGTCTACGTGGTGGTCGGCCCCGAAGGCGGCATCAGCGAGGATGAGGTCGCCGCGTTCACCGAGGCCGGCGCGCACAGCGTCGTGCTCGGCTCGAACATCCTCAGGGCGTCCGCCGCCGGCCCCGTGGCGCTGTCCCTGCTCAGCCGCGCCCTGGGACGGTTCGCGTAGGGCGGACGTCCGTCGGGCGTATGGAAGGCGGGTGACGGGACGCGCTAAGCTGGGTGCGGAAACCATGGCCGTGCGTCCCGACACCGCGCGGCCCGCATGAAGGAGCAACCATGAGCGCATCGGACGACTGCCTGTTCTGCAAGATCATCGCCGGGGATATCCCCAGCGCCAAGGTCTACGAGGACGACACCACATACGCCTTCAAGGACATCAACCCCAAGGCCAAGGTCCACGTGCTGGTCGTGCCGAAGAAGCATTACGCGAACGTCGCCGAACTCGCCGCTGCCGATCCCGCCGAACTCGCGCACATCGTCGAAGTCGCCCAGAACATCGCCGACGACGCCTTCCATGGCGCGTTCCGCCTCGTGTTCAACACCGGGCTCGACGCCGGCCAGACCGTCTTCCACGTGCACGCGCACGTGATGACGGGCGAGAAGCTCGACGAGTAGCGGAACCGGCCCGCGCCGGCGGACCGCCGGACGCGCGGGCCATCCACCCTTCAGGAACGGTCCATATTCCAGAAAGGAATCCGTGGCGACCACAACACGCACCATCACCATCCCCACCCAGCTCGACCCGGTGGCCGTGCTCGGCCCCGTGGACCAGGTGATCCGCGAGATAGAGAAGGCGTTCCCCGAACTGACGATCATCGTGCGCGGCAACCGCGTGGCCATCGTCTCGCGATCCAAGCAGACCGAGACCGATGCGTCGAAGGCCGAGGAACTCATCAACACGATCATCGAAGCCGCCCACACGGCGCCCATGGACGCCGACACCGTGCGGCGCATGATCGACCAGGACGTGCTCGACAACCGCACGCGCGCCACGCACCCCGGCCACGGCCGCGAGATTGAGACGCTGCAGCGCGTCGAAGCCGCGTCGACGAAGAACCGCCGCGACGGGGGCGGACGGCGCAGGCCCGCGGTGCCCGGCGTCATCACCTACGCGAACGGCAACCCGGTACGCGCCAAGACCCCCGGACAGGCCGCCTACGTGGCCGCCATCGAATCGCACACCATCACGTTCGGCATCGGCCCGGCCGGCACCGGCAAGACCTACCTCGCCGTCGCCAAGGCGGTGCGGGCCTTCCAGGACCGTCAGGTGCGCCGCATCATCCTCACGCGCCCGGCCGTCGAGGCGGGGGAGAGCCTCGGCTTCCTGCCCGGCACCCTCAACGACAAGGTCGACCCGTACCTGCGCCCCCTGTACGACGCGCTCGGCGACATGCTCGGCGCCGACCAGCTCAGACGGCTCATGGACGACAACACCATCGAGGTGGCGCCGCTCGCCTACATGCGCGGACGCACCCTCAACGACGCCTACGTCATCCTCGACGAGGCGCAGAACACCACCGAACAGCAGATGAAGATGTTCCTCACCCGCCTCGGCTTCAACACGAAGATGGTCATCACCGGCGACATCACGCAGGTCGACCTCACCGTGCCGCGTTCGGGTCTCGCCACCATCGAACGCATCCTCGGCGGCATCAAGGACATCGCGTTCGTGCACCTGAAAGCCGAGGACGTGGTACGCCACCGCCTCGTCGGCCAGATCGTCGAAGCCTACAACCGCCACGAGGGACTGGACGGCGACCACCGGCGCATCTCGCGGGCGAAAGGCTCGAAAGACACGAAGGCCATGACCGCCGAAGCCGCGGACGGCGCGACGGACGAACGAAAGGACACCGACACCGATGAGCGTTGACGTCTCCAACGAGACCGTATGGACCATCGACCCGAAACTCTTCTCCGACCTCGGCGTATGGGTCCTCGACCAGATGCGCGTGAGCACCCAGTCCGACCTGACGATCCTGTTCGTCGACCCGGAACCCATCGCCGAGATGCACGAGCACTGGATGAACCTCGAAGGACCCACCGACGTGATGAGCTTCCCGATGGACGAGCTGCGCCCCGGCGACGGCAAGACCGTGATGGAAGGCGTGCTCGGCGACATCGTCATTTGCCCATGGGTCGCCGCCCAGCAGGCCGCCGCCGCCGGACACGGCGTGCTCCAGGAGATGATGCTCCTGACCATCCACGGCATCCTCCACCTGCTCGGCTACGACCACGTGAACCCGCAGCAGGAACGCCAGATGTTCGGCCTGCAACGCCAGCTGCTGCTCACGTTCATCGCCGTGCGCCACGACCTCGGCGCTCCCGTCGCGCTGCCCGCCGGCAGCGAGGACGCGCTCGCCGCCTACGACGCGCAGCACGGTTCCGGCCGCCAGATCACCCACTGACCGCCGACCGCCGACACAAAAGGAAACACGACACCGATGGAGTATTCCCAACAGACCCTGATCGCGGTCACCGCCGCGCTCGTCATCGTCGCCGCGCTGATGGTGTGGCTGTCCCTGTCCCTCGCCGCCGCCGAAGGCGCGGTCGGCAGGGTCACGCGCGCCAGCCTCAACAACCTCGTGCTGGAGGCGCAGACCGACGGCGAGCTCACCCAGTTCAGCCGCATGAAGCGCGTCGACCGCATCCACCGCGTGCAGCGGCTCATCGCCGACCGGTACGTGACCGCCGGCGCGTGCGCGTTCTTCCGCATCGCCAGCAACGTGCTCGTCGGCGTGCTCGTCGCCATCGTCGCCGGGCTGTGGGACGCCCGCGTGTGGCTCGCGCTCGTCATCGGGGCCGTCGTCGCCATCGTCGTCGCCGTGGTCAGCGTGTTCGTCCGTCCGCGCGAGACCGGCGCGATCAAGCCAGCCGACATCATGATCGAACACTCCCGTCTCGTCGCCGCGGCCGTCCGCCTCACGCCGTTCCTGCGCCTCGGCGCGGCGCGCGAGGGGCGTCGCCGCGCGCAGGAGCTGTCCGACGACGAGGAACTGGAGAAGATCCAGCAGGAGCAGGGGCGCGCCACCATCGACCGTCTCGTCGAATCGAACGACTTCGACCCCGAGGTCTCCGAGATGCTGCGCAACGTGCTCACCCTGTCCGACACGCTGACCCGTGAGATCATGGTGCCGCGCACCGACATGATCTGCATCGAGAGGGACGCGACGCTCGAGGCGATGCTCAAGCTGTGTTCGCGTTCCGGCTTCTCCCGCGTGCCTGTCATCGGCGACGACGTGGACGACCTCATCGGCGTCGCCTACCTCAAGGACGCCGTGCGCGCCACCGCGTTCAACCAGGCGGCGCTCGGCCGTGCGGTCGAATCCATCGTGCGCGACCCGATGCTCGTGCCCGAATCCAAGCCGGTCGACGACCTGTTCCACCAGATGCAGCGCTCCCGGCAGCACGTCGCCGTCGTCGTCGACGAATACGGCGGCATCGCCGGACTCGTCACCATCGAGGACGCCATCGAGCAGATCGTCGGCGAACTCGAGGACGAGCACGACCGCACGCAGCGCGAGGAGCCGGAGCGGATCGGCGACCGCAAATGGCGGATGCCGGCGCGTACGCCCATCGCCGATCTGGAGGAGATCTTCGAGATCGACATCGACGAGGACGACGTCGACACCGTCTACGGGCTGCTCACCAAACTGCTCGGCCGCGTACCGATCGTCGGCGCCTCCGCCGTGACCCGCGGCCTGAAGCTCACCGCCGTCGATTCCGCCGGCCGACGCAAGAAGGTGTCCACCATCGTGGTGGAGCCCGCCCACGTCGAGGGGCGCGAGGAAGATGGCAACGCCGGAGACGGCGAGCGGCAGGCCGGGGCGTCCGAGGACGACGCCGACGGCGGGGCCGCGGACACGAAGACCCAAGCCAAGGAGTGACATGACCGAAACCGCCGTATCGACGAACGAGAACACGACCGCGGACGACGGCGCGGACCGCCGCGAGGCGCAGCCGTACCGTTCCGGATTCGTGGCGGTCGTGGGCAGGCCGAACGTCGGCAAATCCACGCTCATCAACGCGCTCATCGGCAAGCGCATCGCCATCACGTCGTCCCGTCCGGAGACCACGCGCAAGGCGATCCGCGGCATCCTCACCACCGAGAACGCGCAGCTCGTGCTCGTCGACACGCCCGGCATCCACCGTCCGCGCACGCTGCTCGGCCAGCGGCTCAACGACATCGTCGACGAAAGCCTGTCCGACGTGGACGAGGTGGCGTTCCTGCTGCCCGCCGACCAGGAGATCGGCCCCGGCGACAAGCGCATCCTGTCCCGTCTGCGCTCCGACTTCGCCGTGAAGCGCGACGACGGCACGTTCGCATGGAAGGTGCCGCTGATCGCCGTCGTCACCAAGATCGACGAACTCTCGCGCGAACAGCTCGTCGCCAAGCTCATCGAGATTGACGGGTTCGCCGACTTCGCGGACATCGTACCGGTGAGCGCCCTCGGACACGACAACGTCGACGAGGTGCGCAAGGTGCTCATCGAGCACACGCCGGAAGGCCCGCAGATGTACCCGGAGGAGCAGATCAGCGAGGAACGCCCCGAGGACACCATCGCCGAGCTCATCCGCGGCGCGTTCCTCGAACAGCTGGACGACGAGCTGCCGCATTCGCTGGCGGTCGTCGTCGACTCCATCGACTATCCGGAGGACAACGAGACCGGCGAGGCCTACGACGGCAAGGCGGACGTGCGTGTGTCCATCTACGTGGAGCGCGACTCGCAGAAGCCGATCATCATCGGCAAGGGCGCGAGGAACCTGACCGCCGTGAAGAAGAAGCTGCGCACCCCCGTCAACCGCATCGTCGGCCAGAAGGCGCGCCTCGACCTGCACGTCAAGGTCGCCAAGAGCTGGCAGTCCGATCCCAAGCAATTGGAGCGTCTCGGCTTCTAGCCGTTCTATCGCGCGATGAAGGCCCGCTTCCCATCAGGGGGAGCGGGCCTTCATCGTATCCGGATGTTGGTGCGGGGAACGTCGGGAACGTCACAGGCCGGCGTCGGCCATGGTGATGTAGCCGGGGTCGATGAGCGTGGCCTTGAGGTTCGAGGCGCTGACGGCCAGCGGCTCCTCCTCCACGACGTTCGTCTTCTTCAACGCGCCGGGGACCTTCTTCCTCGACACGTAGGCGAGCTTGCCGAGCGATTCGCCCCGGTTGAGCCTCACCGTGACCTCGGCCGTGTCGGCCGCCAGGGCGACGCGGTTCTCCAATCCGGTCATCCACTGCTTGCCGTTCACCACCTGGGGAAGGGTGTCCACGTAGCCGCCGAAGCCGGTGACGATCGGCCAGCGTCGGTTCACTTCGCTGGTCCCGGCCTGCGTGGGAGTGTCGGAGCCGTCCGCTTCGTCGCCTTGGCCGCCGTCCGTATCGTCTTCGGGGGCCTTCGCCGGATCGGGCACGCCGCCGCGCTGCAGGTCCTTGCGGCCGGCGATGTTGCCGACGATGCCTGAGATGGTGATCTGCGGGTTGACGTCCGCCGCCGAACCGGTGTATCCGAGCGCGTCGAGTTCGTCGGTCACCGCGGAGGCGACGTAGTCGTTCATCGCGATGACGCCGTCGATGCGCGTGAACGAGGTGCCGTCGGCGGTCTTCTTCGTCGGCAGACGCTTGTCGACCTCCGCCGTGATGTGCTTCTCATCGGTGGCGTCGACGGTCACGTCGTCCCAATCGGAATCCGATGTGTCCTTGGTGAGCAGGCCGGAGGGCGAATACGCCTTGCCCTGCGTGAAATACGGTTGCAGCACCTGCCACATGCCGGCGAACGCCTCGCGCGCGAACGCGTCGTCATCGACGGCGTCGGTCGCCTCGTCGCCGTCCTTCGCGTTCGCGGAGTAGGGGATGAACACCTCGACGGCCTTCGGATTGTCCTTGCTGGCCTTGGCCAGGTCGAGCTTCGTGACGAGCTTCTGCGCCTGCATGCGGCCGATCTGCTCGGCCGTGGAGAACCGCACGAACGCGTCCGGAGTGATGTCATCCACCCCGTTGGCGAGCAGCACGACGTGCATGCCGGAATCCTGCGCGAGTTGGAGCGCGGAGGCGAGACGGGAGTATGCGTCGTCCTGCGTTTGGTCGTCCGTGGACGTATCCGTGGCGGTATCCGTCTTGTCCGTCGTATCCGTGTCCGCCGAATCGGACCGCGACGCGTCGGAGGAGGACTCGGACTGCGGCTGCGTGACGTAGTCGCCGTACTGGCGTGTCGAGGAATCCACGTCGACGGCGGGGGCGACGATCAGCGTCGTGCGCTTCGCCTCCGCCTTGCCGGACTTGGACGCGTCCGCGGCGGTCATATGGTCCACGACCCAATCCTGCACGTCACGGCTCTGCGTGTCGAGGTCGGAGGAGGTCTTCGTCTCGATCGACTTCTTCGCCATGCCGGCGTCGACGAGTTTGGCGGTGATCTCGGGCGTCAGCTTCGCCCACTTGTTGAGCGGCGTGCGCTGGGAGATGGTGATGCCGTCCGACGGCGTGAAGATGACGGCGCTGCCGGCGGACGTCTTCGACGTGGTCGCGGTGCCGCCGGAGGATGTGGCGCCATTCGTCGGACCGTCCTGCGCGGCGCCGCACGCCGCGCAGGACGCGAGCATGGCGAATCCCGCCGCCATGGCGATCAGTCGTGCCGCGGGATTGCTGCTGCGAAGTGCCATGGGACGGGATTCCTTTCGATCGGCGGGCTGTGCACTGCCGTCGATTGTAGTAGCATCCCCGCGGATACGCCGCTGGGGGAGCCGCGCGTGCCGCCGTCAGTCGGCGAGCGCCCTGGCGAGGTTCTCGTCGAGCGCGTCCATGAAGCCCTCGGTGTCGAGCCACGGCTCGTCGGGGCCGATGAGCATGGCGAGGTCCTTGGTCATCTGGCCGCCTTCGACGGTGGAGACGATGACCTTCTCGAGCGTCTCGGCGAAGTGGCGGACCTCGGGGGTGCCGTCGAGGTCGGCGCGGTGCTTGAGGCCGCCGGTCCAGGCGAAGATCGAGGCGATCGGGTTCGTGGAGGTCTTCTCGCCCTTGAGCCAGCGGCGGTAGTGGCGGGTGACGGTGCCGTGGGCGGCCTCGGCCTCGACGGTCTGCCCGTCGGGGGTCATGAGCACGGAGGTCATGAGGCCGAGGGAGCCGAAGCCCTGGGCGACGGAGTCGGACTGCACGTCGCCGTCGTAGTTCTTGCAGGCCCAGATGTAGCCGCCGTGCCACTTGAGGGAGCTGGCGACCATGTCGTCGATGAGGCGGTGCTCGTAGGTGAGGCCCTCCGCCTCGAAGCGTTCCTTGTATTCGGTCTCGTAGATCTCGGCGAAGATGTCCTTGAACTGGCCGTCGTACGCCTTGAGGATCGTGTTCTTCGTGGACAGGTACACGGGGTAGTGGCGCATGAGGCCGTAGTTGAAGCAGGCGCGCGCGAAGCCGCGGATCGAATCGTTGACGTTGTACTGCACCTGGGCGACGCCGCCGTCGGGGCCGTAGTCGTAGACCACGTGCTGGATCGGCTCGGAGCCGTCCTCCGGCGTGAAGGTCACGGTGAGGCGTCCGGCGCCCGGCACCTTGAAGTCGGTGGCCTTGTACTGGTCGCCGAAGGCGTGGCGGGCGACGACGATCGGCTTGGTCCAGCCGGGCACGAGGCGCGGCACGTTGCTCATCACGATCGGCTCGCGGAAGATGGTGCCGCCGAGGATGTTGCGGATCGTGCCGTTGGGGGACTTCCACATCTTCTTCAGGCCGAATTCCTTGACGCGCGCCTCGTCGGGGGTGATCGTCGCGCATTTGACGCCCACGTGCTCGCGCTGGATGGCGTGCGCCGCGTCGATGGTGACCTGGTCGTCGGTGGCGTCGCGGTTCTCGATGCCCAGATCGTAGTAGTCGAGATCCACGTCGAGGTACGGCAGGATGAGACGGTTCTTGATGTCCTTCCAGATGACGCGCGTCATCTCGTCGCCGTCGAGCTCGACGACCTTGCCTTCGACCTTGATTCTGGCCATGCTTCCTCCTGACAGTTCGGTTGAGACATTGCCATTCCTAGCGCAGGAATGTAACGCCGCATGCGGGCGTTCGATTATGTGAGATGGCGGGCGGTATGCCGCGCGCCGCCGTCCCGCGCGCGCATTAGTCTCGGAGGCATGTCTCAGGAAATTGAAATCGGTTTGGGCAAGAAGGGCCGCATGGCCTACTCGCTGGACGACGTCTCGATCGTCCCCTCCCGCAGGACGCGCGACCCGCAGGACGTCTCCACGTCCTGGCAGGTCGACGCCTACGAGTTCGACGTGCCGGTCATCGGCGCCCCGATGGACTCGGTGACGAGCCCGGCCACCGCGATCGCGATGGGCAAGCTCGGCGCGCTCGGCGTGCTCGACCTCGAGGGTCTGTGGACCCGCTACGACGATCCGGAACCGTATCTGAAGGAGATCGCGGACCTGCCGGCCGAGAGCGCGACCCGCCGCATCCAGGAGATCTAC
This sequence comes from Bifidobacterium sp. LH_419, assembly GCF_056356955.1. NCBI lineage: Bacteria > Bacillati > Actinomycetota > Actinomycetes > Bifidobacteriales > Bifidobacteriaceae > Bifidobacterium > Bifidobacterium sp. LH_419. Next base: position 55,399 of record NZ_JBKEVG010000001.1, read on the forward strand.
GCGGAGCCGATCAAGCCGGAGCTCATCACGAAGCGTCTGCACGAGATCCGCGACGCCGGCGTCACCGTGGCCGGCGCGCTCTCCCCGCAGCGCACCCAGCAGTTCTACTCGACCGTGGTCGAGGCGGGCGTCGACCTGTTCGTGATCCGCGGCACCGCCGTGTCCGCCGAGCACGTGTCGCAGGACCACGAGCCGCTCAACCTCAAGCAGTTCATCTACGATCTGGACGTCCCGGTCATCGTCGGCGGCGCCGCCAACTACACGGCGGCCCTGCACCTGATGCGCACGGGCGCGGCCGGCGTGCTCGTCGGCTTCGGCGGCGGCGCCGTGTCCGCCACGCGCCAGACGATCGGCGTCGAGGCACCGATGGCGACCGCCATCGCCGACGTGGCCGAGGCCCGTCGCGACTACATGGACGAGTCGGGCGGCCGCTACGTGCAGCTCATCGCCGACGGCGGCATGGGCGACTCCGGCAGCTTCGTCAAGGCGCTCGCCCTCGGCGCCGACGCGGTCATGCTCGGCGCGCCGCTCGCCCGCGCCACCGAGGCGCCGGGCCGCGGCAAGCACTGGGGCGCCGAGGCTCGCCACCAGACGCTGCCGCGCGGCTTCCGCACCGACGTCGGCACGGTCGCGCCGCTCGAGCAGATCCTGTTCGGGCCGAGCCACACGGCCGACGGCACCACGAACTTCGTCGGCGCGCTGCGCCGCGCGATGGCGTCCACCGGATACGTGGACGTGAAGAACTTCCAGCGTTGCGGCGTGGTCGTCACGCCGTACGCCGGCCGCCGCTGAGACGGCGGCGCACGGGCGCGGCGAGGGAGCTCCCCGCCGCGTCCGTGCGCGCTTGTCCACCGTGTCGTCCACGGTGATGCACCAAGGTCCCGCGCCTGTTGACGCGGGACCTTTCGCATGATGTGATGGCCCCACGTCCGGCCCGCCGCCGGTCCGGACGCGAGACATCGGACGAAGGAGCCCATCATGCAGCCGCAGCAGTACGTCATCTTCCCGTCAGCCGGATTCTCGTATGGCCGTACGCCTCCCGTCTACGAGGGCGTCGTCCACGTCGAACTGTCGCCGGAACCCGTCCCGTACCGCGTCGTCGCGGTCGTCGACGACGCGATGAGCGACGAGCAGATGCACGCGATGGCCGTGTCCGGCTGCCGGGTCGCATGCCTGGCGGCCGACGTGATGCGGGGCAGCCTGTCCCCGTCGATACTGCGACGCGCCGTCGAACCGTCATGCGTGGGCAAGCTGGAGACGATGGCGTACATGATGGACGGCAGGATGCGCGCCGACGACGCGTACCGGGCGCGCATGCGCTACCTGCCGGTGGTGCCTCTCTCGCTCAGCGGCATGCTGGTGAGCGCCACCGCGCTCGAATTCGCCGTGCACCTGTCCGTCGGAGGGGAGTCCTACTGGTCGAACCTCAGATTCGAGGTCCGCGGGTCGCGGTGGATGTGCACCGTCGCCGACATCGGATAGCGACGGTCCCGGATCCTCGCGCGGACGTGCGGCCGCGCCGGCACGGCTGATACCGGACCGGGTATAGTCTGGTGTCCATGTTGCGTGAGTATATTTCCGACCCCGAGTATGTGACCAACGACGGCGACACGATCTTCTCGCTGCTCGCCGCCCGCGCCGAGAGCGCTCCCGATGACGAGATCGCCGAATACCAGGACGACGACCGGCGCTGGCATTCGGTGAAGGCCTCCGAGATGCTGGAACGCGTGCGCGCCGTGGCGAAGGGGCTGCTCGGGCTGGGCGTGCGTCCCGGCACCATGGTCGCCATCTACTCGGCCACCTGCTACGAGTGGGGCGTGACGGACTTCGCCTGCGCGGCCATCGGCGCGGTCAGCGTGCCGATCTACGAGACCGACTCGGAACGCCAGGCCGCCTCGATCATCGAGGACACCGCGCCGCTGATCGCCTTCGCCGGCGACCAGGCGCATGCACAGACCCTCGAACAGGTGCGCGACGAGGTCAAGAGCCTCGAATACGTGTTCAACTTCAAGGCGAAGGGACTCGACGCGGTCGCCGACTTCGGCGCGAACGTCCCCGACGAGGAGCTCGACGAGGCCATCGCACGCGTGAAGGCCGACGACATGACGACCATCGTCTACACGTCCGGCTCCACCGGCAAGCCGAAGGGCGCGATGCTGTCCAACCGCAACTTCACGCACATCGTGAAGAACGGCTACATCATCCTCGAGGACATGCTCTACAACCCGAACCGCCTGCTGCTGTTCCTTCCGCTGGCGCACTGCTTCGCCCGCTACATCCAGTACGTGGCCATCGGCGGCCACGGCGTCGTCGGCTACATCCCCGGGGCCAAACACCTGCTCGCCGACCTGCGCTCGTTCAAGCCCACCTACCTGCTCGGCGTGCCCCGAGTGTTCGAGAAGGTGTACAACGCCGCCTCGCAGAAGGCCGGCAACGGCATCGCCGGACGCGTGTTCGCCGCCGCCTACCGACACTTCGTCCAGTGGTCGAAGGACACGCAGGCGGGCAAGGCCCATTCGCCGATCGCCCGCATCCAGCACTCGTTCTACATGGGCACGGTGGGCAAGTCGGTGCGTTCCGCCCTCGGCCCCAACCTCGCGTGGCTGGCGTGCGGCGGCGCCCCGCTCAACCCGGACCTCGCGCACTTCTTCAACGGCATGGACGGCATCACGTTCATCCAAGGCTACGGCATGACCGAGACCGCGGCCCCGATGCTCGTCAACTGGCAGGATGCCAACAAGGTCGGTTCCGTCGGCAAGCCCGGCCCCGGCATGGGCGTCAAGCAGGGCGAGGGCGACGAGCTGCTGCTCACCGGCCCGAACGTGTTCCTCGGCTACTACAAGCAGCCCGAGCTCACCGCCGAGACGAAGACCGCCGACGGGTGGATCCGCACCGGCGACCTCGGCACGATCGACGACGACGGCTTCGTGTACATCACGGGACGCAAGAAGGACATCATCATCACCGCCGGCGGCAAGAACGTGAGCCCGGCTCCCATGGAGGAGACCATCGCCACCTGTCCGATCGTCGACCATGCGGTCGTCGTCGGCGACGGCAAGCCGTTCATCTCCGCGCTCATCGAGCTCGACCCGGAGATGACCCGCTCCTGGCTCGCCTCCCAGGGCCTCGACCAAGACGCGCCGATGGCCGAGATCGCGGCGAACGATGCGGTGCGCGCGTTCATCCAGCAGTACGTCGACAAGGCCAACGCGAACGTCTCGCGCGCCGAATCGGTGCGCAAGTTCGCCATCCTCGACGAGGAGTTCAGCCAGGAGGCGGGCACGCTGACGCCGAGCATGAAGGTCGTGCGTCCGAAGGTGCTCAAGCGCTACGAGGACGTGATCGAGCACGAGATCTACACGCCCCGCAACCCCGGCAAGCCGCTGCCCGCCACCGTGCGCATCCTCGACAAGACCACCGAATCGGTCAAGCGCACCGCGGAGACCGTCAAGCAGGCGTCCGAGACCGTCAACACGAAGACGCTGCGCTCCGCCTACGAGCAGGCCAGGGAGAACGTGTCTGATTCGCTTGCTACCGTGTCCGAGAAGATCAAGCGCCAGCCTGACGGCGCGGACGGGAACGACGACGCCGCTTCCCCCGCCGACCAGGCCGACGGCCGCAACGCCACCGACACCACCGACAACGAGGAGAACTAGCCTTGGCAATCCGTGAGATCCGCATCGTCCCCGACCCCGTGCTGCGCACCCCCTGCGACGAAATCCGCGAGATCACGCCCGCCGTGCGCCGACTGGTCGACGATCTGCTCGAGACCGTCGACGATCCGGGGCGCGCGGGCCTGTCCGCCAACCAGATCGGCGTGAGTCTCAGGGCCTTCTCCTACAACATCGACGGCAAGATCGGCTACATCCTCAACCCGGTGCTCGAGGAGACGCGCGGCGAACAGTACGGCGACGAGGGCTGCCTGTCCGTGCCCGGACTGTGGTACAAGACGCGTCGCGCCGATTACGCCCGCGTGCGCGGCATCGACCTCGACGGCAAGGAGATCGTGCTGGAGGGGACCGGGCTCATGGGACGCATGCTCCAGCACGAGACCGACCATCTCGACGGCCACGTCTACCTCGACCGTCTGGAGAAGGAGGAGCGCCGCGCGGCGTTGAGGTACATGCGCGAACACCAGAAGTGAGCCGTGTCCCGCGGGAACGCGGGACGGACGGACATGGAAAAGGCGGCCCGCCGGCGACGATGCGTCGGCGGGCCGCCTTTTCCATGAGGTGTGTTATCTTTGTGCACCGTGCGCCAACCGGCGAGGAGCGGAGTCGCAGCCGTTCCGGACCACCCAATATCGTCAACCGGCGCGCGACGAATTCGCGTCATGTCCGCGACGGCCTGTGTCGGTCGGCCCGAACCCGTGGAGACACGGTCTGGGCTGCACGCAGGTGCGCATGACCAGGCAATAACCGACAAGAAAGGTAGCATCACCATGGCTCAGATCACGATGAGCGAAATGCTGAAGGCAGGTCTGCACTTCGGCCACCAGACCCGTCGTTGGAACCCGAAGATGAAGCAGTTCATCCTCACCCAGCGCAACGGCATCCACATCATCAACCTGTTCAAGTCGCTCGAGATGATCGACAAGGCGTACGACTTCATCAAGACCACCGTCGCCCACAACGGCACCGTGCTCTTCGTCGGCACCAAGAAGCAGGCCCAGGAGGCCATCTCCACCCAGGCCACCCGCGTGAACATGCCGTACGTCTCCGAGCGCTGGCTCGGCGGCATGCTGACCAACTTCCAGACCGTCTCCAAGCGCGTCAACCGCCTCAAGGAGCTCGAGGAGATGGACTTCTCCGACGTGCACGGCTCCGGCCTGACCAAGAAGGAGCTGCTGCTCCTCGAGCGCGAGAAGGACAAGCTGGAGAAGCAGCTCGGCGGCATCCGCAACATGGGCCGCACCCCGTCCGCGATGTTCGTCGTCGACATCAACAAGGAGGCGCTGGCCGTCGAGGAGGCCCACAAGCTGGGCATCCCGGTCGTCGCCATCGTCGACACCAACACCGACCCGGAGTCCGTCGACTACCCGATCCCGGCCAACGACGACGCCATCCGCGGCATCGAGCTGCTGACCAGCCTCATGGCCGACGCCGTCGCCGACGGCCTGCTGGAGCGTTCCGGCAAGGCCGCCAAGGAGGAGGGCGCCTCCGAGCAGCCGATGGCCGCTTGGGAGAAGGAGCTCCTGGAGAACCAGGACGCCACCGCCGCCCCGGCCGCCGAAGGCGAAGCCAAGGCCGAGTGAATCCCCGCTTAAGGATTCGCCGAGCGTGAACCGCGAAGGTTCACCTACCGCTAGGATGGGAGGTGCAACGATGATTGCACCTCCTGTCATAGGGGAACGCAATCGATTTTCATCCCAAGGAGACAAGTTTCATGGCAGCAATTACCGCCGCTCTGATCAAGCAGGTTCGTGAGGACACCGGCGCCGGCATGCTCGACGTCAAGAAGGCCCTGACCGAGGCCGAGGGCGACGTCGCCCGCGCCAAGGAGATCATCCGCGCCAAGGGCATCGCCGCGGCCGGCAAGCGCGAAGGCCGCAAGGCCCAGGAAGGCACCATCGCCTCCAAGGTCGTCGCGGGCGCCGAAGGCGAGACCGGCTACGCGGTCGAGCTGAACTCCGAGACCGACTTCGTGGCCAAGACCCCGAAGTTCGTCGAGTTCGCCGACACCATCCTCGGCTACGCCGTGGCCGCCGACGCGGACAACGCCGACGAGCTGCTGGCCGCCAAGGCCGGCGACGAGACCGTCAAGGAGGCCATCGAGGAGGCCGCCGCCCTGTTCGGCGAGCACGTCAAGGTCGGCCAGTTCGCGAAGATCTCCGGCGAGCACGTCGAGATCTACGCCCACAAGAAGTCCGCCGAGATGCCGCCGAGCATCGTCGCGATGATCGCCACCGACAAGGCCGGCGCCGCCGTCGCACACGAGGCCGCGCTGCAGATCTCCGCGATGGGCGCCAAGTGGCTGACCCGCGAGGACGTCCCGGCCGACGTGGTCGAGTCCGAGCGCCGCGTCGCCACCGAGAAGTCCCTCGCCGAGGGCAAGCCGGAGAAGATCGTCCCGAAGATCGTCGAGGGCCGTCTCAACGCCTTCTTCAAGGAGGTCGTCCTCCTCGAGCAGCCGTTCGTCAAGGATCCGTCCAAGACCGTCGGCAAGCTCTTCGAAGAGGTCGGCGGCAAGGCCCTGGCCTTCGCCCGTGTCGAGGTCGGCAAGGGCGAGGAGGCCTGAGGCCCCCTCCCGTCGGATTCCGTCGGATCGGCCGCTACGGTCCGCTGACGGTCATGCGACACGCTGAATGACGGCGGCCGTGCATCCTGGGTGATGCGCGGCCGCTATCGTATTCCCGGAAAGTCCGCGGACCCGAAGGAACCGGAAGAAACGAGGGGGAACCGATATGGATGCCGACGAGAAACGTCATGGATACGTGCCCGCGACGCGCGCGACCGCCGTGGGACTCCTCGCCATCGCGGTGTGGAGCCTCATGACCGGGCTGGTGCGCGTCGTCGCCGAATCGTTCGGAGCCACGCTCGGCTCGGCGCTCATCTACACGAGCGGCGCCATGCTGCTGCTCGTCTTCCATCGCCCCGCGCCGCTCCACGACTATCCCAGACGCTACCTGGTCGTCGGGGGAGCGCTCTTCGTGTTCTACGAATCCTCCATCTCCCTGTCCATCGGATTGGCGTCCACCGCCGAGCAGTCCGTCGAGGTGAGTCTCGTCAACTACCTGTGGCCCACGCTCATGGTGCTGCTCGCCGCCGCCATCGGCCGGCCGCGACGCAGGGGAGCGGTGCGGCGGGCGCTGCCGGGAGCCGTCGTCGCCACCGCGGGCGTGGCGCTGGCCGTCGGCGGCAACGGCGGGTTGCGTCCCGAAGCGGCGATCGGACATATCATGTCCGATCCGCTGCCGTACCTGCTCGCCTTCCTCGGCGCGTTCGCATGGTCCCTCTACGCGGTGATCACCCCCGCCATGTCCGGCGGGCTGGACGGCACATCGGTCTTCTTCCCCGGGGTCGCGGCCTCCCTGTGGATCATCCACCTCGCATCGGGTGAGGGATTGCCGGCATCGATGCCGGGGCCGCTCGACTGGCTCGCCGTCATCGCCTGCGCCGCCGTCATCGGCGGCGGATACGCGTTCTGGGGGTACGGCATCCTGCACGGGAGCCTCAGGACGCTCGCCGTTGCCTCATACGCGACGCCCGTGCTGTCGGTCGCCGCAAGCTCGCTCATCCTCGGCCTGTCATTGTCCCTGCCGTTCTGGTGCGGCGCGTTGCTCGTCGTCGCCGGTTCGGCGCTCAACCTGATCGCGGAACGGCTGGGCGGCGGACGGTGAACCCCGTGCACCGCCCCCTCGGGACGCTCCCGGCGCATCGCTACACGGTGAGGCCGCACGGTGTCGGGAACGGCGGATAACCTGTCAGATGGTAATTTTCGTGGATGCGCCGCGCGGCGTCGATCCGCCGCACGGCGCATCCGAGAACGAAAGGGTGTAACAGTATGACTGGCAACGAGGCGAAAGACAAGCCGCGCAGGGTGCTGCTCAAGCTGTCCGGCGAGGCGTTCGGCGGCGGCAGGGTCGGCATCGACACCAAGGTGATCCGGCGCATCGCCGAGGAGATCGTCCCCGCGGTCCAGCAGGGCGTGCAGGTCGCCATCGTGACCGGCGGCGGCAACTTCTTCCGCGGCGCCGAACTGCAACAGGCCGGCATCGACCGCTCTCGCGGCGACTACATGGGCATGCTCGGCACCGTGATGAACTGCCTCGCGCTCCAGGACTTCCTCGAGCAGGAGGGCCAGGCCACCCGTGTGCAGACCGCCATCACCATGGGCCAGGTCGCCGAGCCGTACATCCCGCTCAAGGCCATCCGCCATCTGGAGAAGGGTCGCGTGGTCATCTTCGGCGCCGGCGCGGGCATGCCGTACTTCTCCACCGACACCGTCTCCATCCAGCGTTCGCTGGAGATCCACTGCGACGAGGTCCTGATGGGCAAGAACGGCGTCGACGGCGTGTACACCGCCGACCCGCGCAAGCACGCGGACGCCAAGCGCTTCGAGACCCTGAGCTACAACCGCGCCCTGGTCGACAACCTCGCCGTGATGGACGCCTCCGCCCTGTCCATGGCGCGCGACAACAGGAAGCTCATCCGCGTCTTCGGCCTCGAGGAGCCGGGCAACGTGACCCGCGCCCTGCTCGGCGAGGACATCGGCACGCTTGTGTCCACCGCCGAATCGCGCGTGGCGGAATAGCCCGGAACCACGCCGAGACCCTACAATCGGTAGGGAAGCAAACCGTAAACGAACCGTTCGCAGACGAACAGCAAGGAGCACAACATGGCAAACGTCGTCGAGCAGGCCAAGGAGCAGATGGCCAAGACCGTCGAGAACACCAAGGAGAACTTCGCGGGCATCCGCACCGGCCGTGCCAACCCGGCCCTCCTCAATGGCATCGTGGTCGACTACTACGGCGCCCCCACGCCGATCAAGGCCGTCGCCTCCATCGGCGTGCCGGAGCCGCGCACCCTTTCCGTCACCCCGTTCGACGCCTCCCAGGCGGGCGCCGTCGAGAAGGCGATCCGCAACTCCGACCTCGGCGTCAGCCCGAACCGCGACGGCAACGTGATTCGCATCACGATGCCGGAGCTCACCGAGGAACGCCGCAAGGAGTACGTCAAGCTCGCCAAGGCGAAGGCCGAGGACGGCAAGGTCGCGGTGCGCAACATCCGCCGCAAGACCAAGGAAGGCATCGACAAGTCCGTCAAGGACGGCGACATGGGCGAGGACGAGGGCGATCGTCTCCTCAAGGACCTCGACAAGGTCACCAAGTCCGTCACCGACGAGATCGACACCCTGCTGGAGACCAAGCAGAAGGAGATCATGGAGGTCTGAGCCTCCGCACGCCGTTATGGAACGCAACGAACAACTCCACGAAGAGGCCGAAGTCGCACTCGACGAGATCAACAAGAAGACCGGCCGGAACATGCCCCAGGCGGTAGGCACCGCCGTCGTCCTGATCGCCGTCATCCTCGCCGCGATGCTGCTCAGCATCGACCTGTTCGTGGCGTTGATCGTCGTGTTCATGATCCTCGCCCTGTGGGAGCTGCGCGTCGACTTCGCGACCGTCGGGCTGCACATCCCGTTCGTCATGCTGTGCGCGTGCTCGGCGGCGACCCTGTTCGCCACCTACTACGCGCCGCTGCACGTCGTCGCGATGGCGCTGTGCGCGATGGCGTCGATCATGCTCGTCTCCATGACCGCCACCGCCAAGCTGAGCTTCGGCAACCGCCTGTCGCTCGCCGTGGCGGACAAGCTCTCCAACACGGAGGCGGGCGCGCGCCTCGAATCCTCGTTCAACCATGAGGGCGGCGAACAGCACCACTCCCGGCTGAGCCACGTGTCCGTGTCGGTGCTCACCGTGCTGTACATCCCCGTGCTCGCCGCGTGCATCGTCATGCCGCTGACCTTCCACGGGCATCCGGTCGCCCACGCGATTATGCTCGTGTTCCTGCCCGCCCTGTCCGACACCGGCGGCCTGTTCGCCGGCGCATGGCTCGGCAAGCACAAGCTCTCCCCGCGCATCTCGCCGAAGAAGAGCTGGGAGGGACTCGCCGGATCGGTGCTGTTCGCCATGGCGGGCGCGTTCGCCGTCCTGTTCTGCACGTACACGCCGGACGTGTGGGCCGCCATGTGGTGGGTGCCCGTGCTCGAAGGCGTGCTCGTCGGCGTGGTCGGCACGTTCGGCGACCTGTGCGCCTCGATGATCAAGCGAGATCTCGGCATCAAGGACATGGGCCACCTGCTCAAGGGCCACGGCGGCGTGATGGACCGCGTCGACTCCATCCTCATGGCGGCGCCGTTCACCTGCATCCTCCTGTGGTTCACCGGCCTGTGACGCCGTGACGCCGATGACCAGCGGCCGGTGAGGAACCGGACGATCCCCGGGCCGGACAGTCGTGACGATTGTCCGGCCCGTTCCGCGTTTTCGCGGGAGAACCGCGACGAACGACGAACGATGACACGTGATGAACCGTGACGAAAGGAAGCCACCCATGGCCGACCAGAACCCCATCATCGACGGGGACGCCCCCGAGACCGGCATCACGCCGGGAGGCACCACCGGCGCGTTCCGCGACGTGCTGTCCAAGGACCATGCGCGCCGCGGCAAGCCGCCGTTGCACTTCGCCGACATGACGCCCGAACAGCGCGTCGAGACCGCGAAGGGGCTCGGCATGCCGAAGTTCCGCGTCAAGCAGCTCGCCAACCACTACTACGGGCGCTTCGACGTGAACGCCGCCGAATTCACCGACTTCCCGGCCGCCAAACGCGACGAGGCGGCGGCCGCGTTCTTCCCCGAACTCATCCACGAGGTCACCCGCCAGGTGGCGGACGACGGCGCCACCATCAAGACGCTGTGGCGCCTGTTCGACGGCTCCCACATCGAATCGGTGCTCATGCGCTATCCGACGCGCACCACGCTGTGCATCTCCTCCCAGGTCGGCTGCGGCATGGGATGCCCGTTCTGCGCCACCGGCAAGCTCGGACTCACCCGCAACATGTCCGCCGGGGAGATCCTCGAACAGGTGCGCGTCGCCGCGCGCATGATGCGCGACGGCGAGGTCGCCGGAGGCCCCGGGCGCCTGAGCAACATCGTGTTCATGGGCATGGGCGAGCCGATGGGCAACTACCGTTCCGTCCTGTCCGCCGTGCGCCAGATCTCCGCCATGCCGCCCGAGGGCTTCGGCATCTCCGCGCGCAGCATCACCGTCTCCACGGTGGGCGTCGTGCCCGGCATCAGGAAGCTCGCCGCCGAAGGCATCCCGGTGCGTCTCGCCGTCTCCCTGCACGCGCCGAGCGACGAGCTGCGCGACGAGCTCGTGCCGATGAACAAGCGTTTCGACACTACGCAGGTGCTCGACGCCGCGCACGACTACTGGCTGGCCTCCAAGCGCCGCGTCAGCATCGAATACGCGCTGATGCGCGGCATCAACGACCAGGCCGAGCATGCGCGTCTGCTCGCCAAGCGTCTCAACCATTACGGCGACGACTGGGCGCATGTGAACCCGATCCCGCTCAACCCGATCGAAGGCTCCCGCTGGACCGCCTCCAAGCCGGAGGACGAGGCGCGGTTCCTCGAGATCCTGCACGACGCGGGCATCACCGCCACCCTGCGCGACACCCGTGGCCAGGACATCGACGGCGCCTGCGGGCAGCTCGCCGCCAAGACCCGGGAGGCGTTCGAGCGCGCGAAGTGAGACGCCGGCCGCCCGTACGGCGCGCGGCCGGTAGTCTGGGGTGTCGTACAGAAGAAAACCTTGCGAACAGGGGAGTGGAGTTATGTCGCTGGCGGTTCGAGTCATCCCGTGCCTGGACGTCGATGCCGGACGAGTGGTCAAAGGCGTGCATTTCGAGAATCTGAAGGACGCCGGCGATCCGGTGGAGCTCGCCGCCGAATACTACCGGCAGGGCGCCGACGAGCTCACCTTCCTCGATGTGACCGCCTCCAGCTCGCACCGCAACACGATGATTGACGTCGTGTCGCGCACCGCCGAGCAGGTGTTCATCCCCATGACCGTGGGCGGCGGCGTGCGCACCCCGGAGGACGTGGATTCGCTGCTGCGTTGCGGCGCCGACAAGGTGGGCGTCAACACGGCGGCCATCAACGATCCGACGCTCATCAGCCGCGTCGCCGAACGCTTCGGCAACCAGGTGCTGGTCCTGTCCGTCGACGCGCGCCGCGAGAAGGGCGAGCAGCACACGCAGTCCGGTTTCGAAGTCACCACGATGGGAGGCCGCAAGTCCACCGGCATCGACGCGATCTGGTGGGTGAAACGCGCCGAGGAGCTGGGCGCCGGCGAGATCCTCCTCAACTCGATGGACGCCGACGGCACGAAGGAGGGCTTCGACCTCGAGATGATCCGCGCCGTGCGCAAGGAGGTCAAGATCCCGATCATCGCCTCCGGCGGCGCCGGCAAGGTCGAGGACTTCCCGCCGGCCATCGAGGCCGGCGCGAACGCGGTGCTCGCCGCATCGGTCTTCCACTTCGGGCTCATGACCATCGCCGACGTGAAGGCGGAGCTCAAACGCCACGGCTACACGGTGCGCTGAGACACGCGCGGACATGCGCCGGAACACCCAAGGAACCAACGGAAAGACTGCAATGACGGACATCATCTACGACAACACGACCGAACTCGACCCCCGCATCGCCGCGCGGCTCAAGCGCGACGCGAAGGGCCTCGTGGCGGCGGTCATCCAACAGTACGACACGCGTGAAGTGCTCATGGTCGGCTACATGAACGACGAGGCGCTCCGGCGCACGCTCACCACGGGGCGCGTGACCTTCTGGTCGCGATCCCGCCAGGAATACTGGCGCAAGGGCGACACGTCCGGTCACGTGCAGTACGTGAAGGGCGTGTCCCTGGACTGCGACGGCGACGCGCTGCTCGTCGAGGTCGACCAGGTGGGCGCCGCATGCCACACCGGCAAACGCAGCTGCTTCCTCGAAGGCGGACCGCTGCCGGTGGCCGTCGGCCATCGTACGCCGGAACAGGCCGACGGCGCCGACGATTCCAATGGCTCCGACTGCGAAGCACATGCGGACGATAGGGAAACGGAGGCACGGGCATGACCGAGTGCAGCGTCGAACATCTCAACTGGGGCGGCACCTGGCCGAACCGCGAACAGTTCCTCGAACTGGCCGGCGAAGGCTACCGCGTGATTCCGATCGTGCGCCGTCTGCTCGCCGACTCGCTCACCCCGGTCGGCTTCTACGAGCGCCTCGCCGGCGGCCGCACCGGCACGTTCATCCTCGAATCCGCCGAATACGGCGGCTCCTGGAGCCGCTACAGCTTCATCGGCGTGAACTCGATGGCGCAGCTGCGCGCCGACAAGGACGGCAACGCCGACTGGTTGGGCACCGTACCCGCCGGAGTCCCCACGCACGGCGACGTGGTCGAGGTCGCGCACGCCACGCTGAAGACGCTCAAGGCGCCGCGCGTGGAGGGGCTGCCGAACCTCACCTCCGGTCTGGTCGGCACCGTCGGCTGGGACGCGATCCGCCACTGGGAGCCGACGCTGCGCGCCAAGGCCCCGAACGAGACCGGCCAGCCGGAGATGGTGCTCGCCCTCGCCACGGACATCGCCGTCGTCGACCACGTGTCCGGTTCGGTGTGGCTCATCGCCAACGCGGTGAATGTGGACGACAAGCCCACGCGCGCCGACATTGCCTACGACCAGGCCGTCAGGCGGCTTGACCGCATGCAGGAGAACGCGGCCACGCCCACGCCGGGCGAGGCCCGCGTCAGCGCGCTCGACACCAGCGTCAAACAGCCGGAACTGCGTTTCCGCACCCCCAAGGAGGTGTACGAGAAGGCGGTGGAGGCCACGCGGCGGCACATCATCGACGGCGACGTGTTCCAGACGGTCATCTCCCAGCGCCTCGACATCGACTCGCCCGCCGATCCGTTCGACGTGTACCGCGTGCTGCGCACGCTCAACCCAAGCCCGTACATGTACTTCATGGCGTTGACCGACGCCGAGGGCCGCGATTTCAACGTGATCGGCTCCAGCCCGGAGACGCTCATCAAGGTGGACGACGGTCACGCGCTCACCTTCCCGATCGCCGGCTCCCGGCCGCGCGGCAAGACCCCGGAGGAGGACGCGCGCCTCGCCAAGGAGCTGCTCGCCGATCCGAAGGAGCGCAGCGAGCACATCATGCTCGTCGACCTGTCGCGCAACGACCTGAGCAAGGTGTGCAGGCCGGAGACCGTCGAAGTGGTGTCCCTCATGGACATCAAACGGTTCAGCCACATCATGCATATCTGCTCGACCGTCACCGGCGAGGTCAACCCGGACATGACCGCGTTCGACGTGTTCATGTCCGCGTTCCCCGCGGGCACGCTGTCCGGCGCGCCGAAGCCGCGCGCCATCGAGATCATCGACGAGCTGGAGCCCGCCGACCGCGGCATCTACGGCGGCACCGTCGGCTATTTCGACTTCTCCGGCAACATGGACATGGCGATCGCCATCCGCACCGCGTTCCTGCGCGACCATGAGGCGAGCGTGCAGGCCGGCGCCGGGCTGGTGCTCGACTCCGTGCCCGCCAACGAATGGCAGGAGACCCGCAACAAGGCGGAGGCCAGCGTCGAGGCCATCCAGATCGCCGCCCAGTTGCGCGAACTGTAGTCTCCCGGGCTTCTTTCCGGGATTTCCGGCGTTTTTCCGGGATTCGGGCGGGGAACATGGCGAGGGTCACGCGAACGTGACCGTCACCGTGTTCCCCGCCTTCTCGTCGCCGGTCCACGCGGTCGCCGCGCGCGTCCACGTCATGCCGTTCGCGGTGATCGTCGTGACGCCGTAGTGACGTGCGTTGACGACGATCCACGTCGCCGTCTGCCAGACCGCACGACGTGTGTTCCCGTCGCTCAGTCCATTCGGCATGGTGAAGGTGACGGTCGTGGCCGTCGCGCCGTCGCCCGTGGCATTATTCCCGTCCCCGCTTTCGCCGGCGTCATCCGTCGATTTCGATGACGACGATGACGTGACGGACGGATACGCGCCCTGCAGTCCGGCGGTCAATCCGTCCGGATCCGACGACATGACGTCGCCCGGTAGCCTGCACCCCACGCCGGCGGCGACCTCGCCGGTCAACGACTGCGCCCAGGCGCGCGCCAACCCGTCCCATTGCGCGTACGCGTCCGGATAGCCGGACAGCTGCACCGCCTGCGCCGCGTCCTCCACGGGAATCGACTCCCAATCGGACACCTTCACCAGCCCGTCGTAGAACGCATTCGTCGCGTAGGTCTCGTCCATGAGCTGTTCGACCGTGCCCCACCCCTGGCTGGGACGCTGCTGGAAAAGCCCCAGCGAATCACGGTCGCCGTACTCCAGGTTCGTGATCTTCGACTCCTGCATGGCGGTGGCGAGCGCCACCGTGGCCGCGTGGTCGGGCAGTCCGCGCGTCACGCCGATCGCGGTGATGAGGCCCGCGTTGCGCGCCTGTTCGGTGGACAGCACGTAGCTCATCACGCCGTCCGTCTGCTTCGCCATGCAGTATGCGCTCGTGTCCTTCGCAGAGGATGCTGCGTCCCCCAAGCCGGCGAGCCATTGCGCGGAGAGCTTCACGACGCCCACGATCACGGCGGTGACGATGCAGATGGTGGCCACGACGATGATGAGCGCGTGGCGGAGCGCCGTCGAGCCGCGCCGCGCGCCCGGTGCCGTGCGTTTCGTCATATGGGATCGCCCCTTCCGGCTTCCGTGATGTTCTTGTCCGAATCCGTGATGCCGCGTCTCACGTTACCAGTCCGATTGTGGTTGTTCGGCAAGAGAACCCTGGGAACGACCCTGATGGTTGCCCTGAACGAGGTCGGGGGAGGATAATGGGCGGCGAGTGGTTGGTCGGATGTCGTGCAGCGTATGCGGGGAGGTGCCGGTGATGATGGAACAGGACGGTGGACGGCGACGGAGAATGAGGGGAACGCGGTCCCGTCGCGTCGTCGCATGGATCGTGGTGGTCCTGATGGTCGTCGTGCTGGGCGTCGCCGGTTCGATCGCCGTGCGCACACTGACGGGGACGGATTGGCGTTCCGGCGATGCGGCGGGGGAGACGTCGACGGATGCGACGGCTCCGAGCGCCGCCGCCGAAGCGAAGTATCCGAAGGCGGTGAGCCCGGTCGACTACAACGGCAACGGGGTTGACGATTACGCGGACATCGTCGCCGGTGCCCGCAGGGATGCGGAGAACCGGCCCGCCTACGACGACGGCTATTATGAGGGCGGCTATCCGCCGGACGACCGCGGCGCGTGCACCGATCTGGTGTGGCGCGCGTTCAAGACGGCCGGATACGATTTGAAGGCCATGGTGGACGCGGATGTGGCGGCCGATCCGGCGAGCTACGCCGCCGTCGCGCCGAACCCGGATCCGAACATCGACTTCCGTCGCACCGGCGTGCTCGACGTGTTCTTCTCGAAATACGGGGAGAAGCTGACGCTCGACCCGGCCGATCACGCGCAATGGCAGGGCGGCGACGTCGTCGTGTTCCAGAACGTCAAACACATCGGCATCGTCTCGGACAAACGCGACGCGGACGGCACCGCGTTCATCCTGCACAACATGGGCCAGCGGCAGCGTGAGAACGACTATCTCGCGTTCAGGACGCACATGACCGTCACCGGCCACTACCGTTTCGACGCGTCCAAGGTCCCGCAGAGCGTGCTGCGCCAATGGCAGCAGTGACGGTTGCGGTGCGGCGGTCCGCGGGACGAGGATGACCGCGGCTACCTGCCGTTCCGGTCGTACTTCACGCGTAGTTCGGGCAGCATCACGACGAACAGGACGGCCGCCATCACGGCGGTGACGAGGTCGGCGAGCGCCTGCGCGGCGATGACGCCGTCATAGCCGAACAGGCGCTCGCCGGCGACCAGGGTGACGGCGAGGATCAGACCCTGACGGCTGATCGACAGGACGAACGCTCCCAACGCCTTGCCGGTCGACTGGAACGTGCAGGTGGTGACCATGACGATCGCCACGCATACGAGGCTCAGCAGCTGGATGCGCAGCATGCCCGCGCCGAGCGTGACGATCCGTTCGTCGGCGATGAAGAAGCGCATGAGCTGCCGGTCGAAGACGCTCAGCACGACGGTCATGACGAGGGCGAACGAGCAGAGGAACAGGTAAGCGAACCGCATGATGCCGTGCAGTCGGCGCATATTACGCGCCCCGTAGTTGTAGCCGATGAGCGGCTGCGCGCCGAACGCGAATCCGACGAACACGAGCACGGCGATCATGACGACCTTCAGGGCGATGCCCATGGCGGCGACCGTGTCGGTGCCGTAGGGGAGCAGGAACAGGTTGACCATGACCAGGCCGACGCTCTGCGTGAGGTTCGTGATGGCGGAGGGGATGCCGATGGCGAGGATGTTGCGGATCTCGAGCGCGGTGATGTCGAGACGGCGTTTCGCCGTGGCGGCGGCCGCGGTCGCGGTGCCGAACATGAGCCGCGGGTCGATGGACAGGTTGCGGCTGCGTTTCAGCAGGAACCAGACGAAATACGCATCGGTGCAGATGTTGGCGATGACGGTCGCGCCTGCGGAGCCCGCCGCTCCCCAGCCGAGCCCCTGGATGAACAGGGGGTTGAGAATCATGTTGACGACGGTGCCGACGATCGAGCCGATCATGGAGGGGACGGCGTGGCCTTCGGTGCGCAGCAGGTTCGTGGGCGTCATCGAGACGATGATGAACGGCGAGCCGATGATGATGAGCGTGTAGAACTCGGAGGCGTGCGTCCACGTGTCGTCGGTCGCGCCGAGCAGGGTGAGCATCTGCGTGCGGAAGACGAGTCCCAGCACGACGATGACCAGTCCGGTGACGATCGCCCCGTAGAAGCAGAACACGCTCAGACGGCGTCCGTCGTCATACCGTTTCCTGCCGAACAGGCGGGAGACGACGGAGGCGCCGCCGAGGCCGAAGATGTCGCCGAGCGCGATCATCACGGTGAACATGGGCGCGGTCAGGGAGACGCCGGCCACCATGCTCGTGTCTCCGGTGTGCGCCACGAAGTACGTGTCCATCATGTTGTAGACGAGCGTGACGAGCATGCTCAGCACGACGGGCATCGTCAACGCGAAATACGCCTTCGGGATCGGCGCCTTCTCGAACAGTTCGCTATCCACGGATTCCTGCCTTCTCCTCTTTCCCTCGTTTTATGCCACTGCGCCCCGCGTTGTCGGGTCGGCGCGTCACCGGGAGTCTCGCAGGGTGATCCCCGCGGCGGCCATCTCCTTGCGCGCGGCGGCTCCCAGCTCCTCGCTGACCGGCACGGTCAGATCCTCGAACACGGTGACCGGGTAGCCGAGTCCCGCCGCGTCGAGCGCCGTCTCCTTGACGCAATGCGATTCGGCGATGCCGACCACGTCCACCGCTTCGACGCCGGCTTTCCTGAGCGCGTTGGCGAGCGTCAGCCCCTGCTTCTGCGCCGCCTGGACCTCGTCGCGCGACTGGATGCGATCCGTATCGTCCTCGATGCCCTCGAAACCCGAGTAGGCGGCAGCGTACTGGCCCTTCTTGAAATGATGCGCGATGCCGAGTGCGGCGATCGCCGGATGCAGGTCGGCGTTCGGCGTGCCCGCCTTGCCGTGCACCGGCCACGTGTCCACGAAATCCGGATGCTCCGACCAATGATCGCCCGGCTCGATATGCCAGTCCTGCGTGGTCGCGATATACGCGTAGTCGCCGCGATGCGCCTCTACATATGCGGCGATGCGCTTCGCGACCGCGTCGCCTCCCTCGACGCCGAGTTCGCCGCCCTCGCAGAACGTCGGCTGCACGTCCACCACGATCAACGCCCTATCCGCCATGATTGACTCCTTCACTGTCGGTCTCCCCGCCTTGGACGGTGGAGCTGTCCGCATCCACTCTAATGGGCGAACCGGCCACACAGGCGCGCAGTCCATGCATGTGTCCGATTCCGGCGGATGCCGGACGTGTACGAGCATGCTCATAGGATGGTGGCCCATGTGCGAACCCGCGTGTGAGAGGACGGATGAGAGGACGCGCCGCCGCGCCGTCCTCGGCCTGCCGCTGCTGTTCTGGGGCCTGTGGCTGGCCCTGCTGATCCTATGGATGGGCAGGTTCGTCATCTCGTTCATGTCCATGTACCTCGTCAAGGACCTGCACATGGACGCGGGACTCGCCGGCACCATCGTCTCCATGTACGGGTTCGGCGGAATCTTCGGCTGCCTGTTCGGCGGCTCCCTGTCCGACCGGTTCGGCCGCCCGGCCATGATCATCTCCGGAGAGCTCGGCTCGGCGGCGATGCTCGTGCTCCTCTCGTTCATCGACGATCCGACGCTTATGGGCGCGATGCTGCTCGTCTACGGTGCGATCTCCTCCATCCCCACGCCGGCCATCGCCGCGTACATCGCCGACGTGGTGCCGATGCGCGACCAGAAACGCGCATACACGCTGCAGACGTGGGCGGTGAACTTCGGCTTCGCCACAGGACCGATCATCGCGAACCAGCTCGTCAAGATCTCGTACACGCTCATGTTCTACGTGGAGGCCGTCATCCTCGTGGTCGCCACCGGCCTGCTCGCGTTCTTCTTCCACGAGGCGCGCGTGCACACGCCGAAAACCCCGGAAGCCGGCGTCGCCGGGAGCCGCCCCACAGCCGCCGACGGGAAGCGCGGCACGAACGTCTCGATGCTCGGCAACTACCGTCGTGCGCTCGCCGACTGGCCGTTCATGTCGATGGTCGTGCTCATGTTCGCCTACACGATCGCGTACTTCCAGATGACCAGCGGCCTGCCGATCGCGATGACCGGCCTCGGCATGGGCGCGGACCGGTATTCGGTGCTGCTGACCATCAACGGCGCCATGCTGTGCCTGCTGCAGATTCCCGCCATCGCCGTGTTCAACCGGATGAGCAACACGCGCGTCCTCGTGCTCGGCATGCTGATGACGGCGGTCGGATACATGTTCCAGATCGGCGCGACCACATGGCACGCCTTCGCGCTCGCCACCGTCCTGTGGACGTTCGGCGAACTGGGCACGTTCCCGATTGCCGCGACCACCGTCGCGAACCTCGCGCCGGCCGAGGCGCGCGGCACCTACCAGGGCCTGTACAACCTGGTCTGGGCGTTGTCGAACGGGGCGGCGCCGCTGGTCGGCGGATGGATCATCAGCGGATTCGGAAGCCGCGTGCTCTGGATCTGCTGCACGGTGATGTTCCTGCTCGTCGCCGCCGGACTCCACGCCACGAAGGGCGCCCGCGAACGCGCCATCACCCGCAACCTGCGCGCCGCCGACCTGGAAGAGTAGCAGGCGCCGCGTTCCGAATCCTTCTGCGTCTGCGTCGCCACAATCCGGTCCGTGGCGGCCAGCCGGTCGCGAATCTCGGCGAGCAGCGCGACGGCGCGCTCCTCGGGGGAGACCTCGGGCTCCTTCGCCTTCTCGTCCTCCTCCTGCTTGAGCTTCGCCTTGACGAGCATCGCGTCGGTCATGTCACGGAACTTGTTGATCGGCACGAGGATGAAGAAGTACACGGCCACGGCGATGACGAGGAAGTTAAGCAGCGCGCCCAGGATCGCGCCGAGTGAGACGGTCGCTCCGTTGAACGTGAATGCGAGCAGGCCGCTCATGTCCGGTTTGCCGAACACCATCGCGATGAGCGGATTGATGAGACTGTCCACGATCGCGTTCACCACGGAGGTGACCGCGCTGCCCATGACCACGCCCACCGCCATGTCGATCATGTTGCCGCGTGAGATGAACTTCTTGAACCCGTCGATCATGTCCTTCTCCTTCGTGTCGTTCATAGGATCATCCACGCGATTATCCCGATTTCGGCGGACTTCGGGCAATCGTCCCCGACAATGCTCAACATGGTGATCATCGCAAACGACAGAACAATATCAACAACGTGTTGATTAGTGAAATGTCCGGATCGACGCTCCCCACGCACGTATAGTGGACGATGAAACGAACACGATGACGGGGCATCCGCCGAGGGAAGGAAGACATCATGGCTGATACGGCTGACGACAAGCAAGGCGGCGACGCGACGAATCAGCAGGCACCGGCGGCGACGCAGGCGAGATTGCCGGAACCATATGAGAAGACCACACGCCACGTCATCGACATCGACGGACGCACGCTCCATTACGCGGCGACCGTCGGCACGCTGCACATCGACACGCCCAAGGTGAAGCCGGCGGCAAGCGTCTTCTTCACCGCGTTCGCACTGCTCGGCGACGACGGGGAACCCGACGCCACCCGTCCGGTCACCTACATCTTCAACGGCGGCCCCGGATCTTCCACCACGTTCCTGCTCATGGGGTCGATCGCGCCGAAACGCATCGACGTGCCGGATGCGGCACCGGTACCCGCCGCGCCGTACCGTCTCGAAGACAACCCGTACACGCTGCTGCCGGCCTCCGACCTGGTGTTCATCGACGCTCCCGGCGCCGGATTCTCCGAAATCATCGACAAGGCGAAGCCGGAACTGTGGTCGGTGGACGGCGACGTCGCCGGGTTCAGCGCGTTCATCCGCGCCTATTCGAGCAAATGCCATCGTTGGAACTCGCCGAAGTACGTGCTCGGCGAATCGTACGGCACCACGCGCGGCGCGGCCCTCGCATACCGGCTCCAGCAGGACGGGGTCGCGTTGAACGGGATCACGCTGATCTCCAACATCCTCGACTACGCGTACACACTCGACACGTCCGACCAGTTCTACATCGGCTATTTCCCGACCTACGCATCCGTCGCCGAATATCATGGCCGCGCCGCGACGGAGACGGAATCCGCCGATCATCTGCAGGAGTCGCGCGCGTTCGCGAACGGCCCGTTGCGCCTCGCCCTCGCCGCCGGATCCTCGCTGGACGACTCGGTCAAACGCCGCGTCGCCGAGCGGTACGCCGAACTGACCGGTCTGGACGCGAAATACGTCTACGATTCCGACCTGCGCGTCGTGGACATGCGGTTCCGCAAAGAGCTGCTGCGCAACGAGGGGAAAATCGTCGGCCGTTACGACGGACGCGTGGCCGGCTACGACCTCGATCGAATGAACGACGAGGAGACGTTCGTCGTGGACGACGCGTTCCTCGACCCCGCGTATTCGAGCCTCGCCAACGCGTACCTGCGCGACGAACTCGGCTGGGACCGCACACCCGAACGCGTCGGATTCGCCGACTTCGACTGGAACGCCACCGAACCGGGCAAGGGCTGGACCTGGTGGCACAGGCAGCCGGACATGACCAAATCCTCATGGGGGCAGAACATCCCGTTCCCGAACGTCGTACCCGACCTGGCCGCCGCGATCGCCCACCAGCCCACGCTGAAGGTACTCATCGGCAACGGCGTCTACGACCTGTGCACGCCGTTCGGCCAGACCGAATACGACATCGACCATCTCGGCCTGCCGAAACCGCTGCGCGGCAACGTCGCGTTCACGTACTATCCGGCCGGTCACATGCTGTACTCGTCCAAGCCGAGCCTCGCGAAGTTCGCCGACGATCTGAAACGCTTCTACGCGACCGATGTCGCCGGACTGCAGGCCATCGACGAACGTCCCGCCTTGCCCGCGCCGGACATCCGACTGTAGGGGGCACGGCGTTCATCACCATCGGCGTCGGACCAGCGTCAGCAGACCTTCCACATCCAGTTATGTGAGACATAGGGAAGAGGGAGATGGCACCGTAATCACGGTTCCATCTCCTTTACTTATTCTTTCAGCTGGTGAGGCCTTGTGCGGGTTGTATTCGGATGGCGTTGCGCGCGGGGATGGCCGCGGCGAGGAACGCCGCGATGAGAATGACAGGGAGGAGCACGCCGATCTGCGTCCACGGCAGTCGTGTGGTGAATTGGCCGGTCATGCCGCCGATCTGTGCTTTGACACCGGCGATGCCGAGCGGCAGTCCGACGAGCAGTCCGACAATGGTGCCGATGATGGTCAGGGTCAGCGCTTCGATGGCGATTTCCGTGCGGATGACGCCGCGTCTGGTGCCGAGCGCGCGCAGCATGCTGATCTCGTTGGTTCGTTCGATGACGGACAGCGCGAGCTGGTTGGCGAGCCCGGTCAGGCTGATGATGACGGTGATGGCGAGCATCGCGTAGGAGAGCATGAGCAGCATGTTGAGCACGTTGAGGATGTCGTTGCTTTCGGCGATGCCGCCGCCGACCGTGGCGTTCGGATCGGCCACGGCCAGCCGGTTGACCTGGCCGGCGAGCTTGGCGCGGTCGATGCCGGGTCTGGCTTTGAACCAGATCATGCTTGTCTTCAATGCCGGTTCGATGGTGGCGGCGTGCGGCAGTGCGGCGAGTTGGCCGTCGGTGATGATGATCGCGAGTCTCGGCGATTCGGTGAGCTGCGAGGCGTGTGCCCTGACCGTGACGGGAACACCGGCGACGGTGAGCGTGAGTGTGTCTCCCTCCTTGATGCCGATGGTGCTCATGTAGCGCGGGTGGACGAGCGCGACCGGCACGCCGTTCTCCTCTCTGGCGCGCCACTGGTCGTCCTTGGTGAAGACTGCGGCGGCCTTGTCGGGGATGACGTCGAGTACTTGGGGTGTGGTCTTCGCTCCGTCCGGCGTGTGGTCGATGGCGATGGTGCGTATCGGGTAGGAGCCTCGCGCGTCGGTGATTTCATTGGCATGCTGCAGGACCTTGTCGAAGAGCGCATTGCCGTCCGGCGTGTAGAGGGCGGCGCTGACCGGGTAGCGGTGGTCAAGGTCGGCGTTGATGGTGGCGGTTCCGGTGGCCGCGGCCGAGGAGAGCGCGGCGATTAGGCTGATGCCGAACGCGACCGCGGTGACGGTGCCGCCCGCGCGTCGCGCGTTCGCCGTCAGACTCGATGCGGCCAGTCTGCCCGCCAATCCGCAGACGGATAAGACCGCACCGATGACGGGCATGAGCATCGCGACGAGTCCGGGCAGGGCAAGCACGAGACCGAGCGCCAAAGCAAGACCACCGGCCAACGCGATGGGCATGTGGAACCCGGCCGCACCGACCCATAGCAGCGCGACGCCGGCGATCGCGCACACTGCACCGAACACGATGCACGGAACACTGCCGTTATACGTCTTGCCATCCGCCGTCACATCGTCGTTGCCGTCTCCGGACTGCGCGGCTCCGTCCAATGCCTGGATGGGTGGGATGCGCGTGGCGTGGCGTACGGTCGTCCACGCGGTCAATACCGTGGCCAGAATGGTCAGCAGTAGCGTTCCCGCCAGCAGGAGCGGGTTGGCGGCGAACCCGCCGAACGCCTGACCCATCACCGTCATGGCCGCGTAACCGCCGCCCACGCCGATCAGGGCGCCGATGAACGTGCCGGCTATGGCGGTGATCAGCGCTTCGGACAATACCAGCGACCGGATGTTCGCGCGTCTGGCTCCGATCAGACGCAGCATGGCGATGTCCCGCGTGCGTTGCGCAATCAACGTCCGGTAGGTGCTGGAAATCACCATCATCGCGGCACACAGGGCGATGACGGCGAACACCGCCATAATCACGGTCAATTGCGTGCTGCCGCCGGCCATCATCGCCGACGCCTGACGGATCATCTCCACGCCCGTGACCGCCGTGACACCATCCACCTTGGCCGCCGTCGCAAGACGTTGGGTGACCGAATCGATGTCGGAGGGGTCGTTGAGCTTGACGAACAGCTCACCCGGCGTCATGTCACCGAAGTACGACGGATCGGCGTAGATCGCGTAGTCGGTGCCGGTCATCGGCTTGAACCGCACATCATTGATGCCGCTGACCGTCACCGCATGCTTCGTGCCGTCGGACGATTTCAACGTGACCGTGCCGCCGACCCGCACACCGAGCTTGTCGGCCGTATCCTGCGAGACGACGATCTGGTCGGCGGACCGCGGCCAGTCGCCGGACTCCAGTCCAAACCAGCGCAGGGACGGGTCGCGGGAGACGGAATACACGTTCGCCGTGCCACGCGCATCCGCGCCGTACGCGGTGACCGTGGCCGCATAATACGGGGCCGTCGCCTTCACCTTGCCGTTGACACGCGCCTCGGCAAGCACGTCCTCGGCCCACGAGGTCTTCAATGATTTCACTTCGGCGTCGCCGGGATCGATGATGACGTCCACGGGCTTCAACGGCGCTGCCGTGACCGTGGCCATGCTTGCGGTGGACGTGCCCTGGAACACGACCGTGCCCGCCAGCATCCCCGCCGACAACACCACCGCCAACAGGACGGCGAGCAGCCGGGACGGGGAATGCCTGATTTGTGCCCACACCACCCGGATCATCGCGCACCGTCCTTTCGGGGGACGACATCCGACCACCCTCCGTCGCCTGTGGCGACACCTCCCGCCGGCGGGAGGAAAGAACCAGCGTCCTGTTCGAGCACGCGCACCACGTCGGCGGCCGTCGGATGTGCGATGTCCGCCGCGATTAGTCCGTCACGTACCACGAGCGCCCGGTCGGCGTAGGCGGCGGCGTTCGGATCATGTGTGACCATCACGATCGTCTGCCCGCGCCGCGACGCCATATCCCGCAAAATCACCAGCAACTGGCGCGACGACTTCACATCCAGAGCGCCGGTCGGCTCGTCCGCGAACACCACCGCGGGATTCCCGGCCAGCGCGCGGGCGACCGCCACGCGCTGCCGTTGCCCGCCGCTCATCTCCTGAGGCTTGTGATCAAGCCGATTCTCGATGCCCAGCTCGCGCGCGATCCCGCGTATGGCCTGACGGTCGGGCTGTCTGCCGCGCAGCGTGAACGGCAGCTCGATGTTCTGCTCCGCCGTCAGATACGGCAGCAGGTTGAAATCCTGGAAGATGAACCCGATCCGGTCGCGCCGCAGATCGGACAACGCGTCATCCGACAACGTCGAAATATCCACGCCATCGACAATCACCCGCCCCGAAGTCGGCGTATCCAAACCCGCCAGCAGATGCAATAACGTGGTCTTGCCCGACCCCGACGGGCCCACGATCGCCGTGAACCTGCCCTTCTCGAACCGGGCCGTGATGTCCGCCACCGCGACCGTCTCGGCCACGCCGGAACCGTACGTCTTGCGCACGTCAATCGCCTCGACCGCCGCCGGATGCACGGTCATGCCGCCGTCTGTTCCTGCTATGCCTGTCATGCCAGCTCCTTCCTATGTTCCACGGATGATTCGATCGCCGATGCGCCGAACCTTCCGCTCACACAACCAACTTATGGGGATGGAATCGTGCGGGGTATCATCCGGAAGAACCAATCCGCATCCGACCGGTATCGAAGTATGAATGGACCGGTACCTAGGTATGAGTTCTCTGGAACGAGGAGAGTGGGAATCATCATTGCGAATCATGTCATCGGCCAACTGATACGGGTAACGTCGTTGGTATGAAGGTTCGTGCAGAGGATACGGTCGCCTTGTTCGGCGTGCTGTTGTGCATGCTGTTCGGTGCGGCGGGCATGGGCGATTGGGCATGGGCGAGCGTGGCCGTCGCCTCCATCGTGTTCGTGCGACGGCGGTTCACCGTATTCGCCGTATCGGCGACCGTCGTCCCCGCCGCATATACGACCATCTACGGCTCGTTCACGTTGATCGGCCAGCTCATGGCGGTGGTATCCGTGTTTCTGTGCGGGACAGGTCGGGTGAGGCGTTGCCGGCTGGTCGGCTTGACGTCGTGTCTGTTGCCCGTCGTCGCGCTCGGCCTGCATCTGGCGATCGTTCGTTCCTCGGATTGGACGATGCCCGTGGCAGGACTATTCGCGGGCAGTCTGATGCTGTCCGCATGGCAGGCGGGCCGGCTCAACCGTGCCAAGGATATGCGGCTTGAGGCGGAGAAAGAACGCCGGATCATGGCCGAACGCGACAGCGACATGCGTGCGCGGCTGGCCGTATTGGAGGAACGCATGCGCATCAGCCACGAGATGCACGACATCCTCGCCCACACGCTCACCGGCATCACCGTCCAAGCCGAAAGCGGCAGAACAACCACCGCCGATTCCGCAGCGCGCACAGTGTTCGCGGACATCTCCCAAGCCTCGCGCGAAGCCGTCGCCGATTTGCGGGCCCTACTATCCGACATTACGAGAGAAGACCGTTTGCCGGAACCCACGCTCGACCAGTTCGACGCTCTCATCGCCGGATATCGGAAGCAAGGACTGATCATTGACCTGCATCAGGAGGGCGTGAAGACGTCGTGTCTGCCGACGGGACTGTCCCACGCCGTATACCGTGTGGCCGAGGAATGTCTGACCAACGCGCTGCGCTACGCACAACCTCGCTGCGTCGATCTGTCCCTGACCATCACCGGCGATGCGATTCGACTGCACTGCGAAAACCCGTATGCGTCTCTTTCTTGCGCATCGACGTCACCGAATACCACCAAATGGCGACGGCGCGGACACGGTCTTGACGGCATCCGGTGGAGGTGCGAGCAATATGACGGTCACGCCAGCATCAGCATGACGGGTGGGCTCTGTTCAATCGATGCTGTCTGGCCGCTGTCCCATCAGAGAGAACCGGTGGCGGCGGCATTGAACGAGACGGGCGACGGACACCGTCAAGAAGGACGGCGGCAATGACGGAAAACGCACACCGGATGCAGCCCATTCGCGTGATGCTGGTCGACAACCAGTCGCTGATACTCAGCGGGTTCACGCGCATCATCGACGCACAGCCCGACATGACCGTCATCGCCACGGCCGCGGACGGCGAAACCGCGATACGCACGGCCCGCCAATCCAAACCGGACGTGATCCTCATGGACGTGCGCATGCCCGGACTTGACGGCATCCAAGCTGCACGCATCATCATTCACGATCTGCCGGAAACGCGCGTCATCGGCCTGACTTCATACGACACCGACGCCTACGCCATCGGCATGCTCGATGCCGGAGCCAGCGGATTCCTCCTCAAAAACAGCAGTTCGGAACAGTTCATAGACGCCATACGTGCCGCCGCCTCGGGCAACACCGTCATGGACACCGCCACCATGAACCGTCTCAGCCAACGGCTCGCCACCGGTTCCGTCCAGACGCAGTCGGCGATGACGACATTCGCAGACAACGGTGAGACGCCAGTCGGAAGGAACGACGACGATCTTCCCGATTTCACCAGCCGGGAACATGACATCCTCGCCCGCATCGTCCAAGGCGACTCCAACGAGCAGATCGCCGCGAGCCTGGGCATCAGCGTATCCACCGTCAAAACCCACATCGGCAGCATCCTCAGGAAAACCGGCCAAACCAACCGCGTCCGCCTCATCGTCTGGGCTGCGCGGCACCTTCGTGGAATGTGAAAAAAGAGAACCCCCAGTGCATCACGGCTGAGTCGAAGACCGTCCGGAGAGGCCCATTGGGGGAATTCGTGATGCATGATAGTAAGCCATAGTCCGATAGTCAATGCGGCGGAGGTTCAGGGTTGGGTTCGCTTGTTCACTGTATTGGTTGCTTTTTCTCTGCTCTTCCTCGTACTGATAGTGGAATCTCATCGTTGTTTTCGCATGTCGACTGCGGTGTCTGATATGTCCGATATTGCCGAAATGTCTGATCTGGAGTAGGCTGAGTGTAAGGCTTCAGGAAAGGACTCGCCATGACCACATTCGAGGCAATCCCCATTTCCCAGATCGGCAAAGGATCCGCATACATCACTACGGGCGACGGCAAGGCATACCCGTTGGATGCGGAGGAGCTGCGTCGCGCGTTCGCGGCCATCGTGCACGGCGATTCTGCCGAGATGATCACCACCGGTGAGGCCGCTCAGATTCTCGGCGTATCGGCGAAGACCGTCGCTCGCATACTTGACGCTGGAGAGATTCCGTTCGTGCGCTACGGCGCGAAAGGCAACCGTATGGTTTCCCGAGCGCAGGTCGTCGCCTACCACGACAAGTCGGGATCCCACGGCCATGAGGCATTGGAGACCATGCGCGAGGCCGCTAGCCAAGGTGGATTGGACGACATCGACTACTCGGCCTATCTGGCTCGTTACAGCTGAAACGAGAGGGATTTGAGTTGGTGGTCGCTTTTCTCGATGCGAACATCTTCCCGCACACCTGGCTGACGGATGTGCTGCTCACGTTTGCCGACCATCACTTGTTCGACCCCGAATACTCCGACGACGTGCTTGAAGAAGCCCGCCGGGCGTTCGTCGACGACCTCGGCAAAGATTCTGCTTGGGTCGACCGCTATCTGTCCGCCATCCGCAATGTCAAGCCGTATTATCTTGTCTCTCCCATTCCGGAACTGACCGGTGAGGTCGTGTTGCCGGACGCTGATGATCGGCATGTGGCGGCCGCCGCCTATAACGGCGATGCGGACGTGATTGTCACCTTCAATCTGAAGGACTTCCCCGCGAACCAACTCGCCAAGATCGGATTATCCGCCCGCCACCCCGACGAGTTTCTGATCGGCGTCGCCGAGGCGTATCCCGAACGCGCGGTCAAGGCCATGACCGAACTGGTCGCATCGAAAAAGCATCCGCCGCGCACCATGCAGGAAGAACTGGAACGGCTCGAACATTCCGGCATGCCGGGATTCGCCCGTATCATGCGCAGGTTGATGAGTGGGCAACCCGCTTAATTCAGGATTCGACTTCTATGTCACATGCCAACGCTTCGTTCCGCCATGAATGGGATTGTATTGTTGTGCATCTACCGTGTTGTCCGTGGACTTGAAGACAAATCCGATGAACAGTGTTTCGACCAAGACTTTCCATGCTCTCTGGCTCGATGCGCTCGTGACGGGCGTTATGCTGTTGTGTGATTTGCCGTTCGTGTTGCCGTGGTTTTCTTTTGGTGTTCCGTTGAAGGGTGTTGTCGGGTTGGTGTGCGCGGTTGGGATGTGCGCACCGTGGTTGGCGAGACGGCGTTTCCCGCTGGGGTCGTTTTTGGTCTCGTTGGGATTCGCTATCGTTCAAGTGCTGTTTGTTTCGCTTCCGGTTCCCGGTTCGGATGTGCCCTTCAATATGTTCGATGGTGTGGTGACGCCGTTGCCGTCATCGGTGATGGTGGTGTTCGGCGTGTATAACGTGGCGAGTCGTAGTCGCTGGCTGCAGGCGTTGATCGCCGCGTTGCTGGCGCTTGGCTTCGTGGGGGTCGTGGCGGCGTGGCAGGTGCGTGCCGGCTGGGTGTCACGCGATGCGGTGATGCTGGCGGTGATCCTGGTCGGCTGGGTGTGGGGTTGGGGTCTGCTGGTCGGTTCCTTGCGCGAACGCAATCGGCGGTTGGAACGTGAGCGGGATATGCGTGTGCGGCTGGCTGTCATCGGAGAGCGTACGCGCATTGCACGTGAGATTCATGATGCGGTCTCGCATTCGTTGGTGTCGATGACGGTGATGGCGGAAGCCGCAGGTCGTCTGGTCGATTCGGACCCTGCGAAGGCCGGGAAGGTGATGAGCATGGTGAGCGGTACGGGGCGGGCGGCCACGGCCGACATTCGCCGGGTGCTGACCGTGCTGCGCGACGACGATACGAGTGCCGACGATTCGACTCAGCCGAGTCTTGTGAATCTGGATGCTCTCGTCGCCCGGACCCGCGCGGGTGGCGTCGATGTGGAATTGACGGTGCGCGGCGAACGTCGCACTCTGCCTACCGGATTGGATGCCGCGGCGTATCGCATCGTGCAGGAGTCGTTGACGAACGCGGTCAAGCATGGCGGCCCGTCGTTGACCCGCATCGAGGTGACGTCGGATTACGGCGGGGATGCCCTGACCATCCATGTGGATGACGACGGCGCCGGGCCGAAGTCGCATCATGACGGCGGTTTCACCGATGGCGGTCGAGGTCTGATCGGCATGCGGGAACGGGTTGATGCCTATGACGGCACGCTGCGGTTCGGACCGGGCCCTCGGGGCGGGTTCGAGGTGGTCGCCGTGCTGCCGTTCGACGATGCGCATGACGGGGAGATGAAGTGATGGCGATTCGCGTATTGATTGTTGATGACCAGCCGATGTTCCGCATGGGATTGCAGCTGCTGTTGGAGACCGTCGATGGCATTGACGTGGCCGGTGAGTCCGAGGACGGCGGTGCGGCGTTGGCGTTTCTGGGATCCATGCCGGTGGATGTGGTGTTGATGGACGTGCGCATGCCCGTGATGGACGGTGTGGAGGCGACCCGGCGAATCCGCGCGGAATTCAAGGACGACGCGCCTCGTGTGCTGATGCTGACCACGTTCGCGTTGGACGAGTATGTGATCGACGCGCTGGAGGCCGGGGCATCGGGATTCCTGCTCAAGGACGCACCATTGGACGAGCTCGTCTCGGCGATACGGCACGTCGAGGCCGGTGACGCGGTCGTTCCCCACGCATGACCGCGCGTCTGCTGGGGCATTTCCTTTCGAACGGGAGCACGAAGGACAATGCCGGCAACAGGGACGTCACGGGTGCGGTGGCGGCGTTCGACCTGACCGACCGGGAGGCGGAGGTGTTTCGTCTGATCGGCTTGGGATTGTCGAACGGGCAGATCGCCGACCGTCTGCGTATCGCCGAGAACACGGTGCGCGTGCATGTGCGGCATGTGCTGGACAAGACCGGCTCATGCAACCGTGTCCAGGCCGCGGTGTTGGCCTACCGCATCGGCCTTGTCTCCGCCGACGACCGGTGATGGCGACTCGACTAGTCCGAAACGACTAGCGGCACCGGACGCGAATAGTCCATCCGGCCAATGGCGGGGGCGGCGGATCCCGGGAATCATGGATGCCATGAGCAACCAACGACAATCCCGGCAAGGGTATCCATCCGACGCGATGGTGTCCACCCATCATCTGACGAAGCGCTACGGCGATCGCACGGTCGTCGACGATCTGAACCTGCTCGTGCCGCGCGGCAGTGTGTACGGGTTCCTCGGCCCGAACGGTTCGGGCAAATCCACCACGATGAAGATGCTCCTGTCCTTGGTCCAACCCACCGGAGGCGACATCATCATCGACAGGCGGCCCATGAACCGCAGGACCCGGGGCGAGCAGTTGACGCATATCGGCTCGCTGATTGAATCGCCTCCCGGATACGGGCACCTGACCGGCGAGGAGAACATGCGCATCGTCCAACGCCTGCTCTCGCTGAGCGACCGTCAGATCGACGCGGCCGTGCACGCGGTGCGCATGGAAAGCCAGATGGACAAGCTCGTACGCAACTACTCGCTGGGCATGAAGCAACGCCTCGGCATCGCCATGGCACTCGCACGCTCGCCGCAACTGCTGATACTGGACGAGCCGACCAACGGGCTGGATCCGGCAGGCATCGAGGAGATCCGTGAACTGCTCGCCCGCCTGCGCGATCAGGGCGTCACGGTGATCGTATCAAGCCACCTGCTCGGCGAGATCGACAGGACCTGCGACACACTCGGCATCCTGTCACGAGGGCGTCTCCTGTTCCAAGGCACGCGCTCCCAACTGTTCTCCAAGGCCACACCCGACCTGCTCGTCGAAACCGACGACCCGGCGAAGGCGAAGGCCCTGCTGGAATCACGCGGCTACACCGGACTCGCCCTCGAAGACCGGGCACTGGCCGTACCGGGCGTCGGCTCTCACGACACGACTGCCGATATCATCGCATGGTTCGTGAGCCAGGGCCTACGCATCTTCATGGTGCGCCGCCGCGAACAAAGCCTGGAGGACATCTTCATGCGTTTGACGGGAGCGGGAAGCCTATGAGACACGCAACCCCGGGTGCGGCCACGCCCGATGCCGACACCGCGGCCCCGCAGTCCAGGAACGAAGGCATGCTGCGCCGGGCCATCATGATGGGCTCCGCCGCCAGCCGCATCGGCACCTCGTTCCCGGTCGATCCCGTCACGCCCGCCACCATGTGCATCAGCATCGGCACATCCATCGGCCTGACCCTCATCATCATCGCCATCGCCTCCCTCATACTGGAGAAACGAGACATCTATGTCTAACGGCATGGGCCTTCGCCTTTACCTCAGGATTTACGGTGACGAAAAAACTACAACCCTCCGGCCTTGTACCAGCTGACGGCAATCTGAGTGCGATCCCTGAGCCCGAGGGTCGTAAGGATGCGGCTGACTGCGCGTTTGACCGAATTGGATTCGATGACGAGTCTTCCGGCGATCTCCTCATTGCTGAGTCCTTCGGCAATGAGTGAGCAAATCTCACGTTGACGCGGGGTGAGCATGTCGAATGACGCGCGCAATTCCTGTTGCCGTCGGTCTCCCGTGGGATGGGGGAGGCCTCGTTCCAGCACCTGTCTGGTGATACGTGGGGTGAGGATCGCATCGCCGCTGGCGATGGAGCGAATCGCTTCCACCAGTGCGCGTTTGGTGACGTCCTTCAGTAGGAATCCGCTGGCTCCTGCGTCGAGTCCGCCGAAAGCATAGTCGTCTTCGTCGTAGGTGGTGAGGATGAGGATTCTGATGGTGGGCCAGTGCTTGGTGATGTGTCGGGTTGCTTCGATGCCGTCCATGCCGGGCATGCGCACGTCCATGAGAATCACGTCGGGCAATGGCCGGTGATCGGCATCCAACTGGTTGAGCGTGTCGATGGCGGCTTGCCCGTTCTCCGCCGACTTGATGACGGTGATGCCGGTCACGTCGTCGAGCATGAGCTGGAAGCCGAGTCGTGCCAGTCTCTGGTCGTCCACGAGCATCACACGGATCATGGTCAGATCTGCCTTTCAGTCTGCCGTTCCCCGGTCGGGGGAATGACCGCTTTGACCTGCCAGTCGGTGCCATCTATTGGCCCATAGGCGAATACACCGCCGGTGTCTTGCACACGCCGTGACAGTCTGGCCAGTCCGGTGCCGTTATCGGACGTGGCGGTTGGCGTCGCGCCGTCGGCTCCGTCGTTGCTGACGGTGACGGTGACCCCATTCCGAGGCTGGTGGTTCCATGAGACGTTGAGATGCGTGACGTGCCTGCCATGTCGGATGGCGTTGGTGATGGCCTCTCGGGTCACGTCGAAACAGAGATTCGCCTGCGATCCGTCGTCGGCGCGGATGCCGGTTTCGGTGAATACGGTAATGATGCCGAGCGTGCGGGCGTGTGCGAGGATCGGGCGGATGTCGTCCCACGAACGCATGCTCCGGGAGCCCGGTTCGGAGGAATCCTCGTTTTCGGCGGTCGTGTCGGTTTCGGTCAGTGCGCGCACGGCCTTGCGTGTGTCCTCCAGGCTTTCCCGTGCGATCTCGTTGATGCCTTTCAGAGCCTCCTCCACGCGCGGGTCGCCGGTCTTGCCGGTCAATCCTTCGGATAAAGCGATGATCGCGGTCAACCCGTGCCCCACGCTGTCGTGCAGCTGGCCGGCGATGCGCGAACGATGCACCGCGGCGTCACGCTGCTTGATGGCGGTCTGCGCGCGCCGATGTTCCAAGCCGGCGGCGGCCGTGGCGTTCCTGGCTTGGGCCATGCCGCGGCGCGCCAGGGCGATCGCGCCGGCGAGGGCGAGCAGGAGGATGCGGCCGGGCCATTCGCCGAGGAACCGGCTGGCGGGCCATGACATGAACGTCGCCAAGGTCACGGCCAACGTCGTCGCGAGGGACCCGATGTACATGCGGCGTTCCCCGGCCGTGCGCATGAACGCGTAGAATGCCACGACCAGCTGGACCAGCAGGATCGAGTCCGCATGCCAGAAGGACAGCGTCAAGGTCAGGATGAGCTGCGACGCCAACGTGGCGGACGGGGCACGGTAGCGGAACACCAATGTCAGACATGACAGGCACAGGGCTAGCAACAGCATCACGAATCCGCCGGTCTGCTTGGCGAGCGTGTACATCGGGTCCAACGGGGCGCCGATCATGCGCTCCCACGTGAGCATCGCGCCCTCGACCGCGAGCACACATAATGGCATGGCTATGGCAGTGACCCTGCCGACATTCACCGTTTGCCGTTCCATATGATCCACTGTGCCACCTCGTCGGGTCATCGGCATGTTCACTGGGCGAGACAGTCCGCGCCGGGCATCAGGCAGCCGAGCATCGTGACCGAACCGGTGAACAACACAGTGAATACGATGATGATGGCCAGCCATACGAACGGCGAGAACAGCGCCCCGATCCATGCGACGACACGGCCGCCATGCTCCCATCCGTGCCCGTCGCGGCCGATGATCCACGCAATCAGCACGCCGGGCAGAGACAGGAACAGGCCGAGCAGCAGGAAGCCGATAACCGAATCGTTGTGTTGGTGTGATTGCATGTCAACGGCTCCTGATCGCGTCTGCCACGCTACGACGCAGCGCGGGGCGAATCTGCATGTACTGGATGAGGAACAACGCCAGCCAGCAGGCCGCTCCCGCGCCGATCACACCGACCCACGGGATCTCGGCCACCGGAACGCCGACGAGCGTGATGGAGCGTGTGGCGAGCACGAGCGAGCTGACGACCACCGGGATGAGCGCGAGGACGACCGCGCCGGCGGCCAGTTGCAGGCTCTGCCACAGGATCATGCGCGTCACCCGGCGCGGCGACATGCCGATGCTGCGCAGCAGCGCCTGGTCGGCAACCATGCCACGGTTCGACAACGTGATGACGGCCAGGCTCGTGGTCAGGGACACGATGCACAGCATCGCGATCATCAGCAGCGAGTCCGTGTAGTTCAGGCTCGTCGGATGGCCGCCCAGGGCCAGTATCCGCCCGTAGGACCGCGCGCAGGTCAGCAGGGTCGCGGACAATCCCAGGGCCAGTGCGAGCGGGGCGATGGTGTTCATGCTGGACACGGTCTTCGCCTTGGCGGCGCGGGCCGCGAGCACGCCGGTCGCCGACCCGCACAGGCGGCATATGACGCGTCCCGCGTCCAGCAGGATCGGGACCAGCACGCCGGCGAGGACGTACATGCCGAACGACGCGATGATCCCGGCCCATAATGCGCCGTTGAACGTCTGGCCGGCCTCCTGGCCGAACGCTTGGGCGCGCGGCATGCCCATGCCGGAGAACGCCAATACCAATGCCACCGCCATGACGGTCAATCCGAGCGCCCAACGCGCCCAATACCGCCATCCACGCCGCCCGACCGGTACGTCCTTGCCGCGGATCGCCTCGATGGGACGGACCTTCGCCGCGCGTATCGAGGGCACGAACGCGCCCAGCATGCACGTGGCCACGCCCAACAGCAGCGAGCCGAGCCATGCCGTCGCGGACGGTGTGAACGCGGGAGGGACGAACGAGCCGAGCCCGCCGGCGAAGCTCTCTGCGGCCATCGCGTCGAACTCGGGGACCGCGAGCAGGCTGGCCGGCATCGCGATCAGCGAGCCGATCAGCGAGCCAGTGAGGCTCGCCACGCCCACGAGCATCCACATGCCCGCGCGCACCTGGCTCGGGCTGGCGCCCATGAGACGCCATTGCGCGAACGTGCCGCGGATGCGGTCAACCGTGGCCGAACCGACCACCGTCAGCGAGAAGAACGCAAGCAACGCCACCACGACATAGATCGTGACCGACACCATGGTGAACTCGGCCGGATCCAAACCCGCCAGCCGGGCGGCCGACGCGAATGACGGCGACGAGGTCCACACGAACTGGTTCATGCACACGCCCACCAGCGTGGTCACCACCGCGACCACCATGATCGTGGGCACCCAACCCGCGAGATTGTCACGGAACACGCGAAGCACATACCTATCCACGGCGAGCCTCCTGACCGTGCTGCGGCATGGCAGGCTCGAACGTGCGGCGCATGCCCTCGACGATCTGCCCGGCGGTCAGCCTGCCTGCCACGTGGGTGATCCCGCCGTCGCGCAGGAAGACCACGCGATCGGCTAGGGCGGCGGCGTCCGTGTCATGTGTGACCATGACCACGCTGGAACCCGAACCCGCCAGCTCGCGCAGCACCTGCAGCACGAGCCCGCTGTTCGCGGTGTCGAGCGCGCCGGTGGGCTCGTCGGCGAACACCACCGACGGACGCAAGAGCAGGGCCCGGCACAGGGCCACGCGCTGCTGCTCTCCACCGGACAGGGCGCTCACCACGGTCCTCGCCCTCCGGCGCAGGCCGAACCGGGACAGCAGCTGCGTGACATGCACGTAGTCGGCCTTGCGATGGGCGAGCGAGAGCGGCAGCATCACGTTCTCCTCGACCGTCAGATACGGCACGAGGTTGTACTGCTGGAACACGAAACCGATATGCCCGCGGATGAACCGCGAACGACGTTCCTCGTCCAACGCGTAGATGTCGGTGCCGCCGATGACGACCCGGCCCGAGTCGGGCCTGTCCAAACCTGACAACACGTACAACAGAGAGGTCTTGCCCGCTCCCGAAGGCCCGACGATCGCCGTCAACCCGGCACCGGGAATATCCAACGAGACATCGTTGAGAATCACACTCGGACTGGAACCATCAGCGGAAACCACACGCTTGACCAGCCCACGCGCCTGAACCGGCATCGACTTGACCGGTCGAAGACCGTCATCTCGTTGCCAATGGCTTGTTGCAATGGGAGTATTCGGATTTTGGATTGCCACGACAGCCTCTTTCCATAAAGGTTGATCACGTCGTTTCCGACGTATGACTCATACCTTCATGGAAAAGAACACGGAAGTCGAGAGACAAACAAAATCTGTCATCTTAGGGTGACAAACCCCACCGATGACACTCCCGAAAAAAGAGAACCCCCAGTGCATCACGGCTCAGTCGAAGACCGTCCGGAGAGGCCCTTTGGGGGATTTCATGGAATATGATAATGATTCAGGGTTAAGTAAAGAAACGTGGGTCTTAAATCCGGGGTGAGGCTTACTGTGGGTTCGCGTGTCGTGGTGCGATTAACGGTTCGGGTGTTGATCCGGCCGGGTGCTTGACTTTTCGGGTTGACTTGTTCCATCTGCAGAGACGAATCGGCGAGAGCGAGGAAGTGCCCGGTGTGCGGCGGACCGATGGGCAGAAGGTACTCACGAAGGCCGGGCACGTCGATGGAGGTACGACGCGTGTCGGCTGAGCTTTGCTATGAATCGGGAGGATGCGCTCGTCTGGAGGAGTCTCGCTCGTTCATCGCGTGAGTCACGGGCGAGGAATCCATGGACGAGACGGTTTCGACGTCAGGAGGGGTTTGGGTACCATTCTCAGGGACCCCGGCCAAACCAACCGTGTACGCCTCATCGTCTGGGCCGCACGGCATTTTCGGGGAGTGTGAGTCTTCCCTTATGGGCATACGTAAAATGCTTATTCAAGCCAAAGTCTTTCGATAGGCATGCAATGCGTCAATGACTGGCGGAAAATCAAACATGACCGTGTCATACAACACATCCCAGTCAACTTCGCCGTATTCATGAACGATGACATTGCGTAGACCGCGTAGCTCTTTCCATGGAACGTTCTTTACCGCATCAAGCACGGACTCCGAAAGCCGGGCGGCGCATTCCTGCGCCTGTTCGATTTCCTTTGCCGCCGAATTGCGGTCTCTACGGCTCAAGGCTAATTCTTCGGCCTGATTGAATCGGGACACATCCTCATGCGCATATTCAAGATGCTCGATCAATTCGTCCGGCAGGAGCGCATCACGTTCTCGATTATGCTCACATGATCCTTGTCAAATCGTTTTTGATGGCGTCATAGAATCGTTTCCCCGACGCAGTGTGCTGCGCGTTGAACAGTAATGTGCGCATGGACAGCAGTGATACCGGAGCGCCGAGAGCGGATTCCAAATCATCCTTGAGCGACAGAATCGTTCCCGCCGTGGCCCGTTGCCCTTCGTTCAGCCGATAGACGAGATCGACATCGGAAAGAGCGCTGTTGTCCCCGCGAGCAACGGAACCATAGACATACATCTCTCCCACCCCATGGTTCGGGGCGGTTTTCCGTGCGGCGTCTCGCACTTGGCCCAGGGAAAGAACACTCATATCCCTTATGATACATAGTTCCTAATCGTATTGGGAGCCTCGCGTATCACCGCCTTGAGCAGCAGCCATGCGCTTATCGCGGCGACGGTGACGCCGACCGGAATCACATAACCGGCGAATCTCGCCCCCTGCAGTGCCCATGTGGTCGGTATGACGGCGTACAGCATCGGCGCGTCCTCGAATATGCCGGAGCTCACCGTAAGCCCGGCGACGATGAAGAAGGCGACGACGTTCCAGGCGACGAGGGGACTGGCCCAGAGTCGCAGGGCGAAGCATGCAAGGGAAAGAACGACGGCGGCGAACGCAAGCATCACAACGGTATGCGGTGAGAGAGGCCGCTCATTGACGGCAAATCCGATGGCGAATCCATACAGCAAAGTCAGGCAGACGTTGACCACGACGCCGAGCGACAGCGACTCCAAGGTAAAGCGAAGCAGAAGCCGATCGTGGATGCTGAAGGAACGATACGAAGAGGGCACCCTCGCATGGGAGAAGACGAGACCGGCCGTGGCTATGGGAAGCGCCATCACCATCGCCGACTGCACCACCGCGCCCGTGTTCCCGTAACGGAAGAAAAGCAGCGGGAGAAAAAGCACGGCCATGAAGGCGAGCGTCGACCAGCGAATCAGCGACACGCGCTCGATACGGATCAGGGATTTCATTTCTTATCCGCTCCTTTGCAACGGAACCAGCTCAACAGGACATAGGCGACCATGAGCGCCACAATCGGGACGACGACCATCACGGGGCCGATAGGCGATCGGCTCGCCGTTTCCGCCGGCGACATCACGGTGCCGTTCAGGTTCAACCCGACGGTTCGCAGGGCGTTCGCGACGTAGGGCGTCGCATAATCGGGAAGGTCTCCCGGCAGAAGAACCCAGACATAGCAAAGGACGCCCGAGACGATTCCGGCGATTTTGGGATCGGTGATGATCTCGATGATCGAGTAGATCAGGGAAGTCGCAAGGCTCTGCAGCACGACGAAGCACAGGACGGTGGCCAGATGCGGGTGCATTCCGGTACCCGTCAGGATCATGATGGCGTCGAAGCACAAGACGCTCAGCAGGTTCACGGCGGTCAGGATCAGAGCCCGGAACATGGCCCTGAGCGAGCACGGCGTCCACGCGCAATACACGTGGCGGGGCAGGCCCCCATGGTGCGCTTTCGCGACCCTGTCATCGCATGCGAAGAGCAACGTGAGACAAATCAGCGGCTGGGTGCCGGTGAAATAGATGCAATATCCTCCGGTTATCGGGGTTCCGTTCGCCGCGCCTGAGATCCACGCGCCCAGCAGAAGGGACGCTACCACACCGAACGCCGCGGCGAGGAAATACCATGCATTCCAGTAATAGGCGACCAACGCGCGAATGGGAGAAATGGCGCTCACGACTCATGCCTCCCGTAATACAGATTCGCGAGGTTCACCCCGGTCAGATTCGCGACCTGCACGGCCCGGCCATGTCGGATCATGATGCATTCGTCCGGGACTCCCTGGATCTCATGGAGCAGATGCGTTGAGATGACGACGCAGTTCCCCTTATCCCGATAGGCGCGAAGCGTTTCGGACAAGGAGGCGATGCCATCGGGGTCCAAGCCGTTCTGCGGCTCGTCAAGGAACAGGAATCTCGGATGCGGTACGAGGGAGAGGCACAGCTCCAGACGCTCCTTCATGCCCGTCGAATAGTCTTTCGCCTTCCGCCCATGCGCCGCGCGGTCGATGCCGACAGCGTCCAACGCCGTCTCCGGATTCACGTCCAGACCCCAGAACGCGGAGGCCACCTCGACGTTTCGTCTGCCGCTCAGATAGGGGAAGAAACTGGGGTGGTCTATCGCCGCGGACATCTCGTTGATATTCGTCCCAGTGTACGTGACGTTCCCGCTCACGGGCTTGATTCGTCCGAGCAGCGTCTTCATCAGCGTGGTCTTGCCCGCGCCGTTCGCCCCGAGCAGGCAGATGATCCTGCCCGTACGTAATTGCAGGTTGATGTCGCTGACGATCGGGGAGTTCCTGTATCCGATTGAGAGATTCGTCGCCGATATAGCTGGCATGATCCACCTTCCATGAGAAGCGTCCCCGGAGGTCAAGGCCAAGGCTGTCTTGTCTCCACGGGCCGCGCGTCACACGACGCTGCCGACTGTTTGCATCCATGGTCTTCCCGGCCACGCGGGATTTCCATCGGTCACAAGGATGAATACGCATCTCATCCTTGAGGATGAGGTTCCGTGTCCGTTGGAGATAAGCGGGAACGCGATGCGGTTCGGTGAGGTGGGAGACACATGGATTGACGATTCGGCGAGGCGCGTCAATCCGCGGTAGGCTGGAAATCATCCGCTCGGCATCCAAGGAAGGAGCGCAATGATCGAGATACAGGGGCTCACCAAATCATTCGGAGGGGCACGCGGCGGAGGGGCTCGCGGTATGCAGGCAGGGCGCGGTGGAACGGTACCCGGCTCGGCTGCCCGGCGTGGTGCGGCAGGCGGCGCGCGCAAAGCCATCGACCACGTCACCTTCACCGCCGAAGACGGCAAAGTCACCGGATTCCTTGGGCCGAATGGAGCCGGAAAATCCACCACAATGCGCGCCGCTCTCGGCCTGATTCGCCCCGACGAAGGCAGTGCGCTCATCGACGGACGGCCCATCGAACGCATCGAGGCGCCGATGAGAGTCGTCGGAGCCGTACTCGACGCCAAATCGGCCCATCCCGGACGATCCGCCTACGCGCACCTGCGTGCGCTCGCTCTCACCAACGGCATCGGTCGCAAACGCGTCGATGAGATCATCGACATGACTGGACTCGCCGCGGTGAGGCAACGTCCCGCCGGGCAGTTCTCGCTTGGCATGAGTCAGCGTCTGTCCATCGCGGCGGCGCTCCTCGGCGACCCTCACAATCTCGTCCTCGATGAACCCGTCAACGGTCTCGATCCCGAAGGCGTCAAATGGGTGCGCGAACTGTGCCGGTACTACGCTTCACAGGGGCGGGCCGTGCTGCTCAGCTCCCATCTCATGAGCGAAGTGGCCCTCACGGCCGACGATCTCGTCATCATCGGACAGGGGCGCATCCTCGAAACCACCACCGTGAACGCGTTCGTCGCCGAACATTCGCGGCATTCGATTCGCGTCGTCACCCCGGATCCGGCCAAGCTGTACGCCATCTTCGCGCATGCGGCCGGTGTGAGCGTGATGCCTGCGGCGCGTGCCGCAGGCGACCCGGAGGAAGGGCAGGCGTTCCGCATCGTCGGCGCCGACCTCAAAGCCACGGCCGACGTGTTCGCACGCGCCGGACTCGTCATCTACCAGTTCCTCGAGGAGCGCGCCTCGCTCGAGGAGGCGTACATGGCGTTGACGCATACCGCGGTCGAATACGCGTCGACGGTACCGGACGGGAGAAACGTCGCCATAGAGAATCGTCCGCAAGGGAATATGCCGAACCGTCCGCAGGAGGTGACGCGATGAGCAGGGGAGCGCACGCGTCGAAAGGACGCGGACGGCCGGGGACACGGTCGGACAGGCGAACCGTCGGACAGGCGGGACGGGACGGTGCGCGCCTCGCTCGCGCATCCACGCGGACCGGCGGCGTGCGAGTCGGTGGTGCACGCCTCAACGCATGGGGCGTGTTCCGCAGCGAAATCGTCAAAGCGTTGAGCATTCGGTCCACCATCGTGCTGCTCGTCCTCAACCTCGTGCTGCTGCCGGGCGGCGCCGCGCTGTCCGCATGGTCGATGACGCTCATCGCCGGCATGGATCCCGGCACCGGCAAGGCGCTCGCGCA
Organism: Bifidobacterium sp. LH_419; assembly: GCF_056356955.1. Lineage (NCBI taxonomy): Bacteria > Bacillati > Actinomycetota > Actinomycetes > Bifidobacteriales > Bifidobacteriaceae > Bifidobacterium > Bifidobacterium sp. LH_419. The sequence goes on from NZ_JBKEVG010000001.1 coordinate 97,403, forward strand.
TCCGGTGGAATTGCCCGCGAGCCTCATGTGGTCGTCGGTGGGCGGCTTCACCGTCACCTGCATGATCGTCACCGGCATCCTCGGCGTCATGACCGTCACCAGCGAGTACACGACCCGCACCGTGCAGATGTCGTTCGTCGCCGATCCGCATCGTGTGCTGTTCATGAACGCGAAGGCCGCCGTGACCGCGGCGTTGTCGTTCCTGTCCGCGCTGGCGGGGTTGCTGCTGTCGTGGGGTGTCGCGTACGCACTGTTCGCCACATCGGCCGGTGGCGTGGGAACGTTGGATGATTCCGAGCGTCTGCTGCCGTGGGTCACCGTGCTTGGCGGCGCGTGCGTGCTGGCGGTCACGGCCGTCATGGCGTTGGGCTTGGGCGGGTTGTGCCGTTCCACGGTGGGTGGCGTGTTCGCGCTCATCGGCATCGTCATGATCGCGCCTTCGGTATTGTCTCTGGTTTCGCTCGCCGGCGACCGGTTCGCGTGGATCAAGTCCGTCGCGGCGTGCCTGCCCAGTCAGGCGGCGACGACGTTCCTGACCGGTGGCGTCGATGTTACGGGCGCGACGGTCGCGCTGATGGGTGCCACTGGTGGTGGGGCCGTGGGCGCCGGCTCGGGTTCTGGCGGTTCATCCGCGGCTGACACGGTTGCCTCGGTCGCGACCTCGGGCGGCTTCGACCCGACCTGGTGGCAGTCCGGTCTGATGCTGCTCGCCTGGGCGGTGGTCCTCTATGCGATCGGTGTCCTTGTGGTGCGTCGCGCCGATGTGAAATAGGGGTGCGAATCGCGATTCGCGGCCGTCTCGTCCTGTGGATGCATTCGGCCGTGCGCGGGCGCAAGATCGATGCGATCCGCGCCGCCGGCAACCGTCTGCCGGTCGCATTCTCCATGCGCACGGACTGCGGGATCGTCGCGGGACGCATGGCGTGCGGCTGGGGTGAATCGTTCAAATCGATCGTGGGCGAAGGCGTCGCCTCCATCGTCGACGATCTCGACTCGCGCCGACACGGGCTGCGGTCGCTGATGGCGCATCAGGCGCACATGCCGCATGTGGAGTTCACCGACGCGCAGGTGAGAAGCGTCACGGTATGGAGAATCGAATCGGAGCATTTCACCGCCAAAGTGAGATCCAAACCCGTCGCGGCGCAGAGCGGACACGGTAGGCATGGCGTTGTCGCTCCCGACTACGCCGCGGGTGACAACGCCATCGGTGATGCTACGGTCTGAACCATGCCGATGATCGAACACAGTGATGCCGAATCCATCGCGCGGCTGCCGGAGGCGGAATTCGGCTTTCCCGGCCCGGAGCGCGACCGTCTCGTCGCGCTCATTCTCTCCGGGGCGAAGACCGCCACGGCCGCGCTGCTGATGGACTATGCGGAGGACGACGAACCGTTGCCGCACGTTGGCGACCGTTCCGCGCTGGTGGATTCCGCCGATCGTCCCGTGGCCGTATTGGAGACCACGGAGGTCGAGACCGTCCCGCTGGGAAGCGTCACCGACCGGCAGGCCATCGACGAAGGCGAGGGCGACGTCACCGTCGCGCAATGGCGTCGCACGCACGAATCCTTCTGGAATTCGGAGGAATACCGCGGCTGGTTCGCCGACCCGGATTTCGTCGTGGACGACGGCACCATGGTCGTGCTGGAGCATTTCACGGTGACGGAGCGACTGCGGTGATCGTCGCCGATTCATGCGCGATGCGGCGTGCATATGCCGGCGTGACTCGCGCGTGTGCGGTAGGGTGAACGCGTCCGACGGACCCGTATCGGATTCATGCCGGACGCATACATATGATGGGTGATGAGAGGTGCATCATGGACAGAATCGAGACCGAACGGCTGACGCTGCGACCGTGGAGGGTCGACGACGCGGCCGAGGCCGCCTCGCTGTTCCGGTACGCCTCGGACCCGGAGGTCGGGCTGCGTTGCGGATGGCCGCCGCACACCAGCGTCGAAGACAGCATGAACGACATCAGGAATATCCTCGCCGTCGAGAACAACTGGGCCATCACCATCAAGGACGACAGCGAAGCCGCGGACAACGAAACCGAAGCCGATGCGCCGGTGGGCAGCATCGTGCTCAAACCTGTCAGCCACTACACCGCCGACGTCGTCACAGGCAATCCGGAACTCGAAGCCCGCTATGGCCGGTACCTGGGCGATGAGGCGCTGGAGCTCGGCTACTGGATCGGACGCCCGTTCTGGGGCAGGGGATACATGCCCGAGGCGTTGCGCGCGGTGCTCGAATACGCGTTCGGCACGTTGCGCGTGGACGCCGTATGGGGAGGCCATTACACGCAGAACCCGCAGTCCGGCCGCGTGATGTCCAAGTGCGGACTGCACGTCGTCGGCGAATCGAAGCAGGACTACTATCCGCTCATCGACCGCCGGTACGACGGCGTCTACCGCATCATCACTGCCGACGAATGGAAAAGTGTGCGAAATAGCGCGCGAAATGCTCGATGAGCAGACGAAACCGATGCAATGTCTGTCACATCCGTATGACATTCGAATGTGTTACAATGTTAGTACATTGGCACGTTGTGATTGGGGGTGTGTGATGACGGATACCGCGACGATCAGTTTCAGAACCGATCCGCAGGTCAAGCGGCAGGCGAAGGCCCTTTATGAATCGATGGGGTTGGATCTGTCCACTGCATTGAACATGTTCCTTCGGCAATCCATCACCGATAACGGAATGCCATTCCGCGCGACAAGGGAGAATCCGGTCAACGCTGAGGCTCGTCGTCAAGCCGATGCGCGTGAAGGGGCGGCGTTCGACTCCGTGGATGCGTTGATGAAGGATCTGATGGATGCTTAGAACTGTTTTCCGCACCACGCAGTTCAAGAAGGATTTCAAGGCGGTCATCAAGAAGCACTACGACGTTGATAAGATGCGCGCCGCCGTTAAGGCTCTGATGGCAGAGGATCGCGATTTGCTCGCGACCAAGTACCGCGATCATGCGCTGGTGAACAATTGGAAAGGCTACCGGGAGATTCATATCGAAGGCGACTGGCTCCTCATCTACCGTATCGACCGTGATGAACTCCAACTGGTGCTTACCCGCACCGGCTCGCATGACCAGCTGTACTAGTGGGAATCTGCCGCGCGCCGTTTCGGCGTGACGGAACGGCACGCGGGCGTTGTAGTGTGGTGGACCATGTACGACGGGAAACGGTTCGATCTGGCGATGGTGGACAATGATCCGCTGACGCTCGGGATGATGACGCTGCTGATCAGACGGGATCTTCCCGAAGCCAAGGTGATCTGGACGTGCCGTCGTGGCCGGGACGCCGTCGCCCGTTGCCTGTCCGCCGGTTCCCGGCCGGACGTGCTGCTGGTGGACATGTCGTTGGAGGGGATGGACGGTGTCGAGGTATGTCGGCGAATCCGTGAGAAGACGACCGACGTCGCGCTGATCGGCATCACGTCGTTCTCGCTGGAGCATTACGCCGCCGACGCGTTGGCCGCGGGCGCGCAATGCGTGATGGACAAGGCGCGGGTGAAGGAGATCTGCGATGCGGCGGTCGCGTTGGCCAACGGCCGTATGCCGCAGACCCGGTACGTGCCCGATCCGGCGGCCGCCCGGTCTCATGCGCCGCTCGTCGCGTGCGATGGGACCGTCGCCGATGGCGGTTCCATCGCGGGTTCGGGTTTGGGCTCAGGCGTGTCCGCGTCCGTTGCCGTGGTGGCGTTGACGGAGCGTGAACGCGAGGTCATGCGTCTGTGCGCGCAGGGCAGGAGCTCGCGCGAGATCGGCGAACTGCTGCATGTGGGGGAGTCGTCGGTGAAGACGTATGTGATGCGCGCGGCAAGGAAGCTGGGTGCGAGGAATCGGACGCAGGCGGTGGCCGAATGGCTGATGCTGCAGAATTAGTCCGCCGCGCGGGTGAGCGTGTCCGCGCCGCCGGCGTGGGGCCGGTCATGTGGTGCGTCGTGCTGTTGTCCGCCGGCTTGACGGTGTTGGAGATGGTCGAGTATCCCGCGCAGCTCGTGGCCACCACGACGCTGACGGTCATGCACATCCTGTGTCTGCTGGCGTTGCCGTTCCGCCCGTTGCCATTGAGCATGGCGGTCGCCGTCACGTATATGGCGTGCGCCTTCCTGCCGGATATGGGCGGGGCGAGCCTGTTCTACGGCATGTGGGTCGCGTTGGCGGCGATCGGCCGGTACGGGCGGTCGCGATGGTGGTGGCTGCTGCCGCCGTCGATCGCCGCGGTGCGTTGGATGGTCGCGGCGCGCGCCGGTATCCCGTTCGGTGATTACGCGATATTGCTGGTGTCGTTCTTCGTCGTGTATGCGTTCGGCCGTGCGATGTCATGGCGGGCGACGGCCGTGCAGGCGGAACAGAACCGGCTGCGTTACGAGCGGGAACGCGACCGGGTGGAGGCGATGCGCCGCGACGAGCGGGCGGCGAGCCGGATCCATGACGCGGTGACGAACGATCTCGCGTACATGGCCATGCGATTGGATTACGAACGCTCACGTGCGACGGACGACGAGCATGCCGAGCTGTTCGACGACCTGTACCGGCATACGATCGGCACGCTCGGCGAGGTGCGCACGGTCATCGACATGCTCGACGGGAATGGCGGCGACGGGACCGGCGTCGAAGACGATGATGGTCGCGCCGGACAGTGCAACGACAGTGATTCCGCGGCGGCCACGTTCCCCGCACGTGTCCGCGACGTGTTGGACCGGAACGACCGGCTTCTGGCGCGACTCGGCTTCACTGGCGATTCGACGATGATCGACGACCTGCCGGAAGACGAGTCGACGGATGCGGACGATGCCACCCGCGAACGGGAGACCGCTCTCATCGGTCTGCTTCGCGAGCTGTACACTAACATCGCCGTGCATGGCGACCCGTCCGGCGCATACCGGGTGGTCGTGCGCCGCAATGACGACGGCCTGTCCGCCGATCAGATCAACGACATCGCCAGGCATCCGCCGTTGCCGGACAAGCCGCGCTCAGGAAAAGGACTGGCCCTGCATCGCGCGCGGTTCAATGCTCTCGGAGGTTCGATCGTCACTTCCGCCGAAGACGGCACGTGGATCCTGCACGCCGTCCTGCCGTCATGTCGTCCATAGTCGACGTGGCATGTCTTCCGTGTCTTCGTCGGCCGTATCATGGCAACGCGTTGGGTGATAAGGATATCGGCATGATTCGCCGTGCTCCGACGGCTGATTGTGGCCGGCGTGGCGGGATGCCTGTCTTCGGGGGAGTCGAGAGTGGGGAAACGTCGGATATCGCGTTCTGAACGCGGTCGTGTGATGGCCGCGGCGGGCATGGTGATGATCGGTTCGTTGGGCATCCAGATGTCATCATCGCTGTCGGCCTCGTTGTTCGATGCCCTCGGGCCGATTCCGGTCAGTTCGATGCGCATGCTCGTCGCCGCGCTCGCCATGCTCGCGCTCATCCGGCCGAAGCTGGCCGGCCGGTCGAAAGGCGAATGGCTGGGCATCGCGGCCTACGGACTCGCGATGGCGGCGATGAACATCTGCCTGTACTCGGCCATCGACCGCATCCCGATGGGTGTGGCCGTCACCTTGGAATTCCTCGGCCCCTGCGTGGTCTCCCTCGCCGGCTCCCATCATTGGCGCGAAGGCCTGTGCGCGGTGGTCGCGCTGGTGGGCGTGGGCTTGATCTCGTTCACACCGGGCGGCTACTTCAACCCTTCCGGCTACCTGTTCGCATTGGGGTCGGCCGTCTGCTTCGGCCTATATACGCTGTTCGCCGACAAGGTCGGCAAGACGGGCACCGGATTGGACGGGCTCGCCCTGTCGGTCACGGTCGCCGCGCTCGCCACCCTGCCGATATCCGTCAGCCACGCCACGCATGCGACGCCCTCCCAATGGGGCATCATCGTCGCGTCGGCAGTGCTGGGCGTGGCGATTCCCTACACGATGGACACGCTGTCCGGGCGCATCACGTCGGCACGCGTGGTCGGCACGTTGTTCTCCATCGACCCGGCCATGAGCGTCGTCATCGCCGCGCTGATCCTGCGCCAGACCATCACGCCCACAGCCATGCTCGGCGTCATCGTCGTCTCCGTCGCCGGCGCCCTGCTCGTATGGGCGTCCGGCGGTTCAACGGAACGATGATCGTCGCGCCGGTGACGTGAGTGCGGGAGAGCGTATCATTCGCGGGTGAACGTAGGAAAGGATTGGGAACATGCTTCTGGGATTGATTGTTATTTTCCTGTTGACGGCCCGGTGGTGCTTCTCCACGTACCGGTCCGCGAAAGACGGCCGATTGGAGCGGAACTATCAGGTCGGCATCAAGACCCGTTGGACGATCGCCTCGGATGAGACATGGGAATACGTGCACCGCAAGTACGCGTTCGTGTTTCTCGGATGCGGTGTTCTGATTGCGCTGATGACAGTGGAAGTGGCGGTCGGCGTCATCGCGACCCGCGACATCAATAACATGGACATGATTTGGTGGTGGATACTCCTCGCCCTTGCCATCATCCTTGTCATGTGGCTTGTCATATGCGGAGTCATCGCGAATCTCGATGCCAAAAACCATTACCTGGATGGTGTATCGGAATCAGGGAAGGACCATGAGCCGTGATTGGCCTGCGAAGACCTTGTTGCGGGAATAAGCTGACCCACGGCGAGCTGGTCTCTGTCTGATTCTCGGCGGCTGCCGGTCATGTTTCTTGTGTTGTATCTGGTATGGCGGCATCCAGTTGCCAGTGCCCGGCTTGTGCGTGTGTTTCGAAAGTGCCGCCGGCCGTTTCGATGATGGTGCGGTAGCGGTCGAGTCCGCTGCCCATTCCAAGTTTCTCGTCATGTTCGGCGGTGGTGTCGCTGACTGAGATGCGGATTCCGTCGTTCATATCGAAGCTGATGGAGACCGCATACCACTCGACCGGGTCGGCATGCCTGGCGATGTTCGCGTACAGTTCGGTCAGCAATCCCGTGAGCAGTCGCATCATGTCGGGGGAGAGCGGGTGACGGAGTTCGCCGAGCAGGTTGTCGCCGGTGAATCCGAGCGATTCGAGTTTCGTCTCCTCGCCGTCGATCAGGGATTGCAGTTCTCCTTGTTGTACGGTGACGGAATCGTCGGCCGGAAGCGGTGTTGGTGTTCCGTCTCGCGCTTCCGACACTCCCGACTGTAGGTGCTGCGATTCACGTTCCTCGAGTGATTCGATGACCTCATGCGTATGGGTCATGGCGCGATTGGCCGCGTCGCGTAGTTCCCGGAGCTGTTGCCGGTATTCGTGTTCGCTGTTGGGCATGCCATTGGTTTCGGCGTGGTCGATGCGCAGGATGAGGTAGGCGAGGTCATTGCTGATGGTGTCGTGCAGGTCGCGGGCCGTGTCCTCGCGTTCCTGCTGGCGGCGCAGCAGATATGAGTCGTGGTCACGCTGTCGCATCATGTGCAGCAACAGACCGGTCAGTAGTGGGAAGCAGTAGAACGCGAGGTTTTGCAGCGTAGCCACCAGCTGACGGCCACTTCCGGGTTCGACGCCGAACGTGGTGGAGATGAGCAGCATTCCGGTGGCAATTGCACCCGACCATGTGTCCAGATAGGCGAGGAACCCGGTGCAGGTGATGATGATGGCAAGTGGTGTGATCATCGGCATCGCCAGCATGAGCATCTCCCCGGCCACAAGCGCCGCCCAGAGAAACCATTGCGGGCGGAACATGCCGCCGATCAGACCAGCGAGCATCGCCAGAACCAATACAAGATGCTGCACGCTCGTCGTTGAGGAAGCATCTGTCGTGGCCCGGGCCATGTATTCCGCGATGAGGGCCGCAGTCAGCAGCACACATGTCGCCGAGATGACCGGATGGTCGTTGCCCGGACCAATTCGTCCGGCAATCCGGTCTATAGCAGATCGTATCGGGCGCATGCCTCAAGCACCTCCTTGCGGCTGGTCACGCCGAGCTTGCCGGCCGCGCGATGCACGTACGTGAATACGCTGCCTTTGGCGATGCCGAGTCGTTGCGCGATCTCGTCGGTGGTGAGCCGTTTCGCGTACAGGCGCAGGATGTCCTTCTCGCGGGCGGACAGCGAATCCTTCATGTCCTCGGACATCCGCGCCGGCACCGTGTCGGACAGCATCGTGTGAGCCGACGTCGCGTCCCGGAACCCGGTCGCGGCCTGTGCGGCGGTCGGCGAGCCATGAGCCGCCTGCCGTATCGCTTCGGTGATGTCGGTTTTGAGCCGTTCTTTGGCGAACAATCCCTGCGCGCCGGCCGCAATCGCTTCATCCCGGTAGACGTCCGTCGAATACGAGGTGACACAGATGACGCCCACTTCGCTCGTTCTGCGTCGGATGCGCCGGCACACGTCCGCGCCGGTGACGCCGCCCAACGCCATATCCAGCACAAGCACATCCGGTCTGGTACGTGTGTTGTGACAGTGCTCGATCGCCACGGCGGGCGACCCGGTGGCCCACATAATGCGGAAATCCCTTGACATGGCCGAGATCATCGCGCACATCGCGTCCAACGCGAACGGATCGTTGTCCAATACGCCGATGCGAATCGTGCCCGTCGCACCTGTCGTGTCCGGCTCGTTCCCAAGTCCCATGACGTCCACTGTACCGCCGCCAGACTATGGCCTTCCGGCGCGAAACGGCGGCATCGATGATGTCATGCGGTCGCTTGACGTGACGTTGCGGAGGCGATGCGCAGCGGTGTGTAATAGTAATAGCCGGATCACTATGGACAACGGCTCGAAGAAGAGAGGTGATCGCCATGAAGAAGCCCACAGATAACAGGTCGGCGCATGGACGCAATGCCGGACGGCCGGTCGTCATACTGCTGTTCGCATCCATAACGCTGCAGGCTCTCGCATTCGCGGTATCGGAAGATGCCATCAGATTGCTTTGTCGCGCCGTTGGAGTGACGTTGCTCGTCATTGCGCTGTTTTTCGCTTTGAACAATGCGGGATCGCAAGACGGTCCAGAAACTCCGGATACGAGGTGACGCAATGGGATCGGTATTCACCATCATCGACATGCTGCCCGCATACGGATTGCTGTGCTATCTGCTGGTCGCTATATGCATCGTCATCGCGTTCCGGGCCATGATTAGGATAGAGGGCGAGCGCCGTCGATTGCGCGTGGCGGTGGTCGCGCTGCTGGCCGGTTCGGCGTTCGTCGCATTGCTCGCCTACGCGACGTATGCCATCGCGGCGCCATACGCGCAGCTGGACGTGGTCGACTTCTACCACACCTACCGGCCCGTCGTCCCACTCTTCCTCACGGGCCTGTTCTGTGTGCAGGCCGTGTCCGGCGTCGCCGCGGCGACCGGCTGGCGGCGTGGGCGGTGAGGCCGGCAGACGTTCCTGATACCGGTCTCATATCGAATGGTCCCATGCGATTCTCCGATGGGCGAACCACATCCACGGCGGTAGACTCTATGCAGTCGGCATTGTGGCATCAGCAAAGGGGGAGCACGATATGTCATTGACCACCGCACAGCGTGAGGCGACCATCCGCGAATTCCGCGAGAACATAGCTTTGCTCGGCTTGACCGTCGACGGGATCGGCGTCGATTTCGGAGTCGACGGCGAAACCGTCCGACGCATCATCGACCTCGAGTCAGGCGTGCTGGAATATCCGTGGATCGTACGCCGCTACCTACTCGACAAGGCCTCGGCCGCCGGCATCCGCCCGGTGCCGTTCACCGCCCTGCGCGGCGACCCGCACGACTACTGGTTCCTCGACGACCGGATCATCGACGCGAACCTGCTCGACTGACACGAAACACAACCAACGCGACGAAGGGAACCGATGACAATCCGCATAACGCCGATCGAACCACGATGGTTCAAGGAGAAGGCGCAGGTGCAGTCCCGCACATGGCGCGAACTCAACCAAGGGCGCATCCCGCAGGACATCGTGGACGCCATCACCCCGCAGTTCGCGCTGAAACTCACCCAAGCCCACGCCGAAGACCCCGGACAGGCCACGCTGGTGGCGCTCGCGGACGGTCATGTAATCGGGTTCGCGGAGCTGCTGCGCACACCCCGGCCGCCGATCGACCGTCCTGACGCGGCGGAACTGGCTTCGCTGTACGTGCTGGAATCCTGGCATCGACATGGTGTCGGACGCATGCTGGTCGAAGCCGGCAAACAGGCCGTCGGCAACGACCGTCTCGCGCTATGGGTGTTCAGATTCAACGACAACGCGCGCGGCTTCTACCGGCACATCGGCTTCCACGAGACCGGACTGACCCAGACCGAGGATCTGGGCCCCGAACTCGAGATGGCCAACTACCGGTAGAAGCGGCGGATCTTCCGACTACAACTCGACCTGCTCCCATAGCGCGGGCAACGGGATACGCCGCGTCGGAGTGAGGCAGGCGAGCAGCAGTCCGGTGGCGGCGCATAGGACGACGAGCAGCATGACCGCGCGGAAACCGAATCCCGGCGTCTGCAGCAGCCATCCGACCAACGCGGGCGCCAACGCGCCCGGCACGCCGACCGTCGTCTCGAACACGGTGGACACCCTGCCCTGCATGTCATCCGGCGTGCGCCCGAAGATGAACCCGAGCTCGCCCGCGTTCAACGCCGGGAACAGCACCGATGCCACGGCCATGCACGTGACCGCCGCGGCATACGAGTCGGTGAACACGAGCGGCAGCATAGCCGCCGTGAACACGGCGAACGTGAGGATGATGAGCCGGCCGGTCGGCACATGCTCGACCAGCCATCCGGCGGCGAACGAGCCAATCAGCGCGGCGACTCCGGTGGCGGTGCCGACGAGTCCGATGAGCGCCGCGTCCGTGCCGCGTTCCGCCAGCATGATCTGCACGCCGATGATGCTTCCGTAGCAGGCGACGTTCATGACCGCGCCCTGCGCGATCGCCGCGAGCACGGTCCTGCGGGTCAGCGTCCACTGCCAGCCGTCGACGAACTGGGAGAGGAACGACGGCTTGTCGACGTCCGGAGAGGAAGGGATGTCGGCCCCGTCGGTTCCGTCGCCGTTTCGTTCCGGCAACGCCAGCGAGGCGAACACGGATGTCAGGTACAGCAGTGCGGAGGCAAGGAACGGCATCCATCCGGCGATTCGATACAGGAGCCCGCCGATCGCGCCTCCGGACAGTTCGACGCATGACTCGCGCGCCTCGCGGATGGCCTGCGCCTTCGCGAACCGGTCCATCGGCACCAGGGATTTGAGCATCGCGTCGTTCGACGGTCCGAGCAGTCCGTTCACCACCGCGAACAGGACGACCGCCACGGCGAACGTCGTCGCGCGCATAGTCCCGGTGGCGAGCATGACCGTCACCGCGGCGGACAGGGCGGTGCCGATCAGGCCGAGCATGATCATCAGCCGTCGCCGGTCGTGACGGTCGGCGAGCGCCCCGCCGACGGACATGAGCGTCAGCCCGATCGCCGATTCGATGGTGACGAGCAGGCCGGCGACGAACGGCGAGCCGGACAGGGCGAGTCCGAGCAAGGGTATGACGAACGTGCGCAGGCTGACGGCGACCACGTCGGCGGTGTCGGCGGCGAACCAGCGGCGGTATGCGGGGAGCCGCCAGAGCGGGCGGGTGCGTTGCGACGTTTCGGTCGCGGGTACGGCTCCAGTGGTCGCGTTGGGAGGGGAATCGGGGGATTGCGTGTGGATCGGGTTCGGGTGGTCGTCGGCGTTCATGATGGGCCTCGTTTCATGATGCGCCATGATCGGTGCGCGGTCCGCCACTCGTCACCGGTGACGATCGACGGACTGTGTGGTGGATGCTGCGCACCGTTCATGGACGGCGTTCGGAAAGTTCGCATAAAGACGCGTCACGGCCGTATGGTCGCCGGTCGTGACACCGTGATGTGGAAGGCGGGTGGGGACCCGGTTCTCAGCTGTATGCGAAGGATTCCAGAACGACGTACATGCGAGGCTCCTTTGGCTCGACTAATGTTCCGATTTTCCATCCATGATAGTCGACGGTCATGCCGCGCCCCGCCGAGGCGGGGCGGACGGATGGGTCACAGGTCCTGGATCTGCGCGCCGAACGGCCAGAGGGCGAGCTTGGCCATCTTGAACGATTGGATGCCGAACGGGATGCCGATGATGGTCACGCAGTTGGCGAGCCCGGCGATCACGTAGCCGATCGCCATCCAGATTCCGGCGAGCACCACCCAGACGATGTTGGCGAGCGTGGAGCCGAATCCGCCGCCGTAGCGCACGGTTTTGCCGAACGGGGTGAGCGTGAGCCCGGCCATCTTGAACGCCTGGAGTCCCAACGGGATGCCGACGATCGTGATGCACAGTGCCAGACCGATCACCGCCCATCCGAACGCGATGGCGAGCCCGCCGAGCACCAGCCACAGGATATTGCCGATCAGCCTCATGTTCTCTTCACTCCTTCACGTATGGATTCCATGTGCCGCGATCATCCCATTGTCCCATCGCGCGGCGCCGCCTGCCATCGGGGGATTCCCTGATTCCTCCCTGAACGGCTCTCCATCCGGCGTTCAGAACAGCCGGATCGGTTCGACGTGTTCGACCGGCGCGATGAGACGCCGGCCGTCGCCGTCCGCCGGCAACGGCGCGACCTCATGGAACCGCAGCCGGCACGACAGTTCCGTCCCCCGCTCCCGCAACGTGCCGGTCAGACGCGCGCCGTCGATCGTGCGGTCCAGCCATGCCGCGGTCATGTCGTCCGGCACGAGCAGCGGCATGCGGTCGTGCACGCTCGCCGGCCCGTCCACGGCGGGGCAGGTGACGATCGTGGCGGTCAGCCGCCACGGCGAGGCGTCGGAGGCGCGCCACCACGAGTACAGTCCGGCCATCGCCAACGGCTCGTCGCCGTCCGCATGGAAGTAGAACGGGCGTTTGCCCTTCCACTCGTAGTAGCCGCTCGCGGGGATGACGCAGCGCATGGAACGCGTCGATTCGGCGAACGTGGGTTTGGCGTGGATGGATTCGACGCGCGCGTTGTACGTGGGGTAGGGGAGCGTTTTGCTCCGGCTCCACCGGGGTACGAGCGTCCAGTACGCGCCGGTCAGGTGCCGGCGCGCGTCGCGTCCCTGCGCGACGACGCCGATGGCCCGTGTGGGCGCGATGTTGTACGAGGGTCGCGGCAGCCGGTCGCGTCTGATGTCGTCGCTGCCGACGTCGAGCCACCGGGCGACCGCATCCCAATCCAGGTCAAGCGCGAACCTTCTGCACATGCGGTTCAGTCTACGCGCGTCCATCCGTTCGCGGGTACCATGGTGATGTCCGATGGGAGATGCGCGGGATACGAGGAGGAAGCCATGTCCGTTGACGCGAGGAAGAACGACGGCGCGATGCCGCGTCGGAAGTCCGCAGTCGCATCGTCGGACGCGCCCACCCTGTTCGACGTGGAGGACGAGAAGGACCGGACGAGCCGCCGCGGCGTCTCGGTGAAGGCGACCGTGGCACGCGCCCGCTGGCAGCGGCGCAAGAAGATCGCCACGCGCGCGACGATCCGCGAGACCGCGTTGCGCCTGTTCGACGAATACGGCTACGACAAGGTCACCACGCAGCGCATCGCCGACGAGGCGGGCATGTCCGCGATCACCCTGTTCCGGTATTTCCCGTCCAAGGAGGATCTCGTCCTAGGATTCCCGACGGACGGCGAGCCGTTCGCCGACCTGCGTCGGGAGATCAAGGAACGGAAGGGCGGATCCCCGATCGGGTTCGTCCGGCGTATGGTACCGCAGGTGCTCGGCGGACTCGAACCTTCACAGTTGGAGGAACTGGCGCGCCGGCTGCGCATCGTGCGTTCCGACGAGGGACTGCGCGTCGCGTTGTACGCGCGCATACCGCAGTGGGCGGACGCCGTCGCGGCGCTGTGGGGGAGCGACGACGCCGTTGCCGGCGGCGGCGCGCGCGTCGCTTTCCCCGTGCGCCTGTCCGTCTCGCTCATCATCGACTGCATCATCGAATCCCTGCTGGAATGGTCGCGGCGATGCGACGATGGCACCGGCGACGCGGATGTCGTCGACGTGCTCGTCGACGTCGTCTCCGAGGCGATGGAGACACTGTCGCACTGACCCGCCTTCGCGGTTCGCTGCCATTCGGACCGAATGGCTGTCGGCAAGCGCGCGTTTCCGTGCCGAATATTCAAATGATAGTGACTACATTATGAATTAAAACGGCGGAATACAGCCGTTTTCCCGGCTAGTTCGAAGTGTTTGCCGAAGACTGTTTTCTTCCATATGAAAGACGCATACATATGGAAGAAAACAGCCTTGCCATTCATAAGAAATATGCTTTCATATGAATACTCGGAGTGGGGAAGAGCCATGCCGACTCAAACGCATGGACGTTCGGTGGGACGCTTCGTTGCGTCCCACCGATGTGTCGGCCCCGCTTTTTCGATGCCCGGAATGAGAAAGGCGGGTCGTCTTCCGGCCGCATTCGTCATGCGATGTTCGGAAGGCGACCCGCCTTGGCGGTACCTGGTAGTCGTCCCGCCTCATCGTGAGGTCGGGATTTTGGCGACATCACTTCGTGAACGGTTCGGACGCCTTGTCGAGCGCGGCGATCTCATCGGCCGCAAGGTCGAGGTCCACGGAGGCGAGGAGCGCGGGCAGCTGTTCGGGCGTACGCGCCGAGGCGATCGGGCCGGTGACCTGCGGGCGGTGGCGCAGCCAGGCGAGCGCGACCGTGGCGATCGCCACGCCGTGGGCTTTGGCGACCTCGTCCAACGCGTCGATCAGCGCGAAGCCTTCGGCGGTGAGATAGCCGGCGACCATGCCCTGGCGTTCCTTGCCCTCCGCGTCCGCTGCGGAACGGTATTTGCCGGTGAGGAACCCGGCGGCCAGCGAGAAGTAGGGGAACACGGCGAGGTTCTCTTGTGCGGCGAGGGGTGCGAGCGTGCGTTCGTAGTCGCCGCGCGTGACGAGGTTGTAGTGCGGTTCCAGCGCGACCGGCAGCGCGTAGCCGTGTTCGCGCGCGATGCGGAGCCATTCCCCGATGCGGTCCGCCGTGTAGTTGGACAGGCCGATCGCGCGGATCTTGCCCGCCTTGACGAGCTCGTCGAATGCGGCCGCCGTCTCCTCGAGCGGCGTCGTCTTATCGTCGAAGTGCGCGTAGTACAGGTCGATCTCGTCGACGCCGAGGCGCAGCAGCGACTCGTTGGCCGCGGCGATTACGTTGTCGTGCGAGAGGCCCTGGTACTGCGGGTGCTCGCTGACCTTCGTGGCGATGACCACCTTGTCGCGGTTGCCGCGCACGGCGAGCCAACGTCCGAGGATGATCTCGGATTCGCCGCCCGCGTTGCCCGGCGCCCACGCCGAGTACACGTCGGCCGTGTCGATGAAGTTGCCTCCGGCCTCCACGTATTCGTCGAGCACCCTGCGGCTGGTCGTTTCGTTGCTCGTCCAGCCGAACGTGTTGCCGCCCAGCACGAGCGGGAACACGTCCAGGTCGCTGTTCCCCACTTTCACGCGTTTGTCCGTCATGGTCCAGACCATCCTTTTCGTGTCGTCGCCGCGGTCCCTTCGCCGCCGGCGTTCCTCATCATTATGTCGCCGACATGATGCGGCCATGCGGCGGACGCTATAGGCATAATCCATGGCCGGTTGCCCGTTCCCGGCACATGCCGTCAGATGAGGATGCCGTCGCAGTGGTCGATCTCGTGCTGGATGATTTCGGCGGTGAATCCGTCGAACGTCGCGGTCGCCTCGCGCCAGCGTCGCGTGCGGTACGTGACGGTGATGCGCTCGTAGCGGACCGCCCGCCGCACGCCCTTGAGGGACAGGCACCCCTCCTCGGTCTCGTATCGGCCGGACTTCTCGACGATGACCGGGTTGAGCATCATCATGTTCCGGCCGGTCGTCTCGTCATGGAACACGATGATCCGCTTGGCGACGCCGATCATGTTCGCGGCCATGCCGACGCACGAGTCCGCGTGCGCGGCCAACGTGTCCATGAGGTCGGCCGCCACCGGCAGGTCGTCCTCCGTCGCCTCGTCGGACGGTTGCCGCAGGAACGCCTCGGAGGTCATGATCGCCCGTTCCATGATGCTTCCCTTCTTCTCGCCCGTGGTGAACGCTCCGATTGTATCGGCTTCCCGGGTACATGCCGCGTTGCGCGGCGGGAAGCGGGACGGCGTGACCGCGGCTATCATGTTCGGAGAGTCCCGATGATGTCCCACAGATCCGAAAGGCTGGTCCCGCATGCCGGTTTCCTATGAGGAGGCGTTGTTCCACTCGTATTTCGCGTGGCTGATGCCCGACGAGACGATCGTTCAGGGGGATACGGATCAGTTGGACGGCCAGGAGCTCGACATGTACTTCCCCGACCGGAAGGCCGCGTTCGAGATCGGCTCCTGGGGCCTGCACAGCCGGACGCAGGACAAGGACACGCGCAAACGCCGCAAGGCGAAACGACGCGACATCCGACTGGTCACCCTGTTCACCGACCGCGACCGCGCCACCATGCCCAAGGCCGACGGGGAGCCGCTCATGGTCGCGCCCTGCCCGAACAGTCCCAGCATCATCTGGGCCGCGACCTCGATTCGATGGACGAGCGGCCGCAAGGGACGCATCACCCGCACCCGGTTCCTCCAGATCGCCGAACCGGTGTGCGAGGCGCTCGACTTCACGTACAAGCCGGTTCCCGAAGACCAATGGCCCACGATGCGCGACGAGGCGGCCTGCGCCTGCGAGACGCTGAAACTCAGATCCGCCGCGGACGGCAAGCCCGCTCCCGGCAAGCGGGCCGCGGACCCGACGGCGCAACCGGCTGCATCCGCATCGTCGCAGGAGCTCGCCACGGCGGACGGGACCGTCAAGGAACTCCGCGCGCAGCAGGCCGCCGACCTGCCGACGATCGGACGGGTCTGCGAATCCCTGCACCGCGACTGGGTGCTTGTCTTCGCCACCATCGCCGGACTGCCCAACGAGGCGAGAACCGACTATGCGCGCCGGCTCGTCGCCGACATCTTCCCCACGGCGATCGGATACGCGAAATGGCCGCAACCCGTGCAAAGCCGGTTCCAGGCGCTCGGCCAGCGCGCACTGGACGCCATCGCCACGCAGCCGGGCGACACCGACGCGGAACGCACGCTCGCCGTCGTCGCAGCCCTCCAACAGGCGTACCGCCAGTGCCGGGAGCACGCGAGGACCGCATCCCTGGCGATGGGCTCCGCGGCCGCCGCATACCGGCTCGGCTGAACCGGGGGAGCGCGGACGGAACGCACGCCACGCCGCCCGCGCTACAGTGGAGGCATGCTCGACCATCTGACGCTCAAGGTACGCGACATCGACCGCAGCATCGCCTTCTACACGCAGGCGCTCGCCCCGCTCGGCTACATCGTCAAAGCCCACCACGAACCCACGCTCGGATTCGGCGTCGACGACGGCACCCCGCATTCCGACTTCTACCTGTCGCCCGCCGACGAACCGGACACGGCGCGGCAGCCGTGCCCGGTCACCCACATCGCGTTCCTCGCCCCCGACAAGGCCGCCGTGTGCGCGTTCCACGCGCGGGCGCTCGCCGCCGGAGGCCGCGACAACGGCGCCCCCGGCCCGCGCCCCTACCATCCCGGATACTATTCCGCGTTCGTCCTCGACCCGGACGGCAACAACATCGAAGCCGTCACCGACTGGTCCGGCTGGTACGGCGAAGATCGATGACACCCGGGGACAAGCGGGACGAAACCCGCCCGACAGCAAGACGGCCACACGCAACACCACACGAAAGGCGACATCATGACGGGACTGCTCATCGGATCGCACCTGTCCACCGCGGGCGGATGGGACAAGCTCATCGAACGCTCACACGCGGAGCACGGCACCACGTTCGCGTTCTTCCCACGCTCCCCATACTGCAGACGGTCGAAGGCCCTCGACCCGGACGGGGCGGCCGCGTTCGGCGCGCGACTGGCCGCGGAACACTACGGGCCGCTCGTCGTCCACGCGCCCTACGTGTACAACCTCGCCGGCAAGGACCCGGCCAAACGGGTGTTCGCCATCGACGCGCTCGCCGAGGACATGCGCCTGCTCGCGCCCATCCGCGAAACCGGACAGGAGACCTACCTCAACATCCACCCCGGCTCCCACGTGGGACAGGGCGCGGAAACCGGATGCCGGCTGATCGCCGAAGCCCTCGACCGCGTGTCCGAACAGGCGGACGGCACGGGCATCACGATCCTGTTGGAGACCATGGCCGGCAAAGGCACCGAATGCGGACGCAGCTTCGAGGAACTCTCCTCCATCATCGACCGGCTCGACGACCCCACGCGCATAGGCGTCACATTCGACACCTGCCACGTGTTCGACGCCGGCTACGACCTCGTCGACGACTACGACGGCGTGATCCGCCGACTGGACGACGTCATCGGACTCGACAAGGTCAAAGCCATCCACGCGAACGACTCCATATACGGCCTCGCCTCCCACAAGGACCGGCACGCCAACATCGGCGACGGCAAGCTCGGACTGCCGTTCTTCACCCGCCTCGTCAACGACCCGCGCATGAACACGCTGCCGATGATTCTCGAAACCAAGGAGACCACACCCGACACGCACCGCGAGGAGATCGCCCTGCTGCGCGGACTGCGGGAGAACTGACAAGCGGGGGAGAGCCGGCCGACGGCGCGGCACGACAACAGCGACGCACGCCGCCAGCCGGCCACGATATCATCCGACCGCCGCCACATCCCGCAGACCGTCGGTGAACTCCCGGGCCCAACGCTCCGCCTCACCAAGCTCACGGAACGAACGATGATGCACCATCGCCCCGCCCACGATCAACGCACCCGGCGTGGTCTCCCTACGCGACGGAAGCATGCCCTCCGGCACCGTGACGGCCACATCATAATCAAGATGCGGCGTCAGCCGGGTGATCCGGACGCGCACGCCCTCCGGAACATCCGTCGCACGCGAATCATGATCGAACGTCGAATCGACAGCGATGAATCTCATACGAACACTCTCCTGGACAAACAAACAGTCGCCGGAACCCCCAGCAGACGGAACAATGACGGCGACAACCAATGCTTCGAAACGGCTTCCATAGCCGTGGGAACTACTATCCAACACCCGCATGCTACACGACCGCCCCACAAGAAGTCAACCGACGGCCACGCCGCCCGCCCCATCCAGTCCGGCATGGCGGGACAATGGAACCATGAACACAACCACCACACGCACTGCACTCATCATCACATCCAACCCCGAACACCACAGCCTCACCAACGCCGCCGGCAAAGCCTTCGCCGAAGGATTCCGCGCACACGGCGGCGAAACCCGCATCCTCGACCTGTACGACACCGGATTCAACCCCGTCTACACCAGCGCCGACCGCGCCCACTACCTCGGCAAAGCCGACACGCCCGAAGACGTCGCCGCCATCCAGACCCGACTCGCCCAAGCCGACGTGATCACACTCGTCTTCCCCATCTACTGGTACACCATGCCCGCCATGATCAAAGGCCTCTTCGACCGCGTCATCTGCCGCGGATTCGCCTACAACGCCGACGGCACGCCCGGCGCGCTCGCCGGCAAGACGGTGCGCGTCATCATGCTCACCGGCGGCCCGGAATCCTGGTACGAGTCCGACGGGATCGGCGAGGCGTTGGACAACCAGATCCGCCGCCAGACGTTCATGAAGTACTGCGGCGTGAAGGACGTCGAGATCGTCTACGTCGATAACCTCTCGATGGGCGACGACGACCCCGCCAAGCGCGAAGCCGCGGCCAAGCAGCTCGACGGGATCAGGGAGCTCGGCGCCTCGCTCGCCTGAGACGTCTCCATCGGGCACGGGCGGCGTTCCGGCGTCTCCGCCAAGGGTGGGGGGGAGACGCCGGAACGCCTATGCCACGGGAATCCCGACGATTCCGGCGAGGAAACGGTCGGCTCCCTCCCGTTCCTCCCGCGACAGGCGCAGCGTCACGCCCATCGCCTCGCATGCGGCGTCGGCGATGGACAGGCCGAGTCCCACGCCGGAGACGGCGCTGATGCGGGAGTTCACGCCGCGATGGAACGGCTGGACGAGTTCGGTCAGATTGTCGGGCAGTCGCTCCCCGGTGGTGTTGCCGATCGTCAGGAGGAGCCGGTCCTCCTCGCGGTCGAGCGTCACGTCGATCGAGCCTTCGGGGTCCGTGTTGTGCATGACGGCGTTGCGGATGAGATTGTCGACGGCGAGCCGCATCAATGTCGGGTCCGTCTTCGCCGCGACATCGTCATGCCCGCCCGTGTCGATGGTGACGGCGATGCCGCGTGCGGCGATCTCCGCGTCCATGTCCGCCAGGGCGTCTCTCACGCAGGCGGCGACGTCCGTCGACCCGTCCGTGGCGCTGCCGGCATCCGCGGTACCGTTGCCTTCGAGCTTGCCGTATGCGCCGCTTTGGATGCGTGAGAGCGTCAGCAGCGCGTCGACCAGTTCGGCGCCGCGCCGGTTGGCGGCGAGCGCACGACGTACGGAAGGTTCCACGTCGGCGGGGAAACGCCCTTGCGCGAGGGGCGCGTCGAGGTTCGTCTCGACGGCGGCGATGGGCGTGCGCAGCTCGTGCGACGCGTTCGACACGAACCGGCGTTCCGCTTCGGATGCGGCCTGGATGCGGTCGAGCATCCCGTTGATGGAATCGCCGAGCCGGGCGACCTCGTCGTCGTGTGCGCTCCGTTTCGCCGCATCCCCGCGTCCCACGTCGATGCGCGTGCCGAGGTCGGAGGGGTCGAGCGCGGCGGTCTGGTCGCTGATGGATTGCAGACGTTTCGCCATGCGCGAGGTGACGATCCAGATGACGAGGATGCTGATCGCGCCGAATGCGACGAAGATGATGGCGGCGCTGATGCGCAGCCCGTTGGCGATGGTGTTCTGGTTCCATACGGAGACGCCGTAGGGCGTGCGGATGGTGAACGACCCGTCGCCACCCCAGTCGACGCGGTACGGTTCGCCGTTGATCTGCCCGCTGGCGCTTCCCTCGCCCTTCCCGTCGCTCGAGGAGCCGAGGAAGTCGGGGGCGTTCCCGCCCGTGGAACGGTGCGATCGGCTCCATGTGTCGGGATCGGGGTCCGTGGACCAGCCCTGGGCCGACAGATAGTCGTCGTTGTTCGACGACGATTCGTTCGAGCCATTCCCATTCCCGTTCCGGCCGTTTTCATAGGTGATGGTCATCGCGTAGGAGAACATGCCGTTGACGACGAACATCTGTACGATGGTGGCCGATCCGAGGGCGATGAGGAACACGAGGCCGATGGCGAGCGTGAGCTTCGCGCGGAACGTTCTGGGACGGATACGGTCGAGCACCCCTCTGAAGCATGTGGCGACGCGACGCCGGACGCCGGGTCTTCCGCCGGAGCCGGCGACGGGGGTCGTCCTATCGGTTTCGCCGGTCATGCGAGCCGGTATCCTTCGCCGCGGGTGGAGACGATCAGGTCACGGCCGCCGAGTTTGCGCCGCAGCGAGTATACGGTGGTCTTGACCGCGTCGGAGGGTTCTCCCGTGCCGTCGCCGTCCCAGACGTTCCGGTAGAGTTCGTCCACGCCCACGTAGCCGCCGTCGGCGCGCATGAGCTCCAGGAGCACGCCGTACTCCTTGGGCGTGAGCCTGACGAGCGTGCGCCCGTGGTCGCGGAACACGAGCCGTCGCGTCGAATCAAGGGTCAGATTGCCGCGCGTCAGGACCGCCTGTACGGCGAGCCCTTTGCCGGTCCGACGCTGCAGGGCGCGGATGCGGGCGAGCAGCTCCGGGTAGGCGAACGGTTTGGTCAGATAGTCGTCGGCACCCAAATCGAGCCCGCTGACCCGATCGCCGATCTCGGCGGCGGCCGTGAGCATGATCACGGCGACGGGGATGCGGTTCGCGGCGATCGTCGCCATGACCGCGTCGCCGGACAGGACCGGCAGATCCCGGTCAAGCAGCACGATGTCGACATCCGTGTCGGCGAGCGCCGACAGCGCCTCCACTCCGGTCGAAGCCACATCGGTCGCATACCCTTCGTATCGCAGCGCATCATCCAACGCGGCCGCCAGCTCACGGTCGTCCTCGACGATCAGTATCCGCATCCCCGTCTCCTTCCTGTCCCAGGACGGACGTCGTACCCGTCATTATCCTCCCCGAACCAAGGTAAGACGAAAGTGAGAGCGTCGACCACCCGGACGTCACCGCGGACGGTGTTTGATGGATGGTGAAGGAGGGCCGCATCATGGCACGCATAACCGCAGCTTCCACCGGCAAGCCGGGAACGGCCGTACGGCTCGCCGCGGTCATGGCGGCGACGCTGATGACGCTGCCGCTCATGTCCTGCACGGCACCATACGCGCATCCCACCACGGACGACGCCGACGCGACGGATGTTTCGGCGCAAGCCGGCTCCGACGGCACGACCGACACGTATCCGATCCCCACCATCACGCGCCGGTTCGTCGCATGCCTCGTCTCGAAAGGATTCGATGCGCGCGTCGTGGGGGAGCGCAACGACCAGGTCGCCCTGCTGGAGATTGACGCGGCCGGCAACCCCAAACAGCACAAGCTCATCGACGACGGTGACGGCGTCGTCACACGGGATTGGACCACCGATCCGAACCTGTACCCGAACATCACGTCGACAGGCACCATCAGCAACGCCGTCACCGGCGACGATTTCCCGTACATCATCGCCGACGGCGCCGTTGACCTGGCCGGCTCGCCGTACGCGTCCAGACAGGGTGACTACGCGGCGTGCGAACACGCCAACCCCGACTTCGCCCAAGGCGTGGCCTCCACAGGCATTGACGACTCCCACGCCAGCAGGAAGGACAAGGACGCGGCACTCGCATTCGCCCGGAAAGCCCGGGCCAAAGGCTTCACCTGGGTCGCCGACCCGACCGGCGACGAACCCCTGCGCATCATCATCCCCGACACCGTGCCCGAAACCGACGTGCGCCGCTTCTTCAAGGAATGCCCCGCCGACGGAGCACCCGTCATCTTCAGCTGGACCGGCGACTACCCATACGACACCAATGCGGTCCAACAAGGACGATGACCCCGTCCGGTCCGCCGGAACCATCAAACCCGACGGGACGATGAACACGGTAATCCGAAAGTGAGCCGACTCCACACGGACACTCCACGCGTCGCACGCTTGGATGGAGACACGGCAACCACACAGGGGAATGGGACACGCCATCCCCAAGATGACCAAGGAGGACGCTATGACCAGCATCCAACCAATCCTCGCAGCCAGCCGACACATCTTCGCACTGACCGCGGCAGCCGGATTCTGCCTCGCCGCGCTCGCCGGCTGCGCCACACCATCTGTCGCCGGCACGAATGGCGACGACGCGGATTCGGCCGGCACAACCGCACTCGAAACCGATGCCACCGCCAAACGATTCGTCGCCTGCCTCACCGGCAAAGGCTTCGACGCCCAAGTCGCCGCCGGCCCCGTCACCCCCGGCGCCGACGGCAAGGCCAAACGCCCCACCACCAAAAACATGGCCGAACTGCGCATGATCGACCAATCCGGCAACCCCATCCAAGCCAACGCCGACGGCACCAACGTCGACACCAACGACACAAGCCAGCAGCTCTACACCAACGCCATGTACATCAGTCTCGAAGACAACGCCGTCTGGGTGGCGTTCAAGGACTCCACCGCGCTCGCCGGCACACCATACGAGCCGAAACGCTCCGACTACTCTGACTGCGAGAAAAATAACCCCGATTTCAGCCAACCCGCGCAGGACCTCGCCACACCCCAGACCATCTCCGAAGACGACAAACGCGCCGCACTTCACTACGCCCGGAAAGCCCGGGCCAAAGGCTTCACCTGGGTCGCCGACCCGACCGGCGACGAACCCACCACGATTCTCATCCCCAAAACCGTCGGAGAGAACGAACTCAGACGCTTTCTCAAGGAATGCCCCGTAGGCGACGCCCACATCGCCTACGGCTTCGACGGCACGCCCGAAGAATTCGGCTACGACTACACGAAGACGATGAGCGAAATCGACGGCTCCGCCACCTCATCCGTCACGGCCCAATAGACGTACAAACCCCGACCCCGGCCGGAAGAACCGGGAACATGCAACGAAAGAGGCCCGACATGACACGAACCGCAACGAGGAGGACCAGAAGAATCCGCCGTGCCATCACGGGCATCGCGGCACTCGCCGTCGCCGTGGGGCTGGCCGTGGCGTGCGTGGTGGTCAAACCGTGGACGTTCGTCGGGCATACGACCGGCATCGGACGCGCGGCGTCGGCCGCGAAGGTCGATGTGACCACGCTGCGCACCCAGCCGGTCGTCAAGGGCGTCCTCGACGCCGAGACCCGACTGGGAGGGACCCTGCAGTACGACGCGTCATCCGACTTCCAGCCGGCCACCGGCGTCATCACCCGACTGCCCACGCCCGGCACCGAAATCGCCACCGGGCAGCAGGTGTACGAGATGAACGGCACACCCGTGCCGCTCTTCCACGGCGAGCGGCCCTTCTGGCGTACGCTCCAGGTGGATGCGCCGGACGGCCCGGACGTGACCCAGCTCGAACAGAACCTCGCGGAACTCGGATTCTTCGCCGGAACCATCGACGGCCACTTCGACTGGCTGACCCGTGAGGCTGTCCGCCAATGGCAGCGTTCGCTCGGCCTGGCCGGCGACGCCGCCAACGGCGTGTTCGAGCCCTCCTCCGTGGTGCTGGCGCCATCGGCGCCGATCCGCGTCAAGACCGTGACCGCGAGACTCGGAGACAGGGACGCCAGCCCCGGCAGCTACACGGGTACGGCCCTGCACGTGGAGGCCACGCTGACCTCCACGCAGGCCGCCACCTTCAAGGCCGGCGACAAGGTGCAGGTCATCATGCCGGACAACACGACCATCGACACCACGCTTACGGCGGTCGACCAGGGCGGCCAATCCACGGGCAAGGACGGGCAGGTCACCCCGCCCTCCGCGCGCGTCGACTTCCCCGACCAGACCCAGGTGGCGCGCTTTGGCACGACATCGGTGCAACTCATCATCCCGAATACGGCGGATTCCAGGCAGGCGGGCTCCGGCGAATCGCTGATCGTGCCGGTGACCGCGATCATCGCATCCGCGGGCAACACGTACGCGGTCGAAGTGGTGCGCGGAGACACGGTCACGCGCATCCCCGTCGAAATCGGGCTGGTCGCGAACGCGCGGGTCCAGCTGACGAAGGCCGACGGGCTCGAAGCCGGCGACAAGGTGGTGGTGTCATGACGGGCAGCGGAACGGTACGGCCATCGACCATGCCGGCGCCGCTCCTCACCTTGGAGCGGGCGACGAAAAGCCATCCCGGACGGGACGGCGAACCATTGGAGATCCTGCACGAGACATCCCTCTCCATCGGTCACGGGGAGCGCATCGCGATCGTGGGGCCGTCCGGTTCGGGCAAATCGACGCTCCTGTCGCTGCTCGGCACGCTCGACATGCCCACCAGCGGCACGTTGCGCTACGACGGCGACGACGTGGCCGCGATGGGGGAACGGAGACGCAGCATGCTGCGGGCCGCGCGAATCGGCTTCGTATTCCAACAGTTCCACCTCATCCCGACGGTCTCCGCGCTGGAGAACGTGACGACGGGACTCCAATACACACCCACGCCCCGCGCAACGCGCAAGGCACTCGCGATCGAGGCCCTGGAACGCGTCGGACTGAAGGAACGCCTCCACCATCGCCCATCACAGCTCTCCGGCGGCGAACAGCAGCGCGTGGCCATCGCCCGCGCCCTCGCCAAACGGCCGGACATCATCTTCGCCGACGAACCCACCGGCGCACTCGACACCGCCACAGGACACGCGGTCATCGACCTGCTGCTCGAAGCGGCGGACGACGGGGCGAGCCTCGTGATCGTCACGCACGATCCCGACATCGCGACCCGTTTCCCGCGCCGCCTCCACATCCAGGACGGCAACGTACGGGACGACACCCCACAAGACGACTCCATGACGGGACCGACGGAAAGGGAACGACCATGAACGACCGCACCCGGTCCACGCGGCCAATCGGCACTCGCATCATGGACCTCCTGCACACGGCATGGATCGGCGCGACCGGACGGACATCACGTACGACGCTCGCCACACTGGGCATCGCGCTCGGCGTCGCCGCATACGTGGCGCTGTCCGGCATCGCCGCATCAAACCAGGCGGCGCTGCTCGCACGACTCGACGCGCTCGGCGCGAACCTGCAGGTGATCACGCCGGGACAGGACGCCGCACGACAGCCGATCCCATTGCCTCAATACGCGCCGAAGACCATCGCCCGCCAACCACAGGTCGAACAGGTCGGCGTCTTCGACACCCCACCGGAGAACGCCCGGATCTTCAAGAACGAATTCGTACCCAAATCCAACGGCAACGCGCTGGCGTTATCCGTCATGAGACCAGGCGCCCTCGACGCCCTCGGCGCCTCCCTCGCACAAGGCCACGGCATCGACACGGACAACGAGAACCTGCCCGTCACGATCCTCGGCTCCGAAGCCGCCTACCGCCTCGGCGTGACCACGACCGGAGACCGCATCCTCATCGACGACGCATGGTACGGCGTCATCGGCATCCTCGACCCGATGCCGCAAGCGCAACACCTCGACTCATCCGTGATCATCGGATCGAAATACGCGAAAACCCACTACCCGGACCAAACGCAAACCATCAGCCGAATCAGCGCCATCTACGTACGCACGAAACCCGGCGACGCGGAGACGCTGCGCCGCATGATCGCCCACGCGGCGAACCTCACCGGAACCGGCGTGACCGTCAACGCGGCCGCCGACCTATCCGAAGCCCGCAACGCCACCGACGACTCACTGACCGCACTGGGACTCATGATCGGCGCGATCGCACTCGCCATGGGAGGAATGAGCATCGCCAACATGATGATCGTCACCGTGATGGAACGCCGCGGCGAAATCGGACTGCGCCGCGCACTCGGCGCGACCCCCGGCGCCATCCGCATGCAATTCCTCACCGAAGCGGCACTGCTCTCCACACTCGGCGGATTCGCCGGCGTCCTGCTCGGCGCAGGAACGGCGATAGGCGTCGCACTATCCACACGACAACCAATCGCACTGGACTGGACATCCCTGCCGACGGCATGGTGCGCCGCCATCCTCGTCGGCGCGCTCGCCGGCATCCATCCAGCTTCCCGAGCGGCGCGGTTCACCCCTACGGCGGCGTTGCGCGGCGACTGACGGCGACGGCATCACGGAGCCGCGGCGGCGCGGCGGTACGCCGGTGCGGGGGAGCCGGAATGCGTCCCCCATGCCCGGAATGTAGGACGCGCGCGCCGGTTGCGGACATGGTTGGCCTATGGTGGCGCATGGTCAGACTTCAGACATTCAAGGGAGGACCATGTCGGTACTGGACGAATTGGTGGCGGGCGCGCTGGAGGACCAGCAGGCCCGTGAGCGCACCGTGTCGTTGGAGGACGTGAGGAAGGCCGCGCTGGCGGCCCCGGCCCCGATCGACGCGAAACGATGGCTCAAGCGCGCCGACGGCATCCCCGTGATCGCCGAGATCAAGCGCGCCTCCCCGTCCAAGGGCCACCTGAGCGACATCCCCGACCCGGCCGCGCTGGCACGCGAATACGAGCGGGGCGGCGCGAGCGCCATCTCCGTGCTCACCGAGGGCCGTCGCTTCCTCGGATCCCTCGACGATCTCGACAAGGTGCGCGCCGCCGTGCACATCCCGGTGCTGCGCAAGGACTTCATCGTCACCGACTACCAGATCCTCGAGGCGCGCGCGCACGGCGCCGACCTGGTGCTGCTCATCGTCGCCGCGTTGGACGACGCGAAGCTGAGGCACCTGCTCGACCTGGCGCACGAGCTGGGCATGACCGTGCTCGTCGAGACGCACACGCGCGAGGAGATCGAGCGCGCCATCGCCGCCGGCGCGAAGGTCATCGGCATCAACGCGCGCAACCTGAAGAACCTCAGGGTCGACGTCAACAAGTACGCCGAACTGGCCGACGACCTGCCCCACGACGTGATCCGAGTCGCCGAATCCGGCGTGTTCGGCGCGGTCGAGGTCGAGGACTATGGCCGGGCCGGCGCCGACGCGGTGCTGGTCGGCGAGGGCGTCGCCACGGCGGACGACCATGAACTTGCGGTTGAACGACTAGTGAAGGCAGGAGCAAGAGTGAAAGCATCAGAAACCACCCCATTGAGCGAACACCACGGCCCGTACTGGGGCCAGTTCGGCGGCCGATACGTGCCCGAGGCGCTCATCACCGCGCTCGACGAGCTGGAGCGCGTCTACGACGAGGCCAAGAAGGACCCCGAATTCCACAAGGAGTTCATGACGCTGCAGCAGCGCTATGTGGGCCGTCCCTCGCCGCTGACCGAAGCGCCGCGCTTCGCGGAGCTCATCCGCGAGAAGACCGGACTCGACGCCCGCGTCTTCCTCAAGCGCGAGGACCTCAACCACACCGGCGCGCACAAGATCAACAACGCGCTCGGCCAGGCGCTGCTCGTCAAGCGCATGGGCAAGACCCGCGTGATCGCGGAGACCGGCGCCGGCCAGCACGGCGTCGCCACCGCCACCGTGTGCGCGATGCTCGGTCTCAAGTGCCGCATCTACATGGGTCAGATCGACGCCCGCCGCCAGGCCCTCAACGTGGCGCGCATGCGCATGCTCGGCGCCGAGGTCGTCGAGGTCACGCTCGGCGACAAGATCCTCAAGGACGCCATCAACGAGGCGTTGCGCGACTGGGTCACCAACGTCAAGGACACGCACTACCTGCTCGGCACGGTCGCGGGCCCGCATCCGTTCCCCGAGATGGTGCGCGACTTCCAGAAGATCATCGGCGAGGAGGCCAAGCAGCAGCTCAAGGACTGGTACGGCATCGACCATCCGGACGCGGTGTGCGCGTGCGTGGGTGGCGGCTCCAATGCCATCGGCGTGATGAACGCGTTCCTCGACGACGAACGCGTCAACCTGTACGGCTACGAGGCCGGCGGCAACGGCCCCGAATCCGGCAGGCACGCCATCCGCTTCGCCCCTGGCACCGGCCAGCTCGGCATGTTCCAGGGTGCCAAGAGCTACCTGCTGGAGACCGACGAGGGCCAGACGCTCGACACGTACTCCATCTCCGCCGGCCTCGACTATGCGTCCGTCGGCCCCGAGCACGCGTGGCTCAAGGACATCGGCCGCGTCAACTACTCGTGGGCCACCGACGAGGAGGCGATGAACGCGTTCCGCGACCTGAGCCAGACCGAAGGCATCATTCCCGCCATCGAAAGCTCGCACGCGGTCGCCGGCTCCTTCAAGGCCGCCGCCGACCTCAAGGCGAAGGGCTACGACAAGGCCGTGATGATCATCAACATCTCCGGCCGAGGCGACAAGGACATGGCCACCGCCGGCAAGTGGTTCGGCTACCTGACCGACGACCAGGCCGCCGCGCTCGAAGTGACCGGCGCGCACGGGAACACGGTCGCCTGAACGGCGACGGATGCACAGCATCAGGAGGAGATTTTCGATATGACAAACGCAGCAACCACGCCCTCCGGCCAGCCGCTGGGCATCAGCCACCGGCCCAGCCCCACCGAGGCCATGTTCGCGAAGTTCAAGGCCGAGGACAAGCCGGCCTTCATCGGCTACCTGCCGTACGGCTTCCCGGACCCCGAGGTCTCGCTCGACGCCTTCCGCACGATGGTCGAGCACGGCGTCGACGCGGTCGAGATCGGCCTGCCGTACTCCGACCCGGTCATGGACGGCCCGGTCATCCAGGCCGCGTCCTCCATCGCCCTGAACAACGGCGAGACCATCCGACGCGTCTTCGAGGCCGTGGAGACCGTGGCCAACGCCGGCGGCGTGCCGCTCATCATGAGCTACTGGAACCTCATCTACCACTACGGCATCGAGAAGTTCGCCCGCGACTTCGAGAACGCGGGCGGCGCCGGCCTCATCACCCCGGACCTCATCCCGGACGAGGCGGGGGAGTGGATTGAGGCGTCCGACCGTCACGGGCTCGACCGTATCTTCCTCGTGTCGCCCGACTCCGCCGACGAGCGTCTCGAAGTCGTCGCGAGGAACGCGCGTGGCTTCGTCTACGCGGCCGCCCGCATGGGCGTCACCGGCGAACGCGCGAGCATCGACGCGTCCCCCGAGACGCTCGTCGCGCGCACCCGCAAGGCGGGCGCGAAGAACGTGTGCGTCGGCATCGGCGTGTCCACCGCCGAACAGGGCGCGAAGGTCGGCTCCTACGCGGACGGCGTGATCGTCGGCTCGGCACTTGTGCACACGCTGCTCGCCGACGACAACCGTTCGCCGCGCGACACCGCCGAAGGCCTGAAGCTGCTCGCCGCTAAGAGCGAGGAGCTCGCCGCGGGCATCCACGGGGCGCGCGCCTGACGTCCGCCGTTCCGCACGGGCGCGTCGGATCCACGGCGCGCCCGTCGTAGGATGAGAGCGATGAAACCCATGAATCTCGCATACATTCCCTCACCGACGTTCTCGAAGTTCCAGATCGGACCGGTGACCATCCGCATGTACGCGGTGTGCATCCTCATCGGCGTGTGCTTCGCCGTGTGGATCCTCACCCGCCGTTGGAAGCGCGTGGGCGGTACCTTCGACCAAGTGCTCGACACCACGCTCGTCGCCGTGCCCTCGGGGCTCGTCGGCGCGCGCCTGTACCACTGCATCACCACGCCGTCCGCATACTTCCCGCCCACCGGCAGCCTCGTCAATATCCTCAAGGTGTGGGAGGGCGGCATGGCCATCTTCGGCGGCATCGGCGTGGGCGCGCTGGCCGCGTTCCTCTGGTGCCGCCACAAGCGCTACCCGTTCGCCCTGCTCGCCGACTGCCTCGCCCCGGGGCTTCTCGTTGCGCAGGCCATCGGCCGTCTCGGCAACTGGTTCAACCAGGAGCTGTTCGGCTGGCCCACCACCCTGCCGTGGGGACTGAAGCTCAACGATTCGGCGGACGCGATCGGCAGCACCGAAGTGTGCTACCAGGGGACCGCATGCCCTTCCGGCACGCTGTTCCACCCCACGTTCCTGTACGAGATGATCTGGAATCTCATCGGGGCCGCGCTCATCGTATGGATCGGACGCAGGTTCGCCGACCGGCTCAAGGCCGGCCAGCAGTTTGCCATGTACATGATCTGGTACGGCCTCGGCCGCACATGGATCGAGAACGTGCGCATCAACTACTCCACCGTGATCCTGGGCCTCAGGACCAACGTGTGGACCGCCATCCTCGTCTTCCTCGCCGGATGCGTCCTGTTCGCCGCGCTGCACCGCGTCGGACGGGAGACGTCGACGCTCGCCGCCCGTCTCACCGCGGTCACCGCGGACGAACTCGAACGGCAGCGCCAGACCGAGGAACGTTCCGAAGACGAACGCACGAGGAACGACGACTGAACATCCGCCCCGTCCGGCGGCGCAACGCTCCCGGACGCCGGCCATAGTCCCATTTGATGGATAAGGTATGGAACCATGAAGAAGATTGAAATCGCCCCCAGCATCCTGTCCGCCGACTTCTGCAACCTTGAGCGCGACCTCAAGGCGATCGCCAACGCGGACCTCGTCCACGTCGATGTGATGGACCATCACTTCGTCCCGAATCTGACGCTCGGCGAGCCGATCGTCAAGCGCATCTGCGAGGTCACCGATTTGCCGGTCGACGTGCACCTCATGATTGAGGACCCGGACCGCTGGGCCCCCGAATACGCGCGTCTCGGCGCCTCCTCCGTGTCCTTCCACATGGGCGCCACCCACGCCCCGGTCCGTCTCGCCCGCCAGTTGCGCGACATGGGCTGCAAGGCCTGCTTCGCCGTCCGTCCCGCCGAGCCGGTCGAGCCGATCTTCGACATCCTCGACGAGTTCGACATGATTCTCATCATGACCGTCGAGCCCGGCTTCGGCGGCCAGAAGTTCCTCGACAACCAGATGTCCAAGGTCCGTCGCCTGCGTGACGAGATCACCCGCCGCGGCCTCGACACCAAGATCCAGGTGGACGGCGGCGTCAGCCCGAAGACCGCGCACATCGTGGCCGAGGCCGGAGCCGACGTGCTCGTGGCCGGCTCCGCCGTGTACGGCGCCGACGACCGCGCGGCCGCCATCGACTCCATCCGCGAGAAGGCCGCAGCCGCGTACCGCGACTGAGCGTCGACACGCACGGTTTTCCCGCGGGATTCCATATTCCGAAACCAAGAAGAAAGCATCACAGACACATGAAGACGTTCGAATCGCTGTTCGCCGAACTGAGCGAGAAGGCCAAGACCCGTCCGGAAGGCTCCCTGACCGTCGATGAGCTCGACAAGGGCACTCACTTCATCGGCAAGAAGATCGTCGAGGAGGCCTCCGAGACCTGGATTGCCGCCGAATACGAGGGCGCGGACCGCACCGCCGAGGAGATGAGCCAGCTGCTCTACCACGTGCAGGTCATGATGATCAAGCACGGTCTGAGCCTCGAGGACGTCTACAAGCACCTGTGACTGTTTCTGCGGCGCGGGCGATATAGCCCGCGCCGCATCCATGACTAAGGGGAAAACCATGCTGAGAATCGCCGTGCCCAACAAGGGCATGCTGTCCGAACCCGCCTGGAACATGCTGGCGGAGGCGGGCTACCGTCTGCGCACCAACTCGCGTCAGCTCGTCGTCGAGGATCCGGACAACGACATCGAACTGTTCTACCTGCGTCCGCTCGACATCGCCGTGTACGTGGGCCGCGGCACCATCGACTGCGGCATCACCGGCCAGGACCTGCTCAAGAACTCCGGCACCGCCGCGCTCGAGCACATGCCGCTCGGCTTCGGAGCCTCCACGTTCCGCTTCGCCGCGCCGAACGGATCCTCCTTCTCCAAGCTGGAGGACATCGACGGCAAGCGCGTCGCCACCTCCTTCGACAAGCTCGTGCACGACTACCTCGTCGACCACGGCATCAACGCGGAGACCATCCATCTGGACGGCGCCGTCGAATCGTCCGTGCAGCTGGGCGTCGCCGACCTCATCGCCGACGTCGTGTCCACCGGCACCACGCTGAGGAACGCCGGCCTGCGCATCTTCGCCGACCCGATCATGCACTCCGAGGCGTGCCTCATCCGCTCGCCGCGACTGGACGAGAAGGACGAGCGCCTGACCATCCTGAGCCGTCGTCTCGAAGGCGTGATCACCGCGCAGCGCTACGTGCTCATGGACTACGACATCCCCGTGTCCAAGGTCGCCGCCGCCATCGACGTGACCCCCGGCTTCGAAAGCCCCACCATTTCGCCGTTGCACGATAAGCAGTGGAACGCGGTGCGCGTCATGGTGCCCAAGGCGAAGGTCAACCAGCTCATGGACAAGCTGTACGACGTGGGCGCGCGCGGCATCATCGTGACCGCGCTGACCGCGTCGCGCATCTGACCCACGCGGGCGACGACGCCATAATCCCCATACGACCAGAGGCAAACGAAACACCGACAGCATGACCGAACGCAACACCAAGTCGACCTACAGCCCGGAACCGCGCGACATCTATCTCACGATTCCGAACCTGCTCAGCCTGTTCAGGATCATCTCGATTCCGTTCATCGCATGGCTGATGTCGAACCACGAAATGGTGAACGCCCTGATCGTGCTGGCGGTCTCCTCACTCTCCGACGGATTGGACGGCATCCTCGCCCGCAGACTCAATCAGGTGAGCAAGATCGGCCAGATTCTCGATCCTCTGGCCGACCGCTTGCTCATTCTCTGCTCGATCATCGCGCTCGGCGTCGCCGGTATCATCCCATGGTGGATGCTCATCGTCATCGGCATACGCGACCTGTTCATGGCCATCCAGGTGCTGTGGCTCGCGCAATACGGTTATGGCCCGCTGCCCGTGCATTTCGTCGGCAAGACCGGCACCGCATTGCTCATGATGGCGATCGTCTCGCTCACCATCGCCGACCTCGGCACCGGGTCGCTGTTCCGTCTGCTGCATCTGGCGGCGCTGGCCACCGGCATCTGGGGCGTCGCCATGTACTGGCTCGCCGGGTACATCTACTTCCGCCAGGGAGTCACCGTGCTGCGCCAGGAGCTGCCGCAACGGCATGAGCAGCGAGAGCGCGAACGGCGTGAGAAGGCCCGCGCATGAGCGTGGACGAGCCGGTGCCGGCATCATATCCAGCGGGGAGAGGAACGGACGGAGCGCCGACAAGGCGTCGTCGTTCGGCATTCTCCCACGCGTACGGGGGACTCCTATCCCACCATACCGCCCAGGCAACGGCTCCGCTGAGCGAGCGGGAACGCCGCCGACGCATCCGCCAGGACGATTCCTTGAGACTCATCGACGATCTGACCAACCGTCCGCTCGACCCGATCTATCTCGATTCGAACCTCGCCACCCACCGCGAATCGCCGATGATGATGTGGGTGACGCGCGTGGTCTGCTTCATCGTCTGCATCGGCGTCGGATTCCTCGGCAGCCTGTTCGTGCAGCAGCTCCATTCCGATCCGCGCAAGGCGGTGAGGGCGTCGCTCGCCGCCGAACTCGAATCCTCGCAGAAGAACGTCGGCAAGCTCACCGGCGAGGTGAACACGCTGCGCGGCCAGATCGAACGGCAATCGAAACGTCTCGACGTCGCCGGCTCCACGCAGACCGTG
This sequence comes from Bifidobacterium sp. LH_419, assembly GCF_056356955.1. Lineage (NCBI taxonomy): Bacteria > Bacillati > Actinomycetota > Actinomycetes > Bifidobacteriales > Bifidobacteriaceae > Bifidobacterium > Bifidobacterium sp. LH_419. The sequence continues at coordinate 131,851 of NZ_JBKEVG010000001.1, forward strand.
TTGGACGACGAGATGGCCAGCGGCCAGGTGAAGGTGACCGGCGAGGGCGTCACGCTCACCGTATCCAACCCGATCGCCGCCTCCAATGGCTCCACGAACGGCGCCACGCCGCGTGAATCCTCCGGCGGGCATCTGCGCGTCGTCACCGACGCCGACCTGCAGCAGCTCGTCTCCCTGCTCTGGCAGTCCGGTGCCGAGGCGATCGCGGTGAACGGGCATCGGCTCGGCATCCAGACCTCGATCCGCACCGCCGGCGGCACGATCCTCATCGGATTGGACGCGGTCGACAGCCCGTACCGCATCGAGGCCATCGGGGACAGGACCGCGCTGTCCCAGGTCGCCGATCCCGACAGGCTTGGGACCCTGTATGACGCCTACAAGGACGCCGGCATCACCCTGCAGATGAAACAGTCGAAGTCGATTACACTGGAAGCGGCCGTAGTCGGAGACATCAGCTACGCGAGGAAGGCGAAGTAATGGCAGCAGTGCTCGGACTGATCATCGGCGTGGTGATCGGCGTGTTCGTCCAACCGGACATTCCCGTATGGATACAGCCGTATCTGCCGATCATGGTGGTGGCGGCGCTTGACGCGCTGCTCGGCGCCGCGCGCGCCTATTTCGAGCGCCGCTTCTCCGATCGCGTGTTCATCATTTCGTTCTTCGCGAACGTCATCACCGCCACGCTGCTCGTCCTGCTCGGCAACCAGCTCGGCGTCGGCTCGCAGCTGCAGACCGCCGTCATCGTCGTGCTCGGCATCCGCATCTTCTCCAACGTGTCCGCCATCCGACGGTTCATCTTCCGAGGCTGACATGGCGAGACGAAGCAGGAAACCCGCACGGAACGGCGGGAACATCATCGGCGAGATGAAGGCGCGCGACGCCGCCGAGAAACGCAACGATTCGTTGGAGACCGGATCGTTCCCCCAGGTCGGCAAACGTCGGGACGGCAAACGTGAGCTCGGCGGGGCCGGACTGAAGACCAAACTCGCCTCGACGCTGCTCGTCGTGCTCATGTGCGCCCTCCTCGGCTTCGGCTACATGACGCAGATCAACAACACGCAGTCCACCTACGAGACGATGAGCGAGGACGAGCTCGTACGCCTCATCAACGAGACCAGCACGCAGGCCACGAACCTCGAACAGCGCAAGAACGAACTCACCAGCCAGCTCACCAGCCTCAAGGCCGCCGCCGACCAACGCGACCAGGCCGAGAAGATCGCCAAGCAGAACGAAGAGACCAGCGGCATCATCTCCGGTAGGCTGCCCGCGCAGGGGCAGGGCGTGATCATCCGCATCACCAAGGGCACGAAGCAGAGCATCGACGCAGCCACGCTGTTCACCCTCATCGAGGAGCTGCGCAACGCCGGCGCCGAAGTCATCTCCATCGGAGACGTGCGCGTCGTCACCTCCACCTCGATCGTCAAAGGCGACGATGGCAAGCTGCAGTGCGACGGCGTCACGCTCGACACGCCGTATGTGGTGCGTGCCATCGGCAATCCGGGGGACCTGCAGAACGCGGTGAACATCGCGGGCGGCATCGGCTCCAGACTCAAGGTCATGTACGGTTCACGCGTCACCGTCGAACAATCCGACGACGTCGTCATCAACGCCGTGCGCGGCGAAAAGCAATATAAGTACGCAAGGACGGTAGAATAGGAAACCATGACAGAACCAATTCCCAGCGCAGGCGAGACGACCATCATCGGTCTGCCCGCAATCACCATTCCCGTAACCGCGACCGGCGACCGTCCGCTCACCACGGAGGATCTCGACACCATCGCCCGACTGTCGGAGGGCACGGCGCTGCTGATCTCCACGCGAGGCGCGGTGTCCGGCTCCCGTTACCTGCTCGATGAGGACGAGGTGACGGTGGGGCGCGACCCGCGTGCCGACATCCTGCTCGACGACTCCACGGTCTCGCGTTCACACGCCGTGTTCCGTCGCACCGGGGGAGTGTTCACCGTCGTGGACGCCGGTTCCCTGAACGGCACGTACGTGAACCGCCAGCGTGTCGACCAGGCCACGTTGAAGAACGGCGACGAGATCATGATCGGCAAGTTCCGTCTCGTCTTCTTCACGAAGTCGGCCGTCATCTCCTGACGATGGTCCACAGGGCGTAGCCGGGCACGGGAACAAGCGAGGGGAGTGACGATGGACGAGGATGATCGTCGGCTTCATCTGCACGTGCGACTCGAGGATCGTACCGATCTCAATGAGGACGCCGTACAGGGGGAACTGTTCGCCACTCCCGACGACGAGGACATCATGCGCGGCTACCGTGGCTCCATCGCATCCAAGATCGCCGGCATCACCTACCGTCAGCTCGATTATTGGGCGCGCAAGCAGATTCTGGAACCGTCGATTACGCCATCGCACGGTTCCGGATCACGCCGTCTCTACTCGTTCAAGGACGTCGTCATCCTCGCCGTGTCCAAGCGTCTGCTCGACGCCGGCGTGAACCTGCAGAACGTGACCACGGCGATCAGCTTCCTCACGCAGCGTTCCGTCGGCCAGCTCGAGCACATCACCATCATGTGCGACGGTCAGCACGTGCACGAATGCACCACCAGCGAGCAGATGCTCGACCTGCTGCAAAGCGGCAAGGCGGTGTTCGCGGTATCGGTCGGATCGCTGTGGCACCAGATCAGAGTGGCGTTGGAAGGGGAGGACTACGTCGATCTGACGAAGGCCCCGGCCAAACGCTCCACCGGTCGCCCCATCGATGATCTGACCGCTGCGCGCATGCGTAGGAAGATCCAGGAGCGGCGTCTCCAGCGGGAGCAGGAGTCCGCGCGGCGCTGAAGCCGTCGTATACGTAGTGGAGAATCAATCTGGCATGACTACGTTATGTCAGATTCGTTGTATTTCGGAGCCGATACCCGGTATTACGACATTCAGGGGGGCCTCATGGTGGACATCCTTCCAGCGGCGCTGTGGTGCGTCGACGTGGTGCTTTCGCTCAACATCATCGTGATCTGCCTGCGTCGAGGCGGCCTGCTGAAACGGTATGCGGGCGGCGTGGCACGGGTGAGCTGGCCGGTGACGATCGCGCATGTGGCATCGGCGCTGTTGGGGTTGACGCCGTATCTTGCGTTCACCTGGTTCGCCGATGGCGGATTCGATCCGGACGTACGTGATTTCTACGTCAGGTACGGTTGGCCGTCCGCAGCCGTGGTGATCCTGCTGATTCTCGTGCAGCTCGTATGCCTGTACCTGCAGGCGAGACGCGCGATGATGAGCGAGATGGATGCGCGGCTGCACCGCGCGAAGCGGAAGTGATCGGGGGAGCGTCCGACGGGGGCGACAATTGGGGATTGCGGCATGAATGTCGGATGATGAGGCATGCCGGGGTACACGCGTACATTGCTAATCTGACATAACGTACATTATCGGATAATTGAGGATAGATATATTGCGGTGCCTTCGCAGGCACGCGCGCCCGCATATACGCCACGCATGCCGCCTGTCGCACCCGTGGTCCCCGTTTCGCCTTTGTCGTTTCCCTATTCGCATCGCGCTGATTGTGATTTACGGCACTACATAAAACGGCGTGCGTGAATATTCAACCGAATATACAGTCGAGTGAATATTCACGCACGCCGTCCGAATAATGAACTTACTTCGCGAAGTACTCGTTCACTGCGTCTCGCAATTCGGACACGTGGTCGATGATGCGGTAGCATCCATGTTCGGCCAGCTCGCCGGGTTCGGCGTAGCCCCAGCCGCAGCCCAGGCAATCGAGCCCGCACGCCTTGGCGCCGTCCGCATCGGTCCAACGATCGCCGACCATCAGCGCACGGTCGCCCGCGGCGGCGTCGAAACCGATGTTCTCGAAGCAGTACCGGATGACCTGGTCCTTGTTGATGCGCGAGCTGTCCTTGCTGGCGCCGTAGATGCCGGACACCAGCGGCGTGACGCCGAAGCGTTCGCAGATCGGCTTGGCCTGGTACTCGGGCTTGCAGGTGGCGACAGCGAGATAGTACCCGTCCTCGTCGCGCAGCTTGATGAGCTGCTCGGCGATGCCGTCGAATAGCTTGTTGACGTAGCATCCGGAGACTTTCTCCCCCGGGTTGTTCGGATCGTCGAACACCTGCTTGTTGCCGTAGTAGTCGCGGTAGGTCTCCACGGCGAAGTCGAGCCTGTCGTCGGGCACGTGGTTGAGCGTGAGCGACGTGCTGATGGCCGGGCCGACGAAGCGATGCAGTGTCTCGTCGTCGGGCACCGCCATGCCCAGCGCCTTGAACGTCTCCGTGACGGCGGCGAGGATGCCGGGTGCGGAATCGGTAAGCGTGCCGTCCAGATCGAGCAGGACCACGTTCTTCGGATGTTCGGCCATTGGTGCCGCTCCCCCTTTGTCGTGCGTAATGATGGTGTTGCCTTTGACTACGTATTATGCCCGGTCGAGTTGACCGGGCATGAAGTTCAGGTGTCGTTCACCTGCATCACTCGTAGTCGGGAATCCAACCTTCGCGATGCATCTTGAGACGCTTCTCCAGAAGCTCCTTGAGCTCCTCCTCGCTGCGGCGTTCGAGCAGCATGTCCCAGTGGGTGCGGGTGGGCTTGGCGATTTCGTTGGCGGAGGCGTCCTCGCCTTCACGGTGGGCGGTGGAACCGCAACGGCACTCCCACTCGTCGGGAATCTCCGCGCCTTCCGCGAACGGCAGGATCGTGCGATGCCCGTTCGGGCAGACGTAGGCGACTTCCTCACGTGCGGCGAAATCGACGTTGCTGTCGGATTCCAGCGATTTCGCACCGATGCTCATACCACGCAGACTGCGTTCGGCCATAGTACGGGTTCCTCCTTGTTTTTCGACATATCCACATTACGCAACAGTTCGGACGTGGCGGTTATTCCATGCCCATCGCGACACCGCGTACATCGCGGGCCGGGCGCATGGCACCGGTCGTACCCGTCAGTCGACGCCCGAGTACGCGACGACGCCGCGGTTGACCATATCCGCCGCGAGACGCGCCCGATGCGCGAGATCGGCGTGCCCCGTACCGATGTACGGTTCGGCGGACGCGATCTGGTGCAGGATGTCCACCAGACGTTTCGCGTTGCGAACGAAATCGCCGCCGGTGAGTTCGGTGCCGTGCAGCACGTCGGCGAGGTCACGGCCGTCCGCCCACTCATACATGACGTCCAGGATTCCGGCGTCGACATCGGGCAGCGGGTCGAGTCCATGATCCTCGCACGACATGTCGATTTGGTCGCGCAACGCCTTGAGCTCGCCCGCCGCGACGGCGATCGGACCATGGATGGACCCGGGATAGTACCGTGGTTCTCCCCCGCCGCCGCGTCTGGCCTCGTAGACCAGCGAGGAGAGGACCGCGGCGAGTCCCGCGGGTGGCAGCAGGTCCAGCGCGCCGGTGAGGATCGCCTGGGCGAGCACCACGTCGAGTTCGCTGTACAGGTGACGCAGCAGCTGGCCGCTTTCGGTAAGTCTCAAATCGCGACCATGCGTCGAACCGGCGTCGACCTCCTCGAGATAGCCGAGCCCGGTGAGGATGTCGCAGATGCGGTCGAACTGGCGTGCGACCGAACCGGTGCGTGAGTCGTACCGTTCCCTGACGCGTTTCAGCTCGCGCATCTCGCGCATCCAACGATGCCCCCATTTGAGGTGCTGCTGCAGGTCGGGGCACTCCCGGCACGGGTGATGCTGATCGGCCTTGCGCAGTTCGCCGATACGGCGGTCGAGATCACGGAACGCCTCGGACCGCTCCTCATCGGAGCGGAACACGGTCCGCTTCAGCCGGTTGCGTTCGGTCTTCTCCAAATCGCTCAGTCGCATGCGCAGATTCATGAATCCGCGGAAGTCCCCATGGTCGCAGGCGAACGCCTTCTCATACCCTTCGATGGCGTGTTCGAGCGTGTCCATCTGCGATTCCAGCTGCCACGCGGAGGCGTTCGCCTCCCACTGCGCGAACGAATGGTCAAGCGTCACGCGCGAGGTCTCGTAGTCGCTGGAGTTCAGAAGATTCACCGCCATGTTGAACGTGGCCTTGAAGCTGGAGTGCAGCGGATAGACGCGCTTGCTGGACAGCGCGGCCGCCGTGGCCGGCACGAACCCGTGATGGTCGACGACGATGGCATGGCCGATGGTGTCGATGCCGCGTCGTCCCGCACGGCCGGTCAACTGGGTGAACTCCCCCGGCGTCAGCGCGACGTGGCCGGTGCCGTTGAACTTCTCCAGCTTCTCCACGACGACGCAGCGGGCCGGCATGTTGATGCCCAGGGCCAGCGTCTCCGTGGCGAACACCATCTTGACGAGCCCCTCCTCGAAGAGCCGTTCGACGATTTGGCGGAACAGGGCGATCATGCCCGCATGATGCGAGGCGAAGCCCTCTTCGAGCGCGAACCGGAACCGGGAGAAGCCCAGCGCCTTGAGATCGGCCTGGGAGAGCTGCCCCTCCACCATTTCGTCCACGATGTGGCGGATGCGGTGCATCTCCTCTTCGGTGGTGAGCTCCAGACCGGCGTTGATGCACTGTTCGACCGCCTGATCGCAGCCGTTGCGGGAGAAGATGAAGTAGATGCCCGGCAGCATGTCGAGATAGTTGAGCTCGTCCACGACCGCCCAACGTCGCGGCACGTGGCGTTCCGGCTTGCGCGCGGGCGCGCCGTTCCGGCCGCGTCCACCGCGTGGATCCCCCCGGCGACCGTGCCTGCGCGGGCGTTCCTCGCCTTGGCGTCGCGCCGCGATGCGGTCGAACTGGTCGAGTCTGTTGGCGAGTTCCGAGTTGAGTTTGGGGGTCTGGTCGCCGTCGCCTCCGCGACGGTACAGGTCGATGATCTCGGGTTCGGTGCGGTCGTCCTTCTGCACGATCACATGCTGTTCCAGCGGCACGGGCCTTTTCTCGGATACGACGAGTTCGGTCTCGCCACGCACCGAGGAGATCCACTGGCTGAAATCCTCCACGTTGGACACCGTCGCGGACAACGCCACGATGCGTACCCGCTCCGGCAGGTGGATGATGACCTCCTCCCACACGGGACCGCGGAACCGGTCGGCGAGGTAATGGACCTCGTCGAGGATGACGTAGCGGAGCGCGTCGAGCGTCGTCGAATGCTCGTACAGCATGTTGCGCAGGACCTCGGTGGTCATCACCACGATGTCCGCTTCCGAGTTGATGGAGGTGTCGCCGGTGAGCAGGCCGACGCGATCCGCGCCGTAGACGTCGACGAGGTCATGGTATTTCTGGTTGCTCAGCGCCTTGATCGGCGTGGTGTAGAACGCCTTGACGTTATGCTCCTGAGCGAGGAAGACGGCGAAATCCGCAACGACGGTCTTGCCGGCTCCGGTGGGTGCGGCCACGAGCACGTTGCGGCCGGCTTCGAGGGCTTCGTTCGCCTGCTTCTGGAAATCGTCCAGTTCGAACGGCAACGTGCCGGCGAACCGTGCGGCGATCCCCGCCTGCCGCTGTTGCCGCTTACGGAACGCCGCGTATCGGGCGGAGGGCGATGATGCCCGTCCGGCGTCGTCGTTGCGGCTGACGTGGTTCGTATGGTGCTTCGAGGCCATGATCGTGTCTACAGAGCGTCCTTCCATCGCTTCCATGCCTGCACATGACGGTCACGCGTCGCCTGACGGCGCGCGATGACTTCGGCGTGGGCGTTCTCATACCGTTCGGCCGCGACCTGCAACGGCTGGGTGAAGATGGGCTTATCGTCTTCGGAGGAGATTTCGACCGGCTCTCCCATGGCGGCCAGCCGATCGGTCACCTGCTCCCCCGTGCGCGAGATGGTACGCAGGGCGGCCATGCCATGACGGAATGCATAGACGCCGCCGATGACGATCATCGCGAGCATGAACAACACCAGCAACAGCCAAACCCACCAAGGCATGGTGACTCCTTCCTCCGTCACGCCGTCATAGCGGCATAGCGTCCGCTTCAGACCGTGTCGCCGTCATGCGTGACGACGCTCAGCTCCCTCTGCGCACGCGCGATGATCATCGAGCGAAGCGTCTCCGGGGCCACGGCCACGATATGGCGTGCATGCGCGATGCAGAACGCCACGAACCATGAATCCGAGGATACGATGAGGTCGACCTTCTCGCCGTCGCCGTAGGGCTCCACGGTGGCACCGGGAAGGTTCTGCACGAATCCGGAGTCCTTGGCATCGGTGATGAACGTGGCGGCGGTGCCGTTGTCGAAACTCCACTTGCGCAGCTCGCTCAACGGCATCTCCGGAATGTCGAGCGCCGTGGTCGGTTCGACCAGCTTGGCCTGCTCGATGCGGGCGATGCGCAGCACCTGCCATGTGCGGGGCTTCCCGTTCGCCCTGTTGACGGCCGGGTTCCTGAGCACCAGGTTGAGTTTGTCCTCCGGGGCGGCCTTGGACACGTCCGTCCAGACGGCCACGTAGTACACGCCTTCATCCACGTAGATCTTGACCGGTGCGACCAGCCGTCGGCGCGTGTTGCCGGCGCCGTCCGTGTAGGTCATGTCCAGCAGCGAACCCGAGTTGATGGCGCGCTTGACGGTGCCGAAGTTATGGGGTTCGAGCTCGTACCCGGTCAGGCTCAGCCATGGCGTCTGCCCCGGCTTGACGTGCTGATGCAGACGATGGTAGAGGTTCTCGGCCTGGGCACGCTGATCGTCCGGGAGCAGCGGCGAATGCGCGAGATAGCTGACCGATGCGGTCAGCATGCTCAGATACTGCGGCGAAATGCCCGCAAGACGTTCCAGACCGAGCGAGTTCGTGGCGGAGACGATGCCCTCGGCGTCCAGCAGGGACCAATCGATGTCGAAGAACTGGCTGCCCGCCATTTCGCCGTCATCGGAGACCGTGGTGAGCGTGTTGATGTCCTTGTGGATCACGTTCACGGACTTCTTGAGCTCCTCGGGCGTCTTCGCCTTGCCGATGAACCGGATGGCCAGCTCCTCGAGCGAGAACTCCTCGCCGAGATGGGCGGAGAGGAACAGCATGAGCCTCAGACGGCGGTCCACCTCGCTGCCGGTCTGGAACGAGGCCTTCTTGCCGTGGGACTTGCCGTTCTCCTTCTCATCGGGATCGGCCGCATCCGAGCTCTCCCGGGAACCCGCCGCGATGGAGCCGTCGCGCATCACATCCTCGACGGAACGCATGTCCTCCGCGGCCTTGAGACGGCGGTGGAACGCGTCCGCGGCCTCCTGCGGGCTCACGATGGAGGCTCCCGGATGCTCCAGCACATACATCGCCAAATCATCGGAATCGGTGTACGCGACGTTGATGTGCTCGCCGTCCACGTCGATGGTGGCGGCGAAGCGACGGGAGTCGATGACCTTCACCAGCGCGTCCGGGATGGTCTGCGTGCCGAGGCCCGGGGCGATCGAATCGAGTCCGAGGCCGGGAATCGGGGTCTGCGGCACGCGTGGAGCCGTGCGCGAGGCGTGGGCGTTGCCGGACTGCTGCTCGTGGTCGCTCGACATGGACATGGAGCGGGCGAGATAGTTGGCCGCCGCGAGCACCGACATGTCCTCCGGCTCGAACCTCAGACGAATCCGAGGTTCGTCGCCGAGCTGGAGACGATACGAGGCGAAGTCCTGCCCCTCCGATTTGGAGGAGTATTCGGGCTGCCGGGACTCGATGGCGATGCCCATGGCGGCCAGCTTCGCACGGTCGCGTTGGAACTGCTTCGCGAATGCCGCCTTCGCCGCCTGATCGGCCAACTCGCCGTACGAGTCGGCATACGCCTTCACGCGCTGTGCGATCTGACGTGAGGTGAGCCATTGCGGGAACGCGGATGACAACACGGCCAACACATCAAGCTCATGCTTGCCCCACTTGTCGGAAAAACGCCGCCTCCCGGTGCTACCCTCTGCCATTAGTCCTCACGTATCGTTAAGGTTAAATCTCAACTGCGCCTCGTGAGCGCAACCTCCATCTATATTACGGTGTTTTTTCCGGAGTCGTCGGCTTTTCGCCAAAATTGGCTCCGTTTTTTGTGTTTTTAGATCCAGTCGTCGGGTTCGATGCCCTGCGGACCCACGTATTCGCCGTTCGGTACGTAGCGGGCTTCGCCCTTGTCCTCGAGCTTCGCGTCGGCGAACATGATGATGTCCCTGCCGAACGTCCAGTCGCCCTCGATGGTCACCGAATTGGCGGCGGCGAGGGACGGCACGTTGTACGGGAAGCGCTCGTCGAAGTCGTGGATGTTCTTGTAGTAGCGCGGGTCGAGCGTGACGTTCGGGAAGATGTAGTTGCCGTCTTCCATCTCATACGTATCCGTCAGGTGGAATCGGTCGGATCGCATGATGAACAGGTCGTCGGTGGTCTTGACCGGCAGGAAGCGCATGCGGTCGACCTGCACGCAGATGGCGCCGTCGAACAGGCCGATGGCGGCACCCATGGCAGTCTCCAGCTGCAGGACGGGCGTCGTCGACGAATCCGTCGGGTCGACGGTCTTGTGGTTGAGGATCACCGGAAGCGGCAGTACGCCGTCATGCTCGGCCAGCATCGCCTTCAGCGCGTTGACGCGCACCCAGATCGAATTGGTGTTGAAGTACGGGTGCTTGTCGATGTTCTGTGCGTCCTTCTTGTCCTCGGGACGCACCTGGCTCATCTCGCGCAGCATGAGACGGCCGGTCTTGCGGTCGCGGACGATGTGGCCGCCCTTGCGGTCGGCCTCGGTGCGGCGGGCCACCTCGACCATGAACGGCGCGCCCGAATCCTCGAAGTACTGCGCCAGCGTGCGGGACGGGCGGGCGCCGAGATTGTCGGAGTTCGAGATGAACAGGTATTCGAAGCCGTGCTCCTCCAGCTTGTCGAGCAGGCCGGACTCCCAGATGGTGGAGTACAGGTCGCCGTGTCCCGGCGGGCACCATTCGAGATCCGGGTTCTGCGGGAACGAGACCGGCTCGCCGGTGGCCAGGTCGATCTTCGGCTCCACATGCTGCACGATCTCCATCGGGATGTCCTCCTGATGGAACTTGCGGTTGTGGTGCAGCACCTTCATCGTGTCCGCCGAAGTGCGGAAGGAGTTCATCAGGGTGAGCGGCAGCTCGACGTCCAGACGGTTGCGTGCGGTGAGCACCTGACCGAGGATGATGTCGATGAAGCGCATCTGCTTGGCCTTGTGGCGGCGCACGGGCAGCAGCGACTTCGCGCAGTCGAGGCCCATCGACGTGCCGAGGCCGCCGTTGAGCTTGAGGAACGCGGTCTTGGCGAAGGCCCCGACGGCCTTGTCGTGATCGATCGTGTCGTAGATGTCGTGGAAGCTCGGGACGCCGGTGAGAGGCTCGACGTCGGACTCCTGAATCCAGGTGGCTCCCTCGTCGTTGCGCCACACATCGTACAGATGCCTGAACTGGCTGATGGCCATTTCGCTCATGCCGTGATCGCGCATCTTCGCGGCGGACTTATCGAAAACGTCTGACAACTATCTCTCCTTTACGACTATTCGATAGACGACCAGTGTACCGGATATTGGAAGAACGCCATCGTCATGCCGGAAAACATGGCGTGTAGAAATGGTGAACGATAGGATGAAATCGGCGGAAACAAGCGCTTTCACACGCCGCTTCCGCCTGATGCTCGCGAATCAAGCCCTCGGGACGACGTCATATCGCCGCGGCGGCGAGGACCCCGGCGGCGGAGCTCGCCGACAGTCCCACGACGATGATCACGATGATGAAGATGATGTACAGGACGACGAGCGCGGCCGACAGGATGACCGACACGAGCGCGCCCTTGCCCGCTTTCGCCGCGTCCAACGGGCGCGTGTCCTTCCAGACCAGCCAAAGGATGAGACCGGCGACGGGGACGAAGAATCCCAAAACCGCCCATCCGAACGAACCGCTGTCAGCGGGATCCGGGTAGATGGGTCGGGGGTAGCCGTAGGGTGCCCCATACGGCGGCGCAGGCTGCTGGGCGTACGGGTACGCCATCTGCGGCTGGGGCTGTTGTGCCGCGTATCCGTATCCGGGCTGTCCGGATACGGATTGCTGAGGGTGCTCCCCCGTCGTCGTGTAGGATTGCCGTTCGGCGTCGGGCGGAATGTACGACTGCTGCGTGTACGCGTCGTATGCGCCCCGTTCCACGGTGGAGGACCCGGACTGCGGAATCTCTGTTTCAGGCTGCTGCGCCTGAGGTGCTGTCTGGTTCGGCTCTGACATGGCAGACTCCCTTCGTTTGTCCAAGGATATTCCCTGCACCGCGGATGATGCAAGAGCCCGGAGGACGATGGCGGCGTGTTGCGTGACGACACGCCCGCGATATGAGGCGTGTCGGTGGCGGGCCCCACCTTGGCCTATAACCTCCATCGTTCCAAGAGAGAGCGGGTGACATGTCGTGGAATACAAAAAGTCCGGAATCATTGAGATTCCGGACCGTCTGGTCGGACCAGCGGGATTTGAACCCGCGACCCCTTGCTGGTTTGAAAGGTCGTTTCGCTGGTTTCCGCAAGCTTCGTCAGTTGCGTTTCGTTGCAATGACGCCGTTCTAGTGGCTTTCGTGAGATTCTTTTGGTAGGTGTTATTCCACAGGGCATGTCGATGCATAGTGTGATGAGCATGTTTGACGAGGTGGGCAGGCTTGGTGTCGGATGGGCGGATGTCGAGTCGAAGAGAGACGACGAGGTATATACGATGCTGTTCCCCGGGCGGCGCCGACCGTAGCCAGCGCCGCCCGTGAACCCGAATCATTGGCCGCCCCCTTATGCCGGTGCCACCCCGAACGCTTAGAGGAGGTCGCGGTACACCAGAACGGCATCGACCAAGGCTGGGCTTCCGAGTCCGTTGAAGCCTTCCACGCTACCGCCGTCGGCCCTGCTCTTCCGGGTGCGTGCCCCTACAATCCCGCCAGGAACCTCTCGATCGCGGCGTTGACGTCGTCGGGGGCGTCGACGTTCGAGTTATGCCCCGCACCTGCGACCCAATGCAGCGACAGTCCGTCACGCTCGCTCCACAGGCGGTTCAACCGCTCGGCTTCGCCGGCAGCGTCCTTCTTGCCGCACACGAGCAGAGTGGGGCATTCGGGTCTGAAATTCCGGGGAGCATCGATTGCGTCGGCCAGCATGCGATAGCCATGCTCGGAAAGGTCTATGAACTCCCGGCGGCCGTATGGCTCGAGCATACGGGCCATCGATTGCCGCGCCTTCACGCTCACGGCCGTGGAACGGGCGGTGAGCGCCATTAGCGACCTGCCGGGGAACAACGCCAGCCACGGTCGCATGCGTGCGAGCATCCACGTCTCTCATCGCTCGTAATAGCTGCGGGCGAGCGGAGCGGAGTCGATGAGAACGATGCCGGCCGCTCGTCCCGGGAAGTCCGCCGCAAAGATCTGAGCCACGTAGCCGCCGAGGGATTGTCCCACGATCACAGCGTGGTCGATGCCCTCCTTATCGAGGATGCCGGCAACTGTGCACGCAAGGTCCTCCATCGAGAAGTCGAGCGGGTAGGGCCGGGAAAGCCCGTGGGCGGGCGCATCCCACGCGATGCACGCCCGGTGCTTAGAGAAATACGCCACCTGTGCATCAAAGAGCGTGTGGTCGGCGGTGAGTCCGGGAAGGAACATCAAGCAGATAGCCTCGTCCTTGCGCTGGTCGCCCGTGACCCAGTAGCGCACCGTGCCAGAGCCCGTCTCATACGAACTTTCCATGTTCAGCTTTCCCTTCACACTTTATGCCGTTAACGTACAACGAGGGGCCTTCTCGCGTGATGGCAATCCGAACAAGCCTATTTGGGCGAGACTGCCGCCTTGGTAGCGCGATTTCCCGCTTATACCGTGAGGGGCAGCGTCCCACAATCATTGTGTCTTCTCAAGACGATTCCAAAAGTCAGGCGTTTTGCCAAGCGTTTCAGCTACGCCAAAACGCCCAGACGGAGCCTTTCTTAGTAAGATTCCGGGGCTCTCATATCGACTTCGCGTACTTCGCCATAAATGACCGCGATGTCGTTGAGGTTGATGCTATCGGATTCCAATCGGCGTGAGGCCGTTCAAACCGCCCAGGTGGCGGATGGCGGAACGTTGGAACCCGAATATCCGTCTGTCGGACGAAGAGGTCCGACTGTTCACCCGACTTTGGAGGCGACCATTATGAGCATCATCCACCCCAAGCGCCATGCGAAGCCCCGGCCGCGCGTCATTCCTGTGCCGGAAGAGACCGCGCACCACCGTTTGCGCCGCGTCTACCCGGCGGCCGTCCAGTTCCTTCGCCAGCCCGCCGTGACGAGCGGGTTCGGCACCGCGGCCGGCGAGACGCGCGAATGCACGTGCGGCTACAAGACCCGCAGCTCCCAGCAGTTCCTCAACCATCTCGAAGAGAAAGCCGTCATCATGCCCGTAGCATCCTTCCAAGCGCCCCGCCCGTTGATGACCCATCGTCTCGTGGACACCGCCAAACGGGGCAAGGTGTTCATCTGCTCGTGCGGCCACGACTTCACCAGCCTGAGCCTCATGCAGGAGCACATCCGCTACGCCGACCGGATCGAGGTGGACGACCATGAGTGAGCCGCATCTCATCGTCACCGAGTACGACGGCCGGTTCCACTGGTGGTGCTCATGTGGATACGACACCGGCAGCCGCGTCCAACTCCACCAGCATCTCGACAACGTGAAAGGGGCACGGCCATGACCCGATACTGCGCGAACCATGACGGCAACCATGCGGGCCGGCTCAACGTGTGCGCCTCGTGCGCCCGGAAGTTCCGCGAGGCGTTGGACTCGATAGCCGTGGATACGCCCGCCCCGCTGCTGATCGCCGCACGCCAGGCCGGCACCGGCGGCAACGACCGTACGGGAGTGCGCAGCAGGTCGGCGCACGCGCCGCTGCTCATCCGCGAACAGGCGTGGGGACTCTACTGCCAAGCGGAGGAACTGGCACGGCTCGCCGCGCTCCAGTGCGGGTGCCCACCGGCCGCGAGACGAACGGCCAGCGTGCCCGAACTCGTGCGAGGCATCCTCAAGGACGACAAACCACTGCTCGCGGCATCGGACGCACGCGAATGGTGGAGGGACATCGTGGACATGGCCGGCAAGGTGAACCGCATGGTGGATCCACCGGCCACGCGGGTGGCGTTCGGCGCGTGCCCGTTCTGCAAGCACGGCGTCGTATGGGGAGCGCCACGAGACCACATGGGCGAATGCCGTTCCTGCGGCGCGCAGGTGAACCGCACCTACGTCGCCGACCGACTGCTTGACAAGCTTGCCGAATCCGAGAAGAAGGGCACCCCGAAGCAGCTGAGCCGTGAATGCGCCAAGGCCGGCATCCGTTTGCCGGCATCGACCATTCGCACGTGGATCCACCAGAAACGCCTCACGCCTGACCAACACGGCCACGTCACGTTGAGCGGCATCGTGCCGTTGCTGCGGCGGAGAGCCGGCTGAAACGACAGCACGGCCCCGTTCTCCACGATGGGAGAGCGGGGCCGTAGCATGAACAATATGGAAGAAGCGAAGCAGCGGCAGCGCGGCGAACTGTTCTCATGGTGCTTGGTCGCGAACGTCGTGGACGAACACGAGGTCGGTCAGGACCATCACATCGAGCATGGCACGAGAATCTTCAGCCCCGGCACGAAGGTGTACGTGTCGTCGTGGTGGGACAACAGCACGAAGGATGACGGAGGCGTGCTGTATGTCATCGGCAAGGCCCGCAAACAGTGGCGGCTCGTCGCCGCATACATCGCCCGCGACAAGCTGACGAACTTCCGTGTCAAGAAGGTGTTCGATCCGAAGGCGCTTCGCCGCATGACGCAGGACGAGCACCAGAACCGGCCGAGGCCGGCCCAGTTCACCCGATGGTGGGGCAAGGACGAGGAGGCCCACAGACGGGTCAAGGAAAAGGCCGCCTATTACAATCAGGACATCTACTCGGTCAGGCAACGCGAGAGGCACCCCTCGACAAAAACCGTGTGAAGAAACTGTGGTGTAGGGTTCGCGTCGGATAAACGCCGGTCTCGCGGCCGTGGGGCGACATGCCGTCGATATGAGGCGTGTCGGGGTAGGGGTGTGTCCCGTTGTGTCCCGAATTGTGTCCGTAGTTGTGTCCAAGAGGGAAGGAACACGGCGTGTCGCAGGATACAAAAAAGCCCGGAATCGTTGAAATTCCGGACTAAACCGTCGGACCAGCGGGATTTGAACCCGCGACCCCTTGACCCCCAGTCAAGTGCGCTACCAAACTGCGCTATGGTCCGATGTCGCATTTGCAACAGTCGAATAATTTACCAGATGGTTCTGGAAACGCAAATCGGCGTGTCTTATTCGTGTCGAGCCAACCGGAACAGTCGGATTCGTCAGAACAGGATGGCAGCACCCATAAGCAGTAAAGCGATCGCGGGGAATGCGAATTGCTTGATCGCAGCACCTCGCTTGTCAGGACTGCCGATGGACAATACCAGAGCTGCGAGGACCATGGACGAGGTCCCGGCGGTTATCAGAGTCACTCCTGCGATGTGGTATCCGGACAGCGACAATGCTGATCCCACTATGGCCATGATGCCGAGGAACAGATTGTAGAAGCCCTGATTGTACGCCATCTCCTTCGTGGCCTCGGCCTCTTGGATGGATCGAATGGAGAAAATCTCCATCGTCTTCGGTTCCGTCCAACGGAACGATTCCAGAATAAAGATGACGACATGGAGCAATCCTGCAAGAATCGCGAAGATACAGGCGGCGACAAGCATGTGAACGGTCCTTTCAGAGCAACGGTGAATGAGCGGAGCGCCCTGAATCGCCGATGAAGGAGGCGTATTCAGGATTCGGGATACATACCCTACCTTCACACGATATCCCTGCATGAGACTCAGCGAAAGCATAGCCACATAAGCAATTGAACGCCTTGTCTGCTTGTTGGCGCCCTAGTGATGGCGGGACATCGACAAGCGGAGTGCTTGGAAGGATGGGGTGACCCCATGGCTTCTTCCTTTCACCGTGGGATTTCCCTATCCGCAACACGGCGAAGTCCTCATGGGCAAGCTGCGAAGCAACTCCAATCCGCCCGAGACACTCGTCGGCCGGCTTTGGGCCCCTTCAGTGTCACAGCGCCGTGCCCTCCCTGGAATTTTGCCTCAAACGGGCTGCCGGATATACTGATGCCGTCTTGGTTTCTCTATGCGAACCCTTCTTGGTTCAAAGAGTGAGAAATCAATGGAGCGGATTCCTACCTGGGTTAGGTCACTGGTGTCTGGGCCGCTCGCTTCTCTACTCGCCCCTATAGGAGCTTGGTGTGAGAATTATTGGCGGGGACCTTGTGCGGCTGGTTTTCAATTAGCCAAGTGATGTCCCCGTCATTCACTCGAAGCGAGTCGGGAGATTGGGTGACTAGTAGGCCTGGATGACAAAAGCAAATCGTCAGTCACGATGGAAGTCGAGGATGCCGAGTTCGCTGAGGAGGCTGTCTGACGTGGTCCGGCACTCGTCATCGGCATGTGTATGAAGTATGTGGATTGTTCAAACCGTGGAGCCGCCAGCCGCAATTAGGTAAGACCATGACGAACGTGACCCACGACTCTTCTCTAGCGCATTGAAGTAGCCGTTGGACGTCGCCTCGTTCGGCGCCGAGCACATCAACGGGGGTCGCCGATGATGACATGCCAGCGGTCGGGGCGTTGATGAAGATGGGGCATAAGCAGTATCCGTGCAACCTTACCGCATTGTCTGCCGCCGGAATGTCGCCGACGCGTGGATGGACTCGAACGGCAGCCACCATAAGTCCACCCGGAAGTACTCCAACGAGGCGACAATCAAGGCGATGCGCGAATACCAGCCCGTCGACTACCAGCAGCACGGATACTCCAACGGCAAGATTCCCGGCTACTATCCCGACGACATCAAGGACGGCGAACTCAGGTTCCTGCGCATGGACGACATGCAGCCTACCGGCTCGCTGCTCGAAGGCGGCCGGCCGAGCTTCAAGGGCGCGCCCGCCTACGCGAAACCATGGGTCGCCGATCCCGCCACCGTGCGAAGCTGGAGCGAGTGGAAACTCCAACGAACCCACCGCGACGACACCGCATGGCGGCGGCACTCCAGCGAGTACGACAACTGGGCCGAATCCACGCCACCGAGTCAAGGAGGACAAGCACATGGCCGATAAAGTCACCAGCTACCATCAGGCGAGACAGATTGTCGAACAGGCCAACGGCGGCATCCCCACCGCAGCGGAAGGCCGGGAGGATGCCGAGTACTATCACGTGCCCGCGGATTCCGATTTCGCGATGATAGACGGCTGCGACTGGTACGTGAACAAGAAGACCGGCAAGGCCGAACGTCTCTACAGCTCACCGCTCATGCCCACCGGCGCCACCAACATGCACAGCCGTGATATGGCGCTCGTACGGGATTGCTAACAGGGTCCTTGCCTATGTCGTATCATCTCTATCATGAGTTCATCTAAGAGTGTGCTGCCCTATCCCGAATCCTCAACACGCGACCTTGTAGAAGATTTAGGGGAAGAGCTGCATCTCAATGCAGATTTTTGCCGAATACATATTCGGAGATTCAGTTGGACGCCGCTTCTTCTTTTGCTAGCAATTATTTTTATAGCGCTCGGTGCTTTCCATAAACAAGGTTTCTTTTACGAGCTTTTTATTGCATTAGGAGGATTTTTTCTAGGTTGCGCTATGCCTCGTCTTGAGCGGTTAAAGCTGTGGGGAAATTCCGTTAATAACACGCTTAATAACGGCCAAGGGTCTATCGGAATTTTTACAGCTATGTGGGTGAATACTCCCATGGGGGACCATTCTGGAATGTGGTTCCTTGATAAGCGTGTAGGCGCTGGGAAATTACGCAAAATGTGGATGAAGTTTCGGTTTCCACACATTGCCAGAACTTGGCGCAAGTTCTTCAGACCTGGCAGGCGTCCACCGTTGCCCGCACCGCTTCCGTTCGGGGCGGATCCCTCATAGGAAAAATACCAAACCGCATACATATGTGGAGGAAAAAGCGAATCCTTTATCAGGTATCACGCTATCTATATGAATTAAATCCTACTCAACAGACTTTGGACTATCTCATCGATTACGCTGATTATTATCGATGCCAACTTCGTCGGGAAAAAATCAGCAGAGGTGTTATTCAGTTCCCTGATGAGTGACAGGGGAAGTACGCGTCTAATTCGCCTATTAGCCATCATGGATGTTCCGTGATGGCTTTTCTTATGCCCGGATTCGGGCGGGAGGAGGCCATATGGCCGAAGACAACAACGTCCCGAACACCGAAGACAAGCAATCGGGCTCGCCGCCGGAGGACGTCGACTGGAAGGCACAATACGAGTCTGAGCTCGAATGGGCGAAATCGCGGCGAGGCAAGGCCGAGGCGAACAAGTCGGCCGCGGACGAGCTGGCCGTGCTGAAGGAATCCCAGCTGTCGGAAACGCAGAAGCTGGAGACCCGCACCGAGAAGGAGCTCAACGACCTGAAGACCGCCCAGCAACGGCTCACGTGGCGCGACGAAGCCGCGAAGAAGACCGGCGTGCCGGTCGGATCTGCTGCGCGGCGAGACAGCCGAGGAGATCAACGCGCACGCCCAGGCCATCAAGACCTACATGGCTACGCAGGCCAAACCTTCGGCGGGGAAGGTCATGAATCCGAACGTCGGCCTGCTCAAGCAGCTGTTCGGTGGCAAGTAAGCAGAGGGTCGCGGGTTCAAATCCCGCTAGTCCGACTAGAAAGCCCGGAATTTCAACGATTCCGGGCTTTTTGTTTCTTCGCTTGGGATGTGATTTATGCATTTATTCGCGATGCGAAGGCCATCCCGCAATCGTCGTGGATGGGCGCCCACCCTAGAACCGCTGGGCCACGTGCGCGACCAGCGGCAGCATCGCGACAGCCAGAACGAGCGTCATCGCCAGGACCGCTCCCGCCGGGTAGACGTTGTACGCCCAGCCGTACGCAATCTGTCCGAGGGGTTGCGCGCACATGCTCGCGGAGAGCGCGAGCGACATCACCTTGCCGGTCATGCCCTCGGGGCAGTCCATCTGGATCGCCGGCACGGCGATGAGATTCGCGAGGGTGATGGCGACCATGGTTCCGCAGGTGCTTGCCGTGAGCACTGTGAGGCGCACTCCCCCGCCTGCGGGAAGCGTCATGACGAGCGTCTGGGGCAGGATGGTGAGCGAGAACGCGGCGATCGACGTCGGGAATCGCCGCATGGCAAGCGACTTCGCGATTCTCCCGCCGACGAGCGCTCCGAGCAGACCGGATGCGCCCACGAGACCGTATGCAAGACCATACGCCGTGGAGCCGAAGCCCAGTACGGTCCGCACCATGTAGGGGAAGCCGACCTCCGCATAGCCCGTCACCAAAAAGTTGAGCGCTGCGCAGATCAACACCAGGTGCAGCACATGAGGGCGTTCGCGGGTGAGGAAACGTCCGGCCGCGCGCAGGTCGTCGAGTGCGGTGACGTGTCCATCATCACCGCGCTCAGGCGCGCCAAGCTGGATGAAGCACTCCACGACGGCGGCCGTGCCGAACCCCGCGATGGTGATGCCCATCATGGGCACCACGCCCACCGCCGCGTAGAGCACGCCGCCAAGCACGGCCGGCACGAGCATGCTCGTCTGGTTCACCACGTTGACCACGGCCATTGCACGACGCATCACGTCTTCACCGTGGGAGCGGAACATCTGCGGCAGCGCCGCCTGCACCGTGGGCGTCTCCATGGCGTCGAGCACAGCGAGCACCACCTGCATCACGGCTATCGCCGCCAGATTGAAGCCGATGACCAAGAAGATTACCGTGCAGGCGATCACCGTCACGGCGGAGAGCGCATCGAGCATCACCATGACGGTCCTGCGGTTCGTGCGGTCCGCCACAACACCGCCGAGGGGCGAGAGCAGGATCGTAGGCAGGATGCTCGCGGTGAGGATGGAGGCGAACGCCGCCGCCGATCCGGTCTCGTCAAGCACCCACATGGACATGGCGAATCGCAACATGAGGTTGGCGAAAAGCGATATGCCGAGACCCGCGACAAGCAGGCGGAAGTCGCGTACGCGAAGAGGGTCCGCGACTTGTCCTCTTTGCGGTTGGGTTGTGTGTCCGGATGCGTTCGTCATCGTGGATTCCTTTCCGTTGACTGTTGATTGGTTACGGCCGTATATTCAAACCGACCGTCGGTCTGTTATGGTGATGAAAATGTCACCAACGTATAAGAACGTGGGAGTGTCCCGCCACTTGAGGCGGCAGGGTGTGCGAGATGGCACACTCGGGTACGCCGCCTACGCGGACACCGACTACTCCCCTTCCGGCGCCAGGGCCGTGAGGCCCTTGACCGCCCGCGGGATAAGCGTCTCGTCGAACACCGGCACGCCGATGGCGTCGAGCATCGTGGCGAGGCAGCGGATGCGGCGTTCCATGTCGGCGTGATCGGCGGGATAGAAGCAGGGCATGAGCCAGTAGTTGCCGAGGAGCGAGAGCAACTGCGCCGCCTCCTCGGGATACGTCGTGGGAATGGAGCCGTCCTGCACGCCCATGTCGATGAGCGTGCGGAAGGATTCCGGCAATCTTGTCGACCAGAAGCGCATGTTCGCCGTAAAGAACGCGGGGTCCTTGAGCAAGGCCAATTGGGAGCGGACAAGGTCCAGATGGTCGGGGGCGTCCACGGCGGAGACGATGAGCATACGCAACTTCTCAAGCGCGCTCATATCCTTGCGTCCGATGAGTTCCTGAAGGAGGCGCGCGGTGGCGGCCCACTCGTCGGCGTTCAGCTGGTCGAGGATCGCCTCCTTCGACTTGAAATGATGGTAGAGCCCGCCCTTGGACAGTCCCAGGTCATTCAGGATGTCTTGGATGGACGTCTTCTCGTAGCCTTTTTCGGCGAAGAGCCTACGGGCGGAATCGAGGATTCGCCGTTCGGTCTCCTCGGGATGTGCATTGCGTGCCATGTGGTCCTCCTTCCGTTCGCTGTCTCCGACAGTATACAGACCGTCGGTCGGTCTGTCAAATAGGTCGGCCTGAAGATCGTCCGGCAGCGACTCGCATGTCGTAACCTCTCTTCGCGGGAGTCTCTAATATGGGAAACGGAGCTGCTTGAACTGCGGCCAGTCGCACGGCGAAAGGACGCCCATGATCGATCCGGATGACCGGAGCTGTTTCGATGATTTTGTGCCGTTCCGCCCGATGCCTCCAAGCTCGTACGAGCGGTGGCATGACAGACTGCCGCCCCAAATCGTCGATGTATGGGAACGATGGGGTCTCGGCACTTTCTGCGACGGATACCTTCGCGTCGTCAATCCCGATGATTGGACCGGGTTACTGGTCCGTCTGTATCACCTGCCATGGAAGAGCCAGGTACCGATTCCCATCTTCGCGACCGCATTCGGCGATCTGATCGTGTTGGAGGCGCGGGACTCGGTGGCGACGCTCCAGTTCCGCAACAGCATCTTCCGATCATCCGCGCTCAAGTATTATCTGGCGGATATCCCCGATGAGTACTTCCGTCGGGATGTATTGGGCATCCGGGGGTATAAGACGGCAAGAAGACGACTGCCGATACCGAAGTACGGCGACTGCTATGCATATGATCCCCTTGTCTGCCAAGGCGGACCCGAACGCGCCGATCATTTGAGAATCAGCAACATGCGCGCCTATCTCAAGGAGATGATCGCGGTCGGCTACCAGCTCAACGAGAACAACATCCGCTTCGTCCAACTCGATTGAAGAATCGGATCAGGGACGCACGTATTCACTGGCCACCATGCAGACGGTGTCGTCGGTCAGTACACCGTCGACCGTCCGCCGGTCGAACAGTCCATCCACCCATGTCCGGTACTCCTCGTACCCCGCTTCGTCCGGCAGCGGGCTGTGCGAGTGCGAGTCCATGTAGGCATGCCATGCGTCACGCGTGTAGCGGATCGGATTGGGGAACGAACGGACTTCGGGATTGTGGAAGAACATGGCCGTCGTGTCCTCGAAATGCCGGATGCTGCCCGTGATGACGTCACCGTGCCCGTCATGCCGGTCCGGTCGCATCGCCGAGTCAAACGACGTGACGTTGTACAGCGAGACCAGCAGGTATCGTCCGTCGCGTGCGATGCGACGGCATTCCGCGGCGAAAGCGTCCGGATCGAACCAGTGGAGCGCCTGTGCGACGGTAATCACATCCACGCTGTGCGGCGGCAGTCCGGTGGCATCGGCGGAACCGGCGACGACCGTCACGCCGGCGAGTCCGTGCGTGCGGTCCGTCAGTTCGGCGCGCATGTCGGCATCCGGTTCGACGGCGTATACGGGCATTCCCAGCTCCGTCAGCGCGACCGTGAGCTTGCCTGTGCCGGCGCCGATGTCCGCGATGACGTGAGCGCCACGGTTATCGGGGCTATCGGCGTCGTCGGCCGCCGACGTGGATTCCCGTCGGATCAGTCCGCCGATATGCCGGATGGCCGTTTCGGGATAGCCGGGTCTCCCCGCCGCATACGCCTGTGCCTTGCCATGAAATCTTGTCTTCCCCATGCCGCATAGCATAGGCGTCCGGACGCACGTCATCGGTGGAAGGGACGGATACCGAAATCGCCGTTTCCGGTGATGACGCATAGCCATCACCGGAAACGGCGATCATCGGGTCGATGCGAATCGTAATCCGCCTACTTGCGCTTCTTCTTCTCGCGGATGTTCACCGAGATCTGAATCGGCGAACCCTCGAAGCCGAACTCCTCGCGCAGCGAACGCTCGATGTAGCGACGGTAGCCATGCTCGAGGAAGCCGGTCGCGAAGATCACGAAACGCGGCGGACGCGTCGAAGCCTGCGTAGCGAACAGGATGCGCGGCTGCTTGCCGCCACGCAGCGGATGCGGGTGGGCGGACTGCAGCTGGCCGAGGAACGCGTTGAGCTTGCCGGTCGGCACGCGCTTGTCCCACGATTCCAGCGCCTCGCGCATCGCCTTGGCGAGACGGTTCGTGTGCCAGCCGGTCTTCGCCGACAGGTTCACGCGCTGCGCCCAGGTGACGCGGTCGAACTCGGTGACCCACAGGCGTTCGAGACGCTGCTTGTCGAACTCGTCCATCGCATCCCACTTGTTGAACACGAGCACGATGGCGCGGCCCGCGTCCACGGCGGAGCTCATCACCTTGAGGTCCTGGTCGGAGATCGGCACGGACGCGTCGAACAGCACGAGCGCCAGCTCGGAGCGTTCGATCGCCGCCTGCGTACGCAGCGACGAATAGTATTCCGCGCCTTTGAGCTTGTGCTGGCGGCGTTTGATGCCGGCCGTGTCGATGAACAGCCAGTCCTCGCCGTCGATGTCGATGACCTCGTCGACCGGATCGCGCGTGGTGCCGGCCAGATCGTTGACGACCGTGCGCTCCTCGCGGGCCAGTTGGTTGAGCAGCGACGACTTGCCCACGTTCGGGCGTCCCACGAGCGCCACGCGGCGCAGGCCGGACGGCGTGAGATAGCCGGACGTCTTCTCCGCCTTGCGCAGCGAGTCGAGCGCCGCGTCGAGCAGATCGCCCACTCCCCTGCCGTGCATCGCGGAGATCGCATACGGCTCGCCGAGTCCCAGCTTCCAGAATTCGGCGGCGAGATACTCGCTTTCGCGGTCGTCGACCTTGTTCACGGCGAGCGTGACCGGCTTGCCGGAGGCGCGCAGCATCTTCACGATGCGCTCGTCCGTATCGGTCATGCCGACCTGGCCGTCGACGACGAGCACGACCGCATCGGCGAGGTTCACGGCGACCTCGGCCTGCGAGGCGATGGCGGAGTCGATGCCTTCGACGTCCACCTCCCAGCCGCCCGTGTCGACGAGCTTGAAATCGGTGCCGGACCATTCCGCGTCATAGCTCACGCGGTCGCGAGTCACGCCGGGAGTGTCCTCCACGACGGCGACGCGACGGCCGAGGATGCGGTTGACGAGCGACGACTTGCCGACGTTCGGGCGTCCCACGACGGCCAGTACGCCCACCTGCTTCGGACCAGGCCTGCCGGACGTCTCGCCGGCGCCGCGGCCCTCGATCAGCGCCTCGTCGCCCTCGTCCAGCTCGTAGCCTTCGAGGTTCGCGGCGTAGCGCGCGTACTCCTGCTCCTCGATGGCCTCGTCGACGAGCCCGATCAGCGTGTCGAGCGTGTGCGCGAAATCCATGTCGGAATTGTCGATGGTGACGACGCCGTCCGCGGCGGTCGTGAAGTTCGTGACCCGAGCGTCCATGCGGTCGCGTGCGGCTACGTCCTCCGCACCCACGCCGCCGGCCGCCTGGCCGGTGCGGCGCGCCTGGCGCACCTCCTCGCGGGCGGTGAGCAGCACGCGCACCTCCGCGTCCGGGGCGACCACGGTCGTGATGTCGCGACCCTCCGCGACGATGCCGAGCCCGCCGGAGAACGACTCCTTGTCCGCCTCGCGCGCGATGTACGCGCGTTGGGCGGCGATGAGCACGTTGCGCACCGGGATGATGTTCGACACCTTGGACACGTGCGTGGAGACCTCGGAGGAGCGGATCGCCTCGGAGATGTCCACGCCGTCGGCGGTCACGGCCGGCGCGTCCGGATCGACGGAGATGTCGAAATGGTCACCGGTGAAGAACTCGCCCACCGCCTCGGTGACGACGCGTTCATCCACCTGCTCCGCGTCGAGGTCGATGCCCTGCTTGAGGCACCACCACGCGCAGGCGCGGTACATGGCGCCCGTGTCGAGGTAGGCGAAACCGTAGTACTTGGCCAGCGCCTTCGACGTCGACGACTTGCCGACGCCGGCGGGCCCGTCGATGGCGACGCGGATCACAGGCCCACCGCCTTCGACAGGGAACGGACCTCGGTCTGGCTGAGCACGCGGTAGGAACCGGACTTGAGCTCGCCCAGCTTGATCGGGCCGATCTGCGTGCGCACGAGACGCTTGACCGGGAAGCCGATCGAACCGAAGATGCGTCGCACGATGCGGTTCTTGCCGGAGTGCAGCACGACCTTGACGATCGTGGCGTCGCGCTTCTGGTCGATGATCGCGCAGTGGTCGAGCTTGATCCAGCCGTCGTCCAGCTGCACGCCGGTCTTGACGAGACGGCGGCACACGGTGCCGGACAGCTTGCCCTCGACCGTGGCGATGTAGGTCTTCTCGACCTCGTACTTGGGGTGCATGACGTGCTGGCTCAGCTCGCCGTCGTTCGTCATGAGGATGAGACCCTCGGAATCGTAGTCGAGACGTCCCATGTGGAAGATGCGTTCGTACTTGTCGCCGACGATGTCGGCCAGCGTGTAGCGGCCCTTCGGATCGTCCATGGCGGAGAGCACGCGGCGCGGCTTGTTGAGCGCGAGCGTGACGTGGTTCGGGTTGATGCGCACGCGCGATCCGTCGACGCGGACCTGCTGGCGCGACATGTCGACGCGGGTGCCGAGCTCGGTGACGAGTTCGCCGTCCACTTCGACGCGTCCTTCGGTGATCATCTCCTCGCACTTGCGGCGGGAACCGAATCCGGCCTGGGCGAGGATCTTCTGCAGTCGGATTCCTTCGTTGTTGCTTTCATGCGCTTTCATGGCGCGGGAATATGCGTTTGGCATCGTTCTCCCAACGTGGCCTAGGGGTATTTCCAACCTGAATATGATACCGTACCCCCCGGATACGGCCCGATGTGCTACTGCTAGACTGTCAGTGCTCCGACGGGCCGCGCCCCCGGAACAACTCCGAACAAGAATCGAAGGAAACACACATGACATCTGAAGAGAACATCACGAAGGAACAGCCGTGGCCGCTTCGCGTGGGGGCCGAGCTGGTCGGCACCTTCCTGATCTGCTTCGCCATCTACGTGTTCAGCACGTTCGGCTCCATCGTCTTCCAGCTGAACCTCGCCTACATCGCGCTCGGCACGGGTCTTGTCTACGCGGCCGCCGTGCTCGCGCTCGGCGGAGTCTCCGGCGGCCAGTTCAATCCGGCGGTGACGGTCGCGGCCATGGTCACCGGCCGCACGAAGCTCGTGGACGGCATCCTTTACATCGTCTTCCAGGTGATTGGCGCCACGCTCGCGGGCATGCTCGTCAAGTTCCTGCTGCCCACCTCCGAGAACGTCACGCTGGCCCAGTGGCTGACCACCACCGTCAACGGCTTCGACAAGGGTTCCGTCGCCTACAGCACGCTCACCCAGTATGGTCTCAACTTCTCCATCACCCAGGCGATCGCCGTCGAGCTCGTCGCCGGTCTGCTCATCGTGGGTGCCGCCATGGCGACCTACGGCACGAAGCGCTACGCGCTGGCCACCGGCGTGTCCTACGCGGTGGGTGCCGCCGTCGCCTTCCCGGTCACCGGCGCCGCGCTGAACCCGGCGCGCGCCACCGGCATCGCGCTGTTCGCCCAGAACCAGAAGCTTCAGGTCGAGCCGCTCAGCCAGCTGTGGGTGTTCTGGATCTGCCCGGTGCTTGCCGCTGCGCTCGTCGCGCTCGTGATGGTGCTCCAGCAGATGATCGTCGCCCCGAAGGCGAAGGGCGACGACCCCGCCCAGCTCACCGAATACAACGAGGCCGCCGACTCCGCGCAGGAGGCGCAGGAGACGACGGCCGATGAGGACGGCGAGGCGGACGACGCCGCGGTGTCACAGGGTGATGCCGTACACGCTGAAGTAGGTGGCGAGCAGTCCGACGCCAAGGCAGATGCCGATGAAGGAGTCGAACGCGACTGACCGCACCTTCCAAGGGCTTCGTTCGCGCATGATGAGACGGATGAGCCCGGTCACGATGGCCGTCACGGAGATCAACACCGTGGCGGCCATCGTGTATCCGAGGACCGCGAGCACGCCGGAAGCGATCACCAGCGCGGCGACGATCCACTCGAACCACGGCTTGCCCTCATGGGCTTCGGAGACGAAGGGATGGTTTTTCATGCCTGTACCTCAGTGCGTTTGTCTGGTTTGCGTGCGTTTGCGGTTTGCGATATCCATGCCGACGGGGCCGGCCGTGCTTCCCTCCGAAGAGGAGCACGGCCGGCCCCGTTCGTCGATCAGTGGAAGAAGTGGCGGGTGCCGGTCAGGTACATGGTCACGCCGGCCTTCTTCGCGGCCTCGATGACCTCCTCGTCGCGGATGGAGCCGCCGGGCTGCACGATGGCCTTCACACCGGCGTTCATCAGCGTCTCGGCACCGTCCGCAAACGGGAAGAACGCGTCGGACGCGGCCACGGAACCGGTGGCGCGGTCGGCGCCGTCCGCCAGCGTGTTGGCACGTTCGACGGCCAGATGGCAGGAGTCGACGCGGTTGACCTGGCCCATGCCGATGCCGACGGTCGCCTGATCGTGGGCGAGCAGGATCGCGTTGGACTTGACGCAGCGGATGGCGCGCCAGGCGAACACGAGATCCTTGAGCGTGTCGGCGTCGGCCGGCTCGCCGGAGACGAGCTTCCACGCGTCCGGATCGTCGCCGGTGGCGTTGATGAGGTCCATGTCCTGCACGAGCAGGCCGCCGTCGATCTGGCGGAACTGCGTGTGACCCTTCGGCGGCTCGGCCACCTTGAGGATGCGCAGGTTCTTCTTCTTGGTCTTCAGCAGCTCGAGCGCCGCGTCCTCGTAGGCGGGGGCGACGATCACCTCGGTGAAGATCGGACGCACGCTCTCCGCCATCTCCAGGGTGACGGTCGTGTTGCAGGCGATGACGCCGCCGTACGCGCTCACCGGGTCGCAGGCGTGGGCCTTGCGGTGCGCCTCGGCCGCGGTGGCGCCGATGGCGAGGCCGCACGGATTGTTGTGCTTGACGACGGCCACGGCGATGGACGGGGCGAGATCCCACACGGCGCGCCATGCGGCGTCCGCGTCCACGTAGTTGTTGTAGCTCATCGGCTTGCCGCCGAGCTGTTCGGCGTGGGCGAAGCCGGTCTGGTCGAGCGGGTCGAGGTAGAGCGCGGCCTGCTGGTGCGAGTTCTCGCCGTAGCGCAGCGTGTGCGAGCGGTCCCAGGTGCGGGTGAACGCGGCCGGGAACTTCGCATCGTCGACCGGCTGGCCCTCGTCGTCATGATCGGTCTCGTCGATGGTGGCGGGCTTCGGCCAGTGCTTCGCGGTCCACTCGTTGATCGTCGCGTCGTAGGCGGCGGTGTGCGCGAACGCCTTGCCGGCCAGCCAGCGACGCTCCTCGAGGCTGAAGCCCTCGCCGTTCTCCACGCGGGCGGCGACGAGCGCGTAATCGGCCGGATCGGTGACGATAGCGACGGTGGCGCTGTTCTTCGCCGCACCGCGCACCATGGACGGGCCGCCGATGTCGATCTTCTCGATGGTGGCCGCCTCATCGGCGCCGGAGCGCACGGTGTCGGCGAACGGGTACAGGTTGACGACGACCAGGTCGAACGGCTTGATGCCGAACTTCTCCAGCTGGGCGGCGTGGTCCGGGTTGGTCATGTCGGCGAGGATGCCGGCGTGGATGTGCGGGTCGAGGGTCTTGACGCGGCCGTCGAGGCACTCGGGGAATCCGGTGACCTCGCTCACTTCGGTGACGGGCACGCCGAGTTCGGAGAGACGCTTCGCGGTCGAGCCGGTGGACACCACTTCGGTGCCGGCCTTGACGAAGGCCTCGGCGAGCACTTCGATGCCTTCCTTGTGGAAGACGGAGACCAGCGCCCGCTTAATCGGACGATTCGTTGTTGTCATCGGATTCCTCCTTGGTTGGTTGGTCAAGCTTGTCTGATCGTACGGTGCGCGGTGCGCGCCGCACGGCGATGGTGCGTTCGAACGTCTCCGAACGCACGGCACGCTCGGAACGGACGGAACGGGGTTTCACGCTTCCGCGTTCGTGCTCCCGAGTGGCGTCGTTCCCATCGGCGGGGTTCCCGGCGTCCGGGGTGTCGGCGGAATCCTCGCCGTCGTCCGTGGACGCCGGGACATGGTCCGCCGGTTCGGCCGCGACGGCAGCGGCATTCGCGATCCGTGCCGCATGGCGTTCGACAATCCAGTGTATCCCGTAGATGGCGGACAACACCACCGCCACGGCAAGCCACGCCGCTGCGAATCCGAATGTGATCGAACGCGCGACGAGCAGGGTGGACGGCAGGATATCGACGCCCACGTGGGACAGCCGGTGCGCGCCGAGCGCGCCGTCGGACAAGGCGAAGCAGGCGCACCATGCGCCGACCGTCACAGCTCCCGCAACGACCAGGACGGCCAGATGGCCGGCCATGGTGACGACGATCCGCTTCATGGCATCGGAGCCGTCGGCGGGTTTCACCGGACGGACCCGCATCGGCCCCGGCACGAGCATGGCGAGGAGCGCGATGACGCCTGCGGACGCCGGAATCAGGCATTGCAGGGCGATGCGGATGCGGTCGTCCGCGATCGGCTCGGGCATGAGACCGAACACCGGCAGCGGCGGCAGACCCGCCGACTGGCCCACCCACATGGTGAACGATCCGAGTTCGCCGATATGGAAACCGGCTCCGGCGAACCAGGACAACGCCCACACGACGAGATTGGGCAGCCATGCGAGGGATGCGATGGTGGTGAGGACGCGTGAGCCGTTCTCCATGCCGTCGTATTCGAACAGGGCGGTCATGGCGCTCCACCCGCGCACGATCCATACGACCGTGACGATGAAGGCGGCCACGAGCAGCACGACGGCCAGCATGCCGGTGACGACCCGGCCGAGCGCCGCCATACGGCGCACCTGCGGCGAAAGCCGTTCGTTCAGTCGTCTCCGGACGGTCGATGCGGCGGACGAGACGGGAACGGCGGCGAACGCGTAGCCGACCGTCCACACGCAGGCCGTCTTCATGGCTATCACCGCGGGCGCGTCATGCAGCTCCATGTTCGTGCCACCGGAGAACACCAGGTTGAGCGCGATCCATACGGCCAGACCGCCCAACCATCCCAGCGCCCCCGCATCAGCCCGTGACGCGCACTGCGCGATCAGCGCGATGAGCATCACGGTGAGCAGCAGAGGCATGACCCCCACGACGATGGGGCCGGACGTGAAGCCGGTTCCCTGGCTGAGCAGCACTATGGTCTCGGTCAGGGGCAATGCCGAGGAGGGCAGGCTCTCGCCGCCCTCCTCCATGGATATGACCAGCAGCATCAGCGCGATGAAGCAGCCGAGCGATATGGCGTACAGGGCCATCGCGCCCAGCGCGGCGAGAACGCCCTTGAGCAGCGCGGAGATGCGGGCCGATGTTACGGGATTGTTCACCGCTCGAGACCCGCAAGCACCTCACGCATGATGTCGGCGGCCTGGCCGGGCGTGCGCCCGACGCGGATGCCGACCGCCTCCAGTGCTTCCTTCTTGTCCTTCGCGGTGCCCTTGCCTCCGGAGACGATGGCGCCGGCGTGGCCCATCTGCTTGCCCTCGGGGGCGGTGAAGCCGGCGATGTAGGCGACGACCGGCTTGGTCATGTGCTCGGAGGCCCACTGGGCGGCGTCCTGTTCGGCGCTGCCGCCGATCTCGCCGATCATCATCACGGCCTTCGTGTTCGGATCCGCTTCGAACGCCTGCAGCGCCTCGAGCAGCGTGGTGCCAACAATCGGGTCGCCGCCGGCGCCGAGGCACGCGGTGAAGCCGATGTCGCTCAGCTCGCCCATCAGCTGGTAGGTGAGCGTGCCGGACTTGGAGACGAGACCCAGCGGGCCGCGTCCGACGATGCCGTCGGGGATGATGCCGAGGTTCACGCCGTGCGTCTCCTCGGAGGAGGCGAGCGTCATGAGGCCCGGGCAGTTCGGGCCGACGATGCGCACGCCGTGGCGCAGCGCGAGTTCGACGAAGTAGGCGGAATCCGCGACCGGAATGCCTTCGGTGATCACGACGATGAGCTCGATGCCCGCCTCGATTGCCTCGACGACCGCGGCCTTGGCGAAACGCGGCGGGACGAACACGACCGACGCCTTGGCACCGGTGGCCTCACGCGCCTCGGCGCAGGAGCCGTAGACGTGGATGGTGGCATCCTCGCCGTCGCGCGCGGCCGGGAAGGTGACATCGAGACCGGCCTTACGGGCGTTGACGCCGCCGACGATGTTGGTGCCGGCCTTGAGCATGCGCGCGGTGTGCGTCATGCCCTGGTGGCCGGTCATGCCCTGCACGATGACGGGGGCGTCGTCTTCGATGAAGAGCGTCATATCAGTTGGCCTCCTTGGCTGCGATAGCGTCGGCCGCGATGCGGGCGGCCTGATGCGCCGCCTCCTCCATCGTCTCGGCGACGTGCACGTTCGGGTTGTTGGATTCGGCGAGGATGGCAAGGCCCTCGGCCGCCGCGTTGCCGTCGAAGCGGACGACGATCGGCTTGGTGCCGCCAAGCGTGTCGATCGCCTCGAGGATGCCCTTGGCGACCTGCTCGCAGGAGGTGATGCCGCCGTAGACGTTGATGAACACGGATTCGACCTGCGGGTCGGAGACGACGATCTCGAGGCTGGCAGCCATGACCTCGGCCGAGGCTCCGCCGCCGATGTCGAGGAAGTTGGCGGGCTTGATGCCGGTGCCCTGCTCCTCGCCGGCGCCGGAGACGGCGTCGAGGGAGCTCATGACGAGGCCCGCGCCGTTGCCGATCACGCCGACCTGGCCGTTGAGATGCACGTAGTGCAGGCCATGGTCCTTGGCGCGACGCTCGAACTCGTCGTTGGCGAGCGGGTCGGCGAAACGCTTCCAGCCGTCGTGGCGGAAGGCGGCGTTGTCGTCGAGGGAGATCTTCGCGTCGAGCGCGCACAGGCTCTTCGAGGATTCGTCGTCCGGATCGCCGATCTTGGCGAGCGGGTTGATCTCGACGAGCGTCGCGTCGTTCTCCTTGAAGCACTTCCACATCTTGAGCAGGATCTGCGCGGCCTGGTCGACGTCCGCATGGTAGAAGCCGATGCTTTCGGCCATCTTCGTGGCGGCCTCGAGATCGAAGTCGTCGAGTGCCTCGATGTGCAGGCGCTTCACCGCCTCCGGATGCTCCTTGGCGATCTCCTCGACCTCGGTGCCGCCGTTGGCGGTGGCGAGCACGTCGTAGTCGCGGGAGGTACGGTCCACGGAGATGGACACGTAGTACTCGTGGAGGATGTTCTTGCCCTCGGCCACGAGCACGCCGTTCACCTTGTGCTTGTGGATGGTCATCGGCAGGATGTCCTCCGCCTCGAGAATCGCCTCGTCGCGGGTCTTGGCGAGCTTGACGCCGCCGGCCTGGCCGCGATGGCCGATCTTGACCTGCGCCTTGACGACGCAGGGGTAGCCGAGCTGTTCGGCGGCTTCGGCTACTTCATGGGAGTTCTGCGCGTAGACGGCCTTCGGGGTGGGGATGCCCTGCTCCTCGAGCAGCTGTCGCGCCTGGTATTCGTAAAGATCCATGGCTCTTCCGTGTGCTTGTGACTTGTTGACTATTGACATGGCCGCCACCATGCCCATGATGGGCTGTGGTGGCGGCCGAAAACCGTTGCGCCGGAATCAGGCCGGCATGGAGATGAGCGTCGACGTGGGGACGTCGCCGAGCTTGTCGAGCCCGTCAAGGCCTTCGAGACCCATGACGAAGCCGAATCCGGCGATCGTGCCGCCCGCCTTCTCGATGAGGTCGGCGCCGGCCTTCGCCGTGCCGCCGGTCGCGATCAGGTCGTCGACGATGAGCACGCGCTCCCCCGGCTTGACGGCGGTCGTCTCGATCTCGACGCTGGCCGTGCCGTATTCGAGGTCATAGGATTCGCCGATGGTCTCCGGCGGGAGCTTGCCCGCCTTGCGGATGGCGATGAAGCCCTTGCCGAGATGATGGGCGAGAGAGGGGCCGAACAGGAATCCACGGGATTCAAGACCGGCGATCGCGTCGAACGAATCGGCCGGGACCGGCAGCGCGGCTTCGAGCGCACGCAGCAGGATGTCAAGGCCGCGCGGGTCGGCGAGTACCGGCATGAAGTCGCGGAAGATGATGCCTTCCTTCGGGAACCCGGGGACGGAACGGATCAGGGACACGAGGTATGCGGCGTCCTCGGCTCCCACCTTCTCCAGATCGCGGATCGTGATGTCGCTGCCGGTCATGGTCACTCGGCCTTCTTCGCGTCGGCGTTGTTCTGTTCGACGGACGTGTCGACGTCCACCTGGGCCTCGCCGTCGGCGGCGTCCTCGTCCTTGGGGAGCGAGTTGCCGTTCTCATCCACCTCGTCGTCGGAGATGAAGGCGGGGCGCTCGTACTCCTTGGCGATGCCGCTGTAGGAGAAGCGCAGCAGGGAGCCCTCGGAGTCGATGACGATCTCCTCGTACTGCTCGTCCACGGAGACGACCTTGCCGATGATCTGGCCGATGGTGATGACCTCGGTGCCGGGCTTGAGGTTGGCGCGGAAGTCCTTGACCTGCTGCTGGCGTTCCTTGTTCTTCTTGGACTGGAACCACATCATGCCGCCCATGACCACGACGAGCACGACGATGAAAAGCATATTGGGATCCATTGAGGGGAATTCCTTCCGATCGGAAACGACTAGTCCAACTTCTGAAGTTTAGAAAAGCTTGTTGACAACGTCCTCTTTCGGCCGTATGCCGAGATGGCCCCACGCCTTGAGCGTGGCCACACGGCCCTTCGGCGTACGCACCAGGAACCCCTCGCGCACGAGATACGGCTCGCATACGGTCTCCACGGTCTCCGACTCCTCGCCCACCATGGCGGCCAGGGTGTTGAGTCCCACCGGCCCGCCGTTGAAGTTGCGCACGATGGCGTTGAGCACGGCGATGTCGAGACGGTCCAACCCCTCGGCGTCGATCTGGTAGAGGGCCAGCGCCTCCTTGACGTCGTCCGGCCCCGCCGACGGCAGGTCGTGGACGATCACCCAGTCGCGCACGCGGCGCAGCAGACGGTTCGCGATACGCGGCGTGCCGCGGGAACGCAGGGCGAGCTGATGGGCCGCCCCCTCCTCCAACGCGAGGCCGAGCACCAAGGCCGAGCGCTCGACGAGCTTCTCCAGCTCATCGACGGGATAGAAGTCGAGATGCGCGGTGAAGCCGAAACGCGCGCGCAACGGCGAGGGCAGCATGCCTTCGCGCGTGGTCGCGCCGATCATCGTGAAACGGGGCAGGGTGAGCGGAATCGAGGATGCGCCGGGGCCCTTGCCGACCATCACGTCGACGCGGAAATCCTCCATCGCGATGTACAGCAGTTCCTCGGCGGCGCGCGGCAGACGATGCACCTCGTCGACGAACAGCACCTCCCCCGCGTCGAGGGAGCTCAGGATGGAGGCGAGATCGCCGGCATGCTGGATGGCGGGACCCGATGTGATGCGGATCGGCACGCCGAGCTCGTTGGCGACGATCATCGCCAGAGTGGTCTTGCCGAGACCTGGAGGGCCGGCGAGCAGGATATGGTCCGGCGGCACCTCGCGCTTGCGCGCGGCGTCGAGGAACAGCTGGAGCTGCGCCTTGAGCCGCGGCTGGCCGATGAAACCGTCGAGGACGTGCGGTCGCAGCTCCTCGTCGCTGACCGGCTCGTTGCCGACCGGCTGGGAGGAGACCATGCGCAGCGACTCCTCGTTCGCCCCGATGTTCTCGTTGCCTTCGGCCACCGAGCCGCTGATGTAGGGTTCGTTCATCCGTTCACCTCCGGTCCTTCGTCAGGCGTCTTCCTGTCAGATGCCGCGGTCCAGGGAGTTCAGCGCGAGCTTGAGCACGCGCGGCACGTCCCCGACGGCGAGAGGCGTGGCGATGCCGTTGGCCTCGCACGCCTCCCGCACGGCGTGTTCGGCGTCCTGCTGGCGCCAGCCGAGCGAGATGAGTCCCTCGACGACCTGCAGCGCGCCCTTGTCCTCGGGCTTGGCGGTGGTGACGGCCGCCCCGGATTCGATGTCTTCGAGATTGATCGACCCTTTGAGTTCGAGGATGATCTTCTGCGCGCCCTTCTTGCCGAGCCCCGGAGCCTTGGCGAGGGCGGTGGCGTCGTTGTCGGCCACGGCCTTGGCGAGCTGGTTCGGGTTCAACGTGGAGAGCAGCGACAGGGCGACCTTCGGGCCGATGCCGGAGACCTTGAGCAGCTGCAGGAACGTGCGTTTCGCCGCGGGCTCGAGGAACCCGTACAGGGTGATGGCGTCCTGAGAGACGTTGAGATACGTGTAGACGCACGTCTCCGCGCCGCCGTGGACGCGTGACAGGTCGGCGGCGGGCATGCGCACCTCGTAGCCGACTCCCCCGACCTCGATGAGCGCGGACGAGGCGTCGACCGTCTCCACCACACCTTTCAGCGAACCGATCACGGCGACTCCTTTCGAACAGCTGTTCGACAGTGTACACCATCATGCGGCGTTTCGCGAAGTCGCATGGCGGTGTGGTCGCGTCACATGCCGCGGTCGGCGTTGAACCGGCGTTTCGTCGCCTTCTTGGATGCCTCCGCCCATTGGCGTTGCGCCGGGGTGAGATGTTCCTCGCGTTCGCCGCCCTGCAGCGCGCCGGCCGGGCGCAGGGCGTGGCAGATCGCCAGCGCCAGCGCGTCGGCGGCGTCGGCCGGCGTCGGCATCGTGTTGAGGTTGAGGATGCGCGTCACCATGCGCTCGATCTGAATCTTCTGCGCGTGGCCGTTGCCGGTGATGGCGAGCTTCGCCTCGGTCGGCGTATGCAGGGCCACGGGGATGTTGCGCTGGGCGGCAGCGAGCATGGCGAGCCCCGCCGCCTGTGCGGTGCCGAGCACCGTGTTGCGGTTCGACTGGGCGAACACGCGCTCGATGGACACGGTGTCGGGCGCGTACGTCTCGATCTTCTCGACCAGGCCGTTGTAGATGGCGAGCAGGCGCAGGTCCTGCGACACGTCCGGCGAGGAGCGCACGACGTCCACGTGGATAAACGAAAGCCGGCGGTGGGCGCCGGCTTCGATCACGCCGACCCCGCAGCGCGTGAGCCCGGGGTCGACGCCAAGGATGATCACGTGCGGACTACTCCTCGTCGAGCTGGGCCATGACCTCGTCAGAGGCGGTCCAGTTGGAGTAGATGTTCTGCACGTCGTCGAGGTCATCGAGCTTGTCGATGAGGTTGGAGACCTTGCGGGCGTCCTCGAGGGAGAGCTCGACCTCGTTCTTCGGGGCCATGACCAAGTCGGCGGAATCGTACTCGAAACCGGCGTCGACCAGGGCCTGGCGCACGGTGTGCACGTCGGACGGGTCGGTGATGACGGTGAAGACCTCGCCGTCATCCTGGACGTCCTCGGCACCGGCCTCGGCAGCGGCCTCGAACAGCTTGTCGAAGTCCACGCCCTCGGACGGGACCACAATCTGGCCCTTGCGCTCGAAGTTGAAGGACACGGAGCCGGAGGTGGCCAGGGAACCGTTGCCCTTGGTCAGGGTGGAACGGACCTCGGCGGCCGCGCGGTTGCGGTTGTCGGTCAGGCACTCGATGATGAGGCCAACGCCGGCGGGGGCGTAGCCCTCGTAGACGATGTCCTCGTAGTTGGCGCCGCCGGCCTCTTCACCGGAGCCGCGCTTGACGGCGCGCTTGATGTTGTCGGCGGGCATGGAGGCCTTCTTGGCCTTGTAGATGGCGTCGTACAGGGACGGGTTGCCATCCGGGTCGCCGCCGCCCATGCGGGCCGCGATCTCGATGTTCTTGATGAGCTTGGCGAAGAGCTTGCCGCGCTTGGCGTCGATGGCGGCCTTCTTGTGCTTGGTGGTCGCCCACTTGGAATGACCTGACATAATGCTCCTAGCAGGTTATGAGACGGATATCTGACAAACGAAACGATTGTATGGCGTTAAGCCGACAACGCGGGCCGGCCGGGACGTGGCGTCCGCATCCCGGCCGGCCCACTGAGGATCAGCGGCGGATCACTCGGCGTCGACGGGCTCGTCGGCCACGGCGGCCTTGAAGTCGTCGGCGGAGTTGACCTGGACGCGCTTGGCGATCACCTTGAGGATCTGGGCGCGCGCCTCGTCGACCGGGACGCCGTTGAGCTGGCTGCCGTCGCGGAAACGGAAGCTCACCGCGTTGTTGTTCATGTCCTCCTCGCCGACGATGAGGATGAACGGCACCTTGGACTTGGAGGCGTTGCGGATCTTCTTGCCGAAACGATCGTCGGAGTAGTCGATCTCGCAGCGGACCATTTCGTCCTCGAGGCTCTTGACGAAGCCGGCGAGGTGCGGGGCGAACTCGTCGGCGACGGGCACACCGAGCACCTGCACCGGGGCGAGCCACGCCGGGAACGCGCCCGCGTAGTGCTCGAGCAGCACGGCGAAGAAGCGCTCGATGGAGCCGAACAGCGCGCGGTGGATCATCACCGGACGCTGGTGCGTGCCGTCCTTCGCGATGTACTCGAGCTTGAAGCGCTCGGGCAGGTTGAAGTCGAGCTGGATGGTCGACACCTGCCAGGTGCGGCCGATTGCGTCACGCGCCTGCACGGAAATCTTCGGGCCGTAGAACGCGGCGCCGCCCGGATCGGCCACGAGGTTGAGGTGGGACGCCTCGGCGACTTCGCGCAGCGTGTTGGTCGCCTCCTCCCAGATCTCGTCGGAGCCGACGTACTTGTCCGGATCCTTGGTGGACAGCTCCAGGTAGAAGTCGGACAGGCCGAAGTCCTTGAGCAGGTTGAGCACGAAGGTGAGCAGGCTGGTCAGCTCGTCCTTCATCTGCTCGCGGGTGCAGTAGATGTGGGAGTCGTCCTGGGTGAGGCCGCGCACACGGGTCAGGCCGTGGACCTCGCCGGACTTCTCGTAGCGGTACACGGTGCCGAACTCGAAGAGGCGCAGCGGAAGCTCGCGGTAGGAGCGCTGGCGCGACTTGAAGATCAGGTTGTGCATCGGGCAGTTCATCGGCTTGAGGTAGTAGTCGGCGCCCGGCTTGGTGATGTTGCCGTCCGCGTCGCGCTCCTCGTCGAGGTGCATCGGCGGGTACATGCCGTCCTTGTACCAGTGCAGGTGGCCGGAGGTCTCGTACAGGCCGCCCTTGGTGATGTGCGGGGTCTGCACGAAGCTGTAGTGGTGCTTGCGGTGCATCTCGCGGGAGTAGTCCTCCATCGCGTTGATGACGGCGGCGCCCTTCGGGTGGAACACGGCGAGGCCCGGTCCGATCTCCTCCGGGAAGGAGAACAGGTCCATTTCGGCGCCGAGCTTGCGGTGGTCGCGCTTGGCGGCCTCCTCGAGACGCGTCTGGTAGGCCTTGAGGTCCTCCTTGGTGGCCCAGGCGGTGCCGTAGATGCGCTGCATGGTCGGGTTCTTCTCGCTGCCGCGCCAGTAGGCGGCGGCGGAACGTTCGATCTTGAACGCCTTGATGAAGCGGGTGTTCGGCAGGTGCGGTCCGCGGCACAGGTCCTTCCACACGACGTTGCCGTCACGGTCGACGTTGTCGTAGAAGCTGAGCTCCTTGCCGGAGATCTCGGTGGCGGTGGACGGGTCGAGGTGCGCTTCCTTGTCCTGGATCAGCTCGATCTTGAACGGCTGGTCGGCCTCCTCGGCGAGGGCCTCCTCCTCGCTCACGACGCGACGGCGGAAGGACTGGGACGACTTGATGATGCGCTGCATGTGCTTTTCGATCTGCTTGAGATCGTCCGGCGTGAACGGCTGATCGACCTGGAAGTCGTAGTAGAAGCCGTCCTTGATGATCGGGCCGACGCCGAGCTTGGCGTTCGGGAACAGTTCCTGCACCGCCTGGGCCATGACGTGCGTGGCGGAGTGGCGCATGATGCCGAGGCCGTCCTCGGAGTCGAGCGCGACGGACTCGACGGCGTCGCCGTCGTTGAGCGGCGTGTACAGGTCACGCAGTTCGCCGTTGAGACGCACGGCGATGATGTTCTTGTCGTCCGCGAAGAGTTCGACGCCGGTGGTGGTTGCTTCCACCTCCTTCGCTTCGCCGTTGACTGTGATGGAGATGGAGCTTTGCGCCATGATGGTGTCCTTTGCTATCTGGGTCCGCGTTACCAATGTGCAGGCCTGGACGTGTAATCAACAGTTGCACACTGTAGGGCGGCTCGGCGACATGCGCAAGCCGCGTTCACCAGACGAACGCATAGGTGAACCGAAGCCGTATGGAAGGTGTATGCGGGCCGACGTCGTCAGGCGCGCTGCACGAGCCACTGGGCCGCGGTCTTCTTCGAGGGGAACACGCCCTGGGCTCCGTTGGCGCCGTCCGCCAGCCACATGCGTTTCAGGCCGACGGTCTGCTTGCGCACGGTTCCGGCTCCGCTTCCGTTGTGGAGCACGGCGAACACGCCTCGTTCGATTCTCAGTATCCTCACGTCCATGATGACGGCCTCCTCGCCGTGATCGTTCCCGTTCGTCTTCGATGGTACCGTCATCCCGGCCGCCGCCGTGGCTGACGCGCCGAATCCGTTGCGCCAAGGTCGCGGCTACGTTGTCACCCCGGTTTCGACATGCAGAAAGCCTCAGGCATGAACCTGAGGCTTTCCGTCAAAGCTCCTGCGACTGGGCTTGAACCAGTGACCGTCCGATTAACAGTCGGATGCTCTGCCAACTGAGCTACGCAGGAATATTCAATTATCAACCACTCCCAGTCACAACCGGGCGCGTTCGCAACGAGTGATGAATATACGCGCCGGTCTCCGATAACGCAACTCGGCGTGTCGCGCTACGCGGCATCGAAGACCGGCACGCGCCATCAGCAAGGTCTACATCACCACCTTGGTCAGCGGCATGGCCGAATCGATGGCGAAATCGGGCGCGCTGGGCGCGACCCCGGCCTCGACGAGGTTCACGCCCAGCATCGCGACCATCGCGCCGTTGTCGGTGCACAGCTTCAGTTCCGGGATACGCACTTCGACGCCGTTGGAGCGCCCGTATTCAAGCAGTTTCGCCCTGAGCTGCGAGTTGGCGGAGAATCCGCCGCCCACGATCAGCGTGTCGGAATCGTACTGGCGGCAGCCGCGCATCGCTTTCTTCGCGAGCACGGTGGCCACCGAGTCGGCGAGCGAGGCGCACACGTCATCGACGGGGATTTCGCGCCCGGCGGCCTGCTCCCCCTCCACCCAGCGGGCGACGGCGGTCTTCACGCCGGAGAAGCTGAAGTCGTACGGGTGCTTCGCGCCGGCCTTGCCCTGCGTGAGCCCCTGCGGCACGCGGATCGCATGCGGGTCGCCGTGTTGCGCGTGCCGGTCGATGTGCGGGCCTCCCGGGTAGGGGAAGCCGAGCAGGCGCGCCACCTTGTCGAAGCACTCCCCCGCCGCGTCGTCCAACGTGGTGCCGACCACGTCGATGTGCCGTGCCACGTCCTCGACGTGCAGCAGCGACGTGTGCCCGCCGGAGACGATGAGGGCGAGCGTGTCCTTGGGGAACGGTCCGAACTGGAGCTGGGTGACGGCGATGTGCCCGATCACGTGGTTGATGCCGTACAGCGGTTTGCCGCTCGCCCATGCGAGTGCCTTCGCGCCGGAGACGCCGACGGCGAGGCATCCGGCGAGTCCGGGGCCCGCGGACACGGCGATTGCGTCCACATCGGCGAGTTCGAGGCCGGCATCGGCCAGCGCCTTGGACACGCACGGCACGAACGCTTCGGCGTGCGCGCGCGAGGCGATCTCGGGGATGACGCCGCCGTAGCGCGCGTGCTCCTCCATCGAGGAGGCGACCACGTTGGAGCGCAGCGTGCGCCCCTGGACGATGGCGGCCGCTGTCTCGTCGCAAGTGGATTCGATGCCCAGTACGATCGGTTCGCTCATCGCGTCTTCTCCGTTTCTCCGTTCATGTCCGTTCCGTCCGTCGTCGTATTCGTCGCGTCCGCCTCGCTCACCTCGCGGCTCGTCGCTCCCGCGAATCCGACGACGCGCGGGCTCAGTTCCAGCGCCATCACGTACGCGTCGATGCCTTCCGGCTGGTAGTAGCGTCTGCGCAGGCCGATGCGTTCGAATCCGAACCGCCGGTACAGCGCGATGGCGGGCTCGTTGTTCACGGCGACTTCGAGCAGCATGCGCCGAGCGCCCTGTTCACGCGCGTGGCCGATCAGCCAAGTGAGCATGCGCGCGGCGAGTCCACGGCGCTGGTAGCGTCGGCCGACGCCGACGTCCATGATCTCCGCGTCCTCGCCGTCGTACCAGTATCCGGCGAATCCGCGCACGATGCCCGGCACGCAGCCGTCGGGGCCCGGCACATGGCCTTCCCCCCTGTCTCCGCATTCACCGTCGCCCTGTTCGCGTTCGCAGTCGAACACGTAGACACGTGCGGGGGCGTCGAGCTCCTGCCGTACCGCGTTCTCGCTCCACGCGTGGTTGCCGAACAACTCGACCTCCAACGCGCGTACGGCGGCGACGGCGGTCTCACGGTCGAGGTCGTCCAGTGCGACGAGCATCAGTCCTTCCTCCCCGCTCCCTCATGGCCGAGCACGTGCTTGAGCGGCGCCGGCACCTCGGCGTCCGGCCGGCGCAGATACAGCGGTTCGACGGGTGCCTGCGGGTCGCGCGCATGCGCGAGCGTCGCGTCGGTCGCGAAGATCTCGACGCCCTGCCGTCCCTGGTCGAACACGGATTCGTCGGTCACGTCGCCGAGATGGTCGATGCCGCGCAGCGCGTCGGCGTATTTCGCCGCGCCATGGCCGACGACGTCGACGACGATCTCGCCGTCCGTCGTCGCCGCGACCTCGCGTACGGCGGCGTTTACGCGGTCGGCGATTGATGGCGGATAGTCGATGTCCATGGCGATGAGCTCGCGGACCGCGGTTCCGGTGTTCCCGTTGTCGCCGGTCTTGCCGGTTCCATCGCCGTCGAGCCGGCTCGCATACAGCGCGAAGTAGAGTTGCTTGCGGCGTGCGTCGTTCACGGCGAGCGTGAGCACGTGACGCGTCTTCGGATTGCCGAGCGTGCCGGCCTCGCCACGCCGGATGAGGTTCCACTGCGCCTGCGGTGCGAGCACATCATGGCCGATGAGTTCCGCGCCGGTGGCGAACGCCAGCGCCTTGGCGGCGACGATGCCGGCGCGCAGTCCGGTGAACGGCGCGGGACCGGTGCCGACGATCACCGTGTCGATGTCGTGCGGCGCGTATCCGGCTTCGTCGACCGCGCGCGCGATGTTCACCTGCAGTCGTTCGACGTGGGTGCGCGAGTCGGTCTCGACGATCGGCTCATGCCCTGTGACGCCTACGGTGGAGCCGTATGACGTGTCGATCACCAATGTGCAGCCCAATGCATCCTCCCGACGTGTGCTCGTGATTCCTCCGACATGATTCTTCGGACCTGTAGTCAGACCTGTAGAGAGTGTACACCGCCGCGTGCGGGCCGCCCGCTCAGAGCGTGAACCCGCTCCAGCGCGCGCCGACCGGCACCAGCGTGACGATGCGCGTGCCGTCGCTGGTGAGTTCGCCGTCGGCGTCCACGGCACCGGACGCGACGCCGGAACCGGTTTCCGACAGCGGGCGCGCGATGTGGATTTCGAGCCGTTCCGGCGCGAGCGCGGCGGCCATCTGCTCGCCCCATTCCATGAGCACGACCGTATCGTCGCTGGTGTCTTCGAGCTCCTCGTCAAGTCCCAGCGATTCGAGTTCGTCGAGCAGACGGTTCACGGCCGCCTGTCCGGGCGCGTAGTCGGCGCCGCCGAGACGGTATGCGTCGACATGCACGAGATGCGCGGGGCTCCCGTCGGCGAACCGTCCGTCGAGTTCACGGGCGATGGTGAACGTCGGCGAGACGATCGGCTCACCGATGCCGAGCCCTTCGCCGAATCCCTGCGCGAGCGTCGTCTTGCCGGCGCCAAGCGGACCGGACAGGAGCAGCACGTCGCCGCCACGTACGCGCGCCGCGATACGGCGTCCCAATGCACGCATGTCGTCGCCCGTAGGCGCCTCGATGACGATCGTCCCGTCGCCCCGCATCCCGTTTCGCTCCCCGCTCATGCCCGTCCTTTCGTCGCGATCGTCTCGATGCTGCGCTCCAGCGCATACATGGGGTCTCCCCCGTTGGTCTTGCACTCCTCGTCGGCCCAGGCGAGCGTGCGGATGCACGCGGCCATGCCGGCGGACGTCCAGCCGCCGAGTTTCACGTATTTGCGCGCCCACGGGGACATGCCGAGTTCGGCGGCGCTGATCCTGCCCGTGTTGAACGCGGACACCTTCGCCACGGCCCTGAGCTTCGACGCCAACGCGCCGATGAGCGCGACCGGTTCGACGCCCTGTTCCACGGCGGAGCGCATCTTGACGATCGCGTCGGCCGTGTTGCCCGCCATGGCGGCGTC
Organism: Bifidobacterium sp. LH_419; assembly: GCF_056356955.1. Classification (NCBI taxonomy): domain Bacteria; kingdom Bacillati; phylum Actinomycetota; class Actinomycetes; order Bifidobacteriales; family Bifidobacteriaceae; genus Bifidobacterium; species Bifidobacterium sp. LH_419. The sequence goes on from NZ_JBKEVG010000001.1 coordinate 175,728, forward strand.
GGCCACGTTGAATCCGGTGACCTGCGCGTTGGCGGTCAGATACTGGTTGACCCGGTCCAGTCCGATCGGATCGTCGTCGAAATCGAAGCACAGTTGCCCGCACATGGCGGTGAGTTCGCCGATGCTGCCGCCGAGCACGTCGACGAGCTGCTGGGCGGCGATCGGCTCGACTCGTCTGCCCTGTTTCTCGAAGCATTGCAGCACGTAGTTGAGTTTCGCGTCCGGCTTCTTCAGGTCGGGTACCTCGACCTTGCGCGCGCCGGCGCGGACGAGCCGATCGAGCAGACGCTTGCCCTTGTTGCCGCCCTCGTGCCGGCAGATGACGATGCTGGAGCTGTCCGGGTCGGCGGCCGCCTGCTTGCAGTAGTCGACGATGCTGTCGCCGAGTTTCTCGTCCGCGGATTGCAGGTCGTCGACGCGCACGACGGCCACGTCGGCGAGCAGGGAGGGGCTGACGGCCTCGTCGAAGGCGTAGCGGTCCGCCGTGGCCGCGTCGAGTTCGACGAGTTCCGCGTCCGGTCGGCGTTTCAGCGCCGCGTCGCATTGTTCGCGCACGGTTTCGCCGTTGAGATACGGGTCTCCCCCGTACACCACGATGACCGGTGCCTTGCCTGCCTGTCTTGCCATGCTCCCCATCACCCCACATCCGCTGGACAACTGGCATAATGGAACGGACCCGCCCATCATCTGTGGTTTGGAGGAAACATGGGTTCTGCATCGTTCACGATCCGCGATCTCGTCAACGCCGACGGTTCCGCTTCGATCAGCGATTACGGCGCGCACGTGCTGCGTTGGGCGCCTCAAGGACAGTCGGACGTGGTCTGGCGTCCGCGTGCGATCCATCTGCATGAGGGGAAGGCGATCCGCGGCGGCGTGCCGGTCATCTTCCCATGGTTCAATTCCGGATTCGATCCGGCCAACGATGCCGCGAAGACGCCCAAGCACGGGTTCGCGCGGTCGAGCTTCTGGCATCCGGTGGACGGTTCGATCACTGATCGTCACGCCGAGTATGCGCTCGACTCCGACGAAATCGACGACGCGACGCTCGCGCAGTTCGTCGGCAACGACGCCCCGCGCTTCCACGCGTCCTACACGGTGGACGCCGGCGAGTCGATCACGATGGCGCTGACGGTGACGAACGACGGCGACGCCGCGTTCTCCTACGAGGCGGCGCTGCACACGTATCTGGCGGTGGACGACGTGACGCGCGCCCGCGTCGTCGGCCTGGACGGCGCGGATTATCTGGACACGACGCTGCCCGGCTTCCCGGTGCGCACGCAGTCGGGCGACGTGGCGTTCGACGGCACGATGGTCGACCGCATCTATCTGACGGATGCGCCGCTCGAACTGCATGACGACGCGGCCGGCCGCACGATCCTGATCTCCTCGCGAGGAGCGACGGCGACGGTCGTGTGGAATCCGGGCGAGGAGGCCGGCAACGCGATCGGCGACCTGGAGGCCGGCGAATGGCGCGGATTCGCCTGCGTGGAGGCCGCCGCGAACCGCGACCGCATGATCACGCTCCACCCCGGCGAATCCCACACCCTCTCCCAGACCCTCGCCGTAAAGTAGCTCCGCCCTCGGCTCCCCTTGCTAGGGGAGCTGTCGGCAATGCCGACTGAGGGGTAGTCCCGCTGAAACACGACAATTCACACAACGAAGGGGAAAGACAATATGCCAACCGAAACCGAACCGTTGCCATCCCGTCTCGAGACCGGTCAACCGGCTCCGGACTTCACACTTCCCGCGGTGAATCCGGACGGCGACGAGACCACCGTCACCCTGTCCGGACTCACCTCACAAGGGGACAAGGTGCTGCTCTACTTCTATCCGGCGGCGATGACGCCCGGATGCACCACCGAGGCCTGCGACTTCCGCGACAACATGGCGCGACTCGGTTCGCTCGGCTACACGGTACTCGGCGTCTCGAAGGATCCGCTCGCCAAACTGCAGCGGTTCCGCGAACGCGATCACCTGTCGTTCCCGCTGCTGAGCGACCCGGACCTGACGGTGCACAAACTGTACGCCGCCTACGGGGAGAAGAAGCTGTACGGCAAGACGCACGTGGGTGTGATCCGCTCCACGTTCGCCATCGACGCGGACGGCACGATCACGCTCGCCCGCTACAACGTGCGTGCCAAAGGCCACGTGGACTCGCTGCTGAAGCGGCTCGGCTGATTCCTGGGGCCGTGGAACCGACTCCGCGTCCGACCTGCTATCGACGCGGCGCGTCCTGCGCGCGCATCATTCTAAACGTGAGAAAATAGACACGGTGTCAACGCGGATGGGTGGTGCCGTCCGCATCGGACAGGAGGTGCCTGATGGTTGCGAACAAGGCGAACGAACTGCCGGACTGGGTGCGTTACGGAGTGTTCTGGCAGGTGTATCCGCTTGGATTCTGCGGCGCGGACATCCGCCCGCAGGGCCCGCGCGAATTCCACGGCCGGGGGCTCGACGCGCTGATTCCCTGGCTGCCGTACATGCGCGACCTGGGCGCGTCAGGTCTGCTGCTCGGCCCCATCTTCGAATCCGCCACGCACGGCTACGACACGCTCGACCACATGCACGTCGACGTGCGGCTCGGCGGCGACGCGGCGTTCGACCGGCTCGCCGAAGCCTGCCACGGCATGGGCATGTCCATCATTCTCGACGGCGTCTTCAACCACGTGTCGCGCCGCCACCCGGCCGTCCAGGCAGCGCTCGACGAGGCCTCCGGCACGCTCTCCCCCGCCGGGAACCCCTGGCATGGACTCGTCAAGACCGCGACCGGCGCAAACGGGGAGCCGGTGCTCGACGTGTTCGAAGGCCACGGCGACCTCGTCGACCTCGACCACGGCAGCGACGAGACGGTCACCTACGTGACGCGTGTGATGAACCATTGGCTCGACCGCGGCGCATCCGGCTGGCGGCTCGACGCCGCCTACGCGGTGCCGAGCGGATTCTGGGCGAAGGTGCTGCCGCAGATGAAGGCCGCGCACCCGTATACGTGGATCTTCGGCGAGGTAATCCACGGCGACTACCCGCGCATCGCGGTGGAATCCACGATGGATTCGATCACGCAGTACGAGCTGTGGAAGTCGATCCGTCACGCGCTCGAAACCGACAACTTCTTCGAACTCGACTGGAACCTCACCCGGCACAACGCGTTCCTCGACACGTTCATCCCACAGACGTTCATCGGCAACCACGACGTGACCCGCATCGCCTCCGAGATCGGGCCGAAGAAGGCCGCGCTCGCATTGGCGGTGCTGATGACGGTCGGCGGCGTGCCCAGCATCTACTACGGCGATGAGCAAGGGTACGTGGGCGTCAAGGAGCAGCGGTTCGGCGGCGACGACGACGTGCGGCCCAAATTCCCGGACTCGCCGGAGCAGCTGTCGAAGCTCGGCGAGCCCGTGTACCGCCTGCACCAGGCGCTGATCGCGCTGCGCCGCCGCAACCCGTGGCTGCAGGACGCGCGCGTCGAGAAGGACGTGCTCGAGAACAAGCGCTACGTGTACCGGGCGGTCGCCGCAGACGGGCACACGCACATCCGCGTGGAGTTGAGCGTCGAGGACGAGCCGACGTTCACGATTTCCGATGCGGATGGGCGTGTGGCGTACCGGTATTAGCGCCGGGTGCACCCCCTCAGACGGCTTCGCCGCCGGCTCCCCCTTCAGGGGGAGCATAAGGAGGGGATCAGCGGGTGCGGAAGGGGATGGTCTTGCGCTTGGAGTGGCGGCGGCGCGGGCCGTCCGTGGAACCGTATTTGGCGATCATGCGGCGGTCGTGGCGCTTCGCGGCCTCACCGCGCTCGTCCTGCACGACGCGGTTCTCGTCCCTGCGGTGGATGCGCTTGCCTCCGTTGCCGCCCTTCGAGCTGCGGTCCGAACGTGTGTCGTCGCGGTAGCCGCCCCGCTTGGAGCGATGCGAATCTCCGGTCTCGAAACGGCGGTCGCGACGTTCCGCCTCGGCGTCGCGCATGCCGGCGCGTCGCTCGGCACGGTTCTTCCGCCCGGCCGGCTGCTCGCGTCGGTTGCGGCCGCGCTCGTCACGGGAGGAACGTCGCGTCGAACGGTCCGCGCGGCGGTCGTCGCGACCACCATGGCCGCCACGACGGTTCCGGCGCGAATCGTCGCCGTCGTCCGCGAACGAATCGTCGAATCCGGTCTCGTCGACCGCATCGAAGTCGTCGACGAACGTGATGTTCGCGGGCGTGCGCGACTTGCCGGCTCCGCCGTCGCCTCGCCTGCCGTTCCCGCGCTTGCCTCCCTGGGTGCTGTCGTCCTTGCGCGCCTTGCGGTCCTTGCGCTTGCGCGGATTGCCGGCGGGCTGCGTGTCGTCGAGGTTCCAATCCTTGACGATCGGGGCGCGCTCCCCCACGAGCTCCTGCACTTCCGGCGAATCATGGCGCACGGCGATCGGCTTCACGTCGATGCCGGCGGCCTTGAGCATGCGCTTCGCCTCGCGGCGCTGGAACGGGAGCACGAGCGTCACCACGTCGCCCGTATGGCCGGCGCGCGCGGTGCGGCCGGAACGGTGCACGAACGATTTCGGATCGTCCGGCGGGTCGATCTGCACGACGAGCTCCACGTCGCTCACGTCGATGCCGCGCGCCGCCACGTCGGTGGCGACCAGCACGTTCACGTCACCATCCTCGAACGCGGCGAGATTGCGGTCACGCTGGTTCTGATTGAGGTTGCCGTGCAGCTGCGCGGCGGGCACGCCGCTGTTCGTCAGGCTCTTCGCGAGCTTCTTCGCCTGGAACTTGGTGCGCGTGAACAGGATGCGCTTGCCGGTTCCGGCGGCCAGCTGGCGCACCACCTCGAACTTGTCGTCCTTCGCCACCTCGAACACGTGCTGGGTCATCGTGTCGACCACGGCGGCCGGCTCGTCCACGCTGTGCGTCTTCGGCTCACGCAGGAACTCGCGCACCAGACCGTCGACGCCGTGGTCGAGCGTCGCGGAGAACAGCATGTGCTGCGCGTCGGGACGGATCTGGCCGAGGATGCGGCGCACCGGCGGCAGGAAGCCCATGTCCGCCATCTCGTCCGCCTCGTCCATGACGATGACGCGCACGTCGGACAGGGTGAGCAGCTTCTGGCGCAGCAGGTCCTCGAGACGACCCGGGCAAGCGACGACGATGTCCGCGCCGGACTTGAGGTCGCGTACCTGACGGTTCTGCTTGACGCCGCCGTACACGGTGGTCGTGGTCATGCCCATCATGCGGGCAAGCGGTTCGAGCACGTCGTTGATCTGGTTGGCGAGCTCGCGCGTCGGCGCGAGCACAAGCCCGTGCGGATGCGGCAGGAAGCCGCGCTCCTCGCGTTCGGCGAGACGCTCGCGGCGGATGAACTTGACGTTGCGGCGGAATTCGGACATCGCCATGCCCGGCTCCCACGCGGCCTCGCACAGGCGCGCGGCGAGCGGGATGCAGAAGGCGAGCGTCTTGCCCGAGCCGGTGCGGCCACGGCCGAGGATGTCACGGCCGGCGAGGGAATCGGGAAGGGTGTCCTCCTGGATGGGGAACGCCTCGGTCTTGCCGTCCGCGTCGAGCACACGGCACAACGGCTCGGGGACGCCGAGTTCGAAGAAGGTCTTGGCGCGCGTCTCGACGACGGGCGCGGAGAAGGTTGTATCTGGCACAACGGCCTTTCATGTCATATGGATCATGCGCGGTTTGCGCAAACCATACGACAGTAGCGTAAGGCCGATACTTTGCGTGCGGCGTCGCACGCAAGGCATCGGCCTTACGGTCCGATCAATCACTCCATGTGGGTCACACGTAGTTGCGTTCGATGAGGATGTCGGAGACGGTGAGGTTCGCGTCGTTGACGAGGTTGAACAGGATCACGCCGGCGAGCTGGGCCGGGTCCATGAACGTGTGCTGCTTCTCCTCGGACACGTAGTCGTGGCTGTCGCGGTAGAACGCGGTGTCGATGCCGCCCGGGTAGACGCCCACGATCTTCACGCTCGTGCCCTTGTAGGCGGCCTTGAGGCTCTGCGTGTAGCCCTTCTCGCCCCACTTGGTCGCGCAGTAGACGGATTCGTTGGCGTTGCCGCGCGTGGCGGCGGTGCTCATCACGTTCGCGATCTTGAGATCGGCCTCTCCATCCGCCTTGAGCGTGGCGACCGACCACAGGATCATGCCTTTGAGACCCTTGAGGCACTTGTCGACGTCGGCGGCCTCGTAGGCGGTGGGCGTCTTGAACGAGGGCTGCCCGGCGTTGTTGATGAGCAGGTCGACGTGGCCGAGTCCGGCGATCTCGGCGATGGAGGCGTTCACGAACGCCTCGTCGGACACGTCGCCGACGAACGCCTTGTAGGATTCGGCGCCGAACTCCCCTTCGAGTTCGGCCTGGCGCTCGGCGTTGAAGTCGACGCCCGCCACGAACCAGCCTTCGGCGATGAGCTGCCTGGCCAGCTCGTAGCCGAGACCGAGCGCGCTGCCGGTGACGATCGCGATGTTCTTCCCGTTCGATTGCATTGCCATATCCGGTTCTCCCTCACGAGGATGGGTTCTTGGGTCATGGTTCAGGCTATCGAACCGTTCCGACGCGGTTTCGCGTTTCGCCCGGCGGCACGCCCTCCCGGTCGCGTTCCGGCGTGCCATAGGTGGCCCTGGGACCGATGAATCATGCCATCTGCGCGACGTTCTTCGGGTACCAGATGACCAGCCAGTCGTCCTCGTACGGGACGGCGAGGCGTTCCGCCATCCATTCGCGGCAGGCGGCGAAGAAGCGCGTGAGCATGGAGACGGCCTTGACGTTCATTTCGGTGTCGATGATGGTACGCATGGAAATCACTCCTTTGGTTCCGACAGGCCGGGATATGGCGTAATCGTCCACATCCCGGCGAGTCGCATTCCTTTTTCCGTTCTTCCACTGCAGTGCGAAGATGCCTTAAGCATAAGGCTCCGGAACACGCCGCCACGACGCCGCCATCGCGTCAACGGCGATGATAATATCAAAATCGTATATACGATGAATCCGGCACGACGGCCGGAGATGGAGGCGTTCCATGGCGACGGTGACGAAACGGATCACGGTGTTCTCCGACATGTCGGAACGCATCCACTACAACATCCCCGAGCTGCCGATCTACGCGCATTGCGACCCGATCTCCGCGTTCGCCGACTACCGATGCCCCTGCCACTGGCATCGGGACCTCGAATTCATCCGCGTGGTCAGCGGCACGCTCCACTATTTCGTCAACGGGCGGACGGTGGTCATGCACCCCGGGGACGGATTGGTGATCAATTCCAGCCGGCTCCACTACTCCTTCTCCCCCGAACACAAGGAGGCGTGGTTCTCCTGCGCGGTCATCGGACCGGAACTGTTCGAGAACCTGACCACGGCGACGAGCGCACGATGCTCGCGCGCGTTCGCCCAGCACATGGACGACTGTCTCCTGCTGTCGCCCGACGTGCCATGGCAGCGCGACGTGCTGATGGGCATCGAGGAGGTCGTGCGCCTCATGCCGGGCGGCGGCAGGCGCGACGCGCGGACGCGTGGCGCCCTCGCGGCCAGCACCGGTGCGACGGCGTCGTCTTCGGCGGGCATGCGACCCGCGTCGTCGTCGGACTCCTCAGAGGCGCCATCTCCCGGCGACCGCGACGTGCACGACGGCGACCCGTTGCCCGCCGTCGCGGCGGCGATCCGCATCTGCGACGCCGTTCTCGACCGGTTCTCCCCCGCCGAGAACGCCGACGACGCCGTGAACGACGACGCCGACCAACGTGACCGTCTGGCCGTACTCAACATGATCGGCGTCATCCAGCAGCGGTTCGCCACGCCGCTGGGGCTGAACGATATCGCCGCGGCGGGCGGGGTGAGCCGCAGCCAATGCTGCATCCTGTTCCGCAGGCATGTCGGACGCACTCCCGGAGAATGTCTCACCGACCGTCGTCTGGAGGAGGCGAAAAGCATGCTGTCCGGCACGGACGCCTCGGTGGCGGAGACGGCGCGCGCCTGCGGGTTCTCCTCGTCGAGCTACTTCATCAGTGTCTTCCGCAGAAGCTTCGGTATGACCCCCAACGCCTATCGCAACGCCCGCGCCTAGGACGACGAATCCCCATGGTGCGGTAAGGGGGATTCCCTGTTTCGGCGGAATTCCGCCGAAACGCCCTACCGCACCATGGGGATTTCACCGCACCATGGGAGATGATGGAGGAGATGCCGGGATTACAGGATGTCGGGGTCGTCCTTCTCGATGGTGCCGGTCCTCTTGCCGACGGCCTTGAGACCATGGTAGGCGACGAGGATCACGATCGTGCCGATCGCGATGCCGTTGAACGAGATGCCGTTCACGGTGAACGCGAACTGGCCGATCGCGATGATCATCGTGATGGCGGCGACCATGATGTTGAGCGGCTTGTCGAAGTTGACCTTGTTCTCCACCCAGATGCGGATGCCGATCATGCCGATCATGCCGTAGAGCAGCGTGGTGACGCCGCCGAGCACGCCGGCGGGGATCGTGTTGATGACGGCGCCGAACTTCGGGCACAGCGACAGGATCAGCGCGAAGGCGGCGGCGCACCAGTAGGCGGCGGTCGAATACACCTTGGTGGCGGCCATCACGCCGATGTTCTCGCCGTACGTGGTGGTGCCGGAGCCGCCGCCGAAACCGGCGAGCGTGGTGCCGAGACCGTCGGCGAGCAGGGCGGTGCCCATCTGGTCGTCGTAGTCGCGGCCGGTCATCTGCGCCACGGACTTGACATGGCCGACGTTCTCGGCGACGAGCACGAGCACGACCGGCAGGAACATCGGCAGGATCGTGAGGTCGGCCTGCGGCATGTGGAACTTCGGCAGGCCCACCCATGCGGCGTCGGCGATGGCGGAGAAGTCCACCTGGCCGCGGAAGCACGCGTACGCGTAGCCGACGATCACGCCGAGCAGGATGTTGAGACGGCCAAGCAGGCCCTTGAACAGCACGGCGATGAGCAGCACGGCGAGCAACGTCACGATGGCCGTGTCGGGCGCCTTCTGGAAGTTGGCCCACACGCTGGGCGCGAGGTTGAAGCCGATGATCGCGACGATGGCGCCGTTGACGACCGGCGGCATGATGATGTCGATCCACTTGGCGCCAGCGTAGTGCACGGCGATGCCGATCAGGGCGAGCAGGATACCGGTCGTCATGATGCCGAAGCTGGCGACGGCGATGCCCTTGTGCGCGGTGGTGACGGCGGTGATCGGCGCGATGAAGCCGAAGCTGGAACCCAGGTAGCTGGGCAGCACGTTCCTGTTGATGAGCAGGAACAATGCGGTCGACATGGCGGTGAAGAACAGCGTGGTGGACGGGTCGAATCCGGTGAGGATCGGCACGAGGAACGTGGCGCCGAACATGGCGATCACATGCTGCGCGCCGATGCCCGCGGTGCGCGTCCAGGTCAAGCGCTCATCGGGTTCGACGACCTCGCCGGGCGCGAGCGTCTTGCCGTCGCCGTGCAGTTTCCACTGGAAGATGTTGCCTTTGGGCTCGCTCATAAGTGGCTCTCCTTAGCTTCTCTCTTGCGGGGCATACCCCGTCCCCGCGATTCGAAGCCATTGTAGCCGCCCTATGCGTCGGCGCGTCGGCACCTCGGTACGCCACCGGCGTCACTTGCCGTAGTAGTCGAGCAGATGCGGGTCGACGGCGTGCACCACGTCCACCAGGTCGCCGTTCGAGAGGTACGGGCGCTTGAACTCGCGCCACGGGTCCACCTTCACCTCCCATTTGCCGGTCTCCTCGTTGAGGACGGGCCGGGCGGTCTGCTCCCAGTGCATGCGCTTGGAGGTGCGTCCGGTCTCCGGATCGCGGCGCGTGTAGTGCAGGCACGTGCAGTTGGTGATCGCCCAGTCAGGCGAGGCGGCGCGGTGCAGGAACTCCTCGTCCGAGAGGTCCTCCAGCGTGAGCATGAGCGCGAGCATGAAGTCGCCGTGCGTGACCATGACCACGCTGCCCAGGTCGGATTTGCGCGACAGGGAGCTGAGCACGTTGTGCACGCGGTCCTCGGCCACGTCGGCCACGGATTCGCCCGCCGGCGGACGCCAGTACAGCGGATCCGTGTTCTTGAACATCCAGTTGCGCGCGTAGTTGGTCTTGAACTCGTCCTTGGTGATCGTGTTGATCTCGCCCCAGGAGCGTTCGCGGATGACGCGGTTCTCCTCCCATTTCGCCTTGGGCAGGGCCATCGTGGCGGCGGTTTCGCGCGTGCGCACGTACGGGGAGACGAGATAACGGTCGAACAGCTGCTGCTGGCCGACGAGCCAGCGGCCGATGCAGTCGGCCTGCTTGCGCCCCGTGCCGGTCAGTCGCCAGGAGCGGTCGGGCACGGTCACGTTGTCCTGCGTGTACAGCGAATTGTCGCCCCGGTCCCCCGCCTGGACGATGATGTTCGCCTCGGATTCGCCGTGTCGGATCACATAGAGGTCAAGCGGCATGCTCATGGGCGTCTCCTTTCGTCGTGTCGTCGTCGAATGCGTTCCGGACCCACCGGAACATGCGGATTTCCAGCATAATCGAAAACGCCGCCGTGCGTATGACCGTCATACGCACGGCGGCGGAAGTTCACCGAGAATTCAGGCGATGGTGACGGGCGTACCGTCGGGCAGCTGCTCGTACAGCCATTTCGCGTCGGCGATGCTGAGCCGCACGCAACCGTGCGAGGCAGGTCGGCCGAGCTTCGCCCCCTCGTCCGGCAGATAATCGCCGAAATTCTCGCCAGTGGGTACCGTGTGGAACAGGTAGGGGCCGTAGAACCGCACCCAGTAGTCGGCGCCCATGCCTTCGGACGCGTTGAAGAAGTGCGGGCCGCGCGCGTCCACCGTGTAGGTGCCGTGCGGCGTGGAATCGTCCATGCCGGTGCTGGTGACCATCGTGTAGATGGTCTGCCCGTTGGACTTGACGTAGGCTCTCTGCGCGGCGAGGTCCACGTCCACGCTGATGCCGGTGTACTGGGCGAGATCGGGCTGGACGCCGCCGGTGGGGTTCGTCCAGCGGGCGCGCTGCTCCTCGGATTCGCGCTGTTTGGCGAGCGTCTCGTTGACCTTCGGTACCGTCCTGCGTCGCAGGGACTTCTCGGCGATGTCCTCCACCTGCACGGACGCACCCGCGCCGGACGAAGCGGCGATCACGGCGTCGCGCTCGGCGGCGCGGGCCTGCCATAGGGCAATGGTGCCGCACAATGCGATGGCCAGCATGGCGCACAGCAGCATCTCCCCGAGGAGCAGCCAGTCGGTGCGCCTGCGATGCAGACCGACGTATGGCGAACGACGTCCGGTCATATGCACCCCCTAATCCAAGATGAACGAAGCCTTGGCCTCCCCTTGATGGTATCCGACAGTTCCGACGCGGTAACGGGTTTCAGAACACGAGGAACGAGACCGCGGTGAGCGTGAACAGGCTGGCGACGGTGGTGACGAGCACCATGCCGATCGCGTATTCGGGTTGGTTGTGTTCTCGTTCGGCGAACATGACCATGGTGCTCATGGTCGGCAGGCCCGAGACGAGGGTCATCATATGCACCATGTCCGGGTTGACGGCGCCGAGGCCGAGCATCGGCGGCACGGTGGTGAGCAGCGCATAGAAGCCGACGGGGACGAGCAGCATCTTGACGACGATGCCCACGTACAGTTCGTATTTCCCGAGGATGCCCGTCCAGTCGCGGATGGCGAACAGACCGCCCAGATACACCATGGACAGGGGCGAGGCGGTGGAGCCGAGCGTCTTCAACGGGGTGAGCACGACGTCGGGGATGGTCACGCCGGCGAGGATCAGCGCGACGGCGAGCACCACGGCGATGAGCGCGGGGCTGACGAGCGGCGTGAGACGGTCGAGCCAGCCGTGTGCGGGGCGTTCGTCGGCGATGGACTGCCGGTCGTCGACCTTCTTGCACGTCCATACGCCGTACGTCCACAGGAGGAACTGGTCGACGATGGACATGAGCGCGAAGTAGAGCGCTCCCCTGCCGGGGAACAGGGCGAGGATGAGCGGCAGGCCGATGAACCCGGCGTTGCCGAACGCGAAGCAGCCGCGGAACATGCGTCCGCGTTCGCGCTTCAATCGCAGCACGTAGGAGAGCAGGGTGAACAGGCCGATGAGCAGCGCGTACATGACGAGCGTCATCGCGATGATCGCGTCGGAGCCGATGAGGTCGGCACGCGTCGTGCCGGACACGGCGTTCGAGAAGACGAGCAGCGGGATGCCCGCCTTGAGGATGAACGCGCAGATGCCGTCCAGCGCGGTCTCGCCGAGCACCTTGGATTTGACGCAGATATAGCCGACGACCATCATCACGGCCATGCCGATCATCTGGCCGAGCACGATGCCGAACTGCTGCACGGATTATCCCCTTCCCTACGGAAATCCTCAGAACACGAGCTGGACGAGCAGCATGTAGACGATGGTGCCGCCGGCGATGGAGAGCAGCATGCTGCGCCGCCACAGATGCAATGCGACGATCACGAGGCATGCGATGAGTTCGGGCACGCCGTGGCTGCCGGTCAGGATGGGCGTGTTGCGCAGCGAGTAGACGACGAGCAGGCCGGTCATCGCATAGGGCAGCACCTTGCCGAAGTATTCGATGAGGCGCGGCGGCTGCTTCGACTCGGGGAACACGAGGAACGGCAGGAACCGGGTGAGCATCGTGCCCGCCGCCACCACGGCGACGGTGATCACCCCCTGGATCACGGTCATCGTCATCGCGTCGTCTCCTTTTCTTCCTCATTGCCTTCGTCGTTTGCCGCCACGGCGGCATCCTCGGCATCGTCATCATGCAGGTCGTCAAGCCGCGGGCGCAGCAGGACGAACAGCACAATCATCGCGATCAGCGAGGGGATCATGAAGTCGTCCGGACCGAACGCGACGAGGCAGGCGAGGGACGCGAGCACGCCGACGACCGCGCTGACGCGGCCGCGGCGGCCTGTGCCGGCGCCGAGCCACTGGTCGAGGAAGACGACGAGGAACAGCGCGGTGAGCACGAATTCGAGGCCGTCCGTGTCGAACGGCAGATTCGAGCCGATCACGCCGCCGAGCGTCGCGCCCGCCACCCAGTACGCCTGGTTGAGCACGGTGACCCAGAGGTAGAACCAGCCGCGGTCCACCCCTTCGGGAACCTGTGTCGAAGAGTTGATGGCGAACGTCTCGTCACACATGCCGAAGATCAGGTATGGGCGTTTCCAGCCGAGTCCGCGGAACCGTCCGAGCATGGACAGGCCGTAGAACAGGTGGCGCGCGTTGACCATGAGCGCGAGCAGGAACGCGGCCACGGGGTTGAACGCGGAGAGCAGCAGGTTCACGGTGACGAATTCCATCGAACCGGCGAAGATGAACGCGCTCATGCACATCGGCCAGACGAACGAGAATCCCTTCGTGCCCATGAGCATGCCGTACGAGCATCCGAGGAACAGGAATCCGAGCGCAATCGGCACGGTGAGCGGGAACGCCGCCTTCAACGCCTTGAGGCGCATGCCGCGCCGCTCCTCCCGTGTCATGCCGCGTCTCTCCTCGTCTCTCTTTTCCGGATTGATTGCGGCGGACATGCTATCACGCATCGGACGCGGCGTGACGGCGGGCGTTCATTTTGGGACGGCGCGGCGGATCGCCTCGCGGACGGCGGCCGCGTCCAGCGTGCCGTCACCGAGCGCCCGGTGCAGGGTCAGCCCCTCGATGAGCGAATCGAGGATCGCGGCGGTCGGCTTGTCGAAGAACCGTTCCAGCTGTGCGCGGCTGGCGGCCATCCAGCGTTCGGTGATGTCACGGTAGGCGGGGTCTCGGGCGGCAATCGTGTACAGCTCCATATTGATGACGAGGTCGCGCTGCGTGCTCACCAGATCGGTCTCGATATGCCGGGCGACGGCCTCGCATGCCCCGGCTTCGTCCGTCGCCTCGTCCATACGCGAGGCGAACGAGGCGATGCAACGGTCCGCGTACCGGTCGAACGCCTGATGCAGCAGATCGGCCATGCCGTCGAAATGGTAGGTCATCGATCCGAGCGGCACGTTCGCGGCGGCGGCGATGACGCGGTGCGACGCACCCGCCACCCCTTTGGCCGCGATGACGTCGAGGCACGCCTCGATGATGCGGTCCTTGCGTTCCGGGTCGAAGCGGCGGGTCGACTCCCCCATGGCGCACCTCCTCGCTGTCGTGATGTCCGATCGTGATATCGATGTCGTCATCCAGCATACACGCCGTAATGTACGTTCGTACATACTGTTGCGTACACTCGTACACAACGCCGACGGCTTCCGTATTCCCGCCGACGGCGCACCTTGTCTCAACACGCGTGTGGGCCCCGCATCCTTGCCGCAGGATGCGGGGCCCACACACATTGCGCGCGCGAATACGCGAATCGGATCGTCGCCCGCGTCACTCGGGGCTCTTCAACGCGCCGACCATGTCGATGCGGTCGAGCGCATGGTTCGTGGCGCGGCTCACCAGCAGCGTGAACAGGAACGCCAACACGGCCGCCGCCGCATAGCAGTACCACAGCACGTTGGGCACGATGTTCATGCCGGGCAGATCGAGCCGGCTCACGAGGAAGCCGAGCAGCCCGCGGCCGCACGGCAGACCGATCGCGATGCCGATGGCGGCGAGCAGCAGCATCTCCTTGTTCACGTAGCCGTGCACCTCGCCGCGGCGGAAGCCGAGCACCTTGATGGTGGCGAGTTCTCGTTCGCGTTCGGAGATGTTCGTGGAGGCGAGCGTGTACAGCACGACGACGGCGAGGATCGCGGCCATGGCGACGATGAAGCCGATCATCGCGAAGAAGATGGCGAAGCTCTTCACGAAGTCGCGCTCCTGCTTCGCCGAACTCGTCACGGACAGGTAGTCGCTCTGCGAGGCGAGCCGGTCGGCGAACGCGATCTGCGCGTTATCGTCGCCCTTCACGTTGACGAGGTCGGCGTTGGGCGCATAATCGGCGTCGAACGCCTTCTCATAGGCGGATTGCATCATGAACACGACGTTGCCGGTGTAGTACTGCGCGATCACGAACACGGGCAGTCCGGCGGTGTTCGCCATAGCGTCGGTCACGTCGACCTCGGAACCTTCGACAAGCGAGAGCTTCTTCGCGGCGTTCGCGGTGACGATGATGCCGCCGCCGGTCAGGTCGTCGCCATCCGCGCTGTACAGTTCGATCGGCGTGCCGGACGGCGTCTGGATGTTGATATGCCCGTCGGTCGATTCGCCGTCCTGGATGACCATGAGCTGCGCGGTGAGCTTCGCGTCATGGTCGCCGGCGTCCGCGTCCGGGGAGGCCAGGGTGACGGAGCCGAGCTGCAACGGCAGCGCGGATTCCACATCCTCGTCCTTGTCGAGCGCCTGCTGTGCCTTGTCGTGATCGGCGGCGGAAGTCACGGCCATCACGTCGTAGACGGAGATCTCGCCATGCTGGCGCGGCATGAGCGTCAGCGCGGAGGAGCCCATGCCGAAGCCTGCGGTCATGAGCGCGGTGCATCCGAGCACGCCGATGATGACCATGAGCGCGCGCGACTTGTAGCGGAACAGGTTGCGGGCGGTCACCTTGTCCAGGAATCCCAGATGGTTCCAGATGAATCCGATGCGCTGCAGCATGATCGTCCTGCCGGCTTTCGGCGCCTTGGGGCGCATGAGCTCAGCGGGCTCCAGCCGCAACGACCCCGTGCAGGCGGCCATCGCCGCGCCGGTGATGACGACGACGAACAGGAGCACACCGCCGACGGCGAGCCGCCAATCGACGAGCAGCGGATAATGCGGCAGCAGATACAGGTTCGCCAGCATCTTCCGCGTGAACACGAACGGCAGTCCGATGAGTCCCAGCAGGTCGCCGAGCACGCCGCCCAGCAGGCAGGCCGCGGCCGAGTAGACGAGGAATTTGAGCATGATCTCGCGACGGCCGTAGCCGAGCGCCTTGTACGTGCCGATGAGCTGACGGTCCTCCTCCACCATGCGCGTGATGGCCGTCAGACTCACCAGCAGCGCGATGACGAGGAACAGCACGGGGAACAACGTGCCGAGGCGGGAGATCATCTCGCTTTGCGTCTTCACGTCCTCATAGCTGGTGACGGCGCTGCGGTCGTTGACGATCCATTTCACACCCGAAGGCGCAGCATGCCCGATGGCGGTCTTCGCGGCGTCGACCTTGTCCAGATAGTCGTCGTCATACGTGTTCAGCGCTTTCGCGCCGGTGACGGTGACGACGGCGGACGTGTACGGCATGGCGTCACTCACGACCGCGTCCCCGCTGACGAACATCGGGTGGACGGTCTTCGAGGCGGTCACGAGGGCGAGCGGTCCGGAGGGGTTCACGATGTCGTTCGGGTCGATGACGACGCCGACGATCCGGTACGCGCCGTCGTCGAACACGGCGGGCGTGCGGGTCGCGGCGGCCGTCGCCGTCGCTGAACCGTCGGCGGAGAACGTCACCGTGTCGCCGACCTGCTTGCCGGAGTCATCGAGGTACTGCCGGGTGACGGCGATCTCGTGGCCGGCCTTCGGCAGGCGCCCCTCGCTCAGGTACGGGTCGTCGATGCCGCGGTCGTCGAGAGTCGAGACGGTGGCCGCGGCGCGCTTGCCGTCGATCTTCGTCGTGACGCTTTGCGAACGGATGCCCGCCGCGTCGGCGACGCCGTCCGCCTTGCGCAGCGCGGCGATGTCGGCGTCGTCGAATCCGCGCGTGGAGACGACGGATATGTCGTGCATGCCGGTCGCGTCGAAGAAGTCGTCGAGGCCGGCGCGGATGTCCTTGCCGACGGTGTTGAGACCGCCGAGCATCATCACGCCGACCGCCACGATGATTGCGATGGCGGCGAACCGTCGTCCGTTGCCGGCGATCGTGCGCCACGCGTCCTTCCAGAGTGCGGTTCTACGCAACGGCCCACCTACCATTCGATGTCGGCGATGGGCGTCGGATGCTCGTTCACGGCGATCTCGGTGACCTTGCCGGAACGGAAGCGGATCAGACGGTCGCCCATCGGCGCGAGCGCGGAGTTGTGGGTGACGAGCGCGACGGTGATGCCGCGCTGGCGGCAGGAGTCCTGCAGCAGCTGGAGCACTTCCTTGCCGGTGTTGTAGTCGAGCGCGCCGGTCGGCTCGTCGCACAGCAGCAGCTTCGGGTTCTTGGCGAGGGCGCGCGCGATGGACACGCGCTGCTGCTCGCCGCCGGAAAGCTGCGCGGGGAAGTTGTTGAGACGCTCCCCCAACCCCACCTTCTCCAAGGTTTCGCGGGCGTCGAGCGCGTCGGGGCAGATCTGCGAGGCGAGCTCCACGTTCTCGAGGGCCGTGAGGTTGGGTACGAGGTTGTAGAACTGGAACACGAAGCCTACGTCGAAGCGGCGGTAGTCGGTCAGTTCGGCATCGGACGCCTTCGTGACGTCGCGATCCCCCAGCCTGACGCTGCCGGACGTGGCGCGGTCCATGCCGCCGAGGATGTTCAACGCCGTGGATTTGCCGGCGCCGGACGCGCCGAGAATCACGGCCAGTTCGCCCTGCTCGATGTCGAAGGTCGCATGGTCGAGGGCCAACACGGCGGATTCGCCGCTGCCGTACTGACGGACCACGTCATGAAATTCAAGGAAGCTCATCGTTTTTCACCTCTCTGGTCGGCACCGGTGCTGTCTTCCATTGTTCACCGGGCACCTGAGAGCGTAACCCATCACGGCGTAGGGTTAAATCCCCATATCCCGATACAGTGTGGGGTTAACGGAGACAGGAGCCGTGCCAGGCAAGCGCGGAATCGTCTCGGATCGGGTTTCCGGCATGAATCCGTGCCGGACAACCGCGTAACAGCACAGAATCAGCCTGTCCGGCAAATAATGGCGACAAGGAGGGGATATATGGCACGACCGAAGGCCACCGAACGATCGGCGCCGGAAAAGATGCAGGAGGCGTTCTGGACGCTGTTGGAGAAGAAGCCGTACGCGCAGATCACCATCAGCGACATCACGCGCGAAAGCGGGCTGAACCGCAGCGCGTTCTACTACCACTACGCCAACATCCCCGAACTCGCCGACGACGCGATCGCCGCGATCTACGAGGAGCCGGGCGTGACCGGATTCATCGCGCACATCATCCGGCAGGACGGCGATATCAGTATGCTGCGCGACTACGCGCTGGAGTTCGTCGGCTCGCCCGAACATCTCGCAAGCATCCGCCATCTGGCGCTCATCGCCGGACCGCACGGCTCCACGGGACTGGCCGCGCAGCTCAAGACATACGTCGGCGGCGTATGGCTGTCCGTGCTCGGGCTGGACGAGTCGCGGCTCAATCCCGGGCAGCGGGTCGTGCTGGAGTTCGCGACGAGCGGCATCCTCGGCGTGCTCGGCAAGGCGCGGACGCTGTTCACGCCGGAAAGCGTCGCATGGCTCGCGGACTCCGCCCTGCCGGACACCATCGCCCAGCTCATCAACTCGCTGAAGGACGATCATCGGAACTGACGGGATCGGCGACGCCAATGGAATGCGACGAATCCGACGCATGTCCCGCGCGACGGTACACTAAGGCTGTCACGCCGGCAGGGGCTACGGCGTCGCGCATCCACGTTTCCCGCGCGGCGACGACCGAAATCAGCCGGATCCGTTTTCCGACAGATTCGAGGTTCCCATGGATTCCGTCATGCCCGGACGCACGCCGTCGAAACGTTCCATCATCCCGATCATCGTGATGATGGTCGGCAGCTTCACCGCCATCCTCAACCAGACGCTGATGACCTCCGCCCTGCCGCATCTCATGCGCGAGTTCGGGGTGACGAGCAACACGGCGCAATGGCTGAGCACCGGATTTATGCTCACCAACGGCATCATGATCCCGGTCACCGCGTTCCTCATCCAGAAGTTCACGACGCGTCAGCTGTTCTTCTACGCGATCGGCATGTTCCTGTTCGGCACGCTCGTGTGCACGTTCGCTCCCGGGTTCTGGGTGCTGCTCGCCGGCCGCGTGCTGCAGGCGACCGGCGCGGGCATCCTCATGCCGCTCCTGCAGACCGTGCTGTTCATCACGTTCCCGCCGGAGAAGCGCGGCGCGGCGATGGGCTGGTTCGGCCTGGTCATCGCGTTCGCTCCGGCCCTGGGCCCCACCCTGTCCGGCCTCATCATCGACTTCCTGCCGTGGCGCTTCCTGTTCGTGCCGCTGATCGTCATCGCCGTCGTCGTGCTCGCCGCCGCGATTCCGACCGTGAGGAACGTGACCACGCGCACCGATCCGACCATCGACGTGTTCTCGATCGCCTTGTCGACGCTCGGATTCGGCGGCCTGCTGCTCGGGTTCAGCCTCGCCGGCCAAGAGGGCTGGACGTCGCCGCAGACGCTTGGCCCGCTCGCCGTGGGCACGGTCGCCCTGTGCGCGTTCATCCACCGCCAGCTGCATCTGGCGCGGCCCATGCTCGACTTCCGCGTGTTCGCCAAGCCGATGTTCGCCCTGTCGATGCTCGTCATCGTGCTCGTGTTCGTCACGTTCATCTCGACGATGAACATCCTGCCCATGTTCATCCAGGATTCGCTGGGGATGACCGCGTTGCAGTCCGGCCTGCTGCTCATGGGCGGCGGCGTGGCCGAAGGCGTGTTCAACCCGGTCGCCGGCAGGCTCTTCGACCGCGTGGGCATCCACCGCATCGCGCCGCCCGCGATCGCCGTGGTCGCCGTCGCCGCGTTCGCGCTCTCCCGCATGGATGCGGATACGCCCGCATGGTGGCCGGCCGTGTTCTTCACGCTGATGATGGCGGGCGTCGCGTTCTGCCTGATGCCGTTGACCACCACCGCGCTCAACCAGCTGACCGGCCCGATGCTGCCGCACGGCACGGCGATGAACAATACGCTGCGCCAGACATGCGCGGCGATCGGCATCGCCGTCAACTTCACCATCATGACCACGAACACGCGCCCCGCATCCGTCGCCGGCTCCGCGGCCGTGGGTCTCGCGCACGGCGTGGACGCGGTGTTCGTCACGGCGACCGTCGTGGCGTGCCTGGCGTTCGTGTTGTCGCTGTTCGTGCGCGACCGGCGCTGAACCGCAGCCGCCCGTGGCACCTCTACAATTGGTGGCATCACGGACGAATCCCGGAACGAATCCCCATACCGGAGGGCGGAACCATGGAACTGCGCGTGCTGAAATACTTCCTCGCGGTGGCCGAGGAGGGCAACATCACGTGGGCGGCGCAATTGCTGCGCATCTCCCAGCCGACGTTGTCGCGCCAGTTGAAACAGTTGGAGGAGGAGTTGGGCGTCACGCTGTTCGAACGCGGGCCGCATGCGATCACGCTCACCGAGGAGGGACGCCTGCTGCGCGACCGCGCGCAGACCATCGTCTCGTTGGCGGACAAGACCGAGGTCGATCTGAAGCGTTCCGCAGGTGAGCTGGCTGGTGACATCACGGCCGGGTGCGGCGAAGTGGGCGGCATGTCGTATCTGGCGCGGCGCATGGCCGAATTCCGTAAAGCCCACCCGGCGGTGCGGTTCCATGTGGTCAGCACGACGGCCGACGTGATCCAGGACCAGCTCGAACAGGGACTCATGGATTTCGGCCTCCTCGCCGACCCGGTGGACACCGAACGCTACGAATACCTGCATACGGGCATCAGCGACCATTGGGCGGCGATGGTACCCGACGGGCATCCATTGCAGACCCGCGAATCATTGACACCGTCCGATCTCGTCGGCGAACCGCTGCTGCTGCCGTCGCGCGAACCAGTGCGACGCGTGGTGATGCACTGGTTCGGCTCCCTTGCTTCGAAAACGGTCATCGCCGGCACGTGCAATCTGCCGGCGAACGGCGCGGCGATGGCGGCGAACGGGTTGGGCCTGTACCTGTGTCTCGACTACGGCGCCTCGTATCCGGGCGTGCGCGCTGTGCCGCTCACGCCCATGTTCGAAAGCAGCTCCGTGCTCGTGTGGAAGAAACAGGGCGTCTCCTCCCCCGCGGCCGGCGCGTTCGCCCGATTCCTGCGCACATGACGGCGCATGACGGAGATGTGCTGGCTCAGGCGAGGTTGCGGTACGTCTCCTCGTCGACCGGTTCAAGCCATTCGTTGCTCGCGCCCTCCTTCTTCGGCATGATGGCGACATGCGCGAACGCCTCGTTCGGGGAGGCGCCGTGCCAGTGCTTGGTCTCCGGCGGGATATAGGCCACGTCGCCGGGCTTGAGCTCGACCGGCTTCTGGCCTTCGATCTGGTAGTAGCCGCGGCCGCCCACGGCGAGCAGGACCTGGCACACGCCGTGGTGGATGTGTCAGTGGTTCGTGCAGCCCGCCTCGAACGTCACGTTCGCGACGTTCACCTGACCGTCGCCGGCGAGCGGCGCGAGGTAGCTCTGGCCTTCGAAGTACTGCGCGTATGCGTCGTTCGGCTCCCCCATCGGGAAGGCGCTCGGGTTCTCCATGATGTTTCGTCCTTTCGTGTCTTTCTTTCTTGCCGTTATCGATGTCCATTACACGCCCGCCATCGCATTCCCGCCAATAGCGTCACCTCATACACGGCCATGCCTCGGGCGTATGGTGGAGGCATGCGCATCATCGAACGATTCTGCCGGGGCAAGCACGCCGACCAGTCGTTGAACGAGGACAGTCTCGTCGTCACGGAGGATTTCGCCGCCGTGGTGGACGGGGTGACGGGCAAGAGTCTGCGGCATCTGTGGAAGCCGAGCGGCGGCGTGGTCGCGAAGGACCTGCTGGCGAGCGCTATCGCGGGTTTGCCCGGTGGTGCTTCGATGCGTGAGGCGCAGCGGATTCTTGATGGTTGTCTGCGTGATGAGTATGCGGGGTTCGCGGCCGTGCATGGTGATGTGTCCTCGTCCTCAGGCGACGTGTCTTCGCGCGTGTTCGAGGTGGAGCCGTGGGAGCGTCTTCAGGCGAATGCCGTGGTCTATAGCGTGTTTCGGCGTGAGGTGTGGTTGTTCGGTGATTGTCAGGTCATGGTGGATGGGGTGCGGACGCCGACGTTGAAGCGTGTGGATGAGTTGCTTGGGGAGTTGCGTTCGTTCGCCGCGCGGGCGTTGGCGTTGCGGGCGGATGCTGCCGGACGTGAGGATGCGCCGGTTTCGGCCGATCCGGCGCGTGACATGATCATGCCGTTTCTGCGGTTGCAGTCGGAGTTCGCTAATCGGCGTGGGGAGTATGGGTATTTCGTGTTCGATGGGTTTACGGATCCGGAGTATCCGATTCGTGTCGTGCCGGTGGAGCCGGGTGCCGAGGTGGTGCTTGCGTCGGATGGGTATCCGTTGCTGCGCTCCACGTTGGCGGGGTCGGAGGCGGAGTTGGGGCGTCTGCGTCGTGAGGATCCGGGGCTTGTGCGTGAGTTTCGGAGTACGAAGGGGTTCACGGCGGGGCTGGAATCGTTCGATGACCGCACGTATCTGCGGTTCATCGCGTGACGTGCATCCCGTATAGCCGGCGGGCATGGGGGTGTATCGAACGACACTATTGGCTGGTTCTTTCCGGCAGCGGTTCAATGGGACCGACTTGTGGAAAGGACCGTAATCATGAGTGTCGTCATGGCCGACCCCACAATCGACATCCTCGCCCGAGACAGAGGCGGCGAGCCCGTCGACCCCGCCGAACCGGGGTATGCCGTCATCGGTGCGATCATCACGGAGACGAAGCGTCTGTGCGTGGAACTCAATACGGGCGGCTATCACGAGCCGGGCGAGGTCCATGCGATGTTCGAGCGTATCGTGGGGCATCCGGTTGACCCGTCGTTCCGTCTTAATCCGCCGTTCTACACGGATTTCGGCCGGAACATCGAGGTCGGCAGGGACGTGTTCGTCAACTGGGGGTGCACGCTGATGGATCGCGGCAGCATTTCGATCGGGGACGGTTCGTTCCTGGGACCGAACGTGCAGCTCATCACCATCAACCACATGCGTGACCCGATGCGGCGGGCGACGACCGTCTCGAAGCCGATCCGTATCGGCGCGCACGTGTGGATCGGCGCGGGCGCGATCGTGCTGCAGGATGTGACGATCGGCGACGGCGCGATCGTCGGGGCCGGGGCGGTCGTCACGCATGACGTGCCGGCGGGTGCGATCGTCGCCGGGGTGCCTGCCAGGGTCATCGGACACGTGTGACGTTCCGGTGCCGTGACGTTGCGACGTTGCGGCGGAACATGCGATTAGGGATCATTCAGGAAAGGAAACAATCATGTCCACCAATACAGTCAGGTCCGCTAACGACGACTACGGCGACATCACGCCGGTCGATCTGCCGAAGCGCACGCTCGGCACGGGTTCCGCGGCGTTGGAGGTTTCGGCGATAGGCCTCGGCTGCATGGGGTTCACGATGAGCTGGCCGCCGTTCCTGCCGCACGACGAGTCGATCCGTGTGATTCGCACCGCCTATGAGATGGGCGAACGGCTCTTCGACACGGCCGAGGTGTATGGCCCGTTCACGAACGAGGAGCTGGTGGGCGAGGCGTTGGAGCCGTTCCGTGATGACGTGGTCATCGCCACCAAGTTCGGGTTCGCCCTGCACGGCGGATTCGGCGAAGGCGAGAGCGAGGCGCAATTGGATTCCTCGGGCCGCGTGCAGCAGACCGATTCGCGTCCCGAGACAATCCGCAAGGCCGTCGAAGGGTCGCTGAAGCGTCTGCGCACCGACCACATCGATCTCTACTACCAGCATCGCGTCGATACGAAGGTGCCGATCGAGGATGTGGCCGGCGTGATGGGCGAGCTCATGGCCGAAGGCAAGATCCTGCACTGGGGTCTGTCGGAGGCGGCGCCCGCGACCGTGCGTCGGGCGCATGCGGTGACGCCGGTGACAGCCGTGCAGAACGAGTATTCGATGTGGTGGAGGAAACCCGAGGAGGAACTGATCCCCACGTTGGAGGAGCTGGGCATCGGACTGGTGCCGTTCAGTCCGCTCGGCAAGGCGATGCTGGCCGGACGGTTCACCGCGTCCACGCGCTTCGCCGCCGACGACTATCGCAGCCGCATCCCCCGCTTCTCCCCCGACCATATGGCGCACAACATCGCGATGAGCGACTACGTCGAATCCCTGGCGCGGGCCAAAGGCGTGGCGCCCGCGCAGATCGCGCTCGGCTGGCTGCTCGCGCGGAAGCCGTGGATCGCGCCGATCCCCGGCACCAAGCACGTGGACCGTCTACGTCAGAACCTGGGCGGCGCGGCCGTCACGTTCACGTCCGACGAACTCGCCGCCATCGACCGCACGCTCGACTCCATCACCATCGAGGGCGCCCGTTACCAGCCCACGCAGGAGGCCCTCACCAACCACTGACGGACAGAAAGCGGCCTGCGACCCGGTTGACCGGCACAGACACATATGCAAGTACTACTCATATAGTAGTAAATATGGTATATTTTAACGAATATTGCTAATATGTGAGTATGTTTGATTTGCTGGATGAGCCCATGCCGGGCGACGTGATGGCCGGCGTCGCCGATCGCATGGTCAAACGGCGCAAGGAGCACGGCATGACGCAGGCCGCATTGGCGGAGAAGTCCGGCGTAAGCTTGGGGTCGATCAGGCGGTTCGAGCAATCGCATGAGATCTCCTTCGGCTCGCTGGTGAACATCGCCTTCGCACTGCGTTGCGAACGGGATTTCGACGCGTTGTTCGCACAGCCGTACTATGCGACCATCGACGATGTCACCGCAGCCGCACGACGGAACGGAGGCCGCGCATGACCAACCCATTGCCGGATCTTGACCGGATTCGAGTCACATATGCCGGGGAATCGGTCGGTACGCTCACCATGTCCCCGAACCGTACCCTAGCATTCGCCTACGATCGGACGTGGCTGACGCACGGATTCTCCATCAGCCCGTTGAGCCTGCCACTGCGGGAAGGTGTGTTCGTCGCCAGACGGGACCCGTTGGACGGCATGTTCGGAGTCTTCGACGACAGCATGCCCGACGGCTGGGGCCGTCTGCTCACCGACCGGATGCTGCGCCAACACGGCATCGACCCGTATACGGTCGGCCTGCTGCCACGCCTGTCGATCGTGGGCGCGAGCGGTATGGGCGCGTTGGAATACGAGCCCGTGACGACGATTGACGACGAGCGCGCCAATCCACTCGATCTTGACGCGCTCGCACAGGAGTGCCTGCATCTGCTGAACACCGATTTCTCGGACGACCTCGACCGGCTGTTCGCCCTCGGAGGGTCTTCCGGCGGCGCCCGCCCGAAGATCCTCACCACGATCGACGACGAGGATTGGATCATCAAGTTCCCCTCATCCGTGGATCCACCCGACATCGGGGAGACCGAATACCGCATTTCGAATCTCGCTCGCGAATGTGGCATCACCATGCCGGAGACCCGATTGTTCCCGTCGAAACGCTGCTCCGGATATTTCGGAACCAAGCGGTTCGACCGTGTCCGGCCGGCCGACGGCAACACCCGCAAGGTGCACAAGGTATCGGCCGGCGGACTGTTGGAGACCTCGCATCGCATCGCCAATCTGGATTACGGACTGCTCATGCGGCTGACCATGCGCATGACCGACAGCGCCGAGGAATGCGAACGCATGTACCGGCTCATGTGCTTCAACGTGTTCATCGGCAACCGTGACGACCACGCGAAGAACTTCTCCTACCTGTACGACCGGGAGCACGCCGTCTGGCGGCTCTCCCCCGCCTACGATCTGACCGAGAACCCCGGCATCAACGGCGAGCACACCACGGCGGTCAACGGCAAGGGGCGGGGCATCACGCTCGCCGACCTGGCCGGCATCGGCGTCAAGGCCGGCATCCCGCGCACCCGCTGCCTGTCCATCGCCAAGGACATGCGGAAGCGCATCGCCGGTGCCGGATTCACCGTGCGCGACTGATCAGATTCACAGGCTCAGACCGTCGACCCACTTGGTGAGCTTGGCCTCGCTTTCGGAGGCGGCGACGCGGCGTCCCGGCACCCAGCGGGCGGCGGGCGCGGAATCATGCAGTTGCACACCGTCGGCGCCGCGCGTGCTGGAACCGGAGGTGGCGAACGTCACGATGGTCTTGCCGGACCAATCCTCGCTTTCAAGGAACGTGCGCACCATGCGCGGCGCGGTCTCCCACCACAGCGGGTAGCCGACGAACACCACGTCGTAGGGCTTCACGTCGACCGGTCCGGCGAGCGCCGGTCGCATGTCGCGGTGCGCGTGCTCCACGCTGGAACGGCTGGATGAGTCGCGCCAGTTGACGTCGGCGGCCGTGTACGGCTGTGCCGGCACGATCTCCTTCAGATCCGCCCCGATGGCGTGCGCGAGTCGTTCGGCCACTCCCCGCGTGGTGCCGGTGGCGGAGAAATAGGCGACGAGCATGCGTTTGTTCATGATGGTTCCCTTCCCTCTGAGGACTATGTCCACGCTCCACGAGCCTCGAATATGAAAGGTCCGTGGCTCTACTCCGTATTACACCGCGGCCACACCGCGATGGCCAATAGTGTCGTTCGGTATCCCGTCATGCGTCGCGGGCATGGGTTCGCGTTCCTGGCCGGCCTTTACGATGGCGTGCATGCGGTTGACGGTGAAACGGTTCGAGGAACTGAGCGCGGCGGAGTTGTATGAGATCTACCGGGTGCGCGTGGCGGTGTTCGTGGTGGAGCAGCGGTGCGCCTACCAGGAGGTGGATGAGGCGGACCGGCGCTGCTGGCATGTGTTCCTGCATGACGCCGATGGCATCGCCGCGTATTGCCGTGTGATCGACCCGGGCGTCACGTTCCCCGAGGCGTCGATCGGGCGCGTGCTGGCGACGCGGCGCAGGCAGGGGTTGGGTACGCGGATCGTGCGCGAAGGTCTCAGGGTGGCGCGGGAGCGCATGCACGCGGACGCGGTGCATATCGAGGCGCAGACGTATGCGCGCGGATTGTACGAGGCCCTCGGGTTCACGCAGGTGTCGGACGAGTTCCTCGAGGACGGCATCCCCCACATCGGCATGATGTGGCGGGCGTGACGGCCGGCCATGGCGACCATGGATCGGCCGCGCTTTTCGTCGGGTATCATGCGAGGTGTCGATGCATACCCCTACCGCATACTGCAAGGAGGCTCCGATGAGGACGTTGGTACTGGTGTTCCATCCCGATCTCGAAGGCGCGTCGCGCGCGAACAAGGCGTTGGCCGGGGCGGCGCGCGAACTGCCCGGCGACGCCGTGACCGTGCGCGACGTGTATGCGCTGTACCCGGACGGCGTGATCGACGTGGCCGCCGAGCAGCGGCTTGTCGAGACGCATGACCGCATCGTGCTGCAATTCCCGATGTACTGGTATTCGGCGCCCGCCCTGCTCAAGGAGTGGGAGGACAAGGTGCTCGCGTTCGGATGGGCGTATGGCCCGGGCGGCGAGGCGTTACAGGGTAAGGAGATCGCGGTCGCCACCACGGCGGGCGGCCCGGAATCCGAATACGTGGAGGAGGACGACGGCGCCACGATGCGCGAGGTGCTCTCCCCCTACCGGATGATGGCCCGCTACACGCACGCCGTATGGCGAGACCCGTTCGTCGTCTTCGACTCCATGGAACTGTCCGACGAGGCGTTGGCCGAGGCGGGCCGAAGGTACCAGGCGTTCCTCGCCGACTGACCACCCTGATATCCCCTCGCCCCGGCCACGATCCGCCGCCGTCCCCGTTCCCGCTGGTACGATGATGGGGGAACGGCACCGATAGAGGGAGGAGACGGGATGGCTGCGATCGCCGTGGTCGACGACGACGCCGAGGCGCGCGGACGGCTCGGTGCCTGCATCTCGCGGTTCGCCGGAGAACATGGCCTGGACGTCGCCGTCGCCGGCTTCGCGGACGTCTCCGGGCTGCTGCGTCATGACCATCCGACGTGGGATGCGGTCTTCCTCGGCATCGGCGGGGCCGAAGCGGACGGGGGCGATGCCGCGCACGCCATCCAGGAGGACGATCCGTCGACGGTCATCGTGCTCGTCTCGGATTCGACGCAGCTGACGGTTACGGGACATGCGGCCGACGTGTTGGATTTCGTAGCCGAACCGGTGGATTACCCCGACTTCGCGCTGGTGATGCGCAGGGTGATGCGGCGCATCGGCGGGCGGCGCGCCAAAACCGTGTGCCTGATGTCGGAGGGTGTGCTGAGGCTCGTGCCGATCGGACGCATCTCACTGGTGGAGGCGCGGGAGGACCGTCTTCTCACGTATCACACCGCCGACGGCGACGTCACGGTCAGGGGCACGCTCGCCCAGGCGGAGGAGCTGCTGGCGGAAGGCGGTTTCATCCGTTGCGGCCGCCGGCATCTGATCAACGTGGACGACGTCACCGGCGTCGACGGGAACGAGATCCATGTGGACGGGCATCGCATCGAGGTGAGCATGCCGAAGAGACGGGAGATTCTGAGGGCCGTGGCCGAGTCGATGGGTGGTGCGCTGTGAACGGATGGATGGAGTTCCCCGGACTCGTCACGGTCGAATTGTTGGCCGCGCAGGCGTTGTTCGCGTGGCGCCTGCCGCGCCGCGAGCATGCGCCGCGCCGCGCGTTGTGCGCCGTGGCGGCGATGCTGGCGTTCGGCCTGGCGGTGGCGGGATGTTCGGCGGCCGTGCCGGCCGTGTTCGCGCGTCTGATCGTCGGCGATTATCTGATGTTCGCGGCGTCCTGCGTGGCGCTCGGCGCCGTGGTGCGCTGCGGATGGCGTACGGTCGCGGGGACGGCCCTGTGCGGGTACGTGCTGCGGCAGGGCGTCGCGGCGTTGGCGGGCATGCTGCATCCGGTTCGGATGCTGCTCGCCGGACGGTGGTCCGCCCCGTGGCTCGCCTCATGGGGTGCCGGGGAGGCCATGCGCGTGCTGGTGTTCGTCGCGGCGTACGCCGCGGCCTGGCGATGGTTCGTCCGCCCGCTGGACATGTCGAGGATCGGCCCGTCGTCCGCCGCGTCGACGGCGTTCCTGGCCGCGGCCGTGCCGTTGGCCGCCGTCGGACTGGGCTCCTGCGCGTATGCCGTCAGCCCGGGTTCGGCCGCATGGTTCATGGGTTCCGCCGTCTCCGCGCTCGCTGGCATGATCGTCCTGGCTTTGTTCGGCGAGGTCGTGCGCGATCGGACGCCCGATGACGAGCCGGCGTTCGTACGGCGGATGGACGACATGCGCGCCGACCATTACACGCGGCTCAGGGATGTGCTCGAGACGGCGGACGTCCGCCGCGACGATCTCACACGACAGTTGGCCCGTCTGCGCGTCCCGGGCGCGACGGCATACGATGCGGTCATCGACGAGATCGCCGACGCCGTCGAAGATCGCGACCGCATCGCGGGCACCGGAATCCCGGCGCTGGACGTCGTGCTCGCACAGACGGGCCGCGAGGCGGCGCGCCAAGGCATCCGGTTCACGTATATGGCCGGCGCGGACGGCGTGGCGTGGATGGACGACCGGGACGTCTACTCGCTGTTCGGCAATGCGCTCGACAACGCGGTCGAGGCGGCAGGACGGCTGGACGACCCCGAACGCAAGGTGGTCCGGCTGACCGTCGTGCGCCGCGCCGACCTGGTCAACATCCACGTCTCCAACTACTGCCGGGACATCCGTTTCGACGAGGACGGCACGCCCGTGGCCTCCGGGAACGGCTCCGACGACTCCGACGGCGCTTCGGCGCACGGCTACGGGATCGCCAGCATGCGCATGACCGTCGAACGGCTGGGAGGCGACATGGTCATCGACGCCGACGACGGCGTCTTCGACCTGAACATCCTGCTTCCCGCGCCGCCGGCGGAACGGTCACGCGACGCGCGGCCGGACGACGCGGACTGACGACAGCCCGAGCACGTACCAGGCGACGGGCAGGGTGAGCAGTCCGCCGGCGACGAACACCCATACGATCGGGATCAGGTCGGCGAGCGGCGCGAACACGAGCATGCCGAGCGGCATGCCGAGCGTGGAGAGCATCGTGTCGAGGCCGAAGACACGGCCGGTCATCGACTCGTCGGATTCGGATTGCATGATCGTGCGCATCGGGCCGACGCAGACCGCGGAGGCGACGCCGTTCAGCACGTCGACGACCAGATAGGCGAGCAGGTTCGGCGCGAGGCCGAGACCGACGACGGTGACGCCGACCATGGCGATGCCGAATGCGATCGCACGCATCCGGGCGAGCGCGCCGCCCAGCAGTCTGGGCCCGATCGCGGACATGAGCGCGCCGCCGAGCAGCAGGCCGACGCTCAGGCCCAGTTCGTTGGCGGCGAGCTTGTCGGAGGCGGTCGTGAGGTTCACGAACCCGAGGTTCAGATCCCGCCCATCGTATTCGCGGGTCATGAGCAGCAGCGTCAGGTTCATCGGCGCGACCGACATGAAGCAGGTGAGCGCATCGCCCAACACCGCGCCCTTCAGGTACGGGTGGCGCATCGTATAGGCGAGACCGGCCTTGAGGTCGGCGAACGTGCGGCGCAGCACGATGAGCGGCAGCGGGTCCGCCGTCTCCCCCGACCTCGCCACGGCGGTCGCGTCGCCGCCGGACTCCGCCGGACGGCGCTTCGCCGGCATGCGGATCAGGGCGACGAAGCCGACGCCGATGACCGCGGTCGTCACGTCGACCAGCAGGATCGACCACAGCGGCGCCACGTTGACGAGCACGGCGGCGATCGCCGGCGCCGCGATGCGGTTCGCCGAGTCGATGACGCCGAATATCGAGTTGACGCGCAGCAGCCCCTTCTCCGGGACGATGTCCGGGATGAACGACTGCACGGCGGGCTCCTGGATGCCGCCCCCGGCGGAACGGACGAGCAGCACCACGAAGATCAGCGACAGGCTCGCCCAGCCGGTCGCGAACGCGATGGACAGCACCACGGTGACGGCGGCGATGACGAGGTCGGGCAGGATGATCAGCGCCTTGCGATTGTAGCGGTCGGCCATCGGCCCGCCGAATATGGAGACGAGCGCCTGCGGCAGGACGCCGAACAGCGTGGCCAACAGCATGGCCGAACCGGTGCGCGCCTGCAGGACGATCCACCACCAGATGGCGAACTGGACGACGCTGGAGCCGAGCAACGAGAACGCCTGGCCGGTGAGCAGCAGCGCGGCGCGGCGTATCCACCCGCGTTCGGACCGGTCGGCTGTGTCTTCGGTTGTCGTTGCGATTGTTTCTTCTTCGATTGTTTCTTCCGAAAGATATTGAGACATACGCGGCATATCATGCCCACCGGGTGCGGACATGCCGCAGCTGCGATTGATCAGCCCCTGGCTTCGTCGACCTTATCGGCGGCATAGGCCCGTTCGCCCGCATAGGCCCGTTCGCCTGGAACGTATTCGACCCCCGTCACGGCGTGTCGCGGGCGAACATGGTAGAAAAGACATAGACCTCTCGTTTCGAGATATCGCGAAGCGAGCCATGCCAACAAGGAGACAACATATGAAGAAGACCTTGGTCCTCGTGTTCCACCCGTCCCTGAACGGACAGTCCCACGTCAACAAGGCGCTCGCCGAGGCCGCCGGCGGACTGGACAATGTGACCGTGCGCGACGAATACGCGCTCTACCCGGACGGCGGGATCGACGTGAAGGCCGAGCAGGCAGCGGTCGAGGCCGCCGACCGCGTCGTGTTCCAGTTCCCGCTGTTCTGGTTCTCCTCCCCCGCCCTGCTCAAGGAGTGGGAGGACGAGGTGCTCGAGCACGGCTGGGCGTACGGCTCCGAAGGCCACGCATTCGAAGGCAAGGAGTTCGCCGTCGCCGTCTCCACCGGCTCCCCGGAGTCGAAGTACCAGCCGGAGGGCGACAACAAGTTCACCATCGAACAGGTGCTCGTCCCGTTCGAGGGCACGGCCAACCACATCAACGCCACGTGGGTCAAGCCGTTCGTCACCTTCGCCTCCTTCGGCATCACCGACGAGGCGCTGGCCAAGGCCGTCGCGGACTACAAGGCGTTCCTGGCCAAATAACGTCAATCGAATGATTCCATAGCAAAGAACGGCTCTCATGGTCCGCCCATGAGAGCCGTTTCGCGTCGAGAGGCCGTCGTCCCCAATCCCCAGTCCACGACGGACCGTGTCGCCGCATGGCCGCGACGCATCTACCGGTCGCGCGACGCGAGCTCCTCGCGCAGGGCGGCGACGGCCACGGCGAGCTCGCGCACCTGTTCGCGCAGCGCGCGCAGCTCTTCGGCGGAGTCCGTCGCCGTCACCGTCACATCCGCATTCCCGACTTTCCGGCTTTCCGTTTCGCGCCGGTGCGCCTCGAAGTTGACCTGGTCGACGATCCATGAGGCGAGCGTGGCGGTGACGATGCCGATCAGCGCGATGCCGGCGAACATCAGCGCGACCGCGATGAGCTTGCCTTGGAACGTGACCGGCGACACGTCGCCGTAGCCGACGGTGGTGACGGTGACGAACGCCCACCACAGGGCCGTGCCGAACCTGTCGATCGTCGCGCCGGGAGCCCCGCGCTCCACCGAGTAGACGGCGAGCGCGCCCACGTACATGAGCATGCCGACGGCGCCGAACGCGTAGACGGCGATGCGGCCGCGCACCGCCATGCCGGAGGTGCGGTTGAGCACGTGCAGCACGGTGAGCAGGCGCAGCAGCCGCAACGGGCGCAGCATGGGTAGCGCGATGGTCGCGAGGGCGAACAGGTTGCGCGTGAACCATCGCCACCGGTCTTCGGCGAGCCACAGCGAGACGGCGTAGTCGACGACGAACATGATCCAAATCGCGTTGATGACGGTCTCGCACAGGAGGATGTGCGTGCCGGCGAGAATCTCCCACGAGTAGGCGACGAGGAACATGACGGACAGTACCATCAGCGGCCAGTCCGTCCAATGCTTCCATGCCTTGAGATCCATGCGACGATTCTACCGGTCGGAGCGCCGGTCACATGCCGGAGCCGGCCGGGTGCGCATCGACGCCATATAATGTACGAACGTACATAAAACCGAGCGAAGGAGCTTCAGGGATATGACCAGGGACGCACAGGGCAACGACTACGACGTCACCGCGGATCTTACGCCGGAGGGTCGCGTCGAATGGGACCGCATGGTCTCCGGCGAGGTCTACGAGGACTCCCATCCGGAGATCGAACGCAAGCGCGCGGAGGCGAAGCGGCTGTTCGTCGCCTACAACCGCACCGACTACGAGGATGTGGAACGCCGCCGCGAACTCATGGAGCGATTGTTCGCCTCGGTCGGCGAGGACGTGTTCATCGAACCGAACTTCCGCTGCGAGATGGGCCGCAACATCACGATCGGCTCGCACGCCTACGTCAACTTCGACTGCGTGATGCTCGACAACGCGCCGATCGTGATCGGCGACTACGTGTGGATCGCGCCGATGGTGGGCCTGTTCGCCACCAACCATGCGCTCGATTTCGAGGAGCGCAAGGCGGGGGCCTGCCGGGCGAAGCCGATTCGCATCGAGGACGGAGTATGGCTGGGCGGCCACGTGACCGTGCTCGGCGGCGTGACCATCGGACGTGGTTCGGTGATCGGCGCCGGCTCGGTCGTCACGAAGGACATCCCGGCCGGCGTGGTCGCCGTCGGCAATCCGGCGCGCGTCATCCGCCCGATCACCGAGGCCGACAGGACCGGGTTCTGCGAGCGCATCGCCGCACGCGACGCCGCACGGAACGAGTGACCGACGCGGGCGACGGGTATGGAGGCGACGGCTTCCCGCCACTCGTGTCCCTCATACCTCGCCTTCGTAGAGATAGTACGTGCCGGAAGCGCCGTCCGTATGTTCCCGGCATTCCTCGCGGATGCGGGTCAGTCCGCGATGGTCGTAGAAGCCCACATCGCACGTGGTGTCGGTGAACAGGAAATACCGGCGTGCGCCGTCGGCGTGGAATCGTCCGACCGCATGGTCGAACAACAGGCGTCCCACTCCCCTGCCGCGCGTCCGCTCGTCGACGAGGAACAGCACCACCTCCGCGTCGTAGCGCGTCCTGAGCCCGCGCATCAGCCGTCGGTCGACGGCGATCAGGTCGAGTGCGTCGCGGATGCCGCGTCGGCCGTCCGCCGTGAACGGTAACGGCAGCGATTCACGGATCACGCGTCGGGCGTGACGGTCGAACGGCGTGGACCGCGGACGCGGCATCTTCGCGTCGACGCGCGCCAGGATCACGCCCACGACCCTGTCGCCTCGCACGGCGACGGTCGCGATGGTCGAGCATGACAGGCAGTGGTGCAGGTCGATGGTCGCGAGGCGTCGCGCACAGCGCCCGTCCATCGCGGGGTCGGCGTACCACATGCGGCGCATCATCGCGACGAGCGCCGGACAGTCGTCGTGTCGCAGCGGCCGCAATATCACGCCGGCCGCCGAGGCTGCGGATGCCGCGGAATCTCCGGAATCGTCCATATGCATACGTTCCATTCTCCCATTCACCGGACGCGCGTCTGTCGGAGCACGTACCAGGCGACGGGCAGGGCGAGCAGGCCGCTGGCAATGAACACCCACGCGATTGGGATCAGGTCAGCGAGCGGAGCGAAAACCAGCATGCCGAGCGGCATGCCGAGCGTGGCGAGCGTCGTGTCGAGGCCGAAGACACGGCCGACCATCGATGGATCGGATTCGGATTGCATGACGGTGCGCATCGGCGCGGCGCACATGCCCCAGGCGATGCCGCACAGGATGTTGATGACGAGGTAGGCGAGCAGTCCGGGGGCGAGCCCGAGGCCGACGATTGTGATGCCGACCGCGGCGATCGCGTGCGCGGCCACGCGCATGTTGTCGCGGATGACCTTCACGCCGATGGTGGACATGATGAGGCCGCCGAGCAGCATGCCGGCGCTCCAGCTCAGCTCGTTGGCGGCGAGCTTGTCGGAGGCGGTCGTGAGGTTCACGAACCCGAGGTCCAAGTCCAGCCCATCGTATTCGCGGGTCATGAGCAGGAGCGTCAGGTTCATCGGCGCGACCGCCACGAAACAGGTGAGTGCATCGCCGAGCACCACGCCTTTGAGACGGGGCTGCCGCATCGTGTAGGCGAGGCCGGCCTTGAGGTCGGCGAACGCACGGCGAAGGCCGGAGACGAGCGCGTTGTCCGCCGCGACGCCCGCGACCGGCACCGGTGCCGCGACGGCTCCTCCTCGGCGTTCCGGCACGCGGATGAGCGCGACGAAGCCGACGCCGATGACCGCGGTCGTCACGTCGATGAGCAGGATCGACCATAGGGGCATCACGTTGATGAGCACGGCGGCGATGGCGGGCGCGACGAGCATGTTGGCCGAGTTGATCATGCCGTAGATCGAGTTGACGCGCAGCAGTCCGCCGGCCGGCGTGATGTCGGGGATGAACGATTGGATGGCGGGTGCCTGCACGCCGCCGCCGGCCGAACGGATGAACAGGACGACGAACAGGATGGCCAGGTTCGCCCAACCGTGCGCGAAGGCGAACGACAGCATGACGGTGACGCCGGCGATGATGAGGTCGGGCAGCATGATGAGCGGCTTGCGCCGGTAGCGATCGGCCATCGACCCGCCGAAGATCGACACGAGGGATTGCGGCATGACGCCGAACAGGGTGGCGAGCAGCATGGACCAGCCGCTTTTCTCCTGCAGTACGATCCACCACCAGAGGGCGTACTGCACGATGTTGGAGCCGAGCAGGGAGAACGCCTGTCCGGTGAGCAGCAGGGCGACGCGACGCGTCCAGCCGAGCTCGCGCGGATCGGTCTCCGGCTCGAAGGGCATGGTCGGTTCAAGGGTATCGGGCATACGGGTGTTCCTTCACTTCATCGTTCCGCACGGTCCGTTCGTTCCGTGCCGTGCATGGCATGCGTACGGTCGAACCGGCATGCCGTGCCGACCGTCCGTCGCGGACGGTGCGGCGGCGGCGTGCCGGCCCGCATGTCAGATGAAGCCGGGCGCGTACACCGGGGCGTTGTTGTCCGGCGACGAGGCGCAACACAGGGAACACATGGTTCCAGACGTTAGCCGGATTCGCCGACAACGCCGGTCTACGCTACAGTCGCCCGCATCCGCCTACAGCCGGTCGGCGATGAGACGGCAGTGGTCGCGCACCACGGCGGCGGACCTATGGAACCTCGCGAGCTCCTCGTCGCTCAGGTGCAGGTCGACGAAGTCGCCCACGCCGTCGCCGTCGAGCGCGACGGGCAGGGAGAGGAACACGTCATGCTCGCCGTACTCGTATTCGCCGTCGATGAGCGTGGACACGGATACGACGCCGCGCTCGTTCCACAGAATCATGCGCACGAGCCCCGCGACCGTGGCGGCGATGCCGTAGCTGGTGCCGCCGCGCAGACCCTTGATGTCCAGTCCGCGGCGGCGCGTCTCCTCCTCGATGCCGGCGAGCGTGACGTCCGGATAGCGCGAACGGTTGTCCTCCAGGTACTGCGCGAACGATTTGCCGATGAACGAGACCGTGGACCACGGCACGAACTGGCTGTCGCCGTGTTCGCCGATCACGTAGCCGGAGACGAGACGCGGGTCGAGGCGCGTGGTCTCGCCGATGATCGTCTTCATGCGCGACGTGTCGAGCGCCGCCCCGGAGCCGAGCACCTGCGCGCGCGGCAGTCCGGTGCGTCTCCACGCGAACCAGCTGAGCACGTCGACCGGGTTCGACACCATGATGAGGATGCCGTCGAACCCGGAATCCCTGATATGGCGCAGAATCGGGTCGACGATATCGATGGCGGCGCCGAGCTCCTGCATGCGCGTCTCCCCCGGTTTCGGCTTCGGCCCGGCGGTGACAACGACCACGTCGGCGCGACGGCAGTCCTCCCAGCCGCCCGCGCGGATCGTCACGAACCTGCCGAGGAACTCGGATCCGTCGGCCAGGTCCATGGCCAGTCCCTCGGCCTTCTCCGGATGATGGTTGACGAGCACAAGCTCGTTGCACAACCCTTGTTGGACGATGGCGCTCGCCACCGCCGCACCGACGCTGCCCGCGCCGACGACGACCACGCGGCTCCTGTTCGATGTGACCATGATGCCGGGTTCTCCTTTTCCTCCTGGAATGTCGTGACGATGCCGTTCCCGACTCACCTGACGGCGGTGAAGAAGAACCGGGGGAACGGGAAGATGATGCTGCCGTCGGATCGGGGCGGATATGCCTCGCGCACGCGGGCGAGCACCTCGTGTTCGAAGGCGGCCCGTCCGTGCTCGTCGCGGAGCGCCTGCAGATAGGGGCGCAGTCCGGTGCCGCGGTACCAGTCCATGATGGCCTCGTGCGAGGGCAGGGTGTGCATGTAGGTGGTCGTCCACATGCGGAAACGCGCGGCGTGCGCGTGCAGAAGCTCCCAGTATTCGGGCGGCGTGAGGTTGAAGAACTCGCGGGCCTGCGGGAGCCGGTCCGCGTACGCCGGCGAGTGCACGAGTTCGCCGATGATGCGGTGGATGGGCTCCTCGTAGTTCATCGGCGTCTGCACGGCGAGCGTGCCGCCCTCCTTCAGCAGGCCGAGCATGGCGGGGATGAGGCGCGGGTGGTCGGGCACCCATTGGATGCACGCGTTGGAGAAGACCACGTCGAAGTCGTGGGGCAGGGCGGCGACCTCGTCCGTCTTGGACATGTCGCACAGGGCGAAGTCGATGTCGGGGTGTGCTTCGCGGGCGGCGGCGATCATCTCGGGCGAACTGTCCACGCCGAGGATCGCGGCGTGCGGGTAGCGTTCGCGCAACACGGCGGTGCTGTTGCCCGGTCCGCAGCCGATGTCGATGAGGCGTGTGACCGTCCCGTCGTCCGGCGGCAGCTGCATCGCCAGATCATGTGACGGCTGCGTGCGTTCCGTCCTGAATCGCAGATACTGTTCCGAATCCCATACGACCATGCGATTCACGCTAGCGATGCGGACGCATACGGTCCGCAGATGCGTCCGCATCGCGAACATGACGCGGCCGCATCGGAGATCCCTCCGCCCATCGGCGGATCCTCCTTACGTCGCCGTACGGTTCATGACCGCCGTTGCCGGCCGTTGTAGGATGCCGAAAGAGACTATGCGGAAAAGAGCAGGCATATGAATGGATACGAGCGGATTCGCGGATTCGTGAAGGAACATGCCGATGAGGCGGAGCTCATCAGGCATGAAACGGCGATTGTCGATCTGAAGTCCGGGGCAGAGGTCTTCGACATCAATCGCGCGGCGGCGACGTACATCGTGGAATCGAAGGAAGGCGTGTTCGCCGTGGTCGCGTCGGCCGTCGGCCATCTCAGATGGCGTCCGCTGGGCCGTGCGCTGGGACTGCGGCAGATCCATCTTGCATCGCGGGAATCGGTCCGAAAGCACACAGGATACGACGCGGGCGTCGTAGGGCCGCTGTTCCTCGGCGACGTGCGCATGTTCTTCGATCGGCGACTGCTCGCCCACGATCGTGTGTACTGCGGTGCCGGTGACGCGCATCACACGCTGTCCATCGCCCCTCGGCTCATCATCGCGTGCAACGACATCGCCGGATATTTCGACGGCGCCGAGTTCCTTCCGCATATGCCGGATCCGAAAGAGCTCCGGAACGATATGTACGAACAGATGCTCGACGATTATCTCGCCATGGAGAGGGCGGAGTGACGACCGGGCGCCCCTGCCGTACGTCAGCGGTCGCGCCAGCGCAGGAGTTCGAAGGCGAGGATGAGGGCGAGCAGGAGGGCGGAGGCGAGGAACACGGCGCGCAGGGCCATGGTGAGCGAGGGCAGGAACGTGGCGATGACGCCGAACACGGCCACGCCGACCGCGCCGCCGACCTGACGGAACGTGTTGAACATGGCGGAGGCGATGCCGGCCTGCGCGGGATCGACGCTCTTGAGCACCACGCCCGCAGCCGCCGGCGTGGTGATGGCCGCGCCGAACCCGACGACGCTCAGCCCCGTGGCAATCGCCCATACGGGAATCGGCGACGGGTAGAGAAATTCGAACAGGAATCCGGCGATCATGATCGCGAGCCCCAGCGTGATCGAGAACTTCGATCCGCGTGCGGTGATGATGCGGCCGCCGGCGAGGTTGCCGGCGATGGTGACGAACGCGGACGGCACGAACACGAGTCCCGCGGCGAAGGCGCCCAAGCCGAGCCCGTTCTGCAGGAACAGCGTGCAGATGAACACCATGCCGTACCAGTTGAAGATCATGACGAATCCGATGAGCAGCGCGACCTGCATGCCGCGCACGCGGAACAGATCCAACGGCATCATGGGCGTGCGGACCTTCGCCTGGGAGCGGACGAACGCGACGAGCAGGACCGCGCCGACGGCGACGAGCGTCCATGCGAGTGGCGAGGCGACGCCGAGGGCGCCGATCTCGATGACGCCGGCGATGAGGATGACGAGGCCGGACAATGCGAGCGACTGCCCCACCCAGTCGAACCGCTTGGCGCGCCGAGGCGAGGGCGCGACGCGCGCGCACAGGCCGAGGACCAGCAGGCAGAACGGCACGTTGATTGCGAACACAAGACTCCAGTGGATTGGCGTGAGCAGACCCCCGAGCAGCGGCCCCACGGCCGACGCGCTCGCGCCGCCCGCACCCCACAGGGCGAGCGCCCAGGCGCGCCGCTTCGGATCGGGGCTCGTCTCGTTGATGAGCGACATGGATGCGGGCAGGATCAGCGCGGAGGCGACTCCGAGCAGGCATCGGCCGAAGACGAGCGCGCCCATCGACCATGCGAACGAGCTGAACAGGGACGCGGCGGTGAACAGGGCGGCGCCGCAGACGAACACGCGCTTGGCGCCCCACCGGTCGGCGAGGTTGCCGCATAGGAGAAGGAGCGCGGCAAACAGGAGGCTGTAGCCGTCGACCACCCACTGCTGGACGGCCATGTCGCCGCCGAGGTCTCGGCTGATGGTGGGCAACGCCACGTTGACGATGAGCACGTCCATGCCGACGAGGAACGAGGCGATGGACGCGGCGGCCGTGGCGAACGGTGCAGAACGGGCGATGGCCCGCGTGCGGTCGTCCGCAAGCGCGGGCGACGAAGTCGATGGGGCTGGCGATGAAACGGTCGATGAGGTGGTCGTCGTTCTCTCCTTACGCTATGGATCGGAATGTCATATCGGTTATCGCGTAGGATATGGTACGGCGCGTGGGATGTTGGGAACGTTGGAATGTGAGTGATTATGGTTCATATCGCATGAACCATAGGTTCACGCCCACCCCCTCAGCCGGCTTCGCTGGCAGCTCCCCCTGAAGGGGGCGCAGATGAAACGTCCGGACGGACGGAAAGGACGACGATGTACGACAGGCGCTTGGATGCTATCGTGGCGGCGGCGGAGACGGGCAGTTTCGCGAAGGCGGGACGGCGTCTGCACGTCTCGACGCCGGCGCTCGACAAACAGGTCAACACGTTCGAAACGGAATACGGACTCGCCCTGTTCGTCCGCTCGCACGGCGGCGTCACCCCCACGCCCGCCGGCGAGGAGTTCGTGGAGGGGGCGCGCGACCTGATCCGCCGGTCGGACGAGATCATCCGACGGGCACGGCGGCGCGCCCGGCCGGACACCGTGCCGGTGCGTCTCGGCGTCTCCATGCTGCGGCCGGGCAGACGCATCCTCGACCTGTGGCAGCACGACGCCGGCCACACTCCGAGCATCCGCCTCGAACTCGTCTCCCTGCCGGACAACCGCACGTCCATCACCGACATCATCGCCCGTCTCGGCGAAACGATCGACGTGATCGCCACCGCGTTCGTCCCCGACCATTGGACCGGCGTATGCAACACGCTGGCGTTGTCCTACGAGCCGTTGAGTCTGGCGGTGCCCCTCACCCATGCGCTCGCACGCCGCGCGCGGGTGACGCTCGACGACCTCGCAGGCACGCGCATACGCATGCTGCCGCGCGGCAACGGCACGGACGACGTCGCACGCGACCTGTTCGAACGCGCCGGCGGCATCGAACTGGCCGACATCGACCATTACGATCTGGACGTGTTCAACGAGTGCGCCCGGACCGGCGACCTGCTCGTCTCCAAACCGATGTGGGCCGACGTGCACCCGCAGCTCGTCAACGTGGCCGTGGACTGGCCCGAACCGGTCGGCATGCAGTACGGTCTGCTCTACCCGACCGACCCCACGCCAACCGTCGCCGCGTTCGTGGACCGCATCGCCGAGCTCGCCGGCGTGGAGCGAAACGCATCCGCACGGGAGGCGACGGAAGCGGGTGACGCCCGCTGATACGATGGCGGTATCGCGGGAGGTAACGCGAGCAGCATCGACGGATCG
The DNA here is from genome assembly GCF_056356955.1 of Bifidobacterium sp. LH_419. Taxonomy (NCBI): domain Bacteria; kingdom Bacillati; phylum Actinomycetota; class Actinomycetes; order Bifidobacteriales; family Bifidobacteriaceae; genus Bifidobacterium; species Bifidobacterium sp. LH_419. The sequence continues at coordinate 216,667 of NZ_JBKEVG010000001.1, forward strand.
AGGGAGATCGCCATGTCCACGCGAGACCACGACACGACACCATCAACAACCGTCACGACGTCCGCGCCGACCGCGCCGGGCGAAGGCTCGTCACGCACCCCACACACATCCCGGTCCCCGAGCCGCGCGAAACGCGCCCGCATCATCCTCGCCGCACTGCTGGCGGCGATCATCGCGATCGGCGGAGGCGGGACCGTCTGGTGGACGCTGGGAGACGGCGCCCGAACCGTCGCACTCATGCGCAGGAAACCGGCCTCGCCGGCGACGCAGGCCGCGATCGACGCGGTCACCGGATTCGCCTACCGTTCCGCACCCGGATTCCTCGACGCGGCGAACGGCGACGACGACGGCAACGTCAACTACTCCCCCACGTCGATGTGGATGGCGCTCGCGCTCGCCGCGCAAGGTGCCGGCGGCGCGACGCGCACGCAATTGGACGAGGCACTCGGAGCCAAGAGTCTCGGCGACGGGGACTACACGTCGCTGCGCTCGTCGGTCAACGGCCGGTACGACGATGCGCGGTCCGTGATGGACGTGCGCGACTCCGTGTGGGTGGATGGCCGCTACACGCTCAAGGATTCGTTCCGGCGGGCCGCGCAGGAAAGGTTCGACGCCGACGTGGAATCCCTCGCGTTCGACGCGCGCGCCGAGAAGCGCATGTCCGAATGGATCGAGGACAACACCCACGGCATGCTCAAACCGGACATCCGGTTGAACGCCGACACGGTGATGACGATCATCGATACCGTCTACGCGGACGGCCGCTGGAAGACGCCGTTCGAGGAGACGGACACCAAGGATCGGACGTTCCACGGCGCTTCGCGCGAGCGCATGGTGCCGATGATGGCGCATACGTTCGATTCGATGGGCTATGCACAGGCGGCGGACGGCTCATGGCGGCGCGTCTCCATCCCGTTCGACAACGGCGGCGCGCTGACGGTGCTGCTGCCCGCCGAGGGACGGTTCGACGAGTTCTCCTCCGACGCGGCGCGGCTGGAGTGGGCGATGTCGACGTGCTCCGCGCGCGAGACCGGCGGCGATGCGCCCACCTGCAGCGAGAAGGCCGGAACCGATGCCGCGGGAAACGCCGTCCCGGAGGTGACGGCCGCGTCGACAAGCGTGGACCTGAAACTGCCGCGGTTCTCCATCGAAAACGCGTTCTCTCCGGAGAGCGCCGAGAAGACGCTCCGGACGTTGGGCGTGACGGACGCGTTCTCGTCGAATACGGCGGATTTCTCCGGCATGTTGGAGCCGGACGGGCTGCCGGGGAATCCGTTCATCGGCGAGATCATCCAAGGCACGCGCATCGAGGTGAACGAGAAGGGCGCGAAGGCGGCCGCGTTCACGCAGATCCAGGTGGAGGCGTCCGGGGCGCCCATCTCCGACAAGGTCACGTTCGACGTGGATCGGCCGTTCCTCTACGAACTGACCACGCCGGACGGCGTGCCGTTGTTCATCGGCGCGGTGCGCGACCTGTGACGCCCCTCACCGTCCCTCGTCCATGAGCGGCAGGGTGAGGCGCATCGTGGTGCCGGACGGCGACGTGGATTCCACGTCGAGTTCGCCGCCGTACCGGACCGCCACGTCGCGGGCGAGCGCAAGCCCCAGCCCGTAGCCCTGGTGCGCGGTGCCGTCGTCGTCGCGGGCGAACCGGCGGAACAGGCGTTCGGGGTCATCGCCGATGCCGCAGCCGTGGTCGGTGACGCGCACGACGGCCCGTCCGCCGTGCAGGTATCCGGTCGAGACCGTGACCTTCGCGCCGTCGGGCGAGTGGGCGATGGCGTTGTCGAGCACGGCGACGAGGCATCGGGACAGTCCGATCGCGTTGCCGCGCACGATGAGCCGGCCGCGCTCCCCGTCGACGCGCACGTCGAGGCCCACGCCGCGCGTCTCGGCGAGCGGCCGCACCTCCTCGACGGACTGGTCGGCCACGTCGGCGAGCATGACGGGTTTGGCGTTGACGGCGCCGCGCGCGGCGACGAGCAGGTCGGTGATGATGGCGGTCATGCGGTCGACGTCGCCACGCAGGGCGGCGAGCGGCGCGTCGATGTCGCCGCCGTGGGCGCGGCGGAAGTCGATGAGGTCGATGCGTGTGGCGATCACGGCGAGCGGCGTCTTGAGCTCGTGGCTGGCGTCGGCGACGAAGTCCTTCTGGAGTTCGAACGCGCGTTCGAGCGGTTCGACCTCCTTGCGCGCGTAGTACCGGCCGACGACGGCGACGGCGGCGATGACGCCGGCGACGAACAGGAGCGTGAACGCGATGGCCTTCCTCGTGTCGATGACCATCATGCCGGAGCCGAACTGCTGGGTGACGCTCATGGCGTCGGGGTCGAGGCCGCGTTCGGTGAATTCGTGGCGCGAGCCGAGCAGCACGCCGAGCGTGAAGAGGATGCCGCCGATCATGGTGATGGCGGCCATGGCGATGGTCATGCGCAGGCTGATGAGCCGTGCGTGTCCCTTGTCCGATGATGTGATGCCCATCGCTCATCCTTCCGGTGTTCCGATGCGGTAGCCGCGGCCGCGCACGGTGTCGATGATGCGGCGCGTGGTCTTGCCGCGCACGTAGGAGACGTACACGTCGACGGCGCCCAGGTCGCTGCCGGGCGAGAACGCGCCGGCGAGCAGCTCCTCGCGGGTGAACACGTGGTCGGGCGAGGTGGCGAGCATGGCGAGCAGCTTCGTCTCGACGTCGGTGAGCGGCACGGCCCGCCCGTCCGGATTCTCGATGACGTTGGCGTCGGGTTTGAGCAGCCAGTCGCCGACCATCACGCCGTTGGACTGCGCGTGGAAGCCGCGCAGGAGGGCGCGCAGGCGCGCCTCGAGTTCGACGAAGTGGAACGGTTTGGTCAGGTAGTCGTTGGCGCCGGCGTCGAGGCCTTCGACGATGTCGTCGACTTCGGCGAGCGCGGTGAGGATGAGCGCGGGCGTGGTGACGCCGGTGCCGCGCAGCATGCGGATGAGGTCGAGTCCGTCGCCGTCGGGCAGCCGACGGTCGACGATGAGCGCGTCGTAGCGTGCGCCCGCCATGAGCCGGTCCGCCTCGCCGACCGAGCGCGCCCAGTCGATCCGGTAGTCGGCGGCGAGCATCTCGGCGGTCATGGCACCGAGGTCCGGATCGTCCTCGATGAGGAGGACGGCGGGCAGGAGCAGCCGTTCCGGGGATGCGGCCGCCATCGGTCTTGACGCCTCCGGCCCTGGCGTCTCCGGTGTCGCCGTCACGTGCGTCGTCATGTCCATGCGCGTCTCACCTCATGGGGGATCGGGGATTCTCTTACGGTTATATCAGACCGCCGGCCGGCTTAGGAACCGCTAAGAAACGCGGCGGCGGTTGGTCCGGCGGCGCCCGCGGCGTTATCGTGCGCGGTATGCGATGTGATTCCCCTCTTTTCACCGCGGACCGGGTGTCGTGCACGGTGCCGTCGCCGGACGGAGACCGGACGGTCTTCGCTGATCTGTCGTTCGCGATCGGCCGCGGCGAGATCGTCGACTTGGTGGGCCCGTCCGGTTCAGGTAAGAGCAGTCTGCTGACGGCGTTCGCGCGGCTCAACCCGCATGCATCGGGCTCGTTCACGTTGGACGGGCGTGATGCCGGATCGTTCACGCCGCAACGGTGGCGGCGCGAGGTCGCCTACCTGCCGCAGAAGCCGATTCTGCCGGGAGAGACGGTGGCGGACGCGATCCGTCTGCCGTTCACGCTCGCCGTGCGCGCCGACGCGCGGGACGACGGCCGGCGGGGCGGTTTCGTCGACCGGTTCGCCCGCCTGTTCCGCGACGACGCGGCGGCCGCACGGGACATGCTGCCGGACGCGCGCATCCGGGAGACCCTCGACGCGATGGGATGCGGGGACATCGATCTGACGCGGCGGCCGCACGACCTGTCCGGCGGTCAGGCGGCGCGCGTCTCGCTCGCCCGCACCCTGCTGACCGGGCCGCAGGTGCTGCTCGCCGACGAGGTGGACGCCGGACTGGACGACGGGAACGCCGCCAAGGTCGCGTCGATCATGGCGTATGCGGCCGGACGCGGCATGGCGATCGTGCGCATCCGGCACCGGCCGCCGGACGGGCGCGCCTCGCGCGTCGCCACGCTGGCCGGCGGCGCGCTCGCATGGGCGGACGCGGCGGAACGCGCGACGGGAGCGACGGACGGGAAGGAGACGGCATGAGCGGCAACGCGTACGACATCGACATCTGGGGTCTCGCCGTGGCGATGGCGATGGTGGCCGTCGCGGCCGGCGTGAGCGGGCTCATGCGCATGGGCATCGGCCGCTCCCTCCTGTGGTCCGCCTGCCGGGCGCTCCTGCAGCTGTGCGCGATGGGATTCGTCGTCGGCTACGTGATCCGCGCGGACAACGTGTTCCTCGTGTTCGCGACGATCGGCGTGATGCTCGTCGCCGCCGTGCAGATCACCCTGTCGCGCGCCAAAGGCGTGCCGAAGGGGCTCGCCGGCCCGGTGCTGCTGAGCCTGACCATCACGATGCTGCTCATGATCGCGCTCGTCACCGAACTCGTCGTGCGCCCCCACCCGTGGTACGCGCCGCAGCTCGTCGTGCCGTTGACCGGCATGCTGCTCGGCAACACGGTCTCCGCGCTCGCCGTCGGCCTGAGCCGGTTCTACGAGAGCATGGACGAGCGGCGCGACGAGATCGACACGATGCTCGCGCTCGGTGCGACCGCATGGGAGGCGGCGCGGCCGTCCATCGTCTCGTCGATCAGGCTCGGACTGCTGCCGACGATGGCGACGCTTGCCTCCTGCGGCATCGTCACGATCCCGGGCATGATGGCCGGCCAGGTCATCGCCGGCGGCGACCCGTTGGAGGCCGCGAAATACCAGTTCGTCGTGTTCGCGGCCATCGCCGCGCTGACGCTCGTCGCCGACGGGCTCATCATGGCGATGACGTACCGCACCTGCTTCACCGAGGACGACCAGTTCCGCCCGCAGGACATGCGCGGCGTGCGCTGAACGCGGGGATTCTCCACGGGCACGACGGCGGACGACGGAGGCCGGAACCGTCCACGCCACCCGCCGTTTCCCCATTGTTTCCGGCGATTCCCGCATGGGAGCCGCCGTGAGCGCTACCATGGAGATGACGGGACATGGTTCCCGCAGGTATGAATGAGTATGAGTAGCGAAGAAAACAGCAAAGAAACAATGGAAAACAGTGGGCATACGATCGACCGCTCGTGGCTGACCGAGGCGAAGGAAAGCATCAGCCAGTGGTCGTACATCATGTTGAAGGACGCGGACGACAACGACATCGACTGGGATTGGGTGCGTTCGCTCGACCTGGAGCACGGCATCGGCGTGGCCTCCCCCGAGGACTTCGAGGCGGGCGCCGCGTCCAGCGTGCACGATCTGCTCAAGGAGGATCTCGCGATCCGTGACCGGCTCGAAGCCGTCATCGCGAAGATGAGCATGACGTTCATGCGCGACTTCGACCGCAGGATCAAGACCTATGACCTGCCGCGCGCGCTCGCCTACGCGGACCGTCGCCTCAACGACCAGATCGCGCTGCTGCGCGACCGCGGCATCGCCGAAGGCCTGTGGACCGTCGAGGACGAGGACCGCCAGCGCGTCACCGTGCCGGTGCTCACGCCCGCAAGGGAGGGCGTGGTCGTCGACGACATCCAGGACCGCACCGCGGAGATCGTCAACGCGCGCGCCGAACGCCGCAAGGCGGACCGCGCCAAGCGCGAGGCGGCGCGGGCGCACCGCGAGCACGCGCTGTTCGAGGCGGACGAGGTGAGGAACGGCTCCGTCGAGGCGGGCCCGGACGAGTCCGCGCCGATCGAGTCGAGCTCCGACCAGGGCAGCAACGATTATCTCATCGAGGGACAGCCGGTCATCAACGACGACAACCCCGCCGTGCCGACGGTCGAACAGGTGAACCGCGACGAGACCGCCGTGCCCGAGGCGCGCTTCGAGAAGTCGCGCCACCGGGCCGCCGAGCATGTGGCGGCACGCGAGGCCGCACGCCCGAAGGACTATTGGCGCGAGGTGTTCCTGCCGGGCCGCGACGTGGACAAGGTGATGGGCATCGACCTGGAGACGAACGGCACCGAACCGTACCGCGCGTACATCATCGACGTGGGCTTCGAATACATGAACATGAAGTCCCCGCGCCCGGCGGACGCCCCCACCGGCTACGAGTACGACAAGGACTACTACGAGGGCGGCGACGCCTACGACCAGCATCGGTTCTCGTTCGGCGTGACCGACGAGGCGGCGCGCCACGGCAACCCGTTCATCATTCAGCTGACCGGCATCGACATCAAGCAGCGCGTCGGCGCCGGCTATCCGATGTTCGACGAGGACGCCGAGGCGCAGGCCGACCTGCTCAAGCGTCTGACCGCGCAGCCGTTCGTCGCGCATATGGCCACGTTCGAGCACAGCTTCTTCATGCTCAACGTGAAGGGCTATGCGGAGGCGTACCGCAACGGCCACGTGACCATCATCGACACGCTGCCGATGAGCCGCCTGTGGGACGAGGGCTCCATCCCCAGCGAGGAGCATCCCGACGGCGACAACCGCCTCGACGCGTACGCGAAGCGCCAGGGCGCGCTGCGCGAGGACGACGCCGAACGCCATCTCGGTCTCGAGGACACGCACATCATGCTCCTCGCCATGAAGCACCATCTCAAGCAGCTCCAGGCCGAGGCGCGCGGACCGTGGGGCCCGAACGGCAAGGCGGGCGTCGGCGGCAAGCGCATCATCAGCCATCGTCGCCGCTGGAGGCGCTGACCGGGGCCGCGGTTGACGCCAACCGTTGAACGGACACCGTGTCGTCCGTTTTGACCATGCAAAACAGACGACACGGTGTCCGTTTATGGTATTCCCGCGCATATGACGCCGCATTGTCGCGTCGTGGAGTAGTCTGGCACGCAGGCGATGGAACCCGCCGGGAAACCCGTTTTCCGAACCGCATTACCGCTGATAGTTCCTACACGATTTCTCCCTTAGGGGCCGTCGTGTCTTCAGCGGACCGCGGCGGCATCCGGAAAGGCAACGATATGGGTCATCGCATACCCCAGATTCATCCCGACATCCTCGCCGTCGTCTTCGTCGGCGGCACGGTCGGCACCGCATTGCGCTACGCGTTCACACTGATTCCCGCGGCCGGCGACTTCCATACCGGCACCTTGGCCGCGAACCTGCTCGCCTGTCTCCTGTATGCGGGACTGACCGCGTTCCTCGCCGGCTCCACCTCGTTCGCCGCGCGGTTCGGCTCCCGCGGCAGGGAGTACGCGAGCCGCGGGCTCGGCATGGGACTGTGCGGCGGGCTGTCCACGATGTCCACGCTCGCGTTGGAGTGCTTCACCGCGATCCGTTCGGGCGACGCGGGCGTCGGCGTCCTGTATCTCGTCGTGACGTTCGCGCTCGGCATCCTGTGCGCGACCGCCGGCGCATGGGTGGGCGGCCGTCTCGCCACGCACGGCACCGCCGCCGACTCCGCATCCGTCTCCGACGTGCGGAAGGGGGCGTGACGATGGCCATGCTCCTTCCCGTGCTCGTCTGCCTGTTCGGCGGTCTGGGCGCCTCCTGCCGCTACATGCTCGACACGACCGTCAAGACGTATTGGACGCGCGCGTTCCCGATGTCCACGTTCGTCATCAACCTGCTGGCCGGCCTTCTCGCCGGGCTCGTCGCCGCGGCGGCGCTTCGCGGCGGAGTGGACGAGTCGTGGCGGCTGCTGCTCGCCACCGGTTTCCTCGGCGGTTTCTCGACGTTCTCCACCGCGGTCAACGAGACGGTGACGTTGTTCGGCAAGCGCCGCTACCCCACCGCCGCCGGCTATCTGCTGGCGAGCGTCGTCGTCCCGCCGCTCGCCGTGGCCGCCGGGTTCATGCTCGTCGCGTGACGGCCGCCGCGGGCCCGTCGGTCATCCGCGGACGCCGAGCTCGCGTTCCAGCCACGCGCGTTCGGCGTCGATCTCGGCGTCGTGGACGGCGATGACGGCGCGACGGTACCTGTCTTCGACCTCGTCGTTGTCGATGGGGCCTTCGCCGTCGCTGTAGAGGCGGCGCACGTCGGCTTCGGCGAGCGAGTCGAGCCGGCGGCGCAGCACCGCGTTCCTGTCCGCCTCGTCGGGGATGACGGACAGGAACGACATGACGACCGCCCATTTGGTGATGTTGGTGAGCATGTATCCGCTCGTGCCCTTGAGCTCGTCGATGAGCGCCTCACGGCCGGCCGGTTCGAGATGGAATTCGCGCAGACGCCGCCCGTTGACGACCGTATGGGTCTCGCCGATGTACCCGGCCTTGACGAAGCGCCCGGTGACCGCATGCAGCGTGCCGTCGGAGACCGCCTGCATGTAGCCCTGGAGCTGCTCCATCTTCTTACGCAGCCGGTAGCCGCACGCGGGCCCCTCCGAGAGGAATCCCAACGTCATGAGTTCTATCGTGTTCATCATGCCCACCATGATACCTCGCTTCGATATATCTCGAAACGACACGCCGACAGCGAACGCCGGCCGTCATGCCCCGCCGCCGCGGAATTCCGCCGTTCTGCAACATGTCATACATTGATTCGATATATCTCGGCTTGAAATATGCCAATACCTCGAATAGAGTGATGACCAACGCGAGGACGACGGGAACGGCAACCGCACCGCCGCCGGCAGCGACAGCAGAACGCAGACAGCAGCAGACACCACCGAAAGGAAAACCACCATGAGCACCATCACCATCTTCGGCGCGGGCAACATCGGATCCGCCGTGGCCGGCATCGCCGTCAAGGCCGGCGCCTCCGTGCAGGTCATCGACCGCAACCCGGACAAGGCCGCGGCGGCGGCCGACGGCGTCACCGGCGCGAAGTTCGGCGAGGCCGTCACCGGCGACATCGTCGTGCTCGCCCTGCCGTTCCCCGCCTACGAGGAGACGCTCGCCGCCTACGCCGGCCAGTTCGCCGGCAAGACCATCGTCGACGTGTCCAACCCAATCGACTTCACCACCTTCGACCTGGCGCTGCCGGAGGGCGCGAAGTCCGCCGCCGAATGGCTGGCCGGCAAACTGCCCCAGTCCAAGGTCGTCAAGGGCTTCAACACGACCTTCGCCGCGACCCTGGCCACCGGCGTCAACGACGGCGCGCCGACCGTCGTCCAGCTCGCCTCCGACGACGACGCGGCCAAGAAGTCCGTCGCCGCGTTCATCGAGGCCGCGGGACTCAAGACCGTGGACGCGGGCCCGCTCAAGCGCGCCCAGTACCTCGAGGGCTACGGCGCCCTGCAGATCGTCCTCGGCGTGACCGAGCAGACCCCGTGGACCGGCGGCTTCAAGGTCGTCAAGTAAGCGGTCGTCCACGGCGAACGGCTGGGCCCCGACGCGAACCTATCGTGTCGGGGCCCAGCCGTTCGCCGTAAGAGCGTAAGAGCAGGTGAGGGAATCCTCACTCCTCGATGCCGAGCATCGAACGCAGCCATCCGAGCTCAGCCGCGACCTGCGCGTCATGCACGGTGATGAGACCGCGACGGTACGGGTCGTCGATGTGGTCGATCGACAGCGGGTTGCCCGCATCGCAGTAGAAGAAGTGCACGTCGCCGCCGGACAGCAGGTCGTAGCGGCGGCGCAGCACCGCGTCGCGGTCGGCCTTGTCCGGAACGACGGACAGGAAGGTGAGCACGACCCGCCACCGGTTGAAGTCGGTGAGGATGAAGCCGTCCGCGGTCTTCAACGCCTCGACGAGCGCCTCGCGGCCGGCCGGCTCCAACGTGAACAGGTGACGCTGGCGACCGTCGCGCACATCCGTCTGCTCGGAGATGAGACCGGCCTTCGCGAGACGGCCGGTCGCCGGGTAGATGGCGCCGTCGCTGAACCGGCGCATGTCGCCCTGCAGCTGCTCCATCTTCTTGCGCAGTTCGTAGCCGCACATCGTCTTCTCGGACAGGAATCCGAGAATCATCATCTCAATCAGGCTCATACCCTACTTCTCACCTCGTTTCGACATCCCAGCCATGATACCGGCCGGCACGGATGCGCGCCGCCGCGTTCCGCCCGCGGCTGACCCGCTCCACACGTCCGCCATCGGCCGCGGCCGGCGCATGACGGTGGGAACGGGAGTACAGTAGCGTTCCGTGGCTCAGAATCGTGCAGGAATCAAACAGGCATCGGCCGACGCGAAATACCGGCAGATGACGCAAAGCCCCGTCAAACCGCTGATCCTGCGGTTGTGCATCCCGGCGGTCGTATCGAATCTGGTGACCACCGCGTACAACCTCACCGACACGTTCTTCATCGGCCAGTTGGGCACCTCCCAATCGGGCGCGATCGGCATCGCGTTCTCCATCATGACGATCCTGCAGGCGCTCGGATTCTTCTTCGGCAACGGCGCGGGCAACTCGATGAGCCGGGAGCTCGGCAAACGCAACAACGAGCGCGCCTCCAAGCTGCTCGCCATCGGATTCGCGGGCGCCGTGCTCTCCGGACTCGTCGTGACCATCGTCTGCCTCGCCACCTTGCGCCCGCTGGTCGTCGCGCTGGGCTCGACCGCGACCATCGCACCGTACGCGGTCACCTATCTGACGCCCATCCTCGTGGCCGCTCCGTGCGTATGCGGCTCGTTCGCGCTGAACGGCCTGCTGCGCTACCAGGGCCAGTCCGCATTCGGCATGATCGGACTCGTCACCGGCGCGCTGCTCAACTTCCTGCTCGCCCCGTTGTTCATCTTCGTGGCCCATATGGGCATCTTCGGCGCGGGTCTCGCCACCGGCATCTGCCAGACGGTGAGCTTCGTCATCCTCACCGTGATGAGCGCCCGGTTCGGCGTATTGAAGCTGTCGCTGCGCAACTGCCGTCCCGACCCGCTGCTCCTGCGCGAGATCGCGGGCGGCGGTCTCCCCTCGCTGATCCGGCAGGGCGCCGGCTCGATCGCCACCACGTGCGTGAACATCGCCGCCAACCCGTTCGGAGACGCGGCCATCGCCGGCATGGCCATCGTCATGCGCATCATGCTCGGCGCGAACTCGGTCATCATCGGCCTCGGGCAGGGCTTCCAGCCGGTGTGCGGCTACAACTACGGCGCCGGCAAGTTCGCGCGCGTGCGCGAGGCCTACTGGTTCTGCGTGAAGCTCGCCACCGGCGTGCTGCTCGTGCTCGCCGTGGCCATCTGGACGATCGCGCCGCAGCTGGTGGAGATCTTCCGCTCCGATCCGGCCGTGGTCGCGGTGGGCGTCGCGGCCCTGCACTTCCAATGCGTGACGGTCGTGCTCAACGGCGTCAACATGATGGGCAACATGATCTCCCAGACACTGGGCAAGACCGGCATCGCCTCGTTCCTCGCCGTATGCCGCACGGGCCTCTATCTCGCGCCGATCGTGCTCATCCTCCCCCACTTCCTCGGCGTGACCGGCGTGGAGGCCGCCCAGTCCCTGGCGGATATCCTCACGTTCGCGACGACCATCCCGTTCATGCGCCACATCCTCGGCAAGGTGCTGCGCTGAGAGACGGCGATCAGGTCCGCCGCGACGGCGCCAAGCGTCCTACCGGCCGGTCTGCGCCTGCGTCTGGAGGCGCCTGACCTGCGCGATGACGTCGCGATGCTCGTCGAGCAGCGCCTGCGCATCATCGTCCCGGCCTTCCGCGACGGCCCGCCAGTAGAGGGTCTTCAACGAGACGTACGCCTGCTGCATGCGGATGGCTTCGGCGCGCGCGGCGAGCCGCAGCGCCTGCGCGTCGAGCAGTTCGATCTGGCGTTCCGCTCCCGCCGCGCCGTCCTGCGCGTTGCGCAGGTATTCGCGCATCGATTCGAGCGGCATGCCCGTGGCGGACAGGCATGCGATCGTCGTGAGCCGGGTCAGGTCGTCGTCCGAATAGGCGCGATGCCCGGACGGGTCGCGGGCGATCGGCGGGATGATGCCGATCTGCTCGTAGTAGCGCAACGTGGATTCCGGCAGTCCGGAGGCGAGCGACGCCTCGCGGATCGTATGCCAGGTGGTGGTGTTCAGACTCATACCACCCATCGAAACACCATGGTCCTGCGGTGTCCAATACCCGTATCTGATCGCCGACCATGCCCGACATGCATGTTACGGAACATTGCCTCCGATTCCGCTGACGACCGACGGCACCCGCACCTACCGCAGGTACCGGCCCGTCACGCTGTCCGGGTTCGCGGCGACGGCTTCCGGCGTGCCGGTGGCGACGATGCGGCCGCCGGCCTCGCCGCCGCTGGGGCCCATGTCGATGATCCAGTCGGCGTTGGCGATCATGTCGAGATCGTGTTCGATGACGACGACGGTCGCCCCGCCCTGCACGAGCCGGTCGAACACGTCGAGCAGCACGCGCACATCCAACGGGTGCAGGCCGATGGTCGGCTCGTCGAACACGAACACGGCGTCCGATTGGACGCGCCCCATCTCGCCGGCGAGCTTCAACCGCTGCGCCTCGCCCCCGGACAGGGCGGGCGTCGGCTCCCCCAACGTGAGATAGCCGAGTCCCAGATCATGCAGCGTCTCCAACCGCGCATGCACCTTGCGCATGTCTCCGGTCGCCTCCAGCGCCTCGTCGACGCTCATCGCCATCAATTGCGGCAGGGTGAGCGCGCGCCCGTCCTTCGACACGCGGTGGATCGCGCCGGCGGCGGGCGCGTAGCGCGACCCTCGGCAGTCGGGGCAGTCGATGCTCACGTCGGGCAGGAACTGCACGTCGAGCGAGATCGACCCGGTGCCGTCGCAGGTGGGGCAGCGCAGCCGTCCCGTGTTGTAGGAGAAGTCGCCGGCCTTCCAGCCGCCTTGCTTCGCCTCGTCGGTGCGGGCGAACGCGCGGCGCAGGTCGTCGTGGATTCCCGCGTACGTGGCGACGGTGGAGCGCACGTTCGCGCCGATCGGCGTCGCGTCGATGAGGTTCGCACGCCGGATGCCGTCCGCCGCGATCGCACGCACGTGCGCGGGCATCGCGGTGTCTTCCGCGTTCGCCCGCAGCGCGGGGATCAACGATTCGAGCACCATTGTCGTCTTGCCCGAGCCGGACACGCCCGTCACCACGGTGAGACGCCCGCGCGGCACGTCCACGACCAGAGGTTTCACCGTGTGCAGCGGCCCGGTCTCCATGTGGATCGCGCCCGCCTCGAACATTCGGTCCGCGTCAAGGCGCGCACGCACCCGTTCCGGACCGGTCTCGGCGAGGAACGGCGCGATGCGACTGCCCCGCTCCCCCATGGCCGCCACGTCGGCGACCGTGCCCTGCGCAATCACGTGGCCGCCGGCCGCGCCCGCGACCGGGCCCATCTCGATGAGATGGTCGCACGCCTTGAGCACGCGCACGTCATGGTCGACGACGACCACGGTGTTGCCGTCCGCCACGAGGTCGCGCATCACGCCGATCAACCCGTCCACGTTCGCCGGGTGCAGGCCGATCGAAGGCTCATCGAGCACGTACAGCACGCCGGTGGTCCGGTTGCGTACGGCGCGCGCCAGTTGGACGCGCTGCCGTTCGCCGGTGGACAAGGTGGAACCTGCACGGTCGAGCGCGAGATAGCCGAGGCCGAGCTCCAGCAGGCGTCTGGCCACGTCGAGGAACGATTCGGCGATGTTCGTCGCCATCGGACGCATCGCCTCGGGCAGAGTGGCGGGCACGCCGCGCACCCAGGCGACCGCCTCGTCCAAGGTCATGGCGCTCGCCTGGGCGAGATCCAGCCCGCGCACGCGCGGCGCACGGGCGGCCTCACTCAATCGCGTGCCGCCGCAGTCCCGGCACGGCTTCTCCTCGAGGAACCGCGCGACGCGTTTCAGTCCCTTCTCGTCCTTGGCCTTGGCGAGCGCGTTCTCGACCGTGTACACGGCGTTGTAGTAGGTGAAGTCGAGTTCGGCGAAGTCGTCGCTTTTCTTCGACCGGTAGAGGATGTGCTTCTTGACGGCGGGCCCGTGGTATACGATGTCGCGTTCCTTGTCGGTGAGTTCGCGGAATGGCACGTCGGTGCGCACGCCCATCGCCCGGCATACGTCCTTCATCAGGTCCCACATGAGCGACCCCCATGGGGCGACGGCGCCTTCGTCGATGGTCTTCGACTCGTCGGGCACGAGCGAGGCGAGGTTCACTTCGCGCATGACGCCGGTGCCGGAGCAGGTGGGGCATGCGCCCGCCGAGTTGAAGGCGAGGGATTCGGCGCCGGGCCCGAAGAACGTCTTGCCGCAGTTCGCGCAGCGGATGGGCAGTTCGGCGGCCACGTCGAGCGTGGGTTCGTGGCGCGCCCCGCAGTGCGGGCATACGTGCGCGCCGCAGCGGGAGAACAGGAGGCGCAGGCTGTTGAGCAGTTCGCTCATCGTGCCGAACGTGGAGCGCACTCCCGGTACGGCGGGCCGCTGGTGGAGGGCGAGCGCGGCGGGTACGTGGCGCACGTCGTCGACCTGCGCGCGCGTCGCCTGGGTGAGCCGCCGGCGCGTGTATGTGGACAGGGCCTCCAGGTAGCGGCGTGAGCCTTCCGCATAAAGCACGCCCAATGCGAGCGAGCTTTTGCCCGATCCGGAGACGCCGGCCACGCCGGTGAGCGCGTCCAACGGCACGTCCACGTCGATGTGCTTGAGGTTGTGCACGTGCGCGCCGCGCACTTCGATCGCGGTCGGCGTGTGGCGCTTCCCCGCGTCTTCCGGCCTTTTGCCCCGTTCTTCCGTACGCTCCAGATCATGCTCATCCGTCATGCGGCCCATTGTAGATGCCGTACGTCTGTTGTCGTCGTGCTCCAGTTCGTATCGCATGCGTCACGCGGTGTGCGCGTGGATCTCGTATGATGCGTATGCGGGCAGGTCGTAGGTCTCGATGGAGAACGCGCGGCTCTTCCCCGTCGCCGGTTTGGCGATGTACTCGTTGCGTCCGAAGATGATCGTTCCGGTCTTGTCGCGCAGGACGAGCGTCACGATGATGTCGTCCGTGTACACGCCTTTGCCGTTGTCGTCGTCGCGGTCGGTCGTCACTTCGCCGCCGAACGTGACGCCGTCGAGGTCGGTCTTGCGTTCCTGCACGTCGTGCACGCTGTACGATTCGGTTCCTCCCGTGTCGAGCAGGTCGTCGGAGGATGGCGTCTCGACGGTGAACTCGACGGTCGCGGGTTTCTCCCCGTCGCCGCTCTGCCCGCTGAAGTACGCGGTCTCGCCGGCGAAGACGAGCGGGAAGACGGGCGTGTCGGAGAACATGACGGAGCCGTCGGCGGCGCGACCGGTGACGGTGACTCTCGGGAATTGGACGGCGTGCGTCGTATCCGTGTTGCGCAGGGCGAGCGCGTATTCCACGTATCCGCTTTCGGCCGACCAGCCGGATTCGACCAGTTCGAGCGGATTATGGTCCACGGCGTCCGTGCCGCCGGCCGTGTCACCGGTCGCATCGTGGGAACCGTTCGCGCCATCCGCGCCGTTGCCGGAGGATGTCCCGTCACCGCCCGTCAAAGGCCGCGACGTCGTCGATGACGCGGATGACGCGGCGTTCCCGGTGTCGGCGAGGCGCAGCGCCGCGTATCCGACGCCGGCGGCGAGCAGGAGCGCGACGAGACCGACCGCCGTCCACGCGACGATGCGGCGGGAGGCGGATGCGCGGCGCATGGCACCGGTCGGCGCGGACGCGCCAACGGTGCCGTCGCCGGCGAGCGCCGACGTAGAGACCGCGGGCGACGCCGCTGCGGAAGGCGCCTTGCCTTCCGTGCCGTGTTCCGCTCGTTCCAAAGCGTCACGCAACTCCTGCACGGACTGCATGCGCGCGCTTGGCTCGAACGCGCACGCCTTGGCGACGACGGCGCGCGACGCGGGCGACGCCGCCGTGGCGTCGGCGAGCGTGAGCCCGTACGCCGTCGCGTCGGACGGGCTCACGCCGGTGAGCATGAAGCCGAGCACGCGTCCGATCGCGTACACGTCGGTGCGGGCGTCGGTGGGCGCGAACCCGTATTGTTCGGGAGCGGCGTACCCCCATGTGCCGAGCGTGGTCGTGTCGCGTGCGCGCGCCGTCGCGTCGCCTGTGGCGGCACCGACGTGTTCGCGGGCGATGCCGAAGTCGATGAGGTGCACGCCGTCCGTGGCGATGATGATGTTCGCGGGCGTCACGTCGCGGTGGATGATGCCGTGCGCGTGGAGTTCGCCGACCGCCTCGCACAGTTGGACGGCGATGCGCGTCGCCTCGGATGCGTCCAGCCGGCCTTTCCCGGTGACGTGCCGTTCGAGCGTAACGCCGGGCACGTAGTCGTAGACGACCACGAACCGGTCGGGCAGCTCGTAGGTCGCCTCGACGCGGGGCAGGCGCGGCGACGTGCAGTCGGCGAGCGTGGACCAGAGGCGTCGGCGGGCGAGACGCAGCGGGATCTTCTTGCGTACGAACGGTCCGGCGCCGTCCAACGTCACGAGTTCGGTGACGCCGGACGGCCCGTCGGCGAGCGTGCGTTCGACGCGGTAGGCGTCGTCCAGTCCCATGGCGTGCAGGGTCTGCGTGTCGTCCATATGATCGCTCCAGTCGCTCCCGTTCCCGCTCAGTCCCGCGGCGTGAGCGTCGGCTCGTCGAACCGGTAGAGTTCGTCGTCGGTGGCGGCGAGGCCGAGGCCGTTCTCCACGCACCAGATGACGATCGCGTCGCGGCGTTGCCGGCACCACAGTTCCGATACGCCGGCGAGACGCAGCAGACGTTGCGTCTCGCGCAGGTCGCAGCCGAGGCCGAACGCGAGCCGGATCGCGTGGTCGCGACCGGGGCGGCTTTTGCCGGAGAACACGTCGTAGACGACGGTGGGGTTGATGCCGGAGGCGCGCGCCACGTCGGCGCGTTTGCGGCCGTGGCGGTCCAGCAGGAACTTCAGGTAGTCGACGAGCCGGTAGTCGCGTGGGCGTTCCTCGTCGAGGTACGCGTCGATGCTGCCGCTGGCGAGCAGACGGTCCAGCAGTTCCTCGGTGAGCCGCCGCTCCCCTCCCGTTGCGTTCATTGCCATGTCTCCTTGTATCGTTCCGCATCGCTCTTCCCTGACATCACATCAGGAAGAAGTCGTCGATCTCCGATTCGTCGTGCAGGATCTCCTCCTCGGATACGCCCGTGGCCCTCGCCAGCTCGATTGATCCCTCGAACCGCAGCCGCACGTTCACGTCAAGGTCGAACGCGTAGCGCTGCAGGTCGCCGAGCTTTCGGTATTCGGCCATCAGTCGTCGCAGAGCGCGGGCGTGACGCTCGTCAAGGTCGGCGATGAACGAGTCCATCCGCGCCTGATAGTCGTCCAGCAGCGCGCGCTCGCGTCTGTTCAGCACGTCCTTGCCGAGCCGAAGCGCGGTCGAGACCGCGATCGATCCGATCAGGGCGCCTACGACCGGAACGGGGATGACCGCCTGCCCGACCGCCGCGCCGACGGCGGCACCGGTCGCGTCGATGGCGTTCATCGTCACGAGGTTGAGGAATCCGTCGTCGTCGATCTCCCCGGACCTGAGTCTGATGGCCGCGTCAATCAGTCCGAAGGTCCCCGCAGCGATGGCGCCGGCGCTGGGGGCGGACAGCCGGCACACGTTGGTCAGGCCGTACACCGCGTAGCCGGAGACGCCTCCCTTGAGCGCGCCTTCGGCGGTCGTGAGCCCGCACGCCTTCCAGTCGTCGGCGGTGAACTGCCAGACCTCCCTGCCTTCCCTGTGACGTTCGTAGATGAACATGCCGAGGTTCACGCCGCCCTGCATGGCGGCTGCCACGCCGGCGGCCTTATGGGCCTCGCCGAGGTTCGGGCGGGCCTTGTCCTGGGCGGCCGCGCGTCGTTCGTCGGCGTCCTCCCGGATCCGCTCCTTGCGTTCCGCGGCCCTCCGGTCGAGGTTCTCGGCCTCCTGCGCGAACGTCCGGTCGATCGCGCCTTTCTGCACCTGGCCGTAGTCGAGTTTCGACGGACGCATCCACTCGTCCCACGGCACGCCGCGACGTTCGCTCTCGTCTTCGATCAGTCTGCGGATGCCCTCGACCGTGCGGTCGCTCAGCCGCTGGCCGTCGAGGAGCACCTCCTTGTCTCCGTTCATGATGGACCGATACGCCGCCACATGGTCCTTGGAGAACATCATGTCCATCTGCGGGTAGCGTGCGGCGGCCTCGATCTCATGACGCAGGTTCGCATAGAACTTCATCTGCACGGCGCGACCGTCGACCAGCAGATCGGCCGGGCCGTTGTCGTTCAGCAGGACCGTCGACTCGGTCAATCCGTCGAGTGCCCGTCGGGCGTTGGCGATGCCGGTCTCGGCGAATTCGGCGATGAACCCGTGCAACCCTCTGTCGCCGCCGCGGTTCGCGTCGATGACCTGTTCCGCCACGTCCGCCTTGGCGGCATCGATATGGCGCAGCGCCTCGGCGAGCCGGCCGTCCATGACCTTGAGTGAATCGTTCTCCTGCGCCAGGATCTCCCCCAACGACGCCGCCAGCTCGGACAGGCGCATCCGGTTCAGCCAGTCGACGTATGCCGCGATGCCCTGTCCGACGTTGAGGTCGACGATCCTGCGGTCAATCATCGAGCTTCAGCTCCTTGTTGATAAGCTGCGCGAGGGTCAGCGTCGCGTTGACGAGCAATCCGGCCCGCATCTTCTCGTCCTTGGTGAACCGGCTGTAGTCGGTGCCGGTCACCGCCTTGTTGGCCTGTTCCACCCCGTCGATCTGGGTCCGTGTCGTATCGGCCAGGGCCTTGACCTCGGCGTTCATCCCATCGAACCGGCGGATCATCTTCTCCACGCCTTGACGCTCGCCGACCAGCTTGTCCGCCGCTTCCTTGTTCTTCTGGCTCGCGAAGATGCCCGAACCCACCGCCGCGGCGCCGGCCACGCCGGCGATGGTCCAGCCCACGGGACCTGCAAGAGCCAGGAGAGCCGTGCCGGCGGACATGCCGCCGCCTCCCGCGGCCAACGCGCCACCGCCGAGCCAGGCCAATGCGGCGCTGTTCGCCGCCGCGCCGGACAGCGCGGAGATCGCGGTCCCGGTCGAGGCGACGCCGAACGTGGTGGCCACGCCCATCGCGGCGGTCGGGCCCATCGTCGCCACCGCCAGTCCCAGGGCGCCGAGTGTGGCGCCGGCTCCCGCACCGCCCTCGGCGGCCTTGGCCTGGTGCTCGGCCTGTCTGATCTCCTGTTCCTTGTTCTCGAAGGTCTCCACTTCGACGGCGATCTTCTTCAGGTCGACGGCGAACTCCTTCGGCGTGTTCGCCAGCTGGTTGATGTGCTGCTCGACGTATTTGACGTGCACGATCGCGAGTCTGCGCAGGTCGTACAGGGCCTTGGTGTTGTCGGACAACTTCTCCGCGGTCTTCTCGTAGCGTTCCACCGTATGGTTGTAGTCGTCCACGGCCTGCTGCCTCAGACGCGAGTTGAACAAATCGACGCTGTCGATGCCGCCTTTGACGCCTTGGGCGAGTTTCTGCGTGTCCTGGGAGGCCTTTCCGGCGGTCTCGCCGATGGCCTTCCCCGCCGCGCCGGCTGCCTTGCCGACGCCATCGCCGAGATTCGCCGCGACCTTCATCGCATCGCCGGCCGCCTTGCCGACCCCGTCGCCGACGGACTTCGCCGCCTGACCTACCTGATTCCCCGCATCCTGTGCGATCTTCCCCGCTTTGCCGGCAAGATCGCCGATCCCTTTGCCGAGATTGCCGAATAGATTGGCCATCGTCTGGTTTCCTTTCCTCGTCGTCGTTGCCGTGTCTTCCATCCTATCGGCCGGGTCGGCCGTCCGTAGGACCGCCACGACATGTCCCGGATCTTCTCGCCGCCGATTCAGTCGACGACTGAGGGATGCCGCTCATCCGGTCGCAATGATGGATGAGCGGCGTGATCTCGTCTTCCCGGCGGAATCCACACCTCCCATAAAAAGCCATTTTAATGACATAACGCTAATTTGATTACATTTCCACATTGGATTACATTGAAAAGGGCGCACAATGGCATGTCATGCGCACGGGAAGGAAAGGCAACCATGAGCGAACGTTGGAGAACCGCCATTACGGTCGGTTTGACAGTGACGGTCGCCGGGCTCACCGCATCCGTCATCACCATGCTGTTGCTGGAGCGGAATCACCGGGCCTGACGGCACGGCACGACCCGTCGGACCGGCTCATCGCCCATCTCCAAGCGATGACGCACCGGCAGGACGGCCAGTAATCGCGAACGTACCTCGGCTTATTGAGGAAATACGAGGAGACGGCGTTTCAGCGTTTGCCGAGACCGCCGTCGGGGAACATGAGGAACGTGAGCGCGCCCGCCGCGGCGCCGCTGGCGAGCGCGCCGGTCACGACGGTGAGGATGCGCATGGCGGCACCGGGCGTCACGTGCACGTTCTTCGCCGCGGCACGTGACGTCGTCGCGTCGCCGGATGCGATGCGCGAGCGCGCCGCGTCCGGCGACGGCGCGCGTCCGGCGTTGTCCGGAATGTCGTCGCCGTCCGTCGTTTTGTCATTGACCGTCGTCTCGCCGTTCGTCGCGTCATCGCCGTCCGCCTCGCCGCGCAGCGGCTCGTCGACGAGCGTGGTGATGACGCGGGCGAGGTCGCGGTTGTCGTGTTCGGCGATCTCCGCGTTGAACACGGTGCGCAGGGCGAGGTATTGGAGTTTGCTCATCGGCGTTTTGCCGGTCTCGAGGTTGGAGACGGTCTGTCTGGCCACGCCGAGTTCGTCGGCGAGCTCCTGCGTGGTCCATCCGGCGACCTTGCGTATGATCGACAGGTTCTCCTGGAACTTGCCGATCCATCGGCGTTCGATTTCGGGTACCGCCATGACGTGTTCTCCTTCCGCGCTGCCACCCATCATACGCAATGGCCGCGTGCCGCCCCGGTTCGGTGGGGCGGCACGCGGCCATTCGCGTTTCGGTCGGCTCCGGCCGTGGCGTTCGGGTCGGCCGGGACTTTGGCGCGTCAGAAGCGGATGAGCGACTTGATGACCTTGCGCTGGTCCATCGCCTCGTACGCCTCCTGGATGTGGTCGAGGTCGTAGACGCCGGTGAACACGCGGCCGGGGTCGATCCCGTGGTTCACGACCGCGTCGAGCAGACCGGACTCGAGGTCGTAGTGGCGCACGGGCGCAGGGCCGCCCTTGATGCCGATGTTGCCGTAGAACGTGCCTTCGGCGCTGATCTCGACGTCGTGCGGGAGGCCGACGCGGCCGATGACGGCGCCGCGGCGGGCGAGGCCGATGGCCGTGTCGAACGACTGCTTGGAGCCGACGCATTCGAGCACCGCGTCCGCGCCGTAGCCGCCGGTCATCGAGAGCACCTTGTCGACGGCGGCCTGGTCGCGTTCGGCGACGACGTCGGTCGCGCCGAATTCGCGGGCGAGGGCGGCGCGGTCCTCGTGGCGGCTCATCGCGATGATGCGCGTCGCGCCGAGCATCCTCGCGGAGAGGACGCCGCACAGGCCGACGGCGCCGTCGCCCATGACGACGGCCGTGTCGCCGGGCTTGACCTCGGCGGAGACGGCGGCATGATAGCCGGTGGACATCACGTCGGCGATGGTCAGGAGCGAGGCGAGCGTCTCGTCGTCATAGTCCTCCGGGGAGCCGGGGACCTTGACGCACGTGCCGTCCGCTTCGGGCACGCGCACGTATTCGGCCTGGCTGGCGCCGAAGTAGCCGCCGTGCGGGCACACGGACTCGAAGCCGGCCTCGCACACCGGGCATTTGCCGCAGCTGTACGGGAACGGCAGCACGACGAAGTCGCCGGGCGCGACGGTCGTGACGGACGCGCCCACCTGTTCGACCACGCCGATCGCCTCATGGCCGATCTGGCTGTTTTCGGGATGCGGGGAGAGCCCGCGGAAATACCACAGGTCGGAGCCGCACACGCAGGCGCGCACCACGCGCACCAGGGCGTCCGTGTCCTGTTCGACGCGCGCCTTCGGCACCTCGCGCACGGCCATCTCGCCGGGCTTCACGAAGATCGCGGCCTTCATCGTCTCGCTCATGATCGTCTCCTTCATCATCATCGTCGTTCGATTCGCGACTTCACATCGTGTCGACGGCTCCCACCGTACGCACCTGAAGCGCTTGAAGGGCAAGCCGCGACACGCCGTCGCGGGCTCCTCGCCGGATCGGCCGGATCGGCCGATCATTTCACCCGCGTGATGGCGTCCCCCTTGACCATGAACCCCTTGCGCGCCATGTCGATCATCGGCTGGTCGAACGCGCTGTCCGTGTAGAACTCGTCGATGACGGCGTCCGCGCCCAGCACCTCGCGCAGACGCTTCGGCTTGTTCGTGTTGAAGTTGAGGTACGTGACCTCGAAGGTCGCGGGGTCGATGGTGGAGGCGATGAGACGCCTGACGCCGAGTCTGCGGCACGCCTCCCCCACGGTCACGTCGAACGAGGCGGTGAGGATCACGTCATCGGGCCGCGGCTCGTACCACGGCTTGATCTTGCGCATGTTGCGGTCCCAGAACGCGCTGACCAGCGACCTCAGTCCGCCGGTCAGGTCGTCGGCGCCGACCACCGAGGCGTCGGCGGCGAGGATGTCGTTGCCGAGCCCGGCCTTCGCCGCGTCGTTCAGGGCGCTCACGCGCAACGCGTCGACGCCCTTCGACGTGGACAGGTCGTGGAGGTATTTGCGCGCCACATCGCCCACGCCACGCTCCATCTGCTCGAGCGTGGCACGCCCCAGCTTGTATTTGGCGGCGTAGCGCAGCACGGGGGCGAGATGGCGGAACACCTTCACGTCGTAGCGTGCGCTGAACAGGTAGAGGTCGAACAGGCTCTCCCCGTCGTAGATGGTCCCATCGAAATCGAAGACCCGCATGCGCTTCCCCTCACCTCACCGGCCGAGACCGGTCGTCACCTGCTGCTCGACGCGGTCGTACGCCTGGGAGAGCAGCATGTTGCCGGGCACGGTGGTCAGCAGGAACGCGAGCACGGCGGCGATGACCGACGCGATGATGCCTTTGATGAGCCTGACGACGATCCTGAAGACCACGTAGGCGATGGCCGCGCCGATGGCGACGGTCAGGCACGTGCGCACCTCGGCGGGCAGGCTCCCGTACCACACGGCGATGCGGTCGAAGACGGACAGGTCGAGACCGTTGAGGTCGACGTCGGTCAGGTCGATGGCTGGGAACATGGGTTTCCTTTCGAATGTCTGATGGATGGCGTGGACGGACCGGGCGGTCCGGACGCGGCCGGTCACGCCTTGTGCGGCATGTCCGTCTCGGTGTCGATGACGATGGTGACCGGCCCGTCGTTGACGAGGCCGACGCGCATGTGCGCGCCGAAACGGCCCTCGCGCACCGGAACGCCGCCGGAACGCAGCGCCTCGTTGAAGCGGATCCACATGAGGTCCGCGTGTTCGGGCCTGCCGGCCTTGATGAAGCTGGGACGGTTGCCCTTGTGCACGTCCGCGTAGAGGGTGAACTGGGAGATGGACAGGATCGCGCCGCCGACGTCCTGGATGGAGCGGTTCATCTTGCCATGTTCGTCCTCGAAGACGCGCAGATTCAATACCTTATGGGCGAGCCAGGCGATCTCGGCGTCGCCGTCCGCGTCGGACACGCCGACGAGGATCATGTAGCCGTGGCCGATCTGCTGCGGCTCGAACGTGGGGTCGACGGTCCCGAGCTCGTTGACCACGTCGACGCTCGCCTGGGAGACTTTCTGGATGACGATTCGCATGCCCCCGATTATGCCACGTGTTTGTTCGCCGGAACCTTGCGACGGGCTGGGAGCCGGTCGGCGTGGACGGCCTTGCGGATATGCGAAAGGCGGAAGGCCCGGTCTCGGACCGGAGCCTTCCGCCTTGTTCATGCGATCTTCGACGCCGATGCGTCACTCAATCGCGTCACTTGATGATGACGTCCTCGGGCTTGATGTCGGAGGTGAAGCTCGGGGCGAGCTCGCTCTCGTACGCCTTCTCGAAGAAGCCGTCGTCGGTGAGGGTCTTGATCTCCTTGTTGGTCCAGTCGAGCAGGCTCTTGTTGCCCTTCTTCACGGCCGGCGCGATCGTGGACTCGTCGCCCAGGGTCTTGATGCCGACGGTGTAGCCCGGGTTGTCCTTGGCCCACGCGTACAGGTACGTGTTGTCGTCGGCGAGGGCGGCGACGCGGCCGTCCTTGAACGCCTGGAACTGCTGGGTCTTGGAGTCGAACTTCTGCAGGTTCACGTCCGGGTAGTTCTGGGTGAAGTAGGTCTCGGCGGTCGTGCCCTTGGTCACGGCCAGGTCCTTGCCCTTGAGGTCGTCGGCGCTGGTGATCTTCGCGCTCGTCGGGGAGACGACGCCGATGGAGACCTTCATGTACGGGCTGGCGAAGTCGACGACCTGCTTGCGCTCGTCGGTGACGGTAAAGTTGGCGAGCACGAGGTCGACCTTGTCGGACTTCAGGGAGTCGACGCGGCCGTCCGCGTTGACCTGCACCCACTCGACCTTCACGCCCAGGTCCTTGGCGACCTGGTTGCCGAGCGCCACGTCGTAGCCGGCGCGGGTGCCGTCGTTCTTCACGTAGCCGTACGGCGGCAGGTCGCCGAACGTGGCGATGCGGATCTTGCCGGCCTTCTTGATCTGCTCGACGGTCTGGCCCTGCTGGCCGGACGCGGACGAACCGCCGGCCGCCGGGTCGGGGCCGTTGCCGCACGCGGCGACGGAGATCAGCGTGGCCGCGGCGAGCACGCCGGCGGCGATCTTCTTCAGGTTGAACATGATGGTTCTCCTCTCTCTTGGATTGATGACAGGTTGGAAGTATCGGGGGTGTCGGCGCTCGTCACTCGTCGCCGACGGGCGACATGCTGTCGAGGAAGTTCCTCGCGCGGTCGGTCTCCGGGTTGGTGAAGAAGTCGGCACCGGACTGGCGTTCGAGAATCACGCCGTTCTCGAGGAACATGACGGTGTCCGCCACGCGGCGGGCGAACTCCATCTCATGCGTGACGACGATCATCGTCATATGGCGCTTGGCGAGGCGCAGCATGAGCTCGAGGACCTCGCGCACCATCTCCGGGTCAAGCGAAGCGGTGACCTCGTCGAACAGCATGAGCTCGGGGTTCATGGCGAGCGCGCGCACGATGGCGATGCGCTGCTTCTGGCCTCCGGACAGTTCGCGCGGGTACGCGTTCTTGTATTCGGACAGCTGCACGTCCGCGAGGAGCTTGTCCATCTGCTCGTCGACCTCGGCCTTGGGGCGCTTCTGCACCTTGGTGGGGCCGAGCTCGATGTTCTTCGCGACCGTGAGGTTCGGGAACAGGTCGTAGCTCTGGAACACCATGCCGATCTCGTTGCGCAGGCGACGCCACGCCTTCTCGTTGTTGTTCGGCACGACCTCGCCCTTGAAGCGGATCTCGCCGCCCTGGATGGTCTCCAGACCGTTGAGGCAGCGGATCAGCGTGGACTTGCCGGAACCGGACGGGCCGAGCAGGACGAGCACCTGGCCGCGCTTCACGTCGAAGCTCACGTCCTTGAGCACCTCATAGTCGCCGTAGGATTTGCGCAGATGGCGCACGGACAGCAGCGGCTCCTCGCCCGTGGCGGTGGTTTCGTTGTCGGCTTCAGCCATTGTTACGCTCCTTGGCTCGCTTCTCCAGGACCTTGGCGATCATCGCCAGCGGCCAGCAGATGATGAAATACAGGAAGAAGATGAATCCGTACACCCAGAAGGCGGCGTCCGGATGGGTCATGCGGTTCGCCTCCATGATCTGCTGGCCGACGGTGATCACGTCGATGACGCTGATGAGCAGCAGCAGCGACGTGGTCATGATGACGCGGGCGGCCAGGTTGATGGTGGCGGGCACCATAAGGTTGATGGACTGCGGGATGCGCACGTACCACAGGATCTGCAGCCCGTTCATGCCGAGCGCCTTGCCCGCGTCGACCTGGTGGTCGGACACGGAGATGAGGGCGCCGCGCACGATGTCGCTGATCTCCGCCGCCACCCACAGGCCGAAGGCGACCACGGCGACGGTCACGCCGTCCACCTGCACGCCGAGTTCGCGCGGCAGGATGTAGTAGGACAGGAACAGGATGACCAGCGTGGGCACGATGCGGAAGAACTCGAGGTAGAGGCGCAGGACGGCGCGCAGGACCGGGTTGTGCAGGATGCGCAGCGCGCCGAGCACGATGCCCAGCGGGATGCCGACGAGGAGCGCGAGGCCCGCCACCGTCACCGAGGTGCCGAGGCCGGACAGCAGTCGCGTGAGGTTGTCCCCCGTGAAGATGACGCTCGCACCGGAGGCCGCGGTGACGTACGCGGCGCCCGCGGCGTCAGTTATCGCCAAAGGTTCCACGACGGACCCTCCTTTCGATGAGCGTGAGGATGACGGACAGCGGGATCAGGATGATCGCGTAGGCGACGACCAGCATGAGCAGGTACTCGTCGCTGCGGTAGTACATGCCGATCAGGTCGCGCGCCGTGTTGGTGAGCTCCGGCACGGCGATCACCGTGAACACGGACGTCTCCTTGACCATGAAGATCACGTTCGCGGCGACGGCGGGCACGCTGCGCGTCAGTCCCTGCGGGAGGGTGACGTGGCGGATCATCTGCAGCGGCGACAGGCCGAGGGCGCGCGCCGATTCGTTCTGCACGCGCGGAATGCCGGTGAAGCCGCCTTCGAACGCGCCGCACATGTAGGCGGATCCCAGGATGGACATGCCGACGACCGCGCAGGTCTCGGCGCTCCACTTGACGCCGATGGACGGCAGTCCGTAGTACAGGAAGAACAGCTGGATGAGCAGCGGGGTGTTGCGGAACAGCTCCTGGAACACGGTGCTGATCTGGGCGAGGACGGGCACGCGGTATTCGCGCAGCAGGGCGAGCACGAGCCCGAGCAGCGTGGCGAGCACGACGCTGACGGCGGAGAGCCTGAGCGTCAGGACGAACGCCTTCTCGAACAATGGAAGCGCCTGTTGGATGACTTCCCAGCTCACTGCCGCCCTCCTTCCCTGGTCTTGGTTTGCATGGATGTCATGGTCATGTGTGGTTCGCTGGTGTGCGATTCTCTCTTGCGGTTCGTTTCTTCTCTTGTCTCGGTTCCGCAGGGCCGATTCATTCGTTACCCATAAGAATAATGGGGAACGAACGCGCCGATTCTACCAAATATGAAACATTTTCAATCATTATCTCACAATCAAAACTGTCCCACATACTGTCGGAACAATCACGACAAGCTAGCACGACCTCAGGAAAAGCAATGTTTCCAACGAAAACCGGACGACGAACCGAACATCGCGGCCGACGACGGACATGACGCACTCGACCGTCGTTATGAAGTCTGCTTATACCCCGCTATCGGATAGTCCGAAGTGAATCATGGACACGGCGGCACGGGCGGCGTCTCAGACCTCCCGGCGTTGTCGCTTTCGCCCTTAGACTGGAGGGCATGTCTCTAACTATCGGAATCGTCGGACTGCCGAACGTCGGCAAGTCCACCATGTTCAACGCACTGACCCGCAACAACGTGCTCGCCGAGAACTACCCGTTCGCCACCATCGAGCCGAACACGGGCGTCGTGCCGCTGCCGGACGACCGCCTGCCGGTGCTCGCCAAGCTGGTGCACACGGAGAAGATCGTGCCCGCCACCGTGACGTTCGTCGACATCGCCGGCATCGTCAAGGGCGCCTCCGAAGGCGAGGGCCTCGGCAACAAGTTCCTCGCGAACATCCGCGAGGCCGACGCGATCTGCGAGGTCGTGCGCGCCTTCGAGGACGACGACATCGTCCACGTCAACGGCAAGGTAGATCCGGCCGACGACATCGACACCATCAACACCGAGCTGATCCTCGCCGACCTGCAGACCATCGAGAACGCGCTGCCCAAGCTGGAGAAGGACCTCAGGGGCAAGAAGATCGAGCCCGAATACATGGAGGCCGTCAAGCAGGCCAAGACCATCCTCGAAGGCGGCGAGACGCTCGACAAGGCGGCGCGCGAAGGCCGCTTCGACAAGGACTCCGTCTACGACCTGCACCTGATGACCGCCAAACCGTTCATCTACGTGTTCAACGTGGACGACAACGAGCTCGCCAACGACGAGCTCAAGGCGAAGCTCGCCGCGTCCGTCGCCCCCGCGCCCGCCGTGTTCCTCAACGCCCAGTTCGAGGCCGATCTGACCGAGCTCGACGAGGCGGACGCCCGCGAGATGCTCGAGGACGCTGGTCTCAAGGAGTCCGGCCTCGACCAGCTGGCCCGCGTCGGCTTCGACGTGCTCGGCCTGCAGACGTTCCTGACCGCGGGCGAAAAGGAGGTGCGCGCCTGGCAGATCCACAAGGGCTTCACCGCCCCGCAGGCCGCCGGCGTGATCCACACCGACTTCGAAAAGGGCTTCATCAAGGCCGACATCGTCTCCTACGACGACTTCGTCGCCGCCGACGGCTCGATGGCCGTCATCAAGGAGGAGGGCAAGCTCCGCCAGGAAGGTCGCGACTACGTCATGCAGGACGGCGACATCGTCGAGTTCAAGTTCAATGTGAGCAAGTAATCGCGACAGCGATTGCCGCGTAGCGTCGAGGGCCTTGGAATCCAAGCGGTTCCAAGGCCCTCGTCAAATGGGGAGCGCTGGCCGTTGCGGCGTGGTCTGTGTTGGGAACGGTGCATCGCCGGGGTCTGCGCCCGGTGTGACGGACGATTGGATCGGAGAGAAAGCCACAGGTGCCAATCGTGGACATAATCGCGTTTTGTGTAGCGCGAAACGAAGCCTCTCCATCACACGGCGTTCTGTAATGGAGCCATGACCAACAACAGTGCCAACAACTCAGCAATCTCCATTCAGGTTATGGTGGCCGGCCGTGTTCGTGTCTCACCGGATCTGCCTTTCGGCAACGGGTGCGGACTGGTCCGCGGTTCGGGTTTTTTCGTGCCCGCGTCCAAGCGCATATGGCTGCCCGTGTGCGCGTTCCTCGTCACCACGCCGCACGGCCGTATCCTGTTCGACACCGGCTGGGGCCGGGACATGAGCCCGGACGGCGTCTACGACCGTGGGGCGCAGATCCGCTCTCTCGGCTCATGGTCCCTGTACCGGGTCAACCAGGGTGTAGTGGGTACGGGGATGACCGTGCCTGAGCAACTGGCCGCGCAGGGCCTGTCCCCGGCTGATCTCGACGTGGTGGCGATCTCCCATCTCGATTGCGACCACGCGAATGGACTGCGCGGCGTGAGGAACGCCCGGCGCATCATGATATCCAGGGACGAGATGCGGTGCGCCACGCGGTTCCCGAACAGCCTCGTGCGCTTCAATGCCTCGTGGTGGAGGGGAATCGACCTCGACCTGTACGACTGGAACGACCATGAGGGCCCCGCCGGACGATCCTACGACCTGTTCGGCGACCGCAGCGTGCAGCTCATCAACATCCCCGGCCACACCGACGGTCAGGTGGCCATGAAGATCACGGCGCCGTCGGGCCGGTACGTACTGCTGTTCGCCGACGGCGGCTACGCCACGCGATCATGGAGGGACATGGTTACGTCAGGCATCGTCTACGACCGTCACGCGCAGCGCTCCTCGCTCGAATGGATACGCGAGCAGAGCCTGTCGCCGCTATGCGTGCGGTCGATCGCCTGCCACGACACGGCGAATCGTCCCGAGACGATCCTGCTGAGCTGAAACGGCGCACGTCACGGCACGATCAGTGCGTCCAGCGCGCCGAACACCGTGTTGACGATTCCGTCCACTCCCTGCTCGTGTACCTTGGATGGGTCGTGCAGCCAGAACGTGGTGGCCGACACCATCGATGAGGCGACGATCTCCAGAATCAACTCGCGGTTGACGGTGGGACGGCGCGGACCTTCCGCCCGTGACGCCTCACCGCCGTCGGTCATCCGCAGTCTGCATTGCCGCTTGATGGCGTCCTTCCATCGTTCAATGAACCGAACGTCGGGCGCCGAGACGAGCAGCGCGTGGAACGCATCCTCGTTGGCCCGGATGTAGTCCAGCGTGGGCATGAGCGTGACGCGCGCTGCTCCGTGCGCATCCCCGCCATCGGCATCCCTGACGGTCAGCGGCTCGTTCAGCTCCTCGAGGTCCCTCACCAGTCGACGTTCCAACGTCTCGAGCACCTCGCCAACGTGGTGGTAGTGCGCATAGAACGTGCTGCGCGCCACGAACGCTTTCGCGCATAGCGTCTTGACCGATGGCAGCTCGACGCGTCCCGCCGGGCCGGATGGATCGGCGCCTTCGTTGAGCAGATCGATGAGCGCGCGCTCGATGGCAGACTCGACGTCGTCCCGCGGCTTAGACGCAACGGGCGGCGGATCGGCATGTGAGGTCTCCATGTCTCAACTCATATCCGCCATTCCGGACAGGCGACCCCATCGCCGAGGGCGCCAACACCAAGGGTGATAAGGCGTTGTTCATCCGGCGTGCATCCCGACTCGTGGGGTTTCGCGTGGTCTTACTCAGGAATACCGGTACATTGCCATCAGACTCGCTGTCGCGGCGGATGACTGAGATCAATGCGTGGAAACGAGCGACTGTTGCAGAAGGGCAAGCCGGTCGAGTTCAAGTTCTCCCCAACGTCTAAGAAGTGATTGCTTCATAGCGCAAAGGGCCTTGGAATTCCAGTGATTCCAAGGCCCTTGGTTTTCCGTCATGCGGAGCTTTTCAGAGTTTGATCCGATGTCACGGTTTCACGATCGGCATGAGCAGGACGCTGTCGTAGACGCCGCCCGTATGCACGGTGTGCCTGCCCTGATTGACGGTGGGCAGCTGTGCGTCCGGCGCCTCGTCGCTGGCGCGGGCCTCGGCCACCGGACCGCAAGCGTGTCCGCCGATTTCCAGCACCAAGGTCTCTCCTTCATGCAGGAGCATATCGGTCGGCCACAATCCCAGATCGACCTGCACCGGTACGAACGGGGTGACCGGCTGCGGGTTCGTGTAGGTCATGTACGGCTCGGTCGGCGTCGATCGCTTCGTGTCGAGTTCGCGGTGCGATGCGCGCAGTCGGCCGTTGGGGCCAACGTAGATCGGTCCGCCGGGCAGCTGCTTGCCCTTCGGCGTGAGGGCTATCATCATGCGCAGTTTCTTCTCCAAGCCGGGGAAGACCACGTGGTACAGCACTTTGCCCTTCGCATCCTTCTTGTACAGCTGGGCGAACAGATCCATGTCGTCGCCGGCGTCGGTGCTCATCCATAGGCGGGCATTGAGCGGCCCGTGGATTTCCATGTCCCGGGGAATCCGGTATTCGAAACGCGCGACGGCGTTCATGTCACGGCTGACGGCATCGTATTCGGCGCTGGATTCCAGTGCGGCCTGCTGCTCGTTCATGGTGCCGTCCGAGGCGTCCAGGTGCAGTTCCATCGTTTCGGTCCGTACGCAGGGGTAGTCGTCGGCCGTGGAGAACAGGTTGTGTTTGGCCCCCACGTCAAGCCGTGAATAGCGTACGCGCGGCGTCTGCTCCCAGCCGTTGTCGATGCCCTTGAGATAGTGATCGAAGAAGCGACGCAGGTCGTCGCAGTTCTCCCGGGTGTCGAGGTCGCCCCATTCGTGGGTGTCGTGGATGCGCAGCCATTTGTCCTTCGATCCGAGTCGTTTGAATCCGGAGAGTGTGCTGCGGGTGTGGATCGGATGCGTCCAGCTGGCCACCACATAGGCGGGGACGGTGACGTGTTCGAGATCGGGGATCTTGTCGGTCCAGTAGTCGTCCACGAGCGGGTGCTGTTCGAGCATGCCGGTCACATCCTCGAATCGGCTCTGCCCGTACAGGAATCCGACGATGTCGATGTCGTGGAACGTGCCGTTGGGGATGCCGCCACGGCACACCACGTCGCGGTATTCGTCGGTGAGGCCCTCCCACGGGGCGATCGCGGCCAGATGGGCCGGTTTGGCGGCTGCGGCGGCCCATTGGATCATGGCGAGCTGTGAATTGCCCATCATGCATACCTTGCCGGTGCACCAGTCCTGGCTCGCGATGTATTCGATGGTGTCATGCACGTCCCGTCCGGCCTGGGTGCCCATGAAGTACATGTCGCCGCCGGAGTGACCGATGCCCCGCTCGTCCACCACGCAGATCGCATATCCATACCTGCACCAGTATGCCGGATCTGGCGATTCGAAGCGTTGCAGACCGGATACCTGATCCTTGGGGAACCCGGTGCTGGTCACATCGTAGTTGGCGTTGAACGGGCCTCCGCGCTTGCTGTAGGGCGAATAGACGAGAATGACCGGGGTGCGGGTGTCGCCCTGCCTGCGCCATAGGTCACCGTAGATGACCGTGCCGTCGCGCAGCTCGATCGGGATGTCCTCCAGACATTCGATGTCAATCGGCAGCTTCATGGCTCCCTTGGCGTTGACGCTCCCCTCCCGGTAGAGGACGGTTCGCGTCTCCAATGGAGGAATCGGAGGTTTGGCCTGATTCAGTGGGTTCGCCGGTTTGAACAGGATGTCGCTTCCGTTGATGTCAAGCAACGGTGCGTTGCTGTTGGTGGTATCGGTCATGGTGTTCCTTTCTGTGATGGGATTTGTAATGGAGGACAGCTGATGTGATTCGGTTGGCGTGTGTCCTTTTGGACGACTGTCCGAATATTTCCTATTCGACGATGGTGTCGGTTTCGCGGTCACGGATGAAGATCGCGATGAATGCCGCCAGCGCCAGCAGAATCGCCGCGGCGGCGATGAACGCGATTTTGTCGCCGTAGTATGCCGCTTCGAGTTCCGTGGCCGTGGGCGCGATCACGGAGGATAGCGCGGAGAACGATATGATCAGCGCGACCATGAAGGAATTGCTGATCTGGTTTGAGGTCTGGGCGGCGGCATTCGCATGACGCACGAGAGCATTGCTCAACGAATTGATGCCCCATGTGTTGCAGGGCGTGATGATCAACTGCACGCCTACCGAGCACAGGGCGTAGGCGATGGCGACGACCGGCATGCTGGTGTCCATCGGCATCGTGGCAAGCAGTGCGATGCCGGCGAGGGTGCACATACTGCCTGCCCGAGCCGGGACATGCACGCCGAACCGGTCGTACAGTTTGCCGGATACCAGTGCCATCGCCGCGCTGAGCAGAGCGCCGGGCAACACGACGAGTCCGCTCATCACGGCGGATTCGCCTCTGACGATCTGAACGAACAGGGGCAGCACGGTGCCGATGCCGAGATACACGCCCTGCGTGAGTGCGATGACGGCGACGGAACTGGAAAACCTGCGGGAACGGAATACGCGCATGTCAAGCATGGGCTGCTCAAGCCTGAACTGGCGAACGACGAACAACGCGATGAGAACGGCGCCGATCACGATGAGGAAGATGATGACGGCGGTATTGTCGGCCGATGCGAACGTCGACAAGCCGTACAGTATGCACAGCAGTCCGATTGACGACAATGCCACGGACAAGGCGTCGAACGGCGTCCGAGTGGCCGTCTCCTTGGTCTCAAGCACCACCATTGCGACGCAGAGAATGATGATGCCGAGTACGCCGACGATAAGGAACAGCGCATGCCAGCCGACGGAATCGATCAACAGACCGGACACCGTCGGACCGATCGCCGGCGCGAATCCCACCAATAAGCCGATCAGACCCATGGCCGTCCCGCGTCGTTCGCGAGGGAAGATGAGTACGATCTCGGTCATCACCATGGGCAGCAGAATTCCGGTACATGCCGCCTGGCAGACGCGGCCGACGAGCAGGACTGCGAAATTCGGCCCCCACGCGGCCAGCAGGCTTCCTGCGGAGAATATGCCCATCGCGGCGACGAACAGGCGCTTGGTCGAAAAACGTCCGAGCAGGTATGCCGACAGTGGGATGATCAACGCTTCGACCAGCGAATACGCGCTCGACAGCCACTGAGCCGTGGTCGCGTCGATGCTGAAGTCCTCCATGATGGACGGCAACGCCGGAGACAGAAACGACAGGTCGAGAATGGCGAGCACCGTGCCCGTCAACAGTACGATGACCGTAATGCGTTGTTTTCGGGTCAATCCCATAGGAACAGGTTCCTTTCCGTCGAAGGTCCGGCGCTGATTTCGGCCGTACCGCTGCAATTTGACCGTGGTTGGTTATTGGTCTAATGTCTATTTAGCGACCAAAGTTGTATATCTTCAACCGACGGAAATCGTCGCAGGGAGCATATGCGACCGATGGACGAAAATGTCGCTTATCGACACCGCCCACATGGATACGAAAACGAAGGGACCGCGCATGGCGGAGGATCTACGTATTGTCAAAACCCGAAAGGCGATCCGTGAGGCCTTCCTGGCATTGCGACGCACCCAACCGCTGGAGCGGGTCAGGGTGCGCGACATCTGCGCGGAGGCCCTGATCAACAAGTCGACGTTCTATCATCACTACACCGACGTGTTCGACCTGTCGGACCAACTTGAGGACATGGTCCTTGATGAATGCTTCGAGGCGTTTCCGTACAAGGACAAGCTGCTCACCGACCCTTTGATCTTCCTCGGAAACGTGCCGGCGGCCATGAACACGAGAAAAGACGCCATAGACATACTGTTTCGCGGCAGACAGGACGTGCTGTACGACAAGATAGAACGACATCTGCGGCAGTTCTATCTGACGGAAGACACCACCGAGGAAGAGGACATCCTCCTCACCTTCGTCATCGGAGGGGCGATGTACGCCATGCGCGCGCTCGCGGCCGAAGGGCCGTACAGCAGGGAATCCGTCACCGAGGTCTCGGCCCGCATCATCGGCAGGCTCGTGCAACGGGAGTGAGGCCCGCCTGTCGGCGGCCGACGCAAGTCTCTCCGTCCCGAACTGCTACCGAACATGATTGGTTTTCTGCCACAGTGAGGCGAAAAGGTCGAGTTCAAGTTCAATGTGAGCAAGTAATCGCGACAGCGATTGCCGCGTAGCGTCGAGGGCCTTGGAATTCCCGTGATTCCAAGGCCCTTATTTGTGTATTTGTATGTTGAGGTTGGCTTTGCTGCCGTTCGCTGCGAATGGCGGAGCAGTTGCCGGCCACTGCTCTGCGTCCTCATGTTGCCAGCTCTCGATCTCGCCACTGGCGTGGGGTGGCGTCCATGTGCCGTCGGAACACATAACTGAAATAGGCGGGTGACGAGAAGCCGCATGCCTGTGAAATCTCCTTGATGGACATGGTTCCCTCGGACAGCAACTCGCGGGCCTTGCCAAGGCGATAGTCGGTCAGGTAGTCGATCGGCGTCTGTCCGGCATATGTGCGGAACAGTTCGCAGCAAACGCGACGGCCGACCATACCGGCTCGCGCGATGTCGTCAAGGGTGATCTTTTGTGATGCGTTGGCGCGGATGAAGGCCATCATAAGCAGGAAAGATCTGAACTCAGGCCCCGGATTGTTTGCCGCGGCATGTGCCGATGAAGGAGTTGGATATTCCGAGGTCCTTTGGTCCACCGTCTTGGGTTCGGCGGCAATGGTTCCTTCGTTGATTCTTTCCAACGCCAGAAAGCACAAGTGCGCAGACTGGGCGACTGCCGGCAGTACCGTCAGCGCATCGCCTGTCTCCTGTTGCCTTTCGCACCGGGACAACAGTCGCTCGAGCTCGTCGATGCCGAACAGCAATGTGCGGTCCCGTTCGCAGGTTGAGTCGAGTACGACGTAATCAGGATTGTCGTCGCCCATGCGCTTCAGCATGGCGGCCGCCATCGGCGCGTACATCGCGCCTAGCAGTGATGCGTCGATCACCGCCGAGACGAATCCGGCATCGTCGCCGTCGTCGCATACCAGATAGTGCATGCGACGCGAGTTGATGAAGATGCCTTCGCCTGCATGCAACGGAATGAGCGCGCCGTTGACGAATACGCGTGGATGGCCGTTGAGAACATGGATGAATTCCAGGTCGCGATGCCAATGGCACGCCATGCGGAAGCCATAGCGACGCATGTCGTCACGTCTCGCGTACATCGGCAATCCCGGCAGATTGTAGTGCGGAGTTTCCGAAAGATCGGAGAAAATGGTCAGAGGATTGGAACTCTTCGGAAAGGTCTGATCAATCGTTCGCTTGGCAGTCATTGTTGTCACGATTTCCATAGTAATGGAAACTATAGTGATGGTTCGTCTCGTATCTCATCAAGTTTGTATCGCTATCATAACAGTAGTTTCTAGGTGAGTGATGTGAACATATCGATAGTCATGTTCACCTTATTTCGATAGTTAATCATGCCATTCAGGAAAGGATGCTCATAGTGGATGCCACGAGGACGCGAAGTGGATCCCGGTTCTTCACGGTGCCGGTCGTCACGCTTATCGCATTGGCGTTTTTGCTGGGACTGAGCGAGTTCATCGTGGTTGGCGTCATGCAGCCGATTGCTTCGGACATTCGCGTTTCGTTGGCGGCCATCGGTTCATTGGTCTCCGCCTTCGCGCTCGTATACGCGCCGATGACTCCAATCGGAGCGGCCGTATCCGCGAAATTCAATCGTTTCCATGCCTTGATGGCGATGACGGGCATCTTCTTGGCCGGCAATGTCCTGTGCGCCTTTGCCCTGAATTATCCAATGCTGCTGGTGGGGCGCATCGTCATCGCCGCGGTGAGCGGACCGCTCGTGGCCGTGCCCATGACGTTCGCACCGGATCTGGTCGGCGCATCTGATCGGCCCCGGTTCATGTCCTGGATCTTCTCCGGCATCTCCATCGCCGCGGTCTTCGGCGTGCCGATCGGTACATTCATCGCACAACGGTTCGGCTGGCGATGGTCATTCCATCTGATCAATCTGCTGACCGTGATGGTCATCATATCGATGCTGCGCTGCCTGCCACGCGCCTCATATACAACCGGAGCCACGCGTTTCCTACCACAATTCCGTCTCTTTACCGACGTGCGGGTCTGGTACGGCATGCTTGCGGTCGTTTTTGGGGCGGCGGCGACGTATTCCTTTTACACATATCTTTCCCCCATCCTCACCGAGGAAATCGGCGTCCCCGAGCGGTACCTGAGTCTTGCGTTGACCGCGATCGGTCTTGCGGCGTTGTGGTCCAATTTGTACAGCGGCAAGTTGGCGGCTCGTGGCACCGGCTCGCAGCCGATCATCGGTCTGATCCCGCTGTACCTGTTGCAGGCTGTCTGCCTGGCCGTGCTGCCGTTCGCAAGTATGGTTCCGGCGCTCGGGGCCGTGGATCTGCTCGCACTGGCCTGTCTCATGTACCTGCAGAATTCGCCGTCGCAGGTACTGCATACCGCCATCGCTGTCGAGCGGTTCCCCTCGTCCATGACATTGGCCTCTTCGATGAACGCTATGGCATTCAACATCGGCATAACCTTGGGGTCCACCATCAGCGGACTGGCCATGACGCATCTGGGACTGCGTTGGCTCGGCCTCTTCGGCGCGGTGCTGGCACTGGGTTCGGTCGGCGTGCTGATGCTGCTCAAGCGCGCGGAATCACGCGGCGTCGCATGCTAACTTCGACTGCTGTTTCAACAACACTCAACCCAACAATGAAGTAAGGAGTAACCATGAGAACAGTGCTGTGCTCGCCCGGCAGCTACATCCAACAGGAGGGTGCTCTGGGCTCGCTCGCCTCGGAATACGTGGAACTCGGTTCAGCAGGCGCGTATCTGATCGTCGACCCGTTCATCGACCGGATGTACCACGATCGAATCACTTCGAGTTTCGATGCCTCGAACACTCCATATCATTACGAGGCGTTCGACGGTGAATGCTCGATGACCGAGGTCCACCGTCATCAGAAACTGCTGGACAAATGCGATGTGGTGCTCGGTATCGGCGGCGGCAAGTCGCTCGACACGGCCAAGGCCGTGGCGCATTTCGCCGAGCTGCCGGTCATCATCGTGCCGACGGCCGCGTCTTCGGACGCGCCATGCTCGCGGCTTTCGGTGTTGTACACCGACGAGGGACAATTCGACCGGTACCTGCCATTGCCCAAGAATCCGGACAAGGTGATCATGGACACGGACGTCATCGCCAAGGCGCCTGCCAGACTCCTGACGGCCGGTTTCGGTGACGCCTACGCCACCTATTTCGAAGCTCTTGCCTGCATCAAATCGAACGCGGTCACCATGGCCGGTGGCCATGCCACCAACGCCGCCGAAGCGATGGCGCGCCTGTGCCACGATCTGCTCATCGCCGACGGCGTGAAGGCCTTGGCGTCAGCGCGTAAGGGTCTGCGCACGCGCGCCTTGGAACAGGTGGTCGAGGCGAACACGCTGCTCAGCGGCATTGGTTTCGAGTCGAGCGGACTGGCGGCGGCGCACGCCGTGCATAACGGCCTGACCGCGCTGGAAGGCACGCATACATATCTGCACGGAGAAAAAGTAGCATACGGCACTCTCGCGCAGTTCGTACTGGAGGATCGGCCGATGACAGACTTCGAGGAGGCGTTCGGCTTCTTCCGAGCGGTCGGTTTACCAACCACCTTGGCCGACATCGGCATCGCAGATGCTACGGACGCCGACCTTCTGCGCGTGGGCAAACTGGCCTGCTCACCGGACGACACGATGGGCAACATGCCGTTCGAGGTCACTCCGTCCGACGTGGCCACCGCCCTGCGTGCAGTGGACTCGCTCGACGCCGTAGTCGGATAGTGGGACTTGTCCGTATGAACGGCCTGTTGCTGGAGAAACAGCCTGATGTCGTATAGCGACATCGTCGAGTTCAAGTTCTCCCCAGCGGCTAAGAAGTGAGTGTTCCATAGTGTCGATGGCCTTGGAATCCCAGTGATTCCAAGGCCCTCGACTGTACTGCAGATAGCTATTGTCGTATGGGGGGGATCGCGTCGTGATGGACTCGGTGCATTGCATACCTGATTGGGGGCGGATATGACAGGTTACGTATTATGTCTGTATAGGGCTCCACTGCTCTAAGGCTTTCGCAGACTTCATCGGCGCCTCCGAAAATGGAAGAGCCTTCCGGATTGCGCGCTGTAAGGAGGCGTGGAAGGCTGCTGTTAACAATGAGTCAACCATCTGGTCCTGACCGGGGATGATGACAATGGCCTTATTGTGGGAATATACTCGAGCCAGACCCTTTCTTCATGTGAGATGTTGGATTGGAGGTGCGGTATGCCGGAGTTGAGTCGGTTCTTCGGGATCATCGTTCGCATGATGTATCAGGATGAGAGCGAGCATCACAAGCCGCACGTCCATGTGTACTACGGCGACTTTAAGGCGTCCATCGCCATCGATGGCGAACTGTTGGCTGGTTCTCTTCCCGCCAAGCAATACAAACTAGTGGTGGCATGGCTCGTGTTACATGAGGATGAGCTGTACAAGGCTTGGAACGAGGCTGTGTCCGGACGTCCGTTCGACCGTATCAAGCCGCTTTCGTGAGGAGAGGAGCCCGTCATGTTTGAAGTGAACGGCATTCTGTATGCGGATGAACCCGCTCGGGAACTGGAGGTCCGGTCGGCACGCGTCACGGATGACCATGTCATGTTGGTGACGTTCTCCACGGGTGAGACGCGTCTATGCGATTTTACTGAGATGTATGAAGATGTTCCCGTTTTCGCCCCGCTGCGGGATGAAAAGACGTTCGAGGACTTCCGAATCGATCGTGGCATCCTGACGTGGTGTGATGGAGACATCGACATCTCTCCCACATATTTGTACGAGCACTCATATGAATACGCCATTCACGGCGAACTGGTTTCGGCCTGATGCCGTATAGCGACTTCGTCGAGTTCAAGTTCTCCCCAACGTCTAAGAAGTGATTGCCGGGTAGCGCTGAGGGCCTTGGAATTCCAGCGATTCCAAGGCCCTCGTCTATACTGTATTCAGTCGTCGCCGCACCAGATCGTGTTGAGATGGGTTTGGTGTGTATCTGATCGGGAGGAGCGAATATGACCAGTTACATGTTGCGTCTGTATGACGTTCCGCTGCTCCAGTTCGATGCTTCGTATGGTGCGGGCCTGTTGGCGGGCAAGGTCGAGGCCCGTATCCGTTGGTTCGACGAGTCGAAGCGGACGCTGCTCCCGTTCCCGTTGGCTCCGGAACCGGATGACGCGAAGCTCACTACTTGGCTGGAGCGACGGACCATTCCGAAGAACCGTGAGTTCGCGGCCCAGATTCTCGCGCAGGCCGGGTTGAACATCGCGGATACGCTGGGCATCATCGACCTGTGCAAGGGACTGTCGGTCAACGATTCGTTCTGGGTCGAGCGGGATGATGAGGATCTGAAGTTCGCAGATATCAATCTGTATGACAATCCGTTGGATGAGACGCTCGCCATCGTGGCGTATACGGGGTACACGTCGAGTGAGAAGCATGCGATCGGTCTGTCGAGCGAGTGGACGACGGACGGGCAGTTCCCGAAGGCGTGGCGGCATACGGGAAGCGGTCTGGAATTATGGAAGGCCGGTTCCGAGGGTTATGCGAACGCCGGGTTGGAACCGTATTCCGAGTATCTTGCCTCGCAGCTGGCACGCAAGATCGGCGTGAACGCGGTAGATTACCGTATCGCCCGTTGGAAAGGCAAACTAGCATCGGTGTGCCCTTCCATGAACTCGAAGGATGTGTCGTTCGTGCCGTTCTACGCGGCCACACAGCTCGCCTCGTTCCCTGAGGTTCTCGCCGCCGCCCGTGCCGTGTCTGTGGAGTCGTTCGAGGCGATGCGCACGATGCTGGTGTTTGACGCGCTCATCGTCAACCAGGACCGGCACGCCAACAACCATGGCTTCCTGCGCGATAACTCCACCGGTCGTATCCTCGGCCCGGCACCTTTGTTCGACCACAACATGTCACTGTTCAAGAACGATATGCGCTCCGATTGGGAACGTGGCGCGTGGACGCCGAAAGTGTTGGAGGAACGTCAGCCGTCGAACTCGCGCATGACGTTCCGCAATCAGTGCGAGTCCATCATGGGAGTGGCACAGCATGAGATGCTGCGCAAAGCATTGAACGTCACTTTGGAGAACGATTCGGCATACCCGCTTGAGGACGGCCGCATCGAAGCATTGAACGAGTACCTGCACGCCGCGGCCCGAACGCTGCTTGACATCCCCGTGGTGGACGAGTCGAAGCTCGCCACCCAGCTCGACGCGTTGCAGCCCGCCATCGAACATGCGCCCGTGATTCGCAATAACAGTCTGCTTGAGGAAGAATAATCGGTCGAGTTCAAGTTCCCCCCAACGTCTAAGAAGTGATTGCTTCATAGCGTCGAGGGCCTTGGGATTCCGGCGATTCCAAGCCCTCGTCTCATATATTGCGACCAACCGCCATCGTGTGGGGTCGCGTCGCAGGAAATTCGACGTGAGCTGGCAGACGATGGCGTGCTATGCCGCCGTCACGGCACGTAGCTCATCCAGGAACGCGGTGGCCGCCGGGGTGAGGGGCTGCTTGTTTCTCCATGCACCGGCCGGTCTCGTATGCACCGGCGGGTCGAGTAGGCGGAATGTCAGCCCCGATTCCCATGACGTGTCGACCGGTTTGGCGTGGCCGATTACGCAGGCATAGCTTTCCTGCATGACCGTGATGAAATGACGCAACGTTTTGAGTTCCATGCGAGTCCCATGCGAGCTTCCCGGTTTTGAAAACGAAAATATATGCATTAATTCTATCTATTGAGATAGAAAAATCATATTTGTAATGCATTGCGCATGGGCATATCGTGGCGTCAGCGTCCGACGGAGACGATGAACTTGTTCGTCAACTCATTGCATCGGTTCCGATCCAAAGGAGAACATCATGACAAACAGCATGAAGGCCGCGGTATTCGCCGAACCCGGACGGATGGATGTGCGGGAAGTCACCAGGCCGACGATCGAAAAGCCGGACGACGCGATTATCCGCGTGGTCAAGGCCTGCGTATGCGGCTCTGACCTGTGGTGGTTCCGTGGCATTTCGCAGCGCCGGCACGGTTCCCTCACTGGGCATAAGGCCATCGGCATCGTCGACGAGATCGGCGGCGACGTACACACGCTCAGGCCCGGCGCCCTCGTGGTCGTGCCGTTCACGCATGGCTGCGGGCATTGCGCCGCCTGCCGCGCCGGGTTCGAGGCGAACTGCATGAACGCCGAACCGGGTGGCAATGCCGGCTATCAGGCCGAATACCTGCGTGCCGCCAAGGCCGACACCGCACTGGTGAAGGTTCCCGGCAACCCGAAATCGTACGATGATGCGACGCTCAATTCGCTGCTCACTCTGGCCGACGTGATGGCCACCGGCTATCATGCGGCGGTCTCGGCCGAGGTCAGGCCCGGAGATACGGCCGTGGTGTTCGGAGACGGCGCCGTGGGCCTGTCCGGCGTACTGTTCGCCCGCATGCGCGGGGCCTCGCGCATCATCGCGATGAGACGGCACGAGGACCGCGCGGCCATTGCCCGCCGGTTCGGAGCGACCGACATCGTGCCTGAACGGGGCGATGCCGCCGTGGCGCGCGTGATGGAGCTGACCGACGGCGACGGTGCGGACGCGGTGCTCGAATGCGTCGGCTCGGCCCAGTCCGTCGAAACCGCCGTGCGCGTGGGGCGCCCCGGCTCCACGGTCGGACGCGTGGGTGTGCC
This sequence comes from Bifidobacterium sp. LH_419, assembly GCF_056356955.1. Lineage (NCBI taxonomy): Bacteria > Bacillati > Actinomycetota > Actinomycetes > Bifidobacteriales > Bifidobacteriaceae > Bifidobacterium > Bifidobacterium sp. LH_419. The sequence goes on from NZ_JBKEVG010000001.1 coordinate 258,893, forward strand.
GCATGACGCGCACATCGACATGGACGCCCTGTTCTGGCGCAACATCGGGCTGAGGGGCGGCCCCGCGTCGGTCGCCACGTATGATCGCGAGGTGCTGCTGCCCGCCGTGCTGTCCGGCATGATCAATCCCGGTCGCATGTTCACCGGCGCGTTCGACCTTGATCACGTCCAAGACGCCTACGAGGCATCACGAACAACTCGCCACCACCACTATTCCCCTGTTATGAGAGTGTGGCGGCTCCTACGACACGGAGGGGCCGTCGGTCACTGCTTCTGCATTCTGATGGTGGCGGTCACGCCCTGCATCGTCATCGGGAAACTCAGTTCCTTCGACGAATCCGTGTAGGTGAACGTCTTCGTCTCGTCGCCCGATGCAAGCAACGCGGTCTGCGTCTGGTCGTGGTCATTCGCGGAATCCCACTTCCAGTCCCCCGACTCGGTGGGCGCGGCATAGCTTCCGGCCCAGAACAGGGCGGTCGTGTCCGGCATGATGTATTCGACCTTGATCGCATCGGATGTGACCGTGGCCTGCATGTACGTGTCGTCGCTGTTCGAGTTCGTCTGTTTCCAGGTGCCGGTCAGATCGGCCGGCTTCGGTTTCGGCGCTTCCCGGGTCTTCGTCTTCGATGACGAATCCGCCTTTGCCGGCGCGTTCGCGGCCGCATCCGAGTCGCCGCATGCGGCAAGTCCGGTGAGCAGCGCGATGGCGGCGACGGCCGCGATGATCCTCTTCATGGTTCTCTCCTTTGAACATCCTCGTATCCTCGTCGACGAGGAGGCATCCCGTCATCATACGGCAACGGCGATCGGGAACATGCCGAAACATCGCCGGATCAATCGTCTTCCGATTCCCGAAGGGCGGCAGGCATCCGGCGCGTCACGCGACTACAGTGGCACGGTATGGCGGATACGGTACGTGTGATCTTCGAATTTCCCGACGAGGAGGCGGCGCACGCGTGGCTCGACGCGCTCGCGCTGCTCGGATCGGGGACGCCGACTCCCCTGATCGACGGCGCCACCGTGACGGGCACGAAACGCAACGGCCCGCAGCTGGCCAAGTGGCTGACCGCGAATCCGGGGTGGCATCGCGTCGCCACGCCGGCGAACCGCGCGGCGGCGTTGAAGGCCGCGTACAAGATCAACCGGGGCGACCGCCGCGGTTTCGAATCGGGCGAGTTCGAGGCGCGCGCCCGGCTGGTCGACGGGGCGTGGATCGTCGAGGCGCGCCTCATCCCGAAACGGCGCAGGGCGGCAACGCCCGAAGGCATGTCGCCGCTGTTCGGGGAATAGCCGATCGACGAACGATTCGGCCGCTCCCCTACGCCATGATCGCGTCGACGCCGTCGATGACGGCGCCGCGGAACCCGTCCTTCTCCAGCTTTGCGACGCCACGGATCGTGGTGCCGCCGGGCGAGCAGACCGCGTCCTTCATCACGCCTGGATGATCGCCGGTGGCCATGTAGAGCGCTCCCACGCCTTCGACCATCTTCGCGGCGAGCCGGTAGGCGGTGGCGCGTTGCAGACCGTAGGCGACGCCGGCGTCGCCGAGCGCCTCGATGTACATGTCGGTGAACGCGGGGGCGCAGCCGGCGACGACCATCGCGATGGTCATGTGCGCGGTGTCGACGCGTTCGATGAGGCTGATCGGCGAGAACAGCGCCTCGAACGTCGCCGTCTCGTCCTCGGTCAGCGTGTTCGCGGTTTCGGTGACGAGCACGCCCTTGCCGACGGCCATCGGCGTGTTCGGGATCGTGCACTGGACGTGCACGTCCACGCCGGCCTCGCCATCGGTACCGCCGGCGAACAGGTTCCGGTACTTCTCCAGATCCCAGCCGGCGGCGATGGACACGACGATCCTGCCGGGCTTGGCGAGCTCCTTGGCGAGCGGCCCCACGACCTCCTCGATCTGGTACGGCTTGACGGCGACGACGACCACGTCGGCCGCGACGGCGACCTCGAGCGCGTTGTGCAGCGGGCGTGCGCCCAGTTCGGCCGTGGTCCGCTCCAGCTTGTCCCAGTGGGCGGCGCAGGCGACGATCTGGCCGCCGCGCACCACGCCCGCGTCGACGAGCCCCCGCGCGATGGCCTGCGCCATGTTGCCGTAGCCGATGAATCCGATGGTGATGCCGTTCAGATCGGTCATGTCTGTTCGTAGCCTTTCCCTAGGTGTCGTGCTATCCGCACGCCATCATAACGCCGCCGATGTTTCGGGGAAATCAGAACAGCTCCGCGAGGTCTCCCCTGTTCAGCGCCTCGTCCCACAGGCGGCGGAACACGACCGGACCATGCAGACCGTCATGTTCGAACTCGTTCGTCGTCCAGTAGTGGCTGTTGCCGACGCGCGACAGCGTGTCGAGCTGGAGACCGGAATCGACGTACATGTCATCGAAGTAGACGGCGGCCTGGAGCGGCACTTCATTGCGGGCGAGCTGCGCCTCGTCGTAGATACGGCCGAAGCGCGTGTCCTCCATGAGCACGTCCATCGCCGCCTTGAACGGGCGCAGCGACGCCTCCTGCTCGAACATCCACGGGAACATCGCCTCGCCGGTGAACGTGAGCGGCCGCTCCCCCGCGTCGAACTCGGGATGCGCATCACGTACGCGCTGCGCCGCCCAGTGGATCGGCCGCTCCAATTCGCCGTTCGCGTAGATGAACTCCTGCAACGGCCAGTAGAGCGGGCGCGACGAGGTGGCGTTCATCACCTTGGTGAGGAACTCGTCGGACAACGTCGCGCCGCCGTCGGCCGGCGTGGAGCCGTCGCCATCGGCGAACGCGTCGTCGAGGATCCAGTGGACGCGTTCGAAGCTCGGCTTCATGCCGAAGTCGGAGCCGAGGCATTGCAGCCGTTCGACGGTGAGCGGGTCGCCATTGGGCAGCAGCGGGAATCCATGCGCGGCCATGCCGGCGATCACGCCGAGTCGGCGCCCGAGCCCGTCGGCCGCCAGCGTCTCCGGCACGGTGTCGGCGAGATGCGCGGTGAAGTCCCGCACGTCGTCGACGGTGGGCAGCATGTCGGCGAGCGCGGCGACGCGTTCGCGGTCCTGCGGGTAGCGTTCGTAGAATTGCCGGGTCTTACGCGCCATGCGCGGGAACGTGTGTTCGTAGACTTCGGTGGCGTCGGCGGGCACGTGCGGGATGCCGCCGGTGGTGAAGCTCACGGTCACGCCCTGCGGGTACAGGGACAGGTACGTGAGGGTGAGGAATCCGCCGTAGCTCTGCCCCAACGTCACCCATGCGCGTCCGCCGAATTCGGTGCGGCGCAGGTGTTCGAAGTCGCGCACGATGGAGTCGGCGAGGAACTTCTTGAGGTAGTCGGCCTGTTCGCGTGCGGCGGCGGCCGCGGATCCGGCGCCGTCGCCGTCATGCGCGGCGGCGATGCGTGCCATCGTGTGCGTGTCGACGCGGTTGGAGCGGCCGGTGCCGCGCTGGTCGGGCAGGATGACGCGGAAATGCTTCGTGGCCTCTTCGATCCAGCCGTCGCTGGTCGGGTTCAGCAGGCGCGGGCCGGCGCCGCCGGGGCCGCCTTGCAGGAAGACGAGCAACGGCAGGTCGTCGTGGATGTGCTCGGGCGTGGTGACGACGCGGTAGAAGAGTCTGATGCTCTCCCCGTCGAAGCCTTTGCCGGGTTCGTGGCCGGTCCAGTCGAGCGGCACGTCGATGGCATGGTCTTCGATGTGCAGTCCGGGCACGTAGTATTCGTTGAGCAGCGTCATGCGCGAGCGTCCTTTCCGATGTCCACCATGGTCGGAACGGCCCGGCGGAATTCCTCCACCCATTCCACGTGTGTGGGCGGACAATATTCTGACGTCATTCAGACGGCATTCCGGCGGCGCGCTTCCCGCTTGCGGCATCATGCGACGTCTGGCGTCCTCTGCACTGCCGGTATCGTTCGTGCATGGTTCGACACCGTTCCTGCATGGTTTCCGATCGCTTGTGCATGGTTCGGAGCATAGCCTGCATGGTTTGCCGCCATTACTGTAGAGCCGGAGCCCCTACCTGTGCGCCGCCCTCGGGTAGACGGCCGGATTCTCCGATGCCGCTCGATGCCATATCGGCCATTTTCCGCGGCTCCGCATGGTCGTCGCCCCCGTTGCAACCTATCTTTTCGGCACCACACCATGCAGGTTCGGCCGAAAAACCTACAGGTTCGTCCTCGAACCGTACACAACCATTGCCACACCATACAGGTAGTCTCCCGGACCGTGCAGGTTCGCCCCTGAACCATGCAGATCACGCCTCGACGACCATGCATCCTATGTATCCCATCGTGCGCCTCCCGCCCCGGCTCATCCTCAGGCATGATGGCAGGGGAACCATCCCCGCGATAGCCTTGGGTGTATGGGTGTTGTGATGGGACGGATCGTGGCATGGGGCCGCTCGCATGTGCTGGTCGTGGATGCGTTGCTCATGTTGGCGATGGCGGCATTCTGCCTGCTGCTGGCGAGCGACACCGATCCGGGCACCGTCCCGGCGCTGTTGTTCCCCACGACCATGCGCGCCATGCGTCTATGGTCGATCATCATCCTCATACCGGCGGCGATGCGACGGTGGCGGCCCGAGATGGCCTCTTGGCTGTTCGTCGCGCTGTGCGTGGCCCATCTCGTGTTCGGCCCCGCGGTCACGTACGCCGATCTCGTTTCCCTGCTGATGCTGTATTCGGCGCTGCTGTACGGCGATCCGCGCCATACGCTGCGTTTCGTCGTCGCCGCGTTCTCGATGGGCGCGCTCGTCTCCGGCGTCTGGGCGTTTGCGTTCAATCTGGGGCCGATGTTCGATGGGGCCGATGGGCCGCCGACGAGGATGGCCATACCGGCCATGCCGACGTGCCGTTCGTCGACCAGCGGCGTGTTCGGCGCACAATCGGCGAGCTGCGCCGGAAGGATCGCGATTGACGCGGGGCTCCTGTTCCTGCTCGTTTCGATATGTCTGGTCAGCGTGATCATCATGGCGTTCTGGCAACGCGCGCGGGCGGCCACGCTCAGGGCCATTCGCGAGCGCAACGAGTCGATCGCCGCGCGCGAGGTCGAGGAGACGCGCATCGCGCGGTTGGCGGAACGTGCGCGCATCGCCCGCGACATGCACGACGTGGTGGCGCATACCCTGTCGACGATCATCGTCCAGTCGGATGGGGGACGGTACGCCGGCGCGCACGATCTCGCCGTGGCGAAACGTACGATGACGACGATTCGCCGCGAGGCGGCGCACGCCCAGCGCGACATGCACCGGCTGTTCGACGTGTTCGGCGGATCGGCCGGCACCGGCTACGCGGACATCCCCGACCTGTTCGACGGCCATCCGCCGGTCGCGCGTCATGTGGACGGCGACGCGCGCCCCGATCGTCTCTCCCCCGATGCGGATACCGCCGTGTTCCGTCTCGTACAGGAATCGCTGTCCAACGTGCGCAAGCATGCGGGTGACGGCGCCCGTGTGACGATGGACGAGACCTGGGGTTCGGACGCGTTGGAAATCGTCATCCATGATGACGGTATGGGAGCGTCCTCCGCCGTCGACGGGCATGCGCCCGGATATGGTCTGGTCGGCATGCGCGAGCGCATCGTCGCGACGGGAGGCGACGTCGAAGCAGGACCGTCGCCCGTAGGCGGGTTCACGGTCGCCGCGACGGTTCCGCTGCAGCCTGACCGTCGGCCCGTCCGCGTGGATTCCGACGACTCCGCGAGGCCCGACGACGCCGTGCCGGCGGCCCTGTCGAAGCTGCATGCCGATCTGGCGTCGTTGCGCTCCCGTCTGTCCGGCATCGACGTGGACGCCGATGGCGTCGTATCCGGCGGCGCGGCGGGCATGACGCGCATCGGACGGGTGGCGTGGTGGACCGAACGGCACTACCTGTTCATGGACACGCTGACCGCGGCGCTGCTGACGCTCATGTTCCATACCGCGACGTTCAACGATTCGGGGCTGTCCTCCGCCACGTTCGCCTCGCTGCCGGCGAGGCGTGCGATCGCCGTGGCGGTGACGGCGTTCCTGCTCGCGCCATACGCGTTCCGTCGCCGGTTCCCGGAGTCGGCCGCTCTGGCGATGGCCGTCATGTCCGCCGTGGAATTGCTGTTCGCCCCCTCGATGCTCGCCGTGAACGTGTTCGCGTTGGCGTCGGTGTATTCGGCGGTGTTGTATGGGCGCGACAAGGCCTGGCGCTGGGTGTTGTGTTGCGCGGCGTTCGATTCGTGGCTGTTCGGGGCGCGGGTCGTGGCCGGACGGGACGGCTATGATTCGCTTGTTCATGCGCTGCTGCGGGGCGACGGCGGCGAACCGGCATGGGAGGTGGCGTTCGGCGGGCTGCTGGTCGGCGGTGTGATGCTGCTGCTGTGCCTGGCGAGCATGGCGATGGCCGCGTGGCGTCGTTCGAGCGGATCCGACGTGTTGGTGCTGCGTCAGCGCGAGGAGGCGCTGCGCGCCGAGGAGGATCGGCGGAAGGTGCTTGCGGCGAATATGGAACGCGAACGCATCGGCGCCGCCATGCGTTCCGAGGTCGCGGCGACGCTCGGCACGGTCATCGGCCGCGCCGACGAAGGATTGGCGATGCTCGATGGGACGCCCGCACCCTCGCCGGAACGCATCGCCGCATCGTTCTCCGGCATCGGCGCGCAGGGGCGTGAGGCGTTGGCGCACATGCGCGGGCTGCTCGCCGTGCTGCGCGAGACCGGGTTCAGCGATGCGACGCACGAGCACGCCGAAACGGGTATGCTGCTCACCCCGATGGCGCCGTTGGACGACCAATTGGGCAAGCGGGCTGACGATCGCGTCCGGAATCGGCCCGATTGATTCCACTGATTCAGGGAAGAATCAGGGACCGAAACCGCCCGCCGGATTCCGGACACCGGGTAGGGTGGTTCGGTATGAGTGGGAACGACAGGATTCGAGTGGTCATCGCCGACGATCAGGAGCTGGTGAGGGCCGGGTTCGCCATGGTCATCGGCTCACAGCCGGACATGGACGTGGTCGGGCAGGCCGGCGACGGCGGCCGGGCCGTGGCATTGGCCGAAGGGCTGCACCCCGATGTGGTGCTGATGGACGTGCGCATGCCCGGCATGGACGGCATCGAGGCCACACGCCGCATCATCGGCGCCGATGCCGGTACGTCGGGCGCCGACGACGCGGCTCCACGGGAACATGCGACGCACGTGGTCATCCTCACGACGTTCGACCTGGACGAATACGTGATGGCGGCGATCGACGCCGGCGCCTCCGGCTTCCTGCTGAAGGACGCGGAGCCGGAGATGCTGCTCAATTCGATCCGCACCGTGTACCGCGGCGATGCGGTCATCGCGCCGTCCGCGACGAAGCGGCTCATCGAGAGGATGTTCGCGGACGGGCACGCGTCCCGGCCGGCGGACGGCTCCGCGGCGACCGGCTCCCCGACGCCCGACACCTCCGACGGCCGCGACGCCGATGCGCGCCCCGTCTACACCGATCCGGAGCTGGAACTGCTCACCGACCGTGAACGCGAGGTCCTCGTCGAGGTCGCGCACGGTCTGAGCAATCAGGAAATCGCCGACAAGCTGTTCATCAGCCTGCCGACCGTGAAGACGCACGTGGCGCACATCCTCGCCAAGATCAACGCGCGCGACCGCGTGCAGGCGGTGGTGTTCGCCTATGACAACCGGCTGGTGTGAGCGGATCGGCGACGGAACAGAAAGAACGACGGACCGCCGGACGGCATGGTCCATGGCCATGGACCATGCCGTCCGGCGGTTCCGGTTTTCCGTCAGGCTTCGGCGAGCGCCTCGACGGGCGGGGTGCTCGCGGCGCGGCGCGCGGGCAGGAGACTGGCCAGGAGGGCGGCGAGCGCGGAGACGGCGAGGACTGCGCCGTTGGTCTTCCATTCGAAGGGCATGGCGACGGTGCCGTAGAGACTGAACACCATGGTTGAGCCGAGCCAGCCGAACAGGGTGCCGAGCGCCACGCCGGCCACGCCGGAGACGAGCGACAGCAGGAGCGCTTCGACGGCGAGGGACCGGCGCAGTTGGCCGCGGGTCATGCCGATGGCGCGCAAAGTGGCGGATTCGCGGGTGCGTTCGATGACGGACAGGCTGAGCGTGTTGGCCACGCCGATGAGGGCGATGAGCACGGCGACGGCGATGAGTCCGACGAGCAGGGCCATCATGGCGTCGATGCTGGTGTCCCACATATCGCGTTCGGCGATGGGGCCGGCGACGCTGGCGTCGGGGATGGAGCCCAGGGCTTCGCGCACGCCGTCGATGACGCCGGCGACGCCGTTGTGGTTGGCGTCGGGGTCGACGGTCATGAGGAGGATGCGCCCCTGTTCGGTCAGGTCGCCGTCGGCGAAGTGGCTGGCAGCGACGAAGGCGACGGCGTCGTGGTCGGAGGAGACGCGCCGATAATCGGCCTGGACGACGGTGAGATCGAGTCCGGACGCGCCCGCGGCGCCGGCGGAACCGGCATCGGTGGCGAAATCGGTCGTGTGGGTGCGGCCGAAGTCGATATCGGCGCCGCTCAAGGCGTGACGCGGCATGAGGGCGTCATGGTCGTTCAGGGTGACGCCGGTCAGGTCGGCGTGCATGACCTTCGCGAGATCGTCGAGGTCGGGGATGCCGACGATGAGGACGTCGATGCCGTGTCCCTGGTCGTCGGTGACGTGACGCAGGGCGGTCGGCGCGTCGAGGACTCGTCCGACGCCCTCGACGCGGCGCACCTGTCGGCTCTGCTCCTCGGTCATGCCGGTGCCCGTGGCGATCATGTCGACGCTGTAGCGGGTGGCGAGCGCGTCGGCCATGGTGGTCTTGGCGCTGGCGGCACCGGTGGCGATGGCGGAGACGAGGGTGACGCCGATGAGGAGGGCGGCGCCGGTGGAGGCGACCCTGCGCGGGTTCTTCTGGATGTTGGCGTGGGCGATGGCGGCGCTGGGACCGGTCGTGGCGGCGAGGGCGCCGGCGCCGCGCATGAGGGCGGGCATCCAGCGGACGGCGGAGACGACGAGCGCGATGAACGTGAGCGCGCATCCTCCCATGGCGGCGAGCAGGACGGCGGGATAATGGTCGGTGGCGAGGGATTCGTGTCCGATGACGGACAGGTGCGTCTGCCAGACGCCGAACGCGCATGATGCTATGCCGACGGCGAGCATGAGGATGGAGAGGACGGTGCGCGCGTGCCCGCGATGTGCGGTTTCGGTCAGTTCGATGGGACGCAGCGCCTCGAGCGGCGTGACGGCGGTGGCGGCGCGTGCGGGGCCGAGGGACGCGATGACGGTCATGACCATGCCGAAGGCGACGGGTACGGCGATGACGGGCCAGGTGACGATGAGGCGCATGGGCGCGCCGGTGGTCTTCATGACGCCGGTGGCGCACAGCAGTGCCATGAGTCCGATGCCGAGCGCGACGCCGAGCAGCGAGGCGATGAGGCCGAGGATTCCGGCTTCGCAGAGGACGGAGGCGTACAGTTGGCGGCGGTCGGCGCCGATGGTGCGCAGCAGGGCGAGGATGCGCCGGCGCTGGGCGACGAGCACCTGGAACGTGTTGGCGATGACGAGCGCGGCGACGAGCAGGGCGAGTACGCCGAAGCTCATGAGGAACGTGGTGACGACGCTGGTGCCGTTGGCGCTGAGGGATTCCACGGCGAGCCGGTCGGCTTCGTCGCGGTCCACGAGCCGGCTGTATCGGGGCAGGAGACGCCTGATGGCGGCCGTGTCCGCTTGGGAGTCGAGGTCGAGGTAGACGGATGTGGCGGCGACCTGATCGAAGTCGGTGACGCCGTTGGCATAGGCCATGAGGTCGTCGGAGAGGATGGAGGCGCCGCCGTCGTACGCGTAGGCGCCGTTGGGGTCGTCGGTCAGCCCCGTCACGCGCGCTTCGACGCCATTGGCGAGGTCCCGGCTTTCGTCGGTGTTTCCGACGTTGTTTCCGGCGGCGTTCGCACGGGGGACGACCCGCACCGTGTCGCCCACGTGCAGATCGAGTTGTCCGGCGACGCGTTCCGGCAGGGCGATCCCGTGGCCGCCGACGGGCCGCTCGCCGCGTGTGACGGTCACGGGCAGCAGGCTCGTCTCGCCCGTGTTGATGGCATGGCTGGTGGCATGGCGGGCGCCGCTGGACAGCCCGATGTCGGCGGCGGTGACGGCGCGCGCGCCTTCGACGCCTGCGACGGCGCGCATGCGGTCGAGATGGTAGTCGGCCACGGTGCGCGAATACGCCTCGTCGGTCTGCTTGTCGGTGGGATGTTCGGGCAGGTCGGTCAGGACCATCGCGTCCGCTCCGGCGTAGATGGCGGTCTGCTGGCGGATGAGGGAGTCGTTCATGGCGTTGCCGAACAGGAACGTGGAGGCGATGAACGCGGTGCCGATGAGCACGGCGACGCCTGCGGGGATGAGCATGCGGGCGGTTTTGCGCATGAGGTTCACGGTGATGCGGAACATGGGTCGTCCTTGCTTGCGTGGATTGGTTCGGTCAGTGGGCGTGACGGTAGGAGCCGGCACGGTGCGCGCCGGCGTGGGCGGCGGCATGGGTGTCCCGGGCCGCGTGGGACCGCCGCGGCGGTGCCGGCGGTTCGGTGGACGCCGACCGTTCTTCGGCGGCGAGCGCGGCCCGTCGTTCCGTCATGAGCAGCTGGTTCATGCGGTCGGCGGTGGGATGGGTTTCGTCGGCGACGATGCGACCGTCGGCGAACACGATGGCGCGGTCGGCGTATGAGGCGGCGACGGCGTCGTGCGTAACCATGACGATGGTCTGTCCGAGCTCGTCGACGGATCGCCTGAGGAATGCGAGCGTTTCGGCGCTCGACACGGAGTCGAGGTTGCCGGTGGGTTCGTCGGCGAACACGAGGGATGGTCTGGTGATGAGCGCGCGGGCGATGGCGACGCGCTGCCGCTGGCCTCCGGACAGTTCATTCGGCCGATGGTCCAGGCGTCGTCCGAGCCCCAGCGTCCCGACGAGCAGATCGAACCATGCGCGGTCCGGTTTGGCGCCGGCGAGCGTCAACGGCATGAGGATGTTCTGTTCGGCGGTGAACATCGGCAGCAGGTTGAAGCTTTGGAAGATGAATCCGATGCGGTCGCGGCGCAGCAGGGTGAGCTGCCGGTCGTTCATGCGAGTCAGATCGCGGCCTTCGAAGATGACGTGGCCGGAGGTCGCCGAGTCGAGTCCGGCGAGCGTGTGCATGAGCGTGGATTTGCCGGAGCCGGACGGCCCCATGATTGCGGTGAACCGCCCCTTCCCGAAGCTCACGTCCACGCCGCGCAGCGCGTGCACGACGTTGTCGCCTTCGCCGTAGTCCTTGGTCAGTCGAATCGCCTGGATGGCGGGGGTCGCCGTCTCGTCCATGTCGTTGCTCCCATAGTCGGGCCGGACCCGTCGTCCGGCGTATGGTCCCCACGATATGGGCGTTCCCCCGCGCGCCCCATCGTGCGCGGGAGTGATTCGCGATGGCCGGCATCATCCTCGAGGATGATGCCGAAAACGAACGGGGGCGGCGGACGACGTGGAACCGTCGTCCGCCGCCCCTTGTCGGGCCGATCGCCCGGGAGCCTTCCCCTATTCCGGGATCCCGCCGTCACGCCGCCGCGTCATGACCCACGGCGACGCCCCTTCGACGTGGGGATCCCACCGGGTTCACTTGGCGAGACCGGAGGCGCGCAACGCCTCGAAGCCGCCCTTGAGGTCGTCGAGGATGTCCTCGATGTTCTCCAGGCCGACGGACAGGCGGATGGTGCCCTGGTGGATGCCCTGGTCCTCGAGCTCCTCCACGGTCTCCTGGGAGTGCGTGGTGGAGGCCGGGTGGATGACGAGGGACTTGGAGTCGCCGACGTTGGCCAGCAGGCTGAACAGGTGCAGGTTGTCGATGAAGACGCGCGCCGCGTCCTTGCCGCCCTTGATGTCGAAGGTGAAGATGGAGCCGGCACCGTTCGGGAAGTACTTCTTGTACAGCTCGTGGTCGCGGCGGCCCTCGATGGACGGATGCGAGACGGACTCGACCTCGGGCACGGTCTGCAGGTACTCGACGACCTTGAGCGCGTTCTCGACGTGGCGTTCGACGCGCAGCGACAGGGATTCGGTGCCCTGCAGCAGCAGGAACGCGGCGAACGGGGACAGCAGCGCGCCGGTGTCGCGCAGCAGGATGGCGCGGATGCGGGTGGTGAACGCGGCCGGTCCGAGGGCCTCGAAGAAGTTCAGGCCGTGGTAGGACGGGTCCGGCTCGGTGAGGGTCGGGAACTTGCCCGGGACCTCGGCCCAGTCGAACTTGCCGCCCTCGACGACGGTGCCGCCCAGTGCGGTGCCGTGGCCGTTGATGAACTTGGTCGCGGACTCGATGACCACGTCGGCGCCGTGATCGAGCGGTCGGAACAGGAACGGGGTGGCGAAGGTGTTGTCGACGAACACCGGCAGATGGTGTTTGTGGGCGATCTCCGAGATGGCCTCGAAGTTCGGCAGGTCGGCGTTCGGGTTGCCGAAGGTCTCGAAGTAGACGAGCTTCGTGTTCTCCTGGATGGCGTCCTCGAAGTTCTGCGGGTCCTCCGGGTCGACGAAGGTGGTGGTGATGCCGTCGCGCGGCAGCGTGTGCTTGAGCAGGTTGAAGGTGCCGCCGTAGATGTTCTTGGAGGAGACGATGTGGTCGCCGGTCTGCGTGATGTTGCGCACCGCGTATTCGACGGCCGCGGCGCCGGAGGCGACGGCGATGCCGGAGGTGCCGCCCTCGAGGGCGGTGATGCGCTCGGTGAACACGGCCTCGGTGGTGTTGGTCAGTCGGGCGTAGATGTTGCCCGGGTCGGCGAGGCCGAAGCGCGCCTCGGCGTGGTCGAAGTTGTGGAAGACGTAGGAGGCGGTCGCGTAGATCGGCACGGCGCGGGCGTCGGTGGCCGGATCGGCGTTCTCCTGACCCGCGTGCAGCTGCAGCGTCTCGAAGTGGTAGTTCTTGTTCTCGGCCATGATGTGTGCTCCTTGTCGGTTGGTCTCGAGGTGTTGGTTATGACGGTACGACCCCTGCCCCGCGCGCCGCAAGCCCGACGTTATCGGGGTTGCCTATAGGGGCTTATCATCCGTTGGCATCATTGGCGTCGCCGGGGATGGGCCGGGGCGGATCCGCCGTCGGAAACCCCCGCGACACGCCGGATGGCCGCCGCGCGCCGCGTCCTCGCGCCGGAGCCGCGCACCCCGGCACGTCTCGCTATGCGGCCGTGCGCGGCGCGGGGACGTGAACCGGTTCGTGAATCGGACTACGCTCGGCGGTGATGATTGTCGCGGCGCCGCGCGCATGCGTCGACGCCGCACGTTCCGATGATTGGAGTGAAAGACCCATGACCGACGTCACCCTCTACGACCGCGACCCCCTGTACATCCCGCGCGTGGCCGCCGTGCACGACATGTGCGGTTACGGCAAGTGCTCGCTGACCGCCGCCATCCCGATCCTGTCCGCCGCCGGATGCGACGTGTGCCCGGTGCCGACCGCGTTGTTCTCCGCGCACACGCGCTACGAGGTGTTCACCTTCCATGACACGACGGAGATCCTGCCCGGCTACCTTGACGCGTGGCGCAAGGAGAACGTGGACCTGGACGGCGTGTACTCCGGTTTCCTCGGCTCCGCCGAGCAGGTGGCGCTGATCCAGCGCCTGTACCGCGAGTACCCGAAGGCGCTGCGCCTGGTCGATCCGGTGATGGGCGACGCGGGCCAGATGTACCCGACGTACACGCCGGAGCTGTGCGAGGCGATGGGCGCGCTGGCGGACGGCGCCGACGTGCTCATGCCGAACCTGACGGAGGCGTCGATCCTCACGAAGCGCGACTACCCCGGCCAGGATCTGGATGACGCGGCCGTCACCGACCTGCTGGACGCGCTGCTGAAGCTCGGCGCGAAGAACGTGGTGCTGAAGGGCATCGACCATGGCGACGGCAGGATCGTCAACTACGTGGCGAGCGCGGAGACCGGCGCGGAGAACAAGATCGAGCTCGCGCACGAGAAGCTGCCGTACATGATCCACGGCACGGGCGACGCGTTCGCCTCCGCACTGTGCGGCGCGGTGCTGGCCGGCCGCGGTCTCGCCGAGTCGGCGAGGATCGCCGGCGAGTTCGTGCGCCATGCGATGGAGAGCACCCGCCACCAGCCGAACTTCGAGGAACGCGGCGTGAGCTTCGAGCTGAACCTCGGCGAGCTCACCGGTCTGGTGAAGTGACGTTCCGTCCGTGACGGCGGGAGGGGCGTGGGGCGTCGCGGCTCCACGCCCCTCCTCCGTTTCATGCGCGTCCCGCGCATATCGCATCGTCACTGGTGCAATGGGTCGGTCTCGCACAGGTAGAACTGGTGCCCTTTCTGCGTGTTCTGACCGTATTTGAAATCCGGGTTCGGCTTGTCGTCGATCTGTTCGAAGTATTCGCCGAAGAACTCCTGGTACCGTCGGTTGGCCTCCATGGTCTGCTCGTCGCTGGGTTGCGCGACGGCGCTCACGGTCATCGTATCGATGTACTCGTCCTCGTCCAACGGCCCCGGCAGCAGATCGTGCTTGACGTAGCACCGGTAGCTGGCCCGGGCCAGGGCCTCGGCGTCGAGGTTGTCGGGATTGTCGCGCATCTGCTGGTAGATGGACTGCACGTTCCAGAAATCGGTCTTCTTCGCGCAGTCCTCCTGCACGTCGAGAATCTCCTGGTCGGAGAGACTGCCCCGCACCTGCCGCACCTCGGTTTCGTTGCCGACCAGACCGTAGGGCGCGAGACATTGCTGCTGCGCGGCGAGGATCTCGTTCCATTCGGCGTCGGTCACCTGGCAGTCCTCCAGAATGCGTTTGGCGAGTTCCGTCTTCGCGTTCCCGTATTCCCGTTTGAACTCGTCGGCGTATGGACCGGAGAAATCCGGAGCCTTGCAGGCGACGGCGGTGGATTGTGCGGCGTCGCCGTTCGACGCGGTGCCCGACTGCGAACCGCAAGCCGCGCAGGACGCAAGCAGGGATACGGATACCAGCAGTGCAAGCGCATGACGGACATCGTGTTGCATATGCCCTTTGTCTATTCCCCGACCGACCATGATGACCTCCTCGTTCGTTTCCAGCATAGGCATGGGCGCCCGGAAACCATCGCATTGCCGTAGTCGCAGGGATTACAGCCAACAATGCGGAATCGAAGCGGCGGACGTACCGTGGAACCATCGGCAGGCGATGATGCTCTGCTTATGCGATGGCCAGGCCGGTAATGGCGCCGAGGCCATACATGACGGAGGCATCCGCTCGAACGATAAGGAGCATCACCATGAAGCGCGTACTGGCACATCGTATAACCGTATTGGCATTGACCGCCGCCATGCTATGCTTCTCCGCCGCATGCGACGGACCGTCTTCGGACACCATCGCCCAGCCGGAAGGCGAGCCCACGTTTTCGGGCCCTTGGGCCGAGGATTTCAGCCGGAGCTACAATCAGGCCCGCGAATCCGGCAATACGTTCGCGCAGGACGTGCTGCGCGACGAGCGGATCACCGAGGCGGAGGCCACGGAGACGGCGAACCGATTCCGATCATGCATGGCGGATGCCGGATTCGTATACGACTATGTGAACCCGGATGGCTCCGCCCAAATGCAGGTCGGCGACATGGGCGACGACGATCAACGGCGGCTCCATGAGCGCAGCGTCGTCTGCGGCAGACAGTCGGGCCAGGATTTCATCACACCCCTGTATAACGCGTTGGTCCAGGATCCGGACGGCGAACTGCGCAACCGTACACCGGAGGAGATACGACGTGATCTGGCGGCGTGCCTCGTGCGCAAGGGCGCGGTCGGCCCGGAGTTCACCGCGGACGACGTCCCGATCGTCGACGAGGACGGCGAGGAGTACCGTCTGCTGGGCGAACAGTTCACCAATCCCGGCGGCAGATACTACAGCGAGCGGAACTCCGAGATCTGGATCCAATGCAACGACGATCCACGCAGGTAGGCCGGCGCGATTGCGGCTGGAACGCCGACATCGCGCTCGTTCATCGCGGTTCCTTCGCCGGCTGTCCGGAGGCTTGGATGCCGGCTAACGGTTCCAGCCATCGGTAGTCGGATTCGGTGCGGCATTGGTCGATGACGGCCGATCGCCGCAGGCCGTCCATCGAACCCCGGACCGGTACGACGCTCTCGCCGATGGGTTCGCCGTCGTCGTCCGTGATCGTCTTGGCCTGCATCCCATAGACGGACAGGCACGCGTTGTAGGCCTTGCGCACTTCGGCGAGTTCGTCCGGCGTCACCACGCCGTCTTCGAGTATGCTTCGCCCGAGTTCGGTGTGCAGGTTGTTCCATGCGTCGAGCGCCTCGTACTTGTGTGGACCGGTGAATTCGGGGTGGTCGCTGCCCGTGGCCAACGTGCGGCTGGTTCCGTCGCGCGCGTCGGCCGCCACGCCGCTCCACGGCTGCGGAAGCGATGCGGCCAGCGGCACGGCTATGGCGATGCATGCGACGAGGAACGTGACGGCCGTCAGCATGCGACGATGCGGACGATCGAGGCCGGCGACGAGGCTGTGAAGCCGTGTCCGATGGGCGCGCCTGCGTGGTCGGTCGTCGCCGTGGGGCCCGGTCATGATGCACGCTCCTGGTGGCGTGCCGGACCTGGGCGCATGGGGATGCGGGCGTACAGTATCCAGTCGCCGTCTTCGGCCGTGGTGTTGAGTTCGCCTCCCATCCCCCGGATGATGCGCCGGTGCAGGGCAAGTCCGCTGCCATGCGGTCTGGGCGCGGCCGGCATGCCGTCACCGGCGCGTCGCGCGGCATCGCCGTGCGAGGCGATCGGATTGGTCTCCATGATCTCGACGGCGTTTCCGCCGAAGGTGATGACGCAGCGGTATTCGCCCGCATCCGGACTCATGTGCCGGGTGATGTTCGCCGCGATCTCGCCGATGAGGTCGGCCGCGGCCGTCAGCGACTCCGCGGAGCAATCGTCGTCCGTTTCGCCGCGCAGGTCGAACCGGCCATGGAAGCCGAGACGCGCGAGTCTGGCTTCGGCCGCCTGCGCGGCGGTCGATACGTCCTCCCGCCGGCGGGAGACGGCGCGAGGCGCCGGAGGGATCCCGCCGTCCGGCGAAGCGTGACGTTCCGGCGCCTCCGATGCCGCCGGAACCTGCCGCCCATCGCCATCGGAGGATGACGGCCGCTCGAGCAGATCGATCACATGGTGAATCTCGTCGAGCACGGACAGCGCCTGGTCGTTGACGAACCGCCAGTCGGCGCGTTCGCCCGCATGCTCCCCGTCATCGCCGATGCGCCGCAGCTCGCGTTGCGCGGTCAACGCGATGTAGGAGAGCCCGCCGGACGCCGAATCGTGGATGCGCGAGGCGAGCCGCGTGTTGCGCTGCAACGTGTCGAGCTCCCATTGCCGGCGTTCCAGGGCCACGGCCCGTTCGCGCATCTCGTCGCGCTGCCGGCGCCATCGGAACGACATGCCGCCCATCGCGGCGAGCGTGAACATGCCGATGTAGTTGACCATGCCGATCCATGTGGCGGACAGCGCGTTGAACGTGTTCAAGGCGACCGGCACGCATTCGGCGATGGTCACCGTGAGCAGCGCGCCGACGGCCACGGGGATGGCGCTGTCGTATCCGATGACCGCGA
This sequence comes from Bifidobacterium sp. LH_419, assembly GCF_056356955.1. Taxonomy (NCBI): domain Bacteria; kingdom Bacillati; phylum Actinomycetota; class Actinomycetes; order Bifidobacteriales; family Bifidobacteriaceae; genus Bifidobacterium; species Bifidobacterium sp. LH_419. The sequence goes on from NZ_JBKEVG010000001.1 coordinate 276,423, forward strand.
GCGCCAGATACGCGGCCCACAGCGGGTTCGGCCCGGACAGGTCGAGGACGAACAGCCGCGCCACCACGGTCGCGATGATGAGCCAACCCGAGATCCGCGGGAGGAACGGCGAGAGCACGATGGCGACGACGGAGATCCCGGAGAACAGGAAGTTCAACGGGTAGACCGGCGGGATCGCCGCCCATTCGATCAGCGTGGCGGCGAGGGTGAACGCGGCGATGGCGATGCGGAACCAATGCGCGCGCAGCCAATGGAACGGACGGGACGGCACGCCGCCGGGGTCCGCGTCCCTCTCCGGCACGGCGTTCATCGTTCGTCTTCCGCCGAGCCGGTCCACAGGGCGACGGCCTGGCCGCGTGTGGAGACGCCGAGCTTGTGGATGGCGCGCGTCAGGTAGGTTTTGGCGGTGGAGACGCCCACCTGCATGTCGGCGGCGATCCGGATCGTGTCGAGGCCGCGCGAGCACAGGTTCATGGCTTCGGCCTCCCGGTCCGACAGGAGGAAGCGGCGTGGCATGCGGCTTCCGGCGAGGCGAGCGTGCGCGGCGGCGGCCGTCTCGAACGTGGCGTCCGTCGCGCCGGACGGCCATGTGCCGCCGGCGGCGAGCGTGCGGATCGCCTCGACGATCGGCGTTTCGACGGCTTTGGGCACGATGCCCTGCGCGCCGGCTTCGGCGGCTTTGGACGCGTAGACGGCGAGCGAGAACGAGGTGACGGCGAGGATGGCGACGCGCGCGGTCTTCACGCGGATGGCGCGGCAGACGGCGGGACCGGACAGTTCGTCCATGCTCATGTCCGTCAGGAGCACGTTCGGCGCGGTGTCCGGGGCGAGGCATCGGGCGAGCGCGTCGCGTCCGGATGTGGTCTTCCAGATGACGCGCGCCTCGCCCATGAGTTCGGTGATCGTGCGTTCAAGGAAGGCGAGCGCGAACGGGTCGTTGTCGAGCAGTCCGATGGTGACGATGGGACGCGCGTCGTGCGCGGGTGCGGCTGTCGCCCGGTCGTCGGCGTTCATGGTGCTTCCCTCCCCGGGCTTCTTCCGGTCGCGCGTCGGTGCGCGACGTTCCGGCCCTTGTTTTCACGGTAGCACCGGACGCGCCGCGGCGACGGCATTGTCGTCGTCCGTCGGATGACGGCTGGTCGTGTTTCGTCCTGTCGCGGCCCGACCTCTGCGATGCTTCACCGGCGGCGATGCCTCACCGGCCGTAGACTGGAGGGCATGGGTTCCGTTTCGTTCAATGAGCGCGTGTACGCGGTGGTGCGCCGCATCCCGCGCGGCATGGTCGCCACGTATGGGCAGGTGGCGGCGTTGGCGGGCGCGCCGCGCAACGCGCGCATGGTCGGCTACGCGCTGCACGCCAATCCTGAGCCGGGCGTGATTCCCTGCCATCGCGTCGTGTTCCGCGATGGTTCGCTCGCGCCCGGGTTCGCGTTCGGCGGTCCGGACGAGCAGCGCGCCCTGCTCGAGGATGAGGGCGTCGTGTTCGTCCCGCCGGCGGCGAAGCCGGCGGGAGATCCCGGATGGAGGGTCGATCTCGACCGATGCCAGTGGCGGGAGTAGCCGTCAGGCCGCCGTTCCTCGGACCAGTCGCACCTCCCCCTGTTCGCGGCGGATGAGGCCGAGCGCCTCCAGTTCGCCCAGGTCGGCGAGCAGCCGCGGCATGCCGGCGTCCGGATCATCCTCACGAAGCCGTTCCAGCAGTGCGTCCGGTGTGACGGGCACGTGCCGTCGCCTGCATGAGCGGATGGCCGTCAGTACGGCCTGTTGCGATGCGGCGAGCGCATCCTCCCGTTCCGCGGCCGTGTCGCCGTCGGCTGCGGTTTCCTCTCCCGCATCGCCCGCGGGTCCGGGCGTCCTGTCGTCGTTCCCGTCTCCGTCCGTGCCGTCGTCCCCTGTCGTTCCCGATATCCGCCACGGCTCCTCCCCCAGCTCGGGCTTGTGCGCCGGGTGGACGAGCTCGTCGATCTCCTCGACGGAGGCGAGCAGCATGGCCTGATGGTCGGCGATGATACGGTTGCATCCGGCGTTGTGCGGCATGGTGATGGGGCCGGGCACGGCGATCACCTCCCGGTTGAGGTCGTTCGCCCAGTTGGCGGTGCTGAGCGCCCCCGACCTCAGTCTCGCCTGTGCGACGACGACGGTGGAGGCGAGCGCCGCGATGATCCGGTTGCGCAGCAGGAACCGTCGCGCCTCGGGGATGGTGCCCGGGCAGAGTTCGCTGATGAGCGCACCGCCCTGTCCGACCATCCGTTCGAACAGCGGCAGGTTCGTGGAGGGGCCAATGTGGTTGAGCCCGCCCGCGAACACGGCGACGGTGCGTCCGACGCCGCTCGCGTCGCCGACGCCGTCCATGGCGGCGAGCGCGCCCCAATGGGCGGCCGCGTCGGTGCCGAGCGCCCCGCCGGAGACGATGAGATGGCCGGCCGCCGCGACGCGTGTCGCGGTCTCGCGCGCCACGGTGCGCCCGTAGTCGGTGGCGCCGCGCGAACCGACCACGGCGACCGGTTTCGCGCAGCTGGTGAGCGCGCGCACGTCGCCGACGCCCCACAGGCAGAGGGGCGACGCCCAGTCGCGGCGTGTGGACAGATCCTGCAGCTGGTGCGGCCAGTATGGGCTGGCCGGGCCGATGATCCATTGCGCGCCGTCCATCGTGAACCAACCGGCGAGATGCTCCCAGTCGAGGGTGGGCAGGGTGTCGAGGCGCGCATGCCATCCGGCGAGCGCCTTGTGGAACGCGCGCATGCCCTGCGGCGTGACCCTACCGCCCCATCTGGCCAGGCCGACGGCGAACACGTGGTCGAGTCCGCTCCTCGCCGCCCCCGCCGCCGCGCCGGCGTTGCCGGGTCTCGACCCGATGATGAGCCTCAGCGCCTCCGTCCCGCTGCCCGCCCCTTTGATGGTGGCGTACATGATCGCGTCCGCCCCGTCGAGGCAGTAGGTGAGCGTGGCACGTGCCAGCGTCTCCCGGTCGGGCGGCGGGTAGCGCCGCGTCGTCAAGGAATATGGTGTCTCCATGGCCGTGTCCTTCCATTGATCCCATGGTTTCCATGGAATCCGTGTAATACGTGTGATTCGTCGGTTGTGTTGCGATGCCGTCCATTGCCGGCTCCTTTCCGTAGGCGCCCCGCGCGGGAACGCTCATATCAGCCGCGTGCGCAGCGCGATGCCCTGCAGGGTCTCCTCGCGGCCGGGGGACGTCCGTCCGGCCAGGTCGGCGAGCGTCCAGGCGAGGCGCAGCGCCCGGTCCGCGCCCCTCAGACTCAGCCGTTGCGTCTCCAGCGCGCGGTTGACCGGTTCGAGCGCCTGCGGGGAGACGTGCTCGCGCATCCACGTGCCGGACGCCTGCGCGTTGCAGGTCCACCCGTGGGCCCGGTAGCGTTCGGCGGCGACGCGACGCGCCTGGACGACGCGACGCCGTATCCGCGCGCTGGTCGGCCCGGTCTCGTAGCGTTCCCCGCCGATGATGCGCGGCACGGGCGGCACCTCCACCTGGATGTCGATGCGGTCGAGGATCGGCCCGGAGAGCCTGCCGAAGTAGCGTTGCCGTTCCTTGTGCGTGCACACGCAGCGCTCCCCCGTGCCGTAGCTCATGCCGCACGGGCAGCCGTTCGCCGCCATGACGAGCTGGAACGCGGCGGGATAGTAGGCGGTGCCTTTGGAACGGGACAACGCCACGTACCCGGATTCCAACGGCTCCCTCAACGTCTGCAACGCACGCGCCGAGAATTCGGGCGCCTCGTCCATGAACAGGACGCCGCGGTGGGCGCGCGTGATCGCCCCGGGTTCGGCCAATCCACTGCCGCCGCCCACCAGCGCCGCCGTGGAGGACGTATGGTGCGGAGCCTCGAACGGCGGCACGTCGCTGATGCCATAGGCGTTGAGCGTGCCGCACAGGGAGCGGATGGACGCCACCTCCAACTGTTCGGCGTCGGTCAGCGGGCACATGATGCCGGGCATGCGCGAGGCGAGCATCGTCTTGCCCGACCCGGGCGGCCCGACCATGATCATGTGGTGTCCGCCGGCTGCCGCCACCTCCAACGCCCATTTCGCCTGCTCCTGCCCGACCACGTCGGCCATGTCGCCGATCCTCGCCCACGCCGGCTCGCCGTCCTGCGACGAGCCCGTCTCCCCGGTCCCGCCGCCGACCGCGGTCTCGTCCGGCAGCCGGTAGCGCGCGGTGCCGCCCATGAGTTCGATGAGCTCGCCCACGTGACGCACGCCGAGCACGTCCACCCCGTCGATCAGATGAGCCTCCTCGAGGTTGCCGACAGGCAGGATCACCTGCCTGACGCCGCGCTCGCGCGCGTGCAGGAGGATCGGCAGCACGCCGTTGATCGGCAGCACCGTGCCGTCGAGGTTCACCTCGCCCATGACGACCGAGTCGATGAGGCATTCGTGCGGGATCGCGCCGGCGGCGCCGAGCACGGCGGCCGCGATGGCCAGATCGTGCGACGAGCCGCGTTTCGGCATGCTCGCCGGGCTCAGGTTCACGGTCACGCGCGTCTCCGGCCAATGGAATCCGGTCGCCTGGCAGGCGGATTTGACGCGTTCCCGCGCTTCGGACAGCGATGCGTCCGGTAGTCCGATGATCGAGAAGTACGGCAGGCCCGGGCTGATGAACGCCTGCATGGTGATGATGAACGCCTTCAATCCGATCAGCCCGACCGACAGCGCGTTGCCGATCGCCATCAGAACGCCCCCGGAATATGGTGGACGAGCGGACGGCCGCCGCGCACGACCACGGTGACCACGTCGAAGCGCACGCCCGTGTGACCGATCCGATGCTCCGGCTCGAGCAGCCACTGCACGCCCGCCCGGCGCAGGTTCGCCTGCTTCGTATAGGTGACCGCCTCCTGCGGCAACCCATGCTTCATGTTGCGCCGCGTCTTCACCTCGACGAACACGATCCGCCGTTCCGGCGACAGGGCGACGATGTCGAGCTCGCCGTAACGGCATCGCCAGTTGCGGTCGACGACCGTCCATCCGCGTTCCGCGAGCCATGCCGCGGCGTAGTCCTCGCCGAGCGCGCCCAACGCGCGCGTGGCGAGTGTGCCGTCCTTGAGCCGTTCGGCGATCCGGTCAAGCGGTTCGAGGACGGGAATACCGGACGTCAGGGCCTCCGGCGGCGCCATCTGCAATGCTGTGGTATCCATGCGTCCACTGTGCCCGTCCATGCGGTTCCGCGGCCGTCCCGCCGGGAATTGTGGAAAGAGCCCCCACCACCGGGCGTGTTGTGGACGGCGTGTGGATGGCGGACGGGTTATCCACCATTCGGCAGGAGCCTTGACAAAAAAGGCCGTCTAAGTCCGCCCTTATGGAACAATGGTGTGATATGAGTCCGAAGCAGTTGGAAGAAATGTACGATGCGGTGATCGTCGGCGCGGGCGCGGCCGGCCTGTCCGCCGCGTTGGGAGCGCTCCGCTCCCCCGAGATCGCGCGGATGAGGGAGGACGGCGTCGACCCGAAGATCCTGGTGGTCTCGAAGCTTCAGCCGTTGCGCTCGCACACCGGATCCGCCGAAGGCGGCATCGCCGCCTCGCTCGGCAACATCGAGGCCGACGACTGGCATTGGCACTACTACGACACCATCAAGGGCGGCGACTGGCTGGTCGACCAGGACGCGGCGCGCCTGCTCGCCGAATACGCGCCCGAGACGGTCATCAACCTGGAACGCGGCGGCGTCGCCTTCTCCCGCACCGAAGACGGCCACATCGCGCAGCGCCGCTTCGGCGGGCACACGCGCGAATTCGGCGGCGCCCCGGTCAAGCGCGCCGCCTACGCGGCCGACCGCATCGGCCACCAGATCCTGCACGCCTTGTGGCAGCAGTGCGTGGCCGCCGGCGTCACGTTCGCCGAGGAATGGTACGTGACCGACCTCGTGCTGGCCGATGACGGCGCGAAGGCGGCCGGCGTCGTCGCCCTCGACACGCATACGGGCAAAATCCACGCGGTCAAGGCGCACAACGTGCTGTTCGCGACCGGCGGCGCGGGACGCCTGTTCCACACCACGTCGAACTCATGGGACCTGACCGGCGACGGCATGGCGCTGGCGCTCGCCGCCGGCCTGCAGCTGGAGGACGTCGAGTTCGTGCAGTTCCATCCGACCGGCCTCGCGCATACGGGCATCCTCCTGTCCGAGGCGGCGCGCGCCGAAGGCGGCGTGCTGCGCAACGCGGACGGCGAGGCGTTCATGGAACGCTATGCGCCCGGCCACGCCGATCTGGCCGCGCGCGACGTGGTCTCCCGTTCCATCATGGCGGAGATCGACGCGGGCCGCGGCGTCGCCGACCCGAAGGATCCGGACGGTCCGAAGGACTGCGTCTGGCTGGACATGACGGGCATCGACCCGGAGCATATGCGCGCCGTGCTGCCGCAGGTGGTCGAGACCATCGAGAAGTACGCGGACATCGACCCGTCGAAGTCGTTCGTGCCGATCAAGCCGACCGCCCACTACACGATGGGCGGCATCCCGATCACCGTGGACGGCGAAGTGTATCGCTGGAACGCGGGCGACGCCGACGGCTCTGACGGCACGGACGGCGCGCGCGCCGTGGTCGACGGCCTGTTCGCGGCCGGCGAATGCTCGTGCGTGTCCGTGCACGGCGCGAACCGTCTCGGCGGCAACTCGCTGCTCGACGCCTGCCTGTTCGGCACGCGCGCCGGCCGCACGCTGGCCGCGCGCATCGCCGAACATCCGGTCGACGATCCGATGGCCGCGGACGACCCGGACGTGCAGGAGACGGACGACACGATCGCCGCCGCCGTGGACGCCGCCTCGGCCGCGCGCGAAGGCGAGCTGAAGGACCTGCTCACGCCGCGCACGGACGAAGCCGGCACCGGAGACGGCACGGACGCCTCGGGCGACGCCGACGACAACCCGTACCGTCTCATGGCCGACCTCGGCCAGGTGATGGAACGCGCCGCCGCCGTGCGCTGCGACGCCGCGGGTCTCGAAGCCGCGCTGCGCGCGATCGACGGCGAGCTCGCCCCGCGCGCCGGGGCGCTCGCCGCGCACGACAAGACGGCCGCGTTCAACCAGGAGGTCACCGCCATCTGGGAGGTGCGTCATCTCATCGGACTGGCGCGCGTCGTGCTCGCCGCATCCGACGCCCGCCACGAGTCGCGTGGCTCGCTCAAGCGCAATGATTTCCCCGAACGCGACGACGAACGCTTCCTCGCCCATTCGATGACCGACGTCTCGGGCCGTGTCTCATGGCAGCCGGTGCACATCGTCGACGTGCCGCCGAAGAAACGTGAATACTGAGTCACGGCCTGTCCGGCCACGGCTTATGTCACAATGGAGAGTTGTTTTGAGACCGATTGAGGAGGCGCGCGCATGACGAATTCGAACGTGACGACGGTGACGTTGAAGGTGAACCGTTTCACGCCGCGCCCCGAACGCGAACGCGACCGTGCGCGCGGCGGCAGCCCGTTCGCGCGCACGCGCAAGAGCTCGCCGTTCGGCGGCGGGTCGGCGGCCCCGGCACGGCGTCGCCCCCGTGGCCGCCAGTGGGTGCAGGAGTACACGATCCCCGCCCGCCCCGAGGACACGGTGCTCGACTGCCTGCTGGCCATCAAACGCACCGTCGACCCGACGCTCGCCTTCCGCTACTCGTGCGGCCACGGCATGTGCGGTTCGGACGCGGTGGCGATCAACGGCACGCCGAACCTGCTGTGCACGGCCACGCTCAAGGATTGGGTGAGGCCGGCGAACGGCGTGGCCGTGACGGACGACGATGGATTTCGCCGCACCGGCGACGACGCGGCGGGCACCGGGACGGCGGAAGCTCTTCCCGAATCCGGCAGCCTCGGCGTCATCGAGCTCGGCCCGCTGCCCGGTTTCCCTGTTGAGCGCGACCTCATCGCCGACATCGATCCGATGCTCGACCAAATCAGGAAGCTCAAGCCGTATCTCGAGGCGGACGGCGTGCTCGCCACCACGCATGAGGGCAAGGTGGACGTGTTCGAATACCTGCAGCACCCGGACGAGCTCGCGAAGTACGAGCAGCTGAGCAACTGCATCGCCTGCGGCGTGTGCGAGGGCTCCTGCCCCGTGTTCGCCGGCGGCGACGCGTTCATCGGCCCGGCGGCGCTCATCTGGGCGAGTCGTTTCGTCAACGATTCGCGCGACACGATCACGATGGATCGTCTCGACGCGATCGACACGGCGGACGGCGTGGCCGCGTGCCAGTCGGTGCGCGCCTGCACGCGCCAATGCCCGCGCGGCATCGACGTCGGCGAGGAGATGTGGCAGATCGTCGCCAAGGTGCGCGAGCGCTGACCCCGAGCGGTACGGCCCCGTGGAAGGCGGCCGCCGGCCGGCCCGTCATGGTCCATGATGGTTCATGACGGCGATTCCACACGATGACTTCAGAGGACGATAAAGGACAGGTTCATGGATAGGACGCAGTACACGAATCTCGCGCAGGCGTGGGGGTTCGTGGAGGATCACGCGCTTTCCCGACAGACGCCGGCGATGGCCCAGATCCGGGCCGCCACCGAGAAGGCGGGCATGCCGCAGGGCTCGGCCGCCCAGTCGGAGGCCCTGTCCATGCTGGCCCATCTGACCGGCGCGAAATCCGTGATCGTGGTGGGCACCGGTTCGGTGATGGAGACGTTGGAGCTGGTGCGCGGCCTCGACGGCACGGGCCAGCTCACCGCCGTCGATTCCTCGGCGAAGGGCATCGGCGTGATCCGCAAGGCGTTCGACGTGGTGCAGGATTCCACGGCGACGAAGCTGCGCGCGGTGAACGCGCAGGCGGGCGTGTTCCTGCCCCGTCTCAACGCGGGCGACTACGACATGATCGTCGTGGCCGGCGACGCCGTCAACTACGCGGCGTCGTTCGAGCAGGCGCCGCGACTGCTGCGCGCCCACGGCGTCATCGTGTTCACCGACATGCTCGCCTTCTACGACGGCATGAACTCGGGCGGCGTGCTCGACCCTGCCGATCGCAGCGAGAAGGCGACGGCGATGCGCGCCATGCTCGACACGGTCGAATCCGACGAACGCTTCCGCACCGTCCTCACCCCCACCGGCACCGGCCTGCTCATCGCCTCGAAGCTGTGACGCGGCACGTCCCATGACAGACGGATACGATCATTGGCCCGTGGACTCGGCCGAACGGCTCGACGTCCGCTGGTACAGGATCCGCATGCATGGCAGGGACTGGCTGATGGATTATTCGGATCCGCGTAATCTGCGCCTGTATATGCCGGACCTGTTCCCCGATGCGGCCAACCGGCATCGAATCTGGGATTGGGAGAACCTGCCGGAGAGCATCCGGACGAGGCATGGCGAGCCGGTCGGATCGTCGCCCACATCGATCGGTCTGTCGGCCGGTGTCGTCAGATGGCTGACGATGCTGCTGCTCTTGTACCTATGGTCGGCACCGGCACGCTTCAACCTCGCGTATCTGACCGCGCTCCCGTGGATCGGCGAACACTGGTACATCGTCATCCCCGTGACCATATCGTGTTTCGCGGCCGGCATCCTGATCTTCTCGGCCTGCTGCCGAAGCGGCATCGACCCCGGCCGGCCCGCCGACATCGTCATGACGAGAATCGACGAATCGACCGGGGCGTCATCCGCGCGTCTCGCCTGTGGCCGGCTGATACGGCTTCTCGTCTTCCCCGCCGTGATGGTCCTCGTCGGCGTGTTCGGCGTTCTGGTGCATGGTCCGAACCTGCTGTCGTTCGTCCTCTTCCTCGTCCTGCCGTTGCTGACGCTCGTATCGGACCGTTTCATCGTGTTCTCACCGCTCCTGCTCGGCTGGACGTATCGGATCGGAAGCGACCCGCGCGACGACGTCCGATTCCGCGGATAGCCGGTCGACGGCCTTATCCTCGGATTGCACCGGTGGCCACGCGCACGGCCTCGTCCGGATCGTCGGTGATCGTCACGAGCCGCGAATCGACGCCGGAGATCATGCCGTGCTCCTTGACGGGCCCCTCCAGCCAGTCGAACAGGCCCTGCCAGTAGGCCTTGCCGACCAGGACGACCGGCATGCCGTCCACCTTGTGCGTCTGCACGAGGGTCAGCACCTCGAACATCTCGTCGAGCGTGCCGAAGCCGCCCGGGCAGACGATGATGCCGGACGAGTACTTCACGAACATGAGCTTGCGCACGAAGAAGTAGCGGAAGCTCATGCCGAGGTTCACGTAGTCGTTGATGCCCTGCTCGTGCGGCAGTTCGATGCCGAGGCCCACGGATTTGCCGCCGGCCAGCGCGACGCCCTTGTTCGCCGCCTCCATGATGCCGGGGCCTCCCCCGGTGATCACGGCCACGCCGCCCTGCGCGAGCCGTTCGCCCATGTGGCGGGCCGCCTCGTAGGCGGGGTCGTCGGGACGCGTGCGAGCGGAGCCGAATATGGCGACCGCGGGCCCCAGTTCGGCCAGCGCGCCGAAGCCGTCGACGAATTCGGATTGGATGCGCAGCACGCGCCACGGGTCCATGTGCAGCCAGCCGGTGCCGTCGTCGGGCCTCAGCAGGTTGGCGGTGGTGTTGTCGTCGGGGATCATGTCCCCGCGCATGATGATCGGTCCGCGATGGTAGGTCTGTCCCAGGGGCGCGTCCGCGTCGTTGTCATTGCTCATACCGCACGATTCTAACGCGCCGGCCGCAAGGTCAGACGCGCGACGCAGCCTTGCGCGCATCGTGTTGTTCGTAGCGCTTCGACTGGTGGCTCAGCAGCACGCCTGAGATGGCGGCGGCTATGAGCGAGCCGACGAGCACGCCGAAACGCGCCTCGGCGGACAACTCCGGATTGTCGTAGGCGAGGGAGGCGATGAGGAACGCGACGGTGAAGCCGATGCCGCACGCGCAGGCGGCGGGGAACATGTCGCGCACGCGCAGCCCCTTCGCCATCTTCAGGCCGAACAGGTGGGTGGACAGCCATGCGGTGGTCATGATGCCGAGCGGCTTGCCGACGACGAGCGCGACGATCAGCGCGATGACGATCGGCGAGAGCATGAGCGCGGGCGTGAGCGATTCGAAGTGCACGCCGGTGGCGAACAGGGCGAACACGGGCAGGGCGAGCAGCGCGGAGAACGGTTGGAGCTTGCCTGCGTACCGGTCGGCGCGCGGCGTGGTCTCGCCGTGCACCTCGCGCGCGGGGGTGAGCAGGCCGACGAGCACGCCGGCGAGCGTCGGATGCACGCCCGCCTCGAACATCATCACCCAGGCGAGGACGCCGACGACGGCGACAAGCGGCCACGGCACGCGCCGCATGCGCACGAGCGCCGCCCAGACGGCCGCGCAGGCGGCGATGCCGATGAACCAGTACCACGCGTTGAGCGCGGAGAAGAACACGGCGATGAGGATGATGGCGAGCAGGTCGTCGACGGTGGCGAGCGTCATGAGGAACGCGCGGATCGCGCCGGGCAGCGCTTTGGCGAAGATGGCGAGCACGGCGAGCGAGAACGCGATGTCGGTGGCGGTGGGCACGGCCCAGCCGCGCGCCATCTCCGCGAACGGGATCTCGCTGCCCGTGGTGGTGAGCACGAGGGAACCCGCGGGGCCCGGCCCGTATTGCGCGAGCAGCGCGGTGACGGCGGTGAACAGGATGGGCGGCGTGACCATGCCGCCCACCGCGCACAGCATCGGCACGGCGGCGGCCTTCGGGTTGGCGAGCGAACCGGTGGTGAGCTCCTGTTTCAGGTCGAGGCCGACGGTGAGGAAGAAGATGGTGAGCAGCCCGTCCTGCGCCCAGTGGCCGATCGGCAGGTCGAGGTTGGTGCGCGGCACGGCGATATGCGTTTCGGCGATGATCTCGAACGCGTGGGCGGTGGCCGGCAGGTTCGCGAGGATGAGGCCGAGGAACGCGAAGGACAGCATGATGAGTCCGGAGAGGCGGTCGGATGCGGCGATGTGGCGGATGGTGCCCCACACTCCCCTGCGACCGACTCCCCTGCCGCGGGTGCTGCTGCCGTTCGTCATGCGTCCTCCCCGGATCATGGCCGTTCATGATTCGTCCGGCCGATATTGGAAAAGCCCCTGTCACATGCGTGAGAGGGGCTTTATCGTGCGCCGGACAGGATTCGAACCTGCGACCTGCTGATCCGTAGTCAGCTGCTCTAATCCGCTGGGCTACCGGCGCATACCGCTTGGTTTACCTCGTGCGGTCCGAGGTGGTGCGCCGGACAGGATTCGAACCTGCGACCTGCTGATCCGTAGTCAGCTGCTCTAATCCGCTGGGCTACCGGCGCATACCGAATATTCGGTTATCAATGCCACGGAATCATCCGTGACGAGTGCGCGAGACAGGATTCGAACCTGCGACCTGCTGATCCGTAGTCAGCTGCTCTAATCCGCTGGGCTACTCGCGCATACCGCTTGGTTTACCTCGTGCGGTCCGAGGTGGTGCGCCGGACAGGATTCGAACCTGCGACCTGCTGATCCGTAGTCAGCTGCTCTAATCCGCTGGGCTACCGGCGCATGTTGTCTTGCTCAGGCAACTCGACATATATTACCCATCGTCCGCGGATTCGCAAGGTCGGCGTGTCGCGTCACGCCGCGCGCCGCCTCCGTCCTTGGGAGCGCGCCGTGACGGGGCGCAGCTCCTGCGTGTCCACGCTTTCGCTGGAACGCACCATCTTCGGCACGCCGGCACCGGTGACGGAAGCCTTGTCGACGATCACCTGCGTCACGTCGGGCATGCTCGGCAGCTGGAACATCGTGTCCTGCAGCGTGCGTTCGATGATGGACCTGAGCCCGCGCGCGCCGGTCCCCTGCCGTATCGCCGTAGCGGCGATGGCGCGCACCGCCTCGCGTGTGAACGCGAGGTCCACGCCGTCGGCGGCGAACAGCTTCATGTACTGCTTGACGAGCGCGTTGCCCGGTTTGGTGAGCACGGCGGCCAGATCGTCCTCATCGAGCTCGTCGAGCACGCTGACGACGGGGAGGCGCCCGATGAATTCGGGCAGCAGTCCGAACTCGGCGAGATCGTCGGCACCCACCTGCCTCAGCAGCTCCTCGTCCGGCACCTGATGGTCGTGCCATGCGGCGCCGAAGCCGCTTTCGCGCGCGCCGAGACGCGTCTTGATGATGTCGGCGAGGCCGACGAACGCGCCGCCGCAGATGAACAGGATGCCGCGCGTGTCGATCTGCACGGTCTCCATGTCGCGGTGTTTGCGCGTGCCTTCCGTGGGGACGGAGGCGACAGTGCCTTCGAGGATCTTCAGCAGCGCCTGCTGCACGCCCTCACCGGACACGTCGCGCGTGATGGACGTGTTCTCACCACTTTTGCGCGCGATCTTGTCGATCTCGTCGATGTAGACGATGCCGTGCTCCGCCTTGGACACATCGCCGTCCGCCGCCTGGATGAGCCGCTGCAGCACGGTCTCGACGTCGTCGCCCACGTAGCCGGCTTCGGTGAGCGTGGTCGCGTCGGTGATGACGAACGGCACGTTCATCACGTGGGCGAGCGTCTGCGCGAGATACGTCTTGCCGACGCCCGTGGGACCCAGCAGGAGGATGTTCGATTTGGCGACCTCGACGTCGGCGAGCGGGTCGCGGCGGCGACGGCCGCGCGTCCGCCCGTGCGCCTCGTCGAGTTCGCCGGCGCGTTCCGCCAGCTCCATGTTGACGCGCTTGTAGTGGTTGTACACGGCGACGGACAGGGCGCGCTTGGCGGCCTGCTGGCCGACCACGTACTTGTCGAGGTACGCGTTGATCTGCACGGGCTTGGGCAGCTGCAGCGCGTTGACCTCGGCGTCCTTGTGCCGCTCCTCGGAGATGATGCCAACGCACAGTTCGATGCACTCGTCGCAGATCGCGGCCCCCTGGCCGGTGACGAGCTTGCGCACCTGATGTTCGGTCTTGCCGCAGAACGTGCACTTCGGCACGCCGTCGTCGTAGCTCACCACACGCCCCATCGCATCTCCTTCACCCTCGTACGTCGCATAGGGGCCGCCCGGCCGAATAGACGGCAGGGCGGCCCCGGTTCGTCCGCCTCACTGGCGGTGTTCGAGCACCTCGTCGACGATGCCGTATTCCTTGGCCTCGCCGGCCGTGAGGAACGTGTCGACCTCGATGTCCTTGGCGATCTTCTCCTGGGACTGGCCGGTGTGCTTGGCGAGCGTCTTCTCCAGCCATTCGCGCATGCGCAGCATCTCACGCGCCTGGATCTCGATCTCCGTGGCCTTGCCGAAGCCCTGGTCGATGGCCGGCTGGTGGATGAGCACGCGCGCGTTCGGCAGCATGAGGCGCTTGCCCTTGGCACCGGCGGCGAGCAGGATCGCGGCGGCGGAGGCGGCCTGGCCGAGGCACACGGTCTGCACGTCCGGCTTGATGTACTGCATCGTGTCGTAGATGGCGGTCATGGCCGTCATCGAGCCACCGGGCGAGTTGATGTACATCATCACGTCGCGGTTCGGATCCTGCGATTCGAGCACGAGCAGCTGCGCCATGATGTCGTCGGCGGAGGTGTCGTCCACCTGGACGCCCATGAAGATGATGCGGTCCTCGAACAGGCGCGTGTACGGGTCCTGCCTCTTGAAGCCGTACGGGGTCTTCTCCTCGAACTGCGGCAGGATGTATCGGTTCTGCGGCGCGAACGCGGCTTCGCGGCGCGCGGCCGGCATGAAGCCGACGACGCCGGCGGGACCGGCCAGACGGTCGGCGCGTGCGGCGAACTTCGCTTCCTCGGATGCCATGCTGTTCACTCTCCCTTCGTCATCGAATCGTGCGTGGTGATGATCTTGTCCACGAAACCGTACTCCAGCGCCTCGGTGGCGGTGAACCAGTGGTCGTACTCGTTGTCGCGGTAGATCTCCTCGACCGTGTGGCCGGTCTGTTCGGCGGTCAGCTCGCTCATGGTCTTCTTCATGTCCATGATGAGCTCGGCGTTGATGCGCACGTCGGTGGTGGTGCCGCCGATGCCGCCGGACGGCTGGTGCATGAGCACGCGGGCGTGCGAGGTCAGGAAGCGCTTGCCCTTGGTGCCGGAGCTCAGCAGGAACTGGCCCATCGAGGCGCACATGCCGAGGCCGACGGTCGCCACGTCCGGCTCGATGAGCTGCATCGTGTCGTAGATGGCCATGCCGGCGGTGATGGAGCCGCCCGGCGAGTTGATGTACAGCCAGATGTCCTTCTTCGGATCCTCGGCGGCCAGCATGAGCATCTGCGCGCAGATGCGATTGGCCATGTCGTCCTTGACCTCTTCACCCATCCAGATGATGCGGTCCTTGAGGAGCCTGTTGAAGATCGGGTCGGCGAATCCGGCGGCCGGTGCGTCGTCGGCCATGACCGGGAGGGTTGCAAGAGTGTTGCTCACCTTATTCTCCATTTCGAATACTGTCATAAACAGTATTCAAGCCTACCGCCTTCAAGCGACGGCGCGGCGCATTTGCGCCCGCTTTCGGCTCGACGCGTACAGGTTCGCGGCGGCGTGCGCGGCCGGGCGGACGGTGGCGGGCAGGGACGGGCGGAGCGGCCCCGCTCACCGTTTCCACGCGTCGAGCATCCGCTTCGACGTGAGCGCGGAGGCGGCGACGGCCAATCCGACCGGCACGAAGAGCGCGATGGGCGCCTCGGCGAGCTCCATGACGAGGCACATGGCCATGAGCGGCGCCTGCTGGGAGGCGGAGAGCAACGCGGCGGCCCCGATGAGCGCGCACACGCCGACCGGGTCGCCGGGGAACGCGAACGACCAGAGGAGTCCGAGCGTCGCGCCCAACGTGGCGCCGAGCGCGATGCCGGGCTGGAGCACGCCGCCGGACGCGCCGGACCGGATCGTGGTGAGCGTCGTCACGGCCTTCGCGAGGAACGTGGCAGCCAGCAGGCCGATGAGCGGCCAGACCTGCGCCGAACCGGCCCCGGAGCCGGCGGCGAGACCGTCGAAGCCGAGCTGGGCGGCGGCGCGGCCGTTGCCCATCACCTGCGGCGCGAACACGGCGACGAGACCGGTGGCGAGGCCCGCGAGCGGCATCTGCCACAGCAGCGCCCTGCCGTTCGGCTGGTGCGCGGTCGCCCACGAGGAACCCCGCCGGAACAGCGCGCCCGCCGCGCCGCAGGCCACGCCGCACAGGAGCGCGAACAGCATGAGGCTCGGCGTGTAGTCGGCGGTCATGCCCGCCACGGCGTAGAACGTGTGGCGGCCCTTGACGAGCGAGGCGACGTAGGCGGCCGTCGCGGACATGCCCAACGCGAATCCGACCTTCTCGATCGTCACATCGGCGAGCAGGATCTCGACGGCGAAGAACATGCCGGCGAGCGGCGCGTCGTAGACGCCGCCGAGACCGGCTCCGGCGGCCACGGCGACGATCATGCGCCGGTCGGCGAGCCCCGCCTCGCCGCTTCCCTCCCCGCCGATGCGGAACAGGTCACAGAAGCGTTGGGCGAGCATCGCGCCGAGTTCGCGCGGCGCCACCTCGCGGCCGATGGACGCGCCGGATCCGACGATGAAGATCTGGAGCACGACGTGCACGACGGTCTGCCACCAGGGCATCCGCTCCCCCGCGACCGCCTTCTTGACGGACGGCACCTTCGTGGTCTTCGTACGCAGCAGCCACCAGGCCAGCGCGGCGACGGACAGGCCCACGGTCACGGACACGGCGCGGCGCACGGCCGGCACGTGGAACGGGCCGGGCATGGCACCGCTCTCCACGTAGCCGAGCATCACGTGCTCGACGCCGTACAGCAGCAGCGTGAGCAGTCCGGCCCCCGCGCCGATCAACGCGCCCAGAACGAGCGTCGCGGCGACGAGCCATACCATGCGATCCATGCGGATCCGTTCGTGCATCGTCATCCTCTCTCCCTCACCCGGCCGCGCCGGGATCCCTCGTCGGAAGGAGCCGATCGTCGGCATGACGACCGGCATAACGAAATGGAGGCTTGGAACCCGGATGGTTCCAAGCCTCCATACGTCATATCACGCTAACGCGCGGCTATGCTCACTCGCCGTCCTTGGAGGACAGCTCGTCGGCGACCGCGGCGGCGGCGGAAGCGGCCTCGACGGACTCGGCCTCCTCCTCTTCGGCGGCGTCACCGAGGAACGCGGAGAGGTCGACCTCTTCGCCGTTCGCGGTGAACTTGACGGCGCGCATGCCGGCGAGCAGGCCCTTGGAGCGGCCGACTTCCTGCACGGCGGAGCCGAGCTGGCCGTTCTTGATGATCGCCTGGATGAAGGCGTTCGGGTCCATGCCGTACTGCTGGGCGATGGAGGCGAGGAAGTTGAACACGTCGGCCTGGGAGACCTCGACGTTCATCTTCTCGGCGAGGGTGTCGAGCAGGATCTGGTCCTTGATCTCCTTCTCGGCGCCTTCCTCGGCCTGCTTCTTCTGCTCGTCGGTGGCCTTCTCCGGATCCGGGGTGAGGCCCTTGAGGTGCTCCTCGACCGCGGCGGCCTTGACGCCCTTCGGCACCGGGATCTCGAGGCCTTCGGCCAGCTTCGCGAGGAACGCGTCGCGGGCCTCGGTGGCCTGACGGCCCTTGGCGTCCTCGCCGGCGGCCTTGCGGATGTCGGCCTTGAGCTCCTCGAGCGTGTCGAACTCGGAGGCCTCCTGGGCGAAGTCGTCGTCCAGCTCCGGCAGCTCCTCGGCCTTCACGGAGTTGACCTTGACCTTGACGGTGGCCTTCTCGCCCTCGTGCTCGCCGGCTTCCAGCGTGCCCTCGAAGGTGGTCTCCTCGCCGGCGGACAGGCCGTCGAGCGCCTCGTCGAGGCCGTCGAGCATGGTGTTGGAGCCGAGCTCGTAGCTCACGCCCTCCTGGGAGTCGACGGTCTCGCCGTCGATCTCGGCGGACAGGTCGATGTTGGCGAAGTCGCCCTTGGCGGCCGGGCGATCCACGCCGACCAGGGTGCCGAAGCGCTGGCGCAGGGCCTCGAGGCGCTTGTCGACGTCCTCATCCTTGACCTCCGGGGCGGCGATGGCGATCTCCATGCCGTCGATCTGAGGCAGCTCGATCTCCGGGCGGCGCTCGACGGTGGCGGTGAACTTGAGCTTGGTCTCGTCCTTGGCGGACTGCGGGACCTCGACGACGTCGAACTCCGGCTGGGCCATCGGGTGGATCTTCTTCTCCTCGAGGGCCTTGGAGTAGAGCTCCGGCACGCCATCGTTGACGGCCTCACCGGCGACGGCGCCGAAGCCGAAACGCTGGTCGATGATCTTGCCCGGAACGTGGCCCTTGCGGAAGCCCGGCACGTTCACCTGCTTGGCGATGTCCTTGCGAGCGGCATCGAGGTACGGGTCGAACTCCTCCGGTTCGACGGTGATGGTGAGCTTCACCTTGGTGGGTTCGAGGTTACGAACGCTGATCTTCACGCTAAACGCTCCTGAAAAGTTGTTTTTCCTATATCTGCCCGAAGGCAACCGTCACATTATAACGCGCGACACGGACGCTGCGACGAGTTTCACCTGCCAGTCGCGCGCGCCCTGCGCCGCGAGGAAGGCCGCCACGTCACGCGACGCCGGGTCGTCGGTCCAGCACAGGTTGCGGATGATCTGCGGGCGGATGATCACGTCGGCGGGCGTGCGCGTGTCCTCCGCGATCTGGTTGACGACCTTCCGCACGCGCTTGAGCCGGGCGAGACGTTCCGGACGGCGCTCCCACATGCGCATGCCGCGCGGCGCGTTCGTCTCCTCGCCGTCGTCCCTGCCGCCGCGGGCGTCGCCGTGGCCCGACGGCATGACCGGAAGCTCGTCGTCGGGCAGGTCGAGCGCCTCCTGGATGGCGGCCTTCCATACGGAGGGCTTCACGGCGCGCTGGATCGGCGCGTACCGCTCGAACATCTTGTCCTGTTCGCCTCCCGTGTGCATGCGCACGCGCTCGTTGAGGCAGCGCACGGCACGGAACTCGCGCGCGTTGTGCGGTTTGCGCTTCGCCGCCTCGATGATCGACGAGTCGGCGAGCAGCAGCGTCGGCGCGATGTCGTGGAGCCGGGCGAGCTCGTCCCGCTTCGTCCACAGGGCGCGCGCGACGGCGAGGGCGCGCGGGTCGCGGTTGATCTCGGTGATGTGGGAGATGCGCAGCCACGGCACGGGATGCTCGTGGCGGGGCCTGCCGGACGTGCCTTCGGCGAGGATGTGCGCGAACTCCTCCTCGGCCCACTCCTCCTTGCCGGCGCGTTTCAGGTCGGCGCGCATGAGCGACTCGAGCTCGATGAGGAGCTCGACGTCGAGGGCCGCGTAGTTGCGCCAGTCGTACGGCAGCGGACGGTACGACCAGTCGGCGGCGGAATGCTCCTTGGCGAGCGTGATGCCGAGATACTGCTCGGTGACGGAGGCGAGGCCGAAGCGGTGCAGTCCGAGGAGCCTCGCCGCGACCTCCGTGTCGAAGAGCCCGCGGGGCGTCAGCCCGATGTCGGCGAATCCCGGCAGGTCCATCATCGCGTCGTGGATGATCCACACGGCGTCGCCGACCGCGTCGTTGAACCGGTTCCAGTCGACGCCGGCGCGGGTGAGCGCGACCGGGTCGAGCAGGACGATGCCCGCCCCCTCGCGTTTGAACTGGATGAGCCAGTCCTCGTGCCCGTAGCGGAATCCGGACGCGCGCTCCGCGTCGGCGGCGAGAGGTCCGGACGCCCCGGCCAACGCCTCGCAGGCACGTCGGTAGCCTTCCGGCGTGTCGGTCAGTGGGGGCACGCCCCCACGCGGCTTGGATTGCAGTCTTGGTTCCGCTTTCGGTTCAGTCAACGTCCGTTTCCCCGTCGAAGAGAATGGTGGATTTGAGGAAGCGGGCCCATACGGACACGCTCGCTCCGGCATCATACGGCATGCCGTCGAACGTCGTGGGGGTGAAGGAGACGCGGATCTCGCATCCGGAGGAATCGTCGCGTCCGAGCGAGCCGAACGCGGTGTTGCGCGTGACGGTGACGGTGCCGCCCACGCTGTCCGGATCGACGCCGTCGAGATGGTCGCACATGAGGTCCCAGTAGAGGTCGGGGGCGAGCGCGTCGTCCTCGTCGTTGTCGAGCGGGAGCCGCGCGAACGCGACGCAACGCCAGCGTGATCCCCAGTCGTCGCGCGGCGTCGCGCTGTAGAGGATCATGATCCATCCGGTGGCGACGCCTCCCGGCGTGATGCCGTCGAAGGGGAAGCCCGCGTCGTCGTCGCGCGTGCCCGCCTCGAGTTCGACGCCGATGCCGTAGTCGGCGAGCGTCGAGGGGACGGGGATCTCGCGATAGCGTACGTCCCCGATGCGTCGCATGCCGCGGACCGATTCGACCGCATGCCATACGTCGTCGGGCACGCCGGCCGGCCGGCCCGGCAGTCCCGGACCGGCGTCACGCCCGGTGCGCGATTTCACGCCCGTGGGAAATGCGTAGATGTCGGCCATATCTCCAGCGTAGGTGCCCCCGCGCGCTTTCGGGGCATCGGCACGCGGGGATTTGGGGCGAATCTAGTACACGGTGAAGCCGTGCGCCTCGAACTGCTTGACGACGCGCTCGCGCAGCGCGGCGCTCGGGCCCTTCTGGTTCTCCAGCGGGTACGGGATGCGCAGCTCGTGCCACTTCGGGCGTCCGAGCTGGTGGAAGCCGAGCACGTCGATGTGCTCCACGGCCCCGTCGAAGCTCTCGCAGATGCGCGCCACGTTCTCGACGTTCTCCTCGGAGTCGGTGAGTCCGGGCACGAGCACGAAGCGCACCCAGATCTTCTTGCCGGCCTTGGCGAGACGCTGGCCGAAGTCGATGGTGGGCTGGAGCACGCCGCCGGTCACCTTGTGGTAGGTCTCCTCGTCGCCGGATTTGACGTCGAGCAGGCACAGGTCGATGTCCTCGAGCATCGCGTCGGTGTAGCTCGTGTTGAGGAAGCCGGACGTGTCGAGGCAGGTGTGCACGCCCATCTCCTTGGCGGCGTGGAACACGCGGGAGACGAAGGCGGGCTGCATCATCGACTCGCCGCCGGAGAACGTGATGCCCCCGTGCGTGGCCTTGAACAGGTCCTTGTAGCGGTCGACCTTCTTGATCATCGCCTCGAGCGTGACGGGCTTGCCGTCGCGCATCTTCCAGGTGTCCGGGTTCTGGCAGTACTGGCAGCGCAGCGGGCAGCCGGACATGAACACGGTCATGCGCGTGCCCGGGCCGTCGACGGACGTGTTGATGTCCCACGAGTGGACGAAGCCGATGTCGCCGGACCTGAGCGCGGCGATGCGGTCGCGGCGGTCGAGGCCGATCGGCGATTCGAAGCCGGACAGGCCTCCCATGAGGGTCTGCTTGGCGTAGGTCTTGGATTCGCGCAGCATATGGCGCGTGGTGGTGCGGAACTGGGTTTCGGGCATCGTCGTCCTCCTGTTCCGAGTGATGCACGGAATAATCGTAATCGTATTGGTTGTTGCAGTTGTCGCATAAGGAAGGGGTGGGACGAATCCCACCCCTTCATCGTTCTACCGCTTCACGCGGCCGCTGGTCTCCGACGGGAATCAGTCGGTGACGGCGCCCTGGTGGAAGGTACGGGAGATGACGTCGAGCTGCTGCTCCTTGGTGAGCTTGACGAAGTTCACCGCGTAGCCGGAGACGCGCACGGTCAGGTGCGGGTACTTCTCCGGGTGCTCGACGGCGTCCTCCATGGTCTCCTTGCGCAGGACGTTGATGTTCGCGTGGTAGAGGCCGTGGCCGTTGCCGGCGTCGAGGATGCCGACCAGGTTGCCGATGCGCTCCTCCTCGTCGCGACCGAGGCCATCGGGGGTGATGGTGTTGGTCAGCGAGATGCCGTCAAGCGCGTCGTTGTAGTCGATCTTGCCGACGGAGAACATGGACGGCAGCATGCCGTGGGAGTCCATGCCGTTCTCCGGGTTCGCGCCCGGGGCGTACGGGGTGCCCTTCTTGTGGCCGGACGGGAAGGAACCGGTGTTCTTGCCGTACTCGACGTTGGAGGTGATCGTCAGGATGGACTGGGTCGGGACGGCGCCGCGGTAGACCGGCAGGCGCTTGACCTGGCCCATGACCGTGGAGACGACCCACTTGGCGATGTCGTCGGCGCGGTCGTCGTCGTTGCCGTAGATCGGGAACTCGCCCTCGGTGCGGTAGCCGACGACCAGGTCGTCATCGGCGCCCTCGACGTACTCGTACTCGTGGCCTTCGAGGTTCTTGGCCTCGGCGTTGGTGATCGGGTACACCTTGGCGTACTTGATCGCGGCGAGGGAGTCGGCGGCGATGGACAGACCGGACATGCCGCAACCGAGGGTGCGGTACACCTCCTTGTCGTGCAGGGCCATCTCGATGGACTCGTACGCGTACTTATCGTGCATGTAGTGGATGATGTTCAGCGCCATCACGTAGGTCTCGGACAGCCATTCGAGGGCCTTCTCGTAGTTGTTCTTGACCTTCTCGTAGTCGAGGGTGCCGTCGGCCTCCGGGAGGATCGGGTCGATCACGCCCTTGTCGATGACCTGCATGCCGGTCATCTCGTCGCGGCCTCCGTTGATGGCGTACAGCAGGGCCTTGGCGGAGTTCACGCGGGCGGCGAAGAACTGCATCTGCTTGCCGACGCGCATCGGGGAGACGCAGCACGCGATGGCCGCGTCGTCGCCCCAGTGGCCGCGGATCTCACGGTCGGACTCGTACTGGATGGCCGAGGTGTCGATGGAGATCTTGGCGCAGAAGCGCTTGTAGCCTTCCGGCAGCTTCGGATCCCAGAAGATGGTGATGTTCGGCTCCGGGCCGGGTCCGAGGTGCTCGAGGGTCAGCGTGTTGAGCAGACGGAACGAGGTCTTGGTGACCAGCGGACGACCGTCGTCGCCGAAGCCGGCGTCGGACCAGGTCGCCCAGTACGGATCGCCGGAGAAGATGGCGTCGTAGTCCTTGGTGCGCAGGAAGCGCACGATGCGCAGCTTCATGACGATGTTGTCGATGAGCTCCTGGGCGTCGGTCTCGGTGATCTTGCCGGCCTGGAGGTCGCGCTCGATGTAGCAGTCGAGGAACGCGGAGTTGCGGCCGAAGGACATGGCGGCGCCGTCCTGGGACTTGATGGAGGCGAGGTAGCCCATGTAGGTCCACTGCACGGCCTCCTGCGCGGTCTGCGCCGGGCGGGTCAGGTCGAGGCCGTACTCGTTGCCGAGGTTGATGAGCTGCTTGAGGGCCTTGATCTGCTCGTCGTGCTCCTCGCGGAAGCGGATCCAGTGCTCGATCTCCGGCTCGGTGAAGTCGTTGCGGTACGGCACGGAGTCCTTGTCGCGCTTCTTGAAGGCGATCAGCTTGTTCACGCCGTACAGGGCGACGCGGCGGTAGTCGCCGATGATGCGGCCGCGGCCGTAGGCGTCCGGCAGACCGGTGAGGATCTTGTTGTGGCGGGCGACCTTGATCTGCTTGGTGTACACGCCGAAGACGCCGTCGTTGTGCGTCTTGCGGTACTTGGTGAAGATCTTCTTGATCTCCGGATCCGGCTCCTTGCCGGCCTCCTTGATGGCCTGCTCGACCATGCGCCAGCCGCCGTTCGGCATCATCGCGCGCTTGCAGGGGACGTCGGTCTGCAGGCCGACGATCACGTTGTCGACCTCCGGGGAGTCGATGTAGCCGGCCGGGAAGGCGTCGATGCCCGCCGGGGTGTGGGTGTCCACGTCGTAGACGCGCTGCTTGCGCTCGACGGCCAGGTAGTTGTCGTCGAGGTACTTCCACAGGTGCTTGGTCTTCTCGGTGGCGGGGGCGAGGAAGCTCTCGTCGCCGGTGTACGGGGTGTAGTTCTTCTGGATGAAGTCACGAACGTCGATGTCCTTCTGCCAGTTGCCGCCCTCAAAGCCGTCCCACGCCTTCGCGTCGAGCTCTTCCGCGGTCAGTGCAGCAGATTCAACAGCTGTCATTTCCACTCCTTGGTGTTGTATCTTCCGACGCACCTTCGTCGTCGTTGTCTCCCAGTGTAACCGCCAGAAAATGGGAAAAGGCGCAAAACGGGCGTGACATATCTCACATTGCGTTATCGTTCACACGCCCGTTCCGCGCCGGTTTCCATCGGTTGCCGCAATCGGCGGCGGCCAGGGGGCTCACGCCCCGGAGCCGTCGCCATGGCCGCTACGCCTTATGCGGCCGGTCCCAGTCGAGGTTCCACTGCCGGTCCTGCTCCTTCCAGAGGGTCTCGCGATCCTGGAAGATCTTCCACGCGTCGAGCGCGTCCTCGCGGGACTTGTACGGCCCCATGCGCTGCTCGATCGGGGATTTCGGCCCCTGTTCGGGTTCCCCGGTGACCATGTTGAAATACCATCGCGTGTCCTTCGCCATGATGATCTCCCTTCTGCAATGGCACGACTGGTTATTCGCGGTTACTCGCGGAACGCGTTGGTGATCGGCAGGCGGCGGTCGCGGCCGAACGCGAGCGCGGTGACCTTCGGCCCCAGCGGGTATTGGCGGCGCTTCCATTCGGCGCGGTCGACGAGACGCATCACCGTGTCGACGGTCTTCTCGTCGAAGCCGTCGGCGAGCAGGTCGGCGCGGCCGTGCGCGTGCTCGATGTACGCGGCGAGCACCTGGTCGAGCAGCTCGTATTCGGGCAGCGAATCGGAGTCCTTCTGCCCGGGGCGCAGCTCGGCGGACGGCGCCTTCTCGATGGAGGCGACCGGGATCATCACGCCGTTCTCGAGCGGCGTGCCCGGCTCCCCCGCCTCGTTGCCCACGATCTTCAGGCCGCCTATGCCGACGCCGGCCGCGGCCGCCTTGTTGCGCCAGCGGGACAGCTCCCACACGCGCGTCTTGAGCAGGTCCTTGATCGGCGCGTAGCCACCGACCGCGTCGCCGTAGATCGTGGAGTAGCCGCAGGCGAGCTCCGACTTGTTGCCGGTGGCGACGGCGAGCAGCCCCTTCGAGTTCGAGTAGGCCATGACGATGACGCCGCGGATGCGCGCCTGCAGGTTCTCGGCGGCCACGCCGTCGAGGTCGAGCTGGCCCTGGAACGCCTTGAACAGCGGCTCGATGGGCTGCACGTCGTAGTGGGCGCCGATGTTCGCGGCGAGGTCGGCCGCGTCGTCCTTGGAACCGTCGGAGGAGTACATGGAGGGCATGGAGATGCCGTGCACGTTGTCGCCGCCGACCGCGTCGGCCGCCATGGCGGCGACGAGCGCGGAGTCGATGCCGCCGGACAGGCCGAGAGTGACTCCGTGGAAGCCGTTCTTGGCCATGTAGTCCTTGAGGCCGAGCACGCAGGCGGTGTACACCTCCTCGTCCGGGTCGAGCTTCGGCGCGACCGTGGACTTGGCCTGGTGCACCTTCGCCGTGTCGAGCGTCCAGAAGGCGAGGTCCTCCATGAACATGGGGGCGCGTTCGAGCAGCGTGCCGTCGGCATCGACGACGAAGCTGCCGCCGTCGAAGACGAGGTCGTCCTGGCCGCCGACCTGGTTCACGTAGATGAGCGGCGCCTCCACTTCGGCGGCGCGGCGCTTCGCCAGTTCGAGGCGCACGTCGGTCTTGCCCTCCTCGTACGGGGAGCCGTTGATGGTGACGAGCGCGTCGATGTCGCGGCCGGCGAGTTCGGCGACGGGGCCGCCGTCCTGCCAGATGTCCTCGCAGATGGCGACGCCGAGGCGGGCGCCGTCCACGTCGAGCACGACGGAGCGTTCGCCGGCCTTGAAGATGCGGAACTCGTCGAACACGCCGTAGTTGGGCAGGAAGTGCTTGTCATAGCCGGCCCACACGACGCCGTCGTGCAGCACGACGAGACGGTTGTAGGGCTTGGAGGTCTCATGGTCGGTGCCGACGGTGCCGACCACCACGTACAGGTCGCGCAGTCCCTCCTTCCTGAGGGATTCGGCGAGCCCGTTGGCCTTGTCCCATGCGGCCTGGCGGAACGTGCGGCGCAGGGCGAGGTCCTCGATCGGGTATCCGGTGAGCGTCATCTCCGGGAAGACGACGACCTTGGCGCCGTCGGCGGCGGCGCGGCGGCTGTAGTCGAGCACCTTGTCCGCGTTGGCGTCGAGCGCGCCGACGCAGGTGTCGATCTGGGCGAGTGCGAAGCGAATCTGTGTCATGTCTCCCTATCCTAATCCGTGGTCGTCGTCCGTCCCGTCAACGCCGTCCCGCGGCGTCATCCCGTCCCCGTCGCGTCAGCGCGCGGCGGCGCCGTCGCCGGTACCGGAGGCGCCGAGTTCGGCAAGCACGCGCAGCGCGGCGTTCACGTAGAAGTCGACGAACGTGGGGATCGACGCGTCGAGGCCGACGAACCGGGGGCTGTGCCAGTCGGCGCATCCCTCCGCACCGTTCGAGCCGATGAACGCGAACACGGAGCGGGTCGTGCGCGCGAACTCGCAGAAGTCCTCCCCCGCCATGGACGGGCGGATCGGCTCCAACGCCGCGTAGCCGCGCACGTCGGCGGCGACGGCGCGCGCGAGCGGCGCGTCGGAGACGACCGGATCCTGGAAGTCGTCCCACGTGACGTCCGCCGTGATGCCGAACGCCTCCGCCGTATGCCCGACGACCGCCTTGAAGCGGCGTTCGGCGAGCAGGCTGTCCTCCTTGTGGAAGTAGCGCACGGTGCCCTGGAAGCCGGCTTCGGCGGGCACGACGTTCCACACGCGGCCGCCGTGCACCTCGGTGATGGACAGGACCAGCGGGTGCAGGGCGTTGACGTTGCGGCTGACGATGGTCTGCAGTTCGAGCACCATCGACGCGAGCGCCTCGATCGGACCGGTGCCCTTGTGCGGGTATCCGGCGTGCGTGCCGTCCGCGTGGAGCGTCACCTGGAAGCGCACGCAGCCGGCCATCATCGGCTCGACGCCGACCGCGACCTCGCCGGGCGCGTAGTTCGGGTTGTTGTGCGTGCCGATGATCGCGTCCACGTCGTCGAGAAGCCCCGCGTCGAGCATCGCGAACGCGCCCTGGCCGGTCTCCTCGCTTGGCTGGAAGAGGATCTTCACGCTGCCGGCGAACCGGTCGCGGTGCTCGGCGAGCCAGAACGCGGCGCCGAGCAGTCCGGTCATGTGCAGGTCGTGGCCGCAGCCGTGCATGACGCCCTCGTTGACGGAGGCGAACGGCAGGCCCGTGTCCTCGACGATGGGCAGGCCGTCGATGTCGGCGCGCAGGGCGACGCGCGGCCCGGGTCCGCCCTCGCCGCGGATGAGCCCGACGACACCGGTCTCCAACGGGTTGTCGAGCACCTCCACGCCGTGCGTCTTCAACTGGTCGGCGAGGTAGATGCTGGTGTCGTATTCCTTGAAGCTGCGTTCCGGATGCGCGTGCAGGTAGTGCCGGATCGCGACGAGGTCCGGGTCGGACTCGACGTGCCCGACGACGGCGGAGGCGGTGATGTCGGTTGCGTGGTCTGTGCGGTCTGTTGCGTTGCGTTCGCTCATACGCCCGATTGTAGGTCGTGCCCGCGTGGACGGGACGGATACGTCCGTCGACGGTTCCGACACCCGTTCCGCCCGTCGTCTCCCCTCACCTCCCTAGACTGGGATGCGGAACGATCCGATTCCTGCGATTCCCGCGAGGAGGCACCATGACCACGCCCGACATCCGCGCCGCGTTCTTCGACATCGACGGCACACTCACCAGCTTCGTGACGCACACGATCCCGCAGTCCACGATCGACGCGCTGCACCGGCTGCAGGCGAAGGGCGTGAAGGTGTTCATCTGTTCGGGCCGCGCGCCCAGCCACATGACCGTCGTGCTCGACATGATCCCGGTCACGTTCGACGGCATCGTCGGCCTGAACGGCCAGTACTGCGTCGACCATGACGGCTTCCTGGAGAAGGAGGCGCTCGACCCGCAGGACGTGCGCACGATCGTCGCCTGGCTGGACCGCCACCCGGACGTGGTGGCGAACTTCTGCGAATCCGACTACGTGTACTTCAACCAGGTGACCGAGCCGATGCGCGCCACGTGGAAGCAGCTCGGCAAGACCGCGCCGAAGGTGTTCGTCGACGACCCGCATACGCGCCCCGCGACGCATGAGACGTTCCAGGTGAGCCCGTACATCGGCGACGAACAGGAGAAGGAGATCGTCGGATTGTGCCGCAACGTGGCGGGCGTGCGTTGGCATCCGGACTTCGTCGACCTGATTCCGGCCGACGGCGGCAAGCCGAAGGGCATGGAACGCTTCATGCGCCACTACGGCTGGACGCGCGAACAGGTGATGGCGTTCGGCGACGGCGGCAACGACGTGACGATGCTGGAATTCGCCGGCATCGGCGTGGCGATGGGCAACGCGACCGAAGGCCCGAAGGCCGCCGCCGACTACGTGACCGACGACGTCGACCACGACGGCGTGATGAACGCTCTCAAGCACTTCCACGTGCTGTAAGAGAGGACCCCCTCAGTCGGCCTGCGGCCGACAGCTCCCCCTGAAGGGGGCGCAGAACGGATTGCGCCCCCTTCAGGGGGAGCTGTCCCGCGAAGCGGGACTGAGGGGGTCTATGCCGTCTCTACCGCGATCGTCACTCCGCGACGTCGACGGAAAGGATCACGGCCGGTTCGGTCGGACGGTCCATCGGGTCGGTGGGCAGCGCCTCGAGCTTGTCGACCACGGCCTTGGACTGGTCGTCGGCGACCTCGCCGAAGATCGTGTGGTGGCCGTCGAGCCACGGGGTCGGCACGGTGGTGATGAAGAACTGGGAGCCGTTGGTGCCGTGGATCTTCCCGTCGCGGCCGCGGCGCAGGCCGGCGTTCGCCATGGCGAGCAGGTAGGGGCGGTCGAACTTGAGCGTCGGGTCGATCTCGTCGTCGAAGTCGTAGCCGGGGCCGCCGGTGCCGTTGCCGAGCGGGCAGCCGCCCTGGATCATGAAGTCCTTGATGATGCGGTGGAAGCTCAGGCCGTTGTAGAACTTGCCGTGGGAGGGCTGGCCGGTGTACGGGTCCGCCCACTCCTTCTCGCCGGTGGCGAGGCCGAGGAAGTTCTTCACTGTCTCCGGGGCCTTGTCGTCGAACAGGTTGATGGTGATGTCACCTTCGGAGGTGCGCATGATGATCGTAGTCATGGCGTCAAGTCTGTCATAGTCGCAAGACGACGGGGACGGACCCATGGAACGGCGTCGGCCCGCGTCCGTCCCGATGCGGGGACGGACGCGGACCGACGGCATCGCGGACGATCGCCTGCGCAATCAGCGGACGTGGTGGTCGATGCGCTTGGCGAACCAGTCGCCGAACGACTGGATGACCTGCACGAGGATGACGCTCAGGATCACGGCGACGAGCATCACGTCGTACTCGTAGCGCTGGTAGCCGTAGCGGATGGCGATGTCGCCGAGGCCACCGGCGCCCACGGTGCCGGCCATCGCCGAGTAGCCGAACAGGTTGATGAACGTGATGGCGGCGCCGCGCACGAGCGACGGCAGGCTTTCGAACAGAAGCACCTTGGTGACGATCTGCCAGTTGTTCGCGCCGAAGCTCTGCGCGGCCTCGATGAGGCCGCCGTCCACGTCGGCGAGCGACTGTTCGACGACGCGAGCCACGAACGGCGCGGCGGAGATGACGAGCGGCACCATCGCGCCTTCGACGCCGAGCGACGTGCCGACGATGAGGCGCGTGAACGGGATGATGGCGACAAGCAGGATGATGAACGGGATGGAACGGCCGATGTTCACGATCCAGCCGAGCACGGTGTTGAGCGGGCGGTTCGGCCAGATGGACTTGGCACCGGTGATGGTGAGGAGCACGCCGAGTGGCACGCCGATCACGTAGGCGAGCAGCGTAGAGCCCGCGGTCATGATGAGCGTATCGCGGGTGCCTTCGAGCATGAGCTCGCCGTAGTTCGCGATGAATTCGGTGATGGTCTGTCCCATGGTCAGCGTGCCTCCTCATGCTTCGCGGCGGCCTTGGCCGGCTCGACCGGCTTGCCGTCCTCGTCCTCGTCGCGTCCGTTCTGCTCCTCGGCGCTGGCGATGAGCGCCTTGAGGATGTCGCTCTGCGGGTTCGCGAACAGTTCGGCGGTCTCGCCGGTCTCGACGATGTAGCCGCCGTCGATCATGGCGACGCGGTCGCAGATGTTGCGGGCGACGGACAGCGAGTGCGTGATGATGACGAGCGTGACGCCGAGCTCGCGGTTGATGCGGCGCAGCAGGTCGAGGATCTGCACGGTGGTGGTGGAGTCGAGGGCGCTGGTCGCCTCGTCGCACAGCATGATCTTCGGCTCGTTGGCGAGGGCGCGCGCGATGGCGACGCGCTGCTGCTGACCGCCGGACAGCTGACTCGGATACCGGTCCTCGAACCCTTCGAGGCCGACGAGGCGCAGGAGGCGCTTGCCGCGTTCGATGCGCTGCGCCTTCGGACGGTGCGCGAGCTCGAGCGGGAAAGTGACGTTGCGCAGCACGGTGCGCTGCTGGAACAGGTTGAAGTCCTGGAAGATCATGCCGATCTTCGTGCGCAGCTCGGCGAGGTCGCGCCCGGTGACGTGCGAGACGTCCTTGCCGTCGATGACGACCTTGCCTTCGGTGGGGCGCTCGAGCAGGTTGATGGTGCGCACGAGCGTCGACTTGCCGGCGCCGGAGGAGCCAAGGAAGCCGAACACCTCGCCGTCGTTGATGGTCAGGTTGATGTCGTGGAGCACCTCGTGCGCGTCCGCGCCGGTGCCATAGCTCTTCTTGAGATGGTCGAATTGGATCATGGATCGTTCCTGTCGTATGTGGTCGTGATATGCACGATGCCGCACGATATGGCGGTGATTCGCGTCGGACGCGTCACCCGTATACCGTGCGGCATGCTAGCGGAAGGGCTGGAGACCGATCAGAAGACCGGGACGACCGCGCCCTTGTAGTTCTTGTTGATGTAGTCGCGGACCTCGCTGGAGTTGAGGGCCTTCTTGAGCTCCTTGGTCTTCGCGGTGTTCTCGTTGCCCTTCTTGACGACCAGGATGTTCGCGTAGGTCTTGGCGGCCAGGCCTCCGGCCTTCTCGATCTGCAGGGCGTCCTTGGTGACGTCGAAGCCGGCCTGGATGGCGTAGTTGCCGTTCAGCGCGGCGATGTCCACGTCGTTGATGACGGTCGGCACGACGGCCGCCTCGAGCTCCTTGAACTGGAGGTTCTTCGGGTTGGAGGTGATGTCCTTCGGCGTGGCGTTGATGTCCTCCGGATCCTTGAGCTTGATCAGGCCGGCGTCCTGCAGGAGCAGGAGGGCGCGCGCCTCGTTGGTGGCGTCGTTCGGGACGGCCACGACGGCGCCGTCCTTGAGGTCGGCGATCTTCTTGGTCTTGCCCGGGTACAGGCCGAACGGCTCGAAGTGCACGGTCTCGACGGAGACGAGGTGGGTGCCCTTCTCCTTGTTGAAGTTGTCGAGGTACGGCTTGTGCTGGAAGTAGTTGGCGTCGACCTCGCCGTCCTCGGTGGCGGTGTTCGGCTGCACGTAGTCGGTGAACTCCTTGACCTCGAGTTTGTAGCCGTCCTTCTCGACGATCGGCTTGACGGCCTTGTTGAGGATCTCCGCGTGCGGGGTCGGGCTGGCGGCCACGGTGATGGTCTTGTCGTCCTCCTTGCTGGTGGCGGTGGACGAGCTGCCGCAGCCGGACAGGCCGAGCGCGGCGACGGCGACGACGGCCAGGGCGGCCGCGGCGGACTTGGTGAAGCGCATGATGTCTTCCTCTCTCAATTCATCATCCATATCGGCGGTGAACGGCCTTCGCCGTTCCCAACGCTTCGCCACTATACAAACGTTTGCCGCGCGCAACGCGGTACCGTAATCGACGTTGCTTATAGCGCGCGCCTCACGCGACACGCGAACCGACACGCGCCGCGTATCACGGCCTCGACGCCGGGACGCGCCGCCGCATGCTCACTGCATGCGGCGCAGGCGCGGCTCGGCGGAGTCCTTCGCGCCGGTGATGCGGTACACGTCGAACACGCCTTCGATCTTGCGCACGGCGGCGAGCAGGGTGTTGAGGTGCTGCGGGTCGGCCATCTCGAAGCTGAACTGGCTGGTGGCCACGCGGTCGGAGCCGGTGGAGATCGAGCCGGAGATGATGTTCACGCCGTGGTCGGAGAGCACGCGCGTCACGTCGGAGAGCAGGTTGCGCCGGTCGAGCGCCTCCACCTGGATCTTGACCATGAACACGCCCTTGGTGCTCGTCCATTCGACCTCGACGACGCGTTCGGGCTGGCGGCGCTGCAGGTCGATCATGTTCTGGCAGTCGGTGCGGTGCACGGACACGCCCTGGTTGCGCGTGATGAAGCCGATGATCTTGTCGCCGGGCACGGGCATGCAGCAACGGGCGAGCTTGACCCACACGTCGCCGACGCCCTTGACGGACACGCCGGAGCTGCTGTTCGTCTTCTGACGCGTCTCGACGGGCTTGAGCGGCAGGACCTCCTGTTCGATCTCCTCGTCGACCTCGTCGGCGCCCGCGTCCTTGACGAGATGCGAGATGACGTTCTGCGTGGAGATCTGGCCGTCGCCGATGGCGGCGAACAGGCCGTCCGCGTTCGGGAAGTTGAGTTCGTCGGCCACGCCGATCAGCGCCTCGGGCGTGAGCAGCGTGTTGATGGGCAGGCTGCGCTTGCGCATGGCGCGGGTCAGTTCGTCGCGGCCCTCCTCGATCGCCTCGGAGCGGCGCTCCTTGGAGAACCACTGGCGAATCTTGTTGCGCGCCTTCGGGCTCTTCGCGAAGCTCAGCCAGTCGCGCGACGGGCCGGCCGTGTCCGACTTGGAGGTGAGGATCTCGACGGTGTCGCCGTTCTCGAGCTTCGTGTCGAGCGGGACGAGACGCCCGTTGACGCGCGCGCCCATCGTGCGGTGGCCGACCTCGGTGTGCACCGCGTAGGCGAAGTCGATGGGGGTGGCGGCCGCCGGCAGGGAGATGATCTTGCCCTTCGGCGTGAACACGTACACCTCGGCCGAGCCGAGGTCCTCCTTGAGCGAGCCGAGGAACTCGTTGGAGTCGGGGGTCTCGCTGGTCCAGTCGGCGAGCTGCTGAATCCACTTGAGGTTGTCGGCCTCGCTCAGCTCCTGGTTCTCGGAACCCTCGCGCTTGCGGTCGGACTTGTCGGGCGAGCTCAGCGCGCGGCCGGCCTGGCCGTTCTCCTTGTACTTCCAGTGCGCGGCGATGCCGAATTCGGCGCGCCGGTGCATGTCCCACGTGCGGATCTGGATCTCGACGGGCTTGCCGCCGGGGCCGACCACCGTGGTGTGCAGCGACTGGTACATGTTGAGTTTCGGCATCGCGATGTAGTCCTTGAACCGGCCGGGCACCGGGTTCCACCGCGCGTGCACGGCGCCGAGCGCCGCATAGCAGTCCTGGATCGAGTCAACGATGATGCGCACGCCCACCAGGTCGTAGATGTTGGCGAAATCGTGGCCGCGCACGATCATCTTCTGGTAGATGGAGAAGTAGTCCTTCGGGCGCCCGGTCACGTACGCCTTGATGTGCTGCTCGTCGAGGTCCTCGTTGATCTCGGCGAGAATCTGCTTGAGGTACACATCGCGCTGCCCGGCGCGGCGGGCGACGAGCACGACGATCTCGTTGTAGATCTTCGGATAGATGACCTTGAAGCTCAGCTCCTCAAGCTCGGTCTTGATGGCGTTCATGCCGAGGCGGTTGGCGAGAGGCGCGTACACGTCGAGCGTCTCGTGCGCCTTCTTCACGGCGCTGGAGGTCTTCACGTAGCGCCAGGTGCGCGCGTTGTGCACGCGGTCGGCGAGCTTGACGACGAGCACGCGCACGTCGCGGCTCATCGCGACGACCATCTTGCGGATGGTCTCGGCCTGCGCCGAGTCGCCGTATTCCATCTTCGAAAGCTTGGTGACGCCGTCCACGAGGCCGGTGACGGTGTCACCGAACTCGGCACGGCACTGGTCGAGCGTGTAGTCGGTGTCCTCCACCGTGTCGTGCAGCAGGCCGGCGGCCACGACGAGCGGTCCCATGCCGAGGTCGGCGAGGATCTGCGCGACGGCGAGCGGGTGGATGATGTACGGTTCGCCCGACTTGCGCCGTTGCGCGGAATGCTGGATCACGGCGCGGCGGTACGCGCGTTCGAAGATGGTCAAATCCTCGCCGGGATGGTGCACGCGGCACGCCTGCATGATCGGCAACAGCGGATTGATCGGATCGGTGCTGACCTCGCATCCCAGTTTGCGTGCGGAATCGAATTCCATATCGTCGCCCGCCATGGCGCACCTCCCTCGCTCGTATGGATTTCCATCCTAACGCGTCTTCCACGCGTCCGACGCGTTTATCCTACCGCGTATCAGGCGACTCCCGTGGAGCCGAAGCCCCGTTCCGCGCGGTCGGATCCCGGCAGCGTCTCGGCGGGGACGAACCTCGCCTCGACGTAGCGCTGGATGACGAGCTGCGCGATGCGGTCGCCGACCTCGAAGCGCGCGGTGCGCTCCGGGTCCAGGTTGATGAGCGGCACCTTGATCTCGCCGCGGTAGCCGGCGTCGATGGTGCCGGGCGCGTTGAGCACGGTCACGCCCTGCTTGGCGGCGAGACCGGAGCGCGGATGCACGAGTCCCACGTAGCCTGCGGGCAGCGCGATGGCCACGCCGGTCGGCACGAGGGCCCGCTGGAACGGCTTCAGCTCGAACGCCTCGGCGGCGCGCAGGTCGGCGCCGGCGTCGCCCGCGTGGGCGTAGAACAGTCGGGCGAGTTCGGCCGGTTGGTCCGGATCGACGGCCTTGACGAGAACCTCGGTGTTCTCGGGTTCGTTGTACGCGGGATCGAAGGTCATCAGGCGGCGCACTCCTGGCACACGGGCTGGCCGTCGTCGGTCATGTAGGCGAGCTGGCTGCGGTGCTTGACGAGGAAGCACTCGGAGCAGATGAACTCGTCGCCCTGCATCGGGATGACCGTCACGGAGGAGTCCTCGTTGCTCAGGTCGGCGCCCGGCAGCTCGTAGTCCTCGGCAATGGCGTTCTCGTCGTCGTCGATGTCGCTCGATGAGTTCTGCGAGCCCTTTCCGAGAGCCTGCAGCGATTCCTCGTCCTCATCCTTGTTGCGGGGGGAATCATAATCCTGAGCCATCGCGATCCTTTCGTAGCACGGGGCCCACCGTGCCGGCGGGGCCCGAAGACTGGTTTACTCGCCCATAGAATACACGATTTCAAATACTCGTAAAGTTCGACACGTGGGGCATACTGTATTGTGATACAAGTTTTTGAGGAAAGTGGTGCGCGCATGCCTGACAATTCGCCTCGGGGGGCCCGTCTCGACCATGTCTCCGACGCCGGCGACCTGGTGTTCGAGGCGGGTGGTGAGCGTTTCGTCGTCACCGTGGACGACGCGTTGGAGCGGGCCCTGCTCGAGGCCAAGCAGATCCGTTCGGAGTCGATGAAGCGCCGCCAGCCGCACACGATGGACACGCTGCCGATCTCGCAGATCCAGCAGCTGATCCGCGCCGGCGCCGACCCGGCGAAGGTGGCCGCCCACTACGGTCTGGCCGAGGCGCTGGTGCGCCGTTTCTCCGCCTCGGTGCAGACGGAGAAGCAGTACGCGATCGAGCAGTTCAAGCGCGTGCCCGCGCCGAAGGGCTCCCGTCTGCGCACGATCGAGGAGATCATCGACATGACGCTGCTGGCGGCGCGCGTCGACCGGGACACGCTCACGTGGTCGGCGACCCGCCGCCATCATGAGCCGTGGCACATCGTCGCGCGGTTCATGTCCGCCGGGCGCAAAGTGCATGCCGAATGGACGTGGGACATGCACGACAATTCCATCGTCTGCCTCAACGCCGCGGCACGCAAGCTGATCGGCGAGCAGAGCCTCGGCGTCGGCCCGGAGCCGGCCGCCTCCGCCGCGGCGAGCGGCGTCGCTGGCGCGCCGGCGGTCACGCGGCAGCCCAGTCCGCGGCCGGCCGCGCCGGAAGCGGGCCACGGGGCCGCCGCGCAGCCGGCCGCGGCTCCGGTTCCGGCGACGTCTCCCGACGGTCTTTCCGTCGCACCGCCGTCGCCTTCGCTGCCGGCGGTGCGCCCGGAAGCAGAGGAGTCCCCCGATTCCGCCGCGCAGCAGTCCGATTCCCCGATGGCCACGACCACGGACGACATCCCCGTGTTCCGCACGAACGCGGAACCGGCTCCGGCCCCCGACGCCGGCGCGGCGGACGGCCAGACGTCGCCGGCGGGGGCGTCCGACGATGCGGCGCGTTCCGTCAATGCCGCCGGCGAGGAGCGCCCGCGCACGGAACGCGCGGAGGCGGCGCGACGCCGTTCGGGCCGTTCCGCCGTGCCCAGCTGGGACGAGATCCTCTTCGGCGAGTGACGGCCGGTGGTCTTCGCCGCCGTCCGTCCGCGCGATGCATCCCCTGTCTTGTCGACGGCCGTCAGGCCATGTCGATGAGGCAGGGGATATCCATTTCCAGCATGGTCTGGGAGCCGTGCACGCTGGGCAGTCTGGTCGCCTTGTCCGACTGGGTGCGGCTGTCGACGAGCGTGACTTGGCCGGCGGCCTGCACGATCACGTCGCCGAGCATCGGTGCGACGCGCGCGTCGACCGGCCCGAACAAGCCGTCGGCGACGGCCTCGCGCTTCGTGCGGACCAGCGCCTTCTCCCCCAGTCGGTCGCGCCACCTCGCGGCGATGTCTTCCGGGTTCTCGTCCTGCTCGGCGTAGAGCATGAGGGCGCGCGGCTCGCCGCCCACCAGACGCACGCCCCGCGCGAGCTCCGGTTCGGCGGCGATGTCGATACGTTCGCGCCCGTCCGACATGACCATGCCGTGATCGGCGACGATGACGATGAGCGTGCCCTTCGGCGCCTCGCGGGCGAGCAGGGCGAGCTGCGCGTCGATGCGCTCGAACGCGCCGATCCACTGCTCGGAGTCCCAGCCGTGGTTGTGGCCGACCTTGTCGGCGTCGCGGATGTACAGATAGGACAATCCGGGTTCGCGGGCGGCCCGCGCGGCGGCGCGCACGCGGTCGCGCGGCGTCACGCCCGACACGTAGGTCCCGCCGCGCAGCGCCGCCTCGGTGAGCGGCGACCCCTTGAACTTGGCGAGGCCTGAACTGGTGACGGGCACGCATTCGGCGGCGAGGCGCTCGAACACGGTGGGCTCACGCTGCAGGTCGTGCGGGTCGACGATCGGGTCGGCCGGCTGCGCCGCGAACCGGCCGCCGGGGCCGGCGGGCTTGGGCGCGAGCGCGTCCTTGAACTGGATGAGCTGCATGAGACGCCCCGACGACGGTTCCAGCTGCGTGTAGCCGGCCATGCCGGTCATCCCCGGGCAGGTGCCGGTGCCGAACGTGGCCATCGCGGCGACGGTGGTGCTCGGCGCGCACGTGGAGATGGGCCGCTGGTTGGCGGTGTCGCGCATGAGCGCGCGCAGGTAGGGGGCATGGCCGAGGCGCATGGCGAGGTTCCAATAGCCGAGGCCGTCCACGAGCACGACGATCGCGGAACGCGCGTCGGGCAGGCCGATCGCGGTCTGGAGCGCCTTCGGATCCTGGTGCACGCGGGTGGGCGTCGGATGCCCGATTGCCGCGGAGACGGCCGGCAGCACGGAGGACAGGTGCAGCGCGCCTCCGCGGACGCCGGGCGCGACGGAGGTTCCGTCCTCCGGGTCGCTGGTCGCGCGACGGGTCGTCCGGCCGGACGACCAGTCCCCGTACCGGGCGGTGTCCGTCAACCGCAGCAGCTCTTCCATCTCAGGCGTCTCCACACTCATGCCTCCCCATAGTAGTAGTCCGCTGCGGTCGGCTGGCGTCGGTCCGGCGGCCGGGGCGGCATGATGGCGGCATGATAGTATGTTGCGGGTTTTCAATCGTCTTCAGGGAGTCCGTCACATGGCATCACACCGCAGGTCCGCAGCCGCCGCGTACGATCCGCGCACGGTGAAGGAGCACATCGTCGAAACGCCGTTGAACGAGGAGATGAGCAAGTCGTTCCTCGAATACGCGTATTCGGTGATCTACGCGCGTGCGCTGCCGGACGCGCGTGACGGCCTGAAGCCCGTGCAGCGGCGCATCATCTACCAGATGGGCCAGATGAACCTCACGCCGGACCGTCCGTACATGAAGTCGGCGCGCGTGGTCGGCGAGGTGATGGGCAAGCTGCACCCGCACGGCGACTCCGCGATCTACGAGGCGATGGTGCGCCTCGCCCAGCCGTTCGCGATGAGGCTCCCGCTCGTGGACGGCCACGGCAACTTCGGTTCGCTCGACGACGGCCCGGCCGCCTCGCGTTACACGGAGGCGCGTCTCGGTCCGGCGGCGCTGGCGATGAACGCCGACATCAACGAGGACACGGTCGACTTCACGCCGAACTACGACAACAAGCTCAAGGAGCCGACGGTGCTGCCGTCGGCCATCCCGAACCTGCTGGTCAACGGCGGCTCGGGCATCGCCGTGGGCATGGCGACGAACATGGCCACGCACAACCTCGGCGAGGTGGTCGCCGCGGCGAAGCATCTGATGGCGCATCCGGACGCGACGCTCGAGGAGCTCATGCACTACGTGCCCGGACCGGACTGGCCGGGCGGCGGCATCGTGATCGGCCGCGGCGGCATCCGCGAGGCGTACGAGACGGGCCGCGGCACGCTCACCACCCGTTCGAAGACGCACATCGAGAACGTGACCGCCCGCAAGAAGGCGATCGTCGTGACCGAACTGCCGTTCATGGTGGGCCCGGAGCGCGTGCTCGAGCGCATCTCGGAGGGCGTGAAGAGCCGCAAGCTGGAGGGCATCACCAGCGCCATCGACCTGACCGACCGTCATAACGGCACACGCATCGTCATCGAGATCAAGACCGGCTACGAGCCGAACGCGGTGCTCGCCCAGCTGTTCAAGCACACGCCGCTGCAGGACAACTTCACCATCAACAACGTGGCGCTGGTCGACGGCCGTCCGCACACGATGGGATTGAGGGAGCTGCTTCAGGTGTGGGTGGAGCATCGCCGCGTGGTGGTGCGCCGCCGTAGCGAGTTCCGCCGCAGGAAGGCG
This sequence comes from Bifidobacterium sp. LH_419, assembly GCF_056356955.1. NCBI lineage: Bacteria > Bacillati > Actinomycetota > Actinomycetes > Bifidobacteriales > Bifidobacteriaceae > Bifidobacterium > Bifidobacterium sp. LH_419. The sequence continues at coordinate 315,125 of NZ_JBKEVG010000001.1, forward strand.
TTGGAGCGCCTGCACCTGGTGGAGGGCCTGCTGCTCGCCATGGTGGACATCGACGAGGTGATCCAGGTGATCCGCACCTCCGACGACGCGGACACGGCGAAGAACCGGCTGATGGCCGTGTTCGACCTGGACGAGGTGCAGGCGCAGTACATCCTCGACCTGCGTCTGCGCAGGCTCACGCGCATGAGCCGCATCGAACTGGAGGCGGAGCGCGACGACCTGAAGAAGCGCATCGAGGAGCTGGAGCGCATCCTCGCCTCGGCGACCGAACTGGACCGCGTCGTCGTGCGCGAGATGGACGAGACCGTCGCGAAGTACGGGACGCCGCGCCGCACCGTGCTGCTCGACGAGGGTCCGGACGGCTCGCTCGCGCCGGTCGTCGCGAAGGGCGACGATTCCTCCGTCTCGCGCGAAGCGCTGCAGGCGGCGCGCGACGCGGCCACCGTCTCGTCGGTCGCCGCCGACGTGGCCGCCGCCACGGCCGCCGCGAAGAAGGCGGGCGAGGAGGCCCCGGTCGCCTCGGCGCTGCAGATCGACGACGAGCCGTGCGTGGTGATGCTGAGCGCGACCGGTCTGATTGCGCGCACCACGCCGAGCGCGATGGATGTGTACGCCGCCCGGTCCGCTTCGGACAAGCGCGTGAAGGACGACCAGATCCGCGCGATCTTCCCGACGACCACGCGCTCCACGTTCGCCTTGGTCACGTCCGCGGGCCGTCTCGTGCTCGCGCACGCCGTGGACCTGCCCGCCCTGCCTGCCTCGGAGACGCTGGGCGTGTCCGGCGGCGTGAAGGCGGACGAGCTGATCGGCATGACCGAGAGCACGGACCCGGTGGACGGCGAGCATGTGGTCGCCGCGTTCGCGATGGAACCAGCCGAGGAGGGCGGCACGCTGCCGCCGCTCGCGATCGGCACGCGCGGCGGCGTCGTGAAGCGTTGGAACCGCGAGGCGCCGACCACGATGGACTCGTGGCAGGTCATCGACCTGAAGGACGGCGACGAGGTGCTGGCCGCCGCGCCCGCCGCGGACGAGGACCGCATCGTGTTCGTCGCGTCCGACGCGTCGCTGCTCACGTTCGAGGCGAAGAACGTGCGTCCGCAGGGTCGCACGGCCGGCGGCATGGCCGGCATCCGTCTGGCCGCGGGGGCGCGCGTGCTCGCATTCGCCGTGGTGCCCGCCGGCAAGGTCGCGTGGACGTATGAGGAGGGCGAGAACGGGCTGGCGTCCGCATCCGGTGCGGTGGTGCTCACCGTGGCCGGCGACGAGGAGGCGCTTCCCGGCACGGAGAACGGTTCGGCGAAGGTGACGCCGCTGGAGATGTATCCGACGAAGGGCCGTGCGACGGGCGGCGTGCGTTCGCAACGCTTCCTCAAGGGCCAGAACACGTTGATCGCCGCCTACGTGGGCGCGTATCCGCTCAACGCCTCCACCGATTCGGGTGCTCCGGTCGACCTGCCGAAGCCGGACATGCGCCGCGACGGTTCCGGCACCGACCTCGCCGCCGCCATCGCCTTCGTCGGCTGATTCGGGACGGCATCGCCTCCCTCTGACGAGGGAGGTGGCCGCCAACGGCGGACGGAGGGAGAGAAGACGGCGGCCGTAGGCCATCTCTCCCCCAGTCGGCTACGCCGACAGCCCCCTCGTCAGAGGGGGCCACGTCACGGCGCGCCCCGGGGTTTGCCAAACGTTCATCCGACACACTTCACCCAAACTTGTTTCCGCATTGGAAAGTGATATTGTTTTCCATAACGGAAAGAGGTTTGGGCGTTCGTCATACCCGCTCGGATACGGCGCGCCGCTTCGACCTCCCGTCCCGCATCGCCGTTTGCACGAAGGAGGTCATCATGACGGAACCGAATGGCGAGAAGAACGACCGCATCGACGAAACGGCCATGTCCGGCATAACGCGGACGGAGCACATCGCGGCCACCGGCACGCCGCCGGACGTCATGGATGCGATGGCGTCGCTCGACGCATTGGATCTGGACCGCAACAACGTCGCGAATCGATTGGATGCAGGCACAAGGATTCCGAACACGATGATCGGAGGCATCCTCGGACTGGCGAACGCCGGACTGTACTGGTTCATCGGATGGGCGCTGCTCGCCGGGCACGGCGAGTTCACCATCATCGACGTGTGGATCTACGCCATCGTCGCCATACTGATCGTAGGCGGCTATGCGGCGCTGATGGCCCGCGCGCAACGCGTCACCGGCATCGGCATGTGGAACCGCCGGCAGCTCTCCCCAGCCCCGCATGCGCTGCGGGATGGCGGGTACCGCACGGCGTTCATCGTCTTCACCACATGCAGCTGCGTGGCCGTGCCGGTCGGCATGCTGTTACTCGGCCTGTTCTGCGCACCCTGGTGGCCCGCCCTGATCGGCATCCCCCTGTGCGCGCTGCTGTCCGCCGTGACCTACTTGCGGTATTTCGACGAATACATACGGCTGATGCGTGGGCCGCGCCCCACCGGAACGGGTTCACGCGAATCGGAGGCGCGTCATGACCGCGTCTGAACCGCATGACGCGAACGCCCCGGAACCGGTGTTCAACGAGGTCATCCATGCGCCGGTGCGCCTGCGCATCTGCGGACTGCTCGACACCTACGGCACGGTCCGGTTCGACACGTTGCGCGACACGATCGGCGTGAGCGACGCCACCTGTTCGAAGCATCTGAAGACGCTCGCCGACCACGGTTACGTCACGCTCGACAAGCGCGCCGGAGACGGCGGCAAGGCGTACAAGGTCACGTGGGTGAAGCTCACCACGGAGGGCGAGGCCGCGTTCCATTCCCATGTCGCCGCCCTCCGCGCCATCGTCGCAGGACGATAGCGGCTATTAATCGGCCTCCCTCTGACGCGACGAGGGAGGTGTCCGCCGAAGGCGGCCGGAGGGAGAGAAGACGAATGGCCGTCTCTCCCCCAGTCGGCTACGCCGACAGCCCCCTCGTCAGAGGGGGCCGATTCCCACGTCCTTCATCATCGGGCCCTTGCGTGAGCCTGCCCGAAATCCACTCTCACTTCATCATCGAGGCGCATATGCACGCGGTGTTCTATAGGAATCTCATCCAGTTGCGGCACGATCCGGCGAAACTGCTCGTCATCGGCCTCACCGTCATCGGTTCGGCGACGATCATCGCGCTCATCGCCGGAACGGATCTGACGACGAGACTCGCATCGCCGTTGTACCGGTGCGCGTTCGCCATCATCGGCGTGGGACTCGCACCGTTGACCGTGGACGCGTTCCGTGACGACGCAGCGGAAGGCGTCATCGCGGCGGCGCGTGCGAGCGGCCAAGCGCGGTGGCGGTACCCCGTGGCGCAACTCGTCACCGCGCTGCTGCCGCCCGCCGTACTGTCGCTGCTGCTCGCGACCGTCCCGACGTCGCTCATCCCGTCGCTGCGCCCGCTCGCCGAAGGCGGGCAGGGCATGGCGGCGGCGCTCACGCCGCTGCCGATCGTCGCCGCGACATACCTGTACCAACTCGTCTCCCACGGAAAGGCGATATTCATGACCACGAACACACTCGGCCACGCTATCGCGGACGGCGCATCGGACGCCGCCGTTCCCACCGCTCCCCTCGCCATCCGCGTGCGGGACCTGACGTTCGGATACAAACGCAACAAGCCGGTGCTCGAACACGTCGATCTGGACGTGCCGGAAGGCCAGTCGCTCGGCATCCTCGGCTATAACGGCGCGGGCAAGACCACGCTGTTCTCGCTCGTCACCGGACTGCTGCGCCCATGGCGGGGTTCCGCTGCGATCAACGCGGACGTGTTCCATTCGATGCGCGACGTGTTCCAACTGACCGAATCCGGCAATCTCGCGATGAACATGACCATACGCGAGAACCTCAGGTTCCGCGCGATGCTCTACGCCACGAGCGGCGACCCACATCCGATCGACCTCGGACATCTCGACACGCTGCCGATGGTGCGCGCATTCGAACTGCAGGACCATCTCGACAAGAAAGCGAAGGAGCTGTCCACCGGACTGCGCAAACGCGCGGGGCTCATGGCGGGACTGCTGCTCGACCCGAAACTCATCCTGCTCGACGAGCCGACGAACGCGGTGGACCCGATCACCCGCCAGCTGCTCATCGACCTGATGCGGCAGCTCAAGGCGGACGGCCGCACGATTCTCACCATCACGCACGACCTCGACTACTGCCGCCAGGTGGCCGACCGCGTCGTCGTCCTCGACGACAAGCGGATCGTCAGGGATTGCATGGTCGCCGGTTTCGCCGACGAGGACGCGTTCCGGAATGCGGTGACGCTCGGACGCGAACGCGACCACGTCGACTTCGGACTGCACGCGAATCCGGCGGAGGGAAAGGAGGCACGATGAAGGCGATACTGTGGCGCGATTGGCGGATCTTCCGCACGTCACCATTCTGCTGGGGCACGTTCGCCCTGTTCCTCACGACGATGCTGCTGATGGTCGCGTTCCTGACGTCGACGCCGGGCGGCGGCAACGACGCCGGCATCTCCGACGGGCTGATGTTCGCGATCATATGCGCGCCGATGACCGGCTGGTCCGCCACGTACAGCACGCTGCACACGCTGGACGCCAACCGGTCGATGTTCTCCGAATCGGCCAACGCCGCCGGCGGCGAGCACGCGGGCGACGGCACCATGGAGCTGTTCCGCTGCTCCGGCAGGCCGATGCTCACGTATTGCCTGGCGAAAAGCCTGCTGCCGATGGCGGTCGCCGAAACGATGACGCTGCTGATTATGGCGTACCTCGCATGGTGCGGGCTGATGACGGCGCACGGCACCCTGCCGATCCCCGATGTGCTGTTCACGCTCGTCGCGCCGTTGACGACCGCCTTCGCGCTCGAGGAGATGCTGCTCGTCATCGGCGGCGGTGCCTTGGGGATGACCGTCGGCATGCTGGTGTCGCCGGTGCTGGTGACCGGGTTCGTCGGCCTGTGCCTGCGTCTGCCGCTTGGCGGCGCGCCGGCGTTGGCCGTGGGGTTCGGCCTGGCGATGGCCGCCCTCACCGTGGCGCTGGCACGCAGGCGCTACCCGGACACGCTGCGCCCGGTGCGGGAGTGACGCATCCGCTTGCGCCCCCCTTCAGGGGGAGCTGCGTGACGTTCCGCCATGACGTTCGTGGTATCTCCCGATTGCGCCCCCTTCAGGGGGAGCTGGCCCGCGAAGCGGGACTGAGGGGGCATCGGACAGCCACTCAGCCGCACCGACACCGCACCGACGCTACTACACTTGTGGCGCAGGAGGCGACAATCATGAAACTGCTTGTGGCGGTGGAAGGCGTGGCCCTGTCCCGCGCGATCACGGATACGCTCGAACGCGCCGGTCACGTCGTGACCACGGTGGAGCCGGCGTTGGCCGGCACGTTCGGTTCGGCGGTGACGGACGCGATGCGCGACGACGAGAACGCGCCGTTCGACGCGGTCATCGTCGACACGCCGCAGGCGCTCGCCACGGCGTCCTCCGTGACGCCGCACATCAGATCGTTGCTGCTGGCGACGACCTCATCGCCCGCGCCCGAGCACTCCCCCGACGCGACGCTGCGCATGCCGTTCTCCGACACGGAACTGCTCGCCTACGTGGAGATGCTGTCGCGCGAGTCGAACGGGCTCGGCGCACAATCGATGATCATCCGCGGCGATCTGACGCTGGACCTTGCGAACCGCAAAGCCTATTTCGCGAGCACGCACCGGCCGATGCCGCTCTCCCGTCTCGAATACGACGTGCTGGAGGCGTTGGTGAAGGCGAACGGGCGGTTCGTGGGCTTGGACGATCTGCAGCGCGGTCTCGGCCGGTACTTCGCCGGAGAGGATCTGATCCGCAATGCGCTGTACACGCTGGATAAGAAGCTGCGGCACGCGGGGCTCAACCTGAACCAGCATGGGGATTCGTTCCGCGTGATGTGAGGCGGGCGTGAGGTGGGCGTGACGCGACGCGATGTGCGCGTGACGCGGGGCGGTCCCGTCGCGCCCGCCTCACGTCACGTGAGGCGTCGATCACGCATCATGCGAGATAACGGTCACGCAGCGCGGCGAAGATGGCGGGCGTGCCTGCGAGCACGCCGGTCTCGAGCCGATGGCCGAGGTCATGGCCCTCCCAGTCGCCGACCATGCCGCCCGCCTCGGTGACGAGCAGTCGGCCGGCCGCGTAATCCCACAGCTTGATGTCCATCTCGAAGTAGGCGTCGGCGCGACCGCACGCCACATAGGCGAGGTCGAGCGCGGCGGAGCCGGTGCGGCGAATGTCGGCCGAGTCGACGAACACGCGGCGCATGATCTCGAAATTGCGTGCCGCGAGCTCGTGATGGTAGGGCGACGTGCCCACGTTGACGAGCGATTTCGCCATGTCGGTCTCGCCGGACACGTGGATGGGCCGGCCGTCGAGATAGGCGCCGTGGCCCGCTTCGGCGGTGAACGTCTCGCCGCTGAACGGCTGGTATACCACGGCTTTGATGGTTGCGTCGCCGTCGAGCAGGGCGAGCGAGATGGCGCTGTGACGGAAGTCGTGGATGAGGTTCGTGGTGCCGTCGATCGGGTCGAGCACCCAGGTGAGGCCGATGAAGTCCGTATGCTGTTCGCCGTTCTCCTCGCCGAGGAACGCGACGTGCGGCCAACGGTCGGCGAGCGCGGCCTTGAGGAAGGACTGCACGCCCGTGTCGACCTCGGTGACGAAGTCGGCCACGCCCTTGACCGTGATGCGTTCGCGCGCGTCGGCCGAGGAATCCGCGAGCACGTAGCGGCGCGCGGCCTCGTGTACCAGTTCGGTCATGCCGGCGATGGTGATGGGGGCCGTGGCGGTGGGGTCTGTGATGTCTGGTGACGTGCTGGTGCCGGTGTGCATGTCCGTGTCCATTAGTTCCACTCCTTGACGCTGTCCGCCCGCGGCGGATTCGGTACCGCAGGGTGTGCCTGATTCACAGTGTAGGGCCCTCAGGGCGAACGTGTATGGTGTCGGGGCGAATGTGCATGGTTTGGAGAGGAACGTGTACGGTTACGGAGTGGTTGTGTAGGATTTCGGGGCGAACGTGCATGATTCGGAGGCGAACGTGTACGACGCCCTCGTGAAGACCCGCGAATCATGCCGACGGATGTCCAGCAATAACGGCGGAATTCCAAGGATTTCAAGACAATACCCTGCCGCTCATTCGCCTCTCGACCAGTCTTCTTCAGCGGCATACCATGCAGGTTGCCCGATTCGAGGTACAGGAAGCCCCAGAAACCATACACGTTCATGCCAGAACCATGCACATCCGAGACTGAGCCATACACATTCGATGCCACAGAGCGCCCCGTCTCCAATGCTTCCGCGAATCCGCACCAGCAAAACGTCTGATAATCGCCTTCGACGCGCATGACGACCACGGGGGACGGGATACCACAATAAGCCGTATCGGCTCTTGTGGCGCCCCGTCTTGCGCCTATTGCAACGCCTTGACCTTGTCGAGCAACGTGCTATATGAGTCAGCGTCTTCGTAACGCACGTCGCCGGCGAGTTTCAGCTCGTTGAACAGGGTCTTCGCGCACGCGATTTTTCCGTTCTCCATTCCACGCAGGTCGAGACTGCTCAAATCGCCCTTGGTCTCGACCACGAAGAACAGGTGTTTGAGCCCGCTGTCTTCACGGAAGGCCACGGCCCAGTCGGGAGCGTAGTCGCCGACTGGTGTGGGGATGCGGAATCCGCGCGGTAGTTTCGCGTAGACGGCGACCTCGCCGGCGGTGTCGAGGCTTTCGGCGAATCGGCGTTCGACGCTGTCATGCGCGAACCCGTCTGGGAAGACCCAATCCTGCACGCATTTGCTGGCCCTGTAGGCGTCCTTCTCCTCACGTGCGGTGGTACCGGCGGTGAAGATGCTCGCATCATAGTCACCTTCGATGCGGTCATAGCAGATATGATCCACGATCATCGTGGCCTTCTGCCCGACGATGAGCCTGGCCGTTTTGGCGATGAACTGCTCGGGGTTGTCACGGAACATGCGGAATTTGTCACCGCGGATGCGTTTGAGGATGGCGGCCACGCAACGTCGTGTGATGGATGCGCCGTGTGCGATTTCTCCAAGCAGATCGTAGGTGACGCCGTTGGATGCGTCCACATTCAGGTCGACGGAGTCACTGCGGTCGCGCGTGAAATGCGTGCCGTCGGCGATCGCCTCGCGTGTGGCCTCGTGTTTCTGCATACCTCGCGTGACCGTGTAGGAAAGCTTGGCGACGACGAGTTTGTCGTTGATCTCCTTGACGGATTTCTCGATGAGCTCGTCATCGTCGAAGTGCACGGTGTACGCGTATTTGTGGTTGATGCGCTTCCAAAGCTCTTGGAATTCGCGTTTCTCCCAGTTCGCGTTCAGCGGGTTGCGGGTGATCTTCGCTTGCAGGGCGTTGCCGATGGCGACGGTCGTGGTGCCTTCGAGCACGCCGTCAAGCGTGTATCGGATGGCGTCGGCTTTGCCCCGTAATGTTTCGGGCAGTGTCGCGACGGCGCACTCGTTGAGTCGCACGTTGCGGTAGACGTCGGTGAGTTTGCCATCCCTGTCGATCAGACCGCATTGCACCAGCGTGAAGTAGATGTCGCTTGACTCCTTGGCTGTGAACGTGATGGTCCTCTCCCCCGCGTGCTCCGGTCCGAGTTTTTCGGCGGGCACGGCGACGTGTGTGAAGAACGCGTTGTCGATGCTGATCGTGCGCTCGCGCAGTTCGTTCCTCATGTCGCTCTGGAGGGATTGGGCGAACGTCTCGTAGCTTTCGGAGGCGATGATGGTGAGCAGGTTGACCTCCTGCACCTCGTCCTTACGAAGCACGTTCGAGTCCTGGCGCACGCCTTCCTTGTTGACGCACAGGCGCAGACCACGGCCGACCTCCTGCCGTTTGCCGGTTTCGGAGTCGGAATGTTTGAGCGTGCATATCTGGAACACGTTCGGATTGTCCCAGCCTTCACGCAGTGCGGAATGGCTGAAGATGAACCGGGTGGGTTCGTCGAAGCTCAGCAGGCGCTCTTTTATACGGCCTCCCTTGCGGATGGTGCGCACCAGATCGTCCTTCACCAGCGAGGAACGGTTGTCGATCATTCCATTAGCAGACATTTAGCAGACATAACGTCTCAGTGTAGCCGCCATCGCACGTCCGTCTTGCCCGACACGTGCCGGGTATTCCATCGGTCTCGCACGACGCTCCGGTAAAGTGAGATGAACTGGTTCGGATCGCGATGAGGAGACGAGGACGCCATGGTGGACAGTGCGGTGATGATGGTGCAGACTGCCGCGCCCACACTCGTCACCGCGCAAGACGTGAACGACCGGTTCGGGGACCCGCCCTCCTCCATCCGGTTCAACTGCCCGTACTGCAGGCGTCCACTCATCCCCGGAGCCATGGGCCCCAAGTATGATCACAAACGTCAGTCGGGCGCACGCGGCAAAGGCAACCGTCGCACGAAATCCCCGTATTTCAGTCATCTCAAAAACGACAAATGGGCGCAGCTCTGCGAACAATACCACCCGGATTCGGCCGTCGAGCAGGACGACAGGGTACCGTCACTGCTCATGTTCCTACGTCGTGACAAGCGTGGAGGCAATCGGTTCCACATCGAGTTCTCGCTACGCCGACGCGGGCTGCAACACATGCTGCGCAAGCTGACGGATACGGACGTCGTGACGGTCGACGGCGTCGACTACCCCATGCGCGAACTGCTTACGAAACGTTCGAACACCATCAGACTCCCGAAGCCCGAGCGTGATCCGGAGACGCGCATCGTCATTCCGAAACGGTGGCGACGCCATGTGGGGTGCCCGCAACCGCACGACGACCTGATGGTGTTCTCCAGCGCGTTCGGAGGCAACGGCGGACGCAGGCTGCCGGAACGTTCCGCATTGCAGACCGGCGTCGACTATTACATCATCGGAAGCGAACGACGTCTCAAGAATCTCGGCAGCTACTTCGACTTCACGAACAGCAGGGGCGTCGTCGACGATGGGCCGCTCCTCGTGTATGAGGTGCGCATCGGCGCCTCGTCGGCGCGTCTGGACAAAGCCAACAACTGGCTCGGCGCCTTCGGCTACTTCATATCGGACTACGACTGTTCGGCGCAGCTTTTGTGGCCGCCGTCCCTACGCTCCTGGGGCGTGGACGAACCATTGTTCCGATGGTCGACCCCCACGTATCGCGCGCCGTATCAGACCGGGGACGAACCGATGCCGGACCGTATCGTCTCGCAACGATTCCTGCCGAAGGATCCGCGGGCACGCGCCGTAGGGCTGCTCGGATTCGACAAGCCCGACATCACCGAAGAGAACGACTCCTACTGCGTGTTCTTCAAACCGACCAAGCGCATGCCATGGAGCACGGCGTATATCGGCCCCAACTATCCGGACGATCTGCATCCGTACGACGAATGGAGACAGACCGAAGATAAGAACGGTATCGAAGAAACGTCGGATGATTCCGCTGCGGATACGGGCGCGTCGGACACAATCGGCGCTCCCGACACGCCCGGCACGACCCCATCGAGGAATGACGTTCCCGGCGACGCCACCGGCACCTCTCCCCTGCCTCTGAGCGGCGGCGCCCGAATAGCTCGCCGACGGCTAGGCATCCCACAGCTCGCGCAACCGCACTCGCAAAGCACCGCCATCGCACAACTCAGGGAAAGGATGTAATCATGCCCTGGATCAACGATTCCGAATTCACCCATGCCTCCGTCTGCATGGCAAAACGTGACAAGAGCGGTCATATCATCACCCTGACCCGGCTTCTTGATTATCGGAAGAATCTCAATGGCGATGAATCGTTCACTTGGACATATCGTGATGACCGCAATGCCAAGCGGGCAAAGCAAACAGATCCAAACGACCCCAAAACGTTGTATCACAAGGATACCCTTGACACCCTTTATGACAAGGAAGAAGATTTTCTCTTCGTTCACTGGAAACCGAATGCGGATAAGCCTGAGCTCCCATTAATACGGAATCCGTACACGCACCCATACGATTCCGTTCCAGAATTCTATGAGGTAATCAACAGTCCGGCTAATAGTTTGCAAGAACTCCGCGATAATCTCCAGCATGGGTGGGACTATTCAGGAAAACCCACGAGACATGTCCTTGTCATCTATGCAGAGCAGAATGGCAAGCTCGACACCGTCCTGTTGAACAGAGATGATTTGGATTATTCCGGCAACCGTATCCGGTTGAAATTCACCGCCGCTCTGGGTGCCAACCGATACAGACTGAGCATCAATGACGTCACCCATCTTCCAGAGAATCCGTCGGACATCGGATATAGGCGCGCCATATACACCAATATCTCTCTGCCACGCGTAAAGAACAAAGTACTTGTCCAACCGCTATCAAGGTATGCCTTGCATTACATGCGATGGTATGTGGACAATGTCCGAGCTTTTGCTCCTGGAACCGACGAGCAGCGACTGGTCGAAACCATCAAAGAAGCATTTCAGGCGCCTGAACGTCTCAACGAATTCGATTCCCTGTTGTCGCCCGTGGATATACAACGTTTACGAACAACCATCGCTCGCTTCATATATGACGACAATCAGATGGCCCATCTCGTGAAAGACACTCTCGCCAGCGATGGCGCCTTCAAACGCGCTTGCATAGCGGCATGTCGCCAAGAGGTCCTATCCGAGTGGGAAGAAGAACGAAACAAACGAATCGCAGCTCTTAACGGTGAAATCGCCATGAAGCAGAAGGCGCTCGAACAGCGAATCCAACTCAAGCAGGGTGAGCTCACACAATTGGAAGAAAGCATTCGCTCCCGTTCCGAGTCTTATGAGCGGCTTGGCAATCTCATATCGCCATTGCAGGCTGAAGTCGATGAAGCAAATCGGGAGCTGGAGAATGCTCGTGCAGCGCTTACCGGTATCCACGAACAACAAGAATCCAAGCTGGCCGAACTTGAACAGCAGCGGAAGACCGTGTTAGATCGTCTGGATGAGGATGTCGCGCTGCGGCTCGGTCTGAAGGCCGTGTTGGGATCAGTCACGTCGGAGCATTCCGCCAGCACTCCAGCCGCGGGCGCCAATGCCTCCAGCACCGTCAACAATGAAACTTATCTCCTGTCGGCAATCACCTACCCGAAGATTCCGGCGCAGTATAGTGAGGAACGATTCACACGCGTGTTGTCGAACAATCTGCGTGCCTCCGGCATCGTTGACACAAGCAAGCCCAGGGAGTCTCCGAACGAGTTGGCGAGCGCCTGCGGGATCATGCTGTCGCCGGCACGGCTTCTGGCCGTGGATTCCACGTTCGCGGCGGATCTGGCCAACGCCCTGTCCTATGCGATGCGTGGCGAACCGGCCCGTCATGCGACGGTTCCGGCTGATTGGAACGACGCCCGAGCGTTGGATCGTCTGCTGTCGGATACGGGCGACGGCGTGCTGGTCTTGGACAACGTCTTCGACACGGTGAACGAGAGTCTGCTATTCGCACTGTCACGGCTCCATTCCGAATCGACGATCATCCTGCCGATCGGCGCATACGGCAATCTGCGGCTCGTCGCCGCCGAAGTCTGGGATCACGTGTTCTATCTGCCGACCGAACGGTATGTCAAGCTGCCGGCCACACCGACGACCATGCAGCGGTTCGCGAGCGCTTTCCATCGTTCTGAAACCAAATGGCAGATGGCGTTCGACACCGCCACCGCCATGCGGGAGCACACGTCGCTGCCGTTGTCCTCGTTGATGCTTCCGGCAGCCATCTCCGCCCGGTTCCCGATTCCCGGAGATGGTCGACGGTGGACGTCCGCCCATCTCGCCCTGCAGACCTATGCCGCCTTCGGTATGGAGCAGGCACGAGCCATCCGCATCGACGGCAAGGAACCCCCATTCGTCAAAGAATTGCTGGCACGCATCGAACGGGGCCGCAATGGCCGGTGATCTGTTGAGAACCATGGCAGGCGATCTCGGGATCCCCCGCATGCACGGCGAGGATGATACGCGATTCGTCTGCCGAGTCTCGTATTCCGCGCTCCGGTTCTGGATGCAGGCGTTCTGCCTTGACGACGGTTTCGGCGGCTCCTACGGAATCAGTAGGCCGACCATCGCACGCAAAAGCGAGGCATGGCTGCGTAATCTGGCGGGCCTGTACCCGGGCGTACTCGATTGGTACGACCACGGTGCCGGTATGCGGAGGAATCTGTCGGATATGGTGCGGACGTTGACCGACGTGAGCGACCTCGTCGAAACCGGCGACGGACTGTACCGTTGCACGGCGCGGCATACGGTTCCGCTCGGCGCGCAGTGCTCCATCGTACTGGGATCGGCCGATCCGACGAACCTCAACCCTACCGACGTGCTCCCGATGTCGGGCATGGCTTACCTCGCCGGCAAGGCGCCGTCGCCCTCGACGGCGCCTGTCGACGATGCTCCCCGGCACCGCTCGTCGAAAAGGAAAGCCGCCATCACTCCGACGGAGGATGGACGTTACATCACCATCGACCTGTCGCACCCACCATCCGGTTCCACGCAGGCCGCACGGTTCGACCTGCTGACATGGCCGACGTCCTCCGTCGACGACAGGTCTCGCAGAATCGCACGAGCGGAATACGCCCTTGCGCTCACGAAACTGCTTGAATCCGAAGGCTACGCCATCTCGCAGCGACGATCCTCCCACCCACCGATCAGAACAGGCACCGTTCGATGACCTGCTTGCCGCGCAATGCCGCCATCCAGTCGGCGGGGATTCCGTCCACGCCGTAGACGATGCCGGCAAGACCTCCGGCCACGGCGGCCGTGGTGTCGGTATCCGAACCGAGGTTCACGGCCTTCAGCACGCATGCCGCATACGAGTCCGTGGTGAGCAGGCACCAGATCGCGGCGAGCAGCGTATCCAGCACGTACCCGCCGGAACGGATCTCCGTCTCCGGCAGCGACGCCACGTCGGCGCGCACCGGCTGCACCTCCGCCAACGCCTGGACCGGCTTACGGCCGGCGATCAGCAACCGCGCGAACGCGACCAAACGCACGCAGGCGTCCATGCTCGTCGGATGGGCGTGCGTGATCGCGCTTACCGCACGGATCTCATCGTCGGTCGCGTCGGTGAACACGAGCGGAATCGTGCGCATCAGCGAACCGTTGCCGTTGTCCCACTCGCCGTCGCAGCCGCGGCCCGTCACCAGCGCCTCGACCGTGGTGTTGCCGATGTCGAACAGGCCGTCGACCGTGTACGCGTCATGCCGATACCAGTCCTCGAACCAAGCGCGCATGTCGCCCACGTCGATGCGCCCGTCGTCCGCACGGATCGAATCGCAGACAGCGAGCGCCATGCTCGTGTCGTCGCTCCATGTGCCGGCCGGCTGATCGTGCGTGCCGTGACCGGTCATATCTTCCGCGTGGAAGCTGCCGCGCCTCCTGAACTCGTAGGGCACGCCGAGCGCGTCCCCCACTGCCTGCCCGTACACGGCATCCCGCAACATCGCTGTCATGGCTATCTCCTTGTTCTTGTGAGCATTCAGCTCACGTCGTCAGCGGATTCCACGGTCACGAACAATCCCTGAGACGAGAATAAACCCCGTTCCCGAAATACCGGCACCGTACCATTACACTGGCAAACATGAGCATCCCTAACAACACATCCGGATGGCCGAAGCCGCCGCGGCATGACGGACGGTCCTGGAACGAGCCGAAGCACGCCGACGGCAAAGCCCGGCAGTCCTCCGTCAATGCGAACGCCCGCGGTGTGGCGAAATCCGGCAGGCGCGCGATGCCGTTCAAGGCGACCGGACACAAGGGCGGCATCAGCTTCCGCTGACGCCGCCGCAGGTCTTCCGACCATGACTGGACGCACACAAATAGGCGGCCCAGACGACCGTTCCGGAGTCTCAAGGCGAATGTGCATGGTTCGGATGGCAACGTGCATGGCTCAACCGGCAACGTGTATGGTTCCGGCGGCAACGTGCACAATCAGAGGCCGAACGTGCACGGCCATGCCGTGAAGAACGCGATATCCATGACATTGCCGCGATATTAGTTCGGCGGAATTCCAAGGTTTTCGCAAAACCAAGGATTCGCCCTGCAAATCGCTTTCAAAGGGACACCATGCAGGTTGGTCGTTTCCAACTACAGGTTGCCTCCGAAACCATGCACTTCCACGCTTCGACCATGCATATTGCCCTCTGAACCATGCACATAGCCTGCCGAATCATACGCATTCGTGTATCCCCGCGGCGGGTCCCCGTAGCGCGCTGCCCGCCACGGCACATCGCGATAATGGGACAGCAGCTCAGAAAACCACGGAGAGAACCGGGATAGCTTGCTTCGGAACCGGACGACGGATCCGCGAGCGCCGTTCCTTCACAGGATTGCCGGGAGTCCTTCATCTTCCTCGGAGCATGCGCCAATCCCCCGCCGGCATACTGGGCCCCACCAAGGCAACCACCTTCGGAAAGGAGCCGACCATGTTGGATCTCACCATGCTGGATTTCGCGGAACCGTGGCTCATCGGCGCGACCGGGCCGACGACCGACGCCTACGATCCGAGCGTCGACGCCTATACCGCCTATGGCGACGCCGACGCCGGCAACTAGCACCGGCACCGGCGTCGACTAGAACCGCGGGGCGTCGTGCCGGAACCGCAATCCGCCCCCGGCACGACGCCCACCGCAACATGGCCGATACGTCACGGCATTACCATCACGCGCCAGCGGGGCGGTTCGCGCAGACCACGACGCACCGGACATAACCGGACACATACGGCACGCAAAGGAAAGGCAGGCACATCCATGAAGATGCTCACCGTAGGCCCGAAGGACATCCACCAGTTCGACACGGTCGAGGAGTTCGCCAAGGAGTTCGGGCTCGGCCCGCGCGACCTGGTCGTCACCATCGGCATGATTCACGACGCGTTCCTCGAGCCCCATCTCAACGGCGCGCACGTGCTGCTCGTCGACAAGTACGGCAACCAGGAGCCGACCGACGTGATGATCGACGCGATCATCGAGGACGCGAAGGCGTTCGATTATGACCGCATCGTCGCGATCGGCGGCGGCGCCGTCATGGACATGTCGAAGATCGTGGCCGTGGCGGGCGGCGCGTCGATCGACGAGGTCATCGACCATCTGCCCGACTTCAAGCGCACGGTGGGTCTCGTGCTCGTGCCCACGACGTGCGGCACGGGCAGCGAGGTCACGGAGATCGCGGCCATCAACCGCACGCGTCTCGGCTGCAAGGCGGGCATCGCCGGCCCGGAGATGTTCGCCGACCATGCGGTGCTCATCCCCGAACTCCTGTACGGTCTGCCCGACCACGTGTTCATGACCAGCTCGCTCGACGCGCTCGTGCATTCGGTCGAATCCACGCTCTCCCCGAACGCGACCCCGTACACGCGCCTGTTCGGCTATGAAGCGATGCGCATGATCGTGGGCGGCTACCAGGCGATCGTCGAGGCCGGCGGCCCGGAGGGCGACGTCGACAAGCGCCGTGTGAAGCGCAACGAGCTGATGACCGACTTCCTCATCGCCTCCGACTACGCGGGCATCAGCTTCGACACGGGCGGCTGCGCGGCCGTGCACGCGCTGAGCTACCAGCTGGGCGGCAAGTACCATGTGCCGCACGGCGAATCGAACTACGCGATGTTCACCGGCGTGCTGCGCAACTACATGGAGATCAAGCCGGACGGCGAGATCGCGAAGCTCAACGGCGTGCTCGCCGGACTGCTCGGCTGCGACGTGGCCGACGTGTACGACGAGCTGGAGAGGCTCATCGACCAGCTGCTGCCGAAGAAGGCGCTGCACGAGTACGGCGTGACCCGCGAGGACCTGCCCGAGTTCACGGACCGCGTGATGACCACGCAGGCCCGCCTCATGCGCAACAACTACGTGCCGCTCGACGCGGCTCGCGTGCGCAAGATCTTCGAGGAGCTGTACTGACGATGACGCCCATCGAACTGACGACGCGCAGGCGGGTCACGGGATTGACTTCGGGCGAGTTCGCCCGCTTGTTCGTGACCATCGAACGCAAGGTTGGCGGCGAGTCCGCGCACTGGGACGCCTCCGACGTGGAGTCGTGGGAGCTGGTCGGCCCGCCCGTGACCGCCGACCAGCATCTCAACGACACGTTCGCCGCCGCGAACGAGTTCGTCGCGACGCTCGCGAAACGCCTGTACCGGATGATCACCCCGGCCGAGGAGGATATGGTCGTCACCGTGTTCGACGACGACGTGACCTTCTGGGCGGAGCAACCCGATCTGGGCGGCATCCCGCACGCCCTGTGGAATATCGCCGCGTTGCAGGCCATCGAATGGGTGCGCCGGGAGACGGGCGTCGTCTGCACGCTCGACGTGCGTCCCGCAATCGGCTGAGCTCGCCCGTCCCGTTCAGTACAATCGCATGCCCTGCGGCACGGGGGTGAAACCGGCCTGGTGGAGGACGTGCGTGTACTGGTTGCGTGCGTTCAACGGCACGCCGTTCACGTCGGCGAACGTGACCGTGCGCGCGGCCACGCCTCCCGCACCATCCGCGCCGCCGCGGCGCAGCGCGTAGGCGAGTTCGGTCAGACCGAGACGCAGCCTCGCGTCGGCCCCGGCGTCCGGCACGCCGCCGGCGAACACCGTCAGATGCTTCGATTTCGGTGTCGCATAGGCGACCGGCCCGCCGGCGGCCAGCACGACGATGCCGCCTTCGCGCCGCACCGGCTTGGATGCGTCCGCCGGCGCGGACGGCCAAGGCAATGCCGAGCCGTACAGGTTCGCCGGGTCAAGCACGGACAACGCCGCCGGCGAGCGCATATGCCCGAACGCCACGCCCGGCTCCCCCGGTCCACCCGACACCTCCGACGCACCAGTTCCACCGCGCCCGTCGTCTCCGGTCCGCCGCAGTTCGTCGACCGTCTCCCGTTCGGCGAATTGGGCGGCACCGAATCCTTCGACGAACATGCCGCGTGCGAGACGCCCGTGCTCCTCCATGCGTTTGAGCAACGGATACAGCGCGGGGAATCCGCCGGGCAGATTCTCCTTGTCGACCAGCGGCTGGGCGATGACGCCATACCTGTCGAGCAGAATCTCCACCAGTTCGAGCGCGCGCCGCTCGTCGCCGGCCGTCGGCGAAGGCTCCACGGTTCCCGTATCGTTCACGTCATCCTCGCCCGCCGCGGCGACCACGGACCACAGTCCGCTCATCGTCATCGGCGTCGCGGGCCGTATGCGGATGCGCCGACGCGACGAGCGCGACGGTGTGCGCACCTTGCGCGCGCCCGCGCCCAATGCGCGCACGGGTGCGAACGAGCTGTTGGTCACCTTCCCCTGCCAGACGAGCGACCACAGCACTTCCTCGAAGCGTGTCATATCCCACTCGGGCAGGAGGATCTCGCCAGTCGCGGCGTCGATGTCCGGCTCGGCGATCGTGGTCCAGACGCGTTTTGCGGCGTCGGCGAGCTGGGTCGCATGGTAGGCGCCGCCGGAGGATAGTGCGGTGAGGATGGCCGCGGCATAAGGATTCTTTCCGGTGGTCTCTCCCCCGGACTCCTGTTCCAGCAGGGGGGAGTCGGCGGGGTGGAAGGCGATGAGGCCGGGATCGGTGGGTTTCGTGCCGCTGGTCTTGGAACCGACCCATACCGCTTCGCCGCCGGCGAGCAGTTCGTCGAGCATGGCCGGCATGTATCCGGCGACGCGCGCCGGGAACACCGATGATTCCCAGACGGCGGCGGGCAGAGCCACGCCTTCGAGTTGTTCGATGACGCGCATCAGTCCGTCCGCGCCCTCGTATGTCTCGCCGCCGACCGGCCCGACGCCCTGCCGTTGCAGCAGGAACGACTGGAACGCCGCAGCCGGCACGGGCCGTATCGCCTCGCGCGCCTTGGCGAGCGACCGTGCGCGGATGCGGCGGAACACATCGCGGTGCAGCCATTGCGTCGGCCTGTTTCCCGCACGCTCCGGCATGTCCGCATCACCGTCGGCGTCCCCGGCATCCCCAGCATCATCCATGAACCGCCCGTGCAGCAGTTCGCCGCGCTGTTCGAGTTCGTCCAGCGCGTGCACGGCTTCGGTCGCGTCGATGCCGAGGTCGGCGATCATCCGGTCCGCGGTGAACGGCCCGTGGGTCTTCGCGTAGCGGGTGACGCGTCCAATCACGTCGTCGGCGGCGAGTTCGTTCCAGAACGTGCGTCCGGCGAGTTCCCGCGAGACGTCGGCGATCACGTCCGGGTCGAGCACGGCGCTCATGTCGGTGTTGCCGAGCAGCCGTTCGAGCACATCGGGGTCCATGGACAGCATGCGCACGCTGCGTTCGGCCTGCGGCACGTCGTACTGGTACATGACGGATCCGACGAAGCCGAACAGCAGGTTCTCGGCGAACGGGGACGGCGTTTCGGTGGCCGTGTCCTTCATGACGATGGTTCCGGCGTCGAGTCCGGTCATCAGGTCGCGCAGCGCCTTGAGGTCGTAGACGTCCTGGAGGCATTCGCGCGCGGTTTCGAGCAGCAGCGGGAAGTTGCGTCGCGTGCGTGCGGCGGCGAGCAGTTGGGCGGCGCGGAGCCTCTGCTGCCACAGCGGCACGCGCCGGCCGGGTTCGGTGCGCGGCAGGTAGAGGGAGCGTGCGGCGCATTCACGGAACCGTGCCGCGTAGAGCACGCTCTCCCCCACCTCGCGTTCGACGATGCGCGTGAGCTCGTCGGGGTCGAACAGGAGCAGGTCGCGTGCGGGGATGTCGCCGACGCCGTCGGGGATGCGGATGACGATGCCGTCGTCGGCCGCGTAGACTTGCCCGTCGAATCCGTAGCGTTGCTTCAGACGCGTGGTGATGGCCATCGACCATGGTTCGTGGACGCGTCTGCCATATGGCGAGTGGATGATGACGCGTTGGTCGCCTTCCTCGTCCGGGCATCGTTCGATGACGATCGTGCGGTCGGAGGGGATGACGCCGGTGGCCGCCTGCTGTTCGGCGAGCAGCCGGGCGAGGTTGCCGACGGCGTTGCGGTCGAGGCCGTCGGCGGCGAGGCGCGCGAGGACGGACGGGGCGAAGGATGGGGACGACGGTGATACCCTCTCAGTCCGCTTTGCGGACAGCTCCCCCTCGAAGGGGGAGCAATGTTGGTCGGTCGTCGTCATTGCTGTCCGCTTCGCGGACAGCTCCCCCTCACGGGGGGAGCGGGAAATGGTGAGGCCGGCGGCGAGGTCGCGGATGAGGCGGCCTTTGGCTTGACCGAAGCCGGCGTCGCGTCCGGATTCCTCGCCGTGCCAGAACGGCAGGCGCGCGGTGCGGCCGGAGGCGGGCGTGACGACGACCCGATCGCGCGTGATCTCCTGGATCTGCCAGGTGGAGGTGCCGAGCGTGATGACGTCGCCGACACGTGATTCGTACACCATCTCCTCGTCGAGTTCGCCGACCCTCCGTCTCCCTTGGTTGCCGTCCGCTTCGGGCAGGACGACCGTGTAGAGGCCGCGGTCCGGGATGGTGCCGCCGGAGGTGACGGCGAGCCGTTGCGCGCCGGGCCGCGCCGAGATGCGGTTCGCCTCGTGGTTCCACATGAGCGGCGGGCGGAACGCGGAGAACTCCTCGGTGTCGTAGGCACCGGTGAGCATGCCCATGACCGCGTCGAACATGCTCCGGTCGAGTTCGGCGAACGGCGCGGCACGGCGTACGGCCGCATACCAGGCGTCCGGATCGAGGTCGTCCATCGCGGCGGCGGCCACGGTCTGCTGGGCGAGGACATCAAGCGGGTTGCGCGGTATGGCCAATGGTTCGAGGCCGCCGGCGCGCATGCGTTCGATGGCGGCGGTGACGCCGATGATCTGTTCGCGCGTCAGCGGGTAGAACAGGGCGTGCGAGACGCCGCCGACGTGGTGGTCGGCGCGACCGACGCGCTGCAGTCCGGATGCGACGGACAGGGGCGGCGCGATCTGGATGACGAGGTCGACCGACCCCATGTCGATGCCGAGTTCGAGGCTGCTCGTCGCGACCACACATTTGAGTTCGCCGCGCTTCAGCCGTTCCTCGATCTGTTTGCGCCGGTCCTTCGACACGGAGCCGTGGTGCGCCATCGCGATTACGTCGTCCGGCTTGTGCGAGCCGACGAGCTGCGTGGTGCCGCCGACGACCGCGTCGTAGTGCGCGGCGAACCGTTCGCGCCCTTCGGGCGATCCCATGTCTGCCGCCGTGGGAGAGGTGACGGAGCCCCCGCTCCCCCGCCGTTCGGCGTACAGGTCGTTCAACCGCGCGGTGAGCTTCTCGGCGAGTCCGCGCGAGTTGACGAACACGAGCGTGGTCCGGTGGGCGAGGATCTCGTCGAGCACGCTCGCCTCGACCACCGGCCAGATCGACCCGCTTGTGCGGTCGCCTGCCGCGCCGATGATTGCCGTGGAGGAATCGCGGCCGGCGAGGCCTTTGCGTTCAGCGAGCCGTTGCATGGCGGGCGTCACGCCGGAGATGCGGGGCGCGTCGGCGCGTGCCGAATCGACGCCGCCGGCGCGGTTCGGCACGTTCGCGGAGGAGAGGTCGCGCATGTCCGTCAATGGTTCGACGACCTTCAGATCCATGTCGGGACGCGAACCGGGGTTCACGATCGTGACGGGCCGGTTTCCGCCGAGGAACCGCGCCGCTTCGGCGGGCGGGTTCACGGTGGCGGACAGGCCGATGCGCTGCACGGGCGCGCCCGCGGCGACGAGGCCGTCGAGCCGTTCGAGGCTCAGGGCGAGATGCGCGCCTCGCTTGGTGCCGGCGAGCGCGTGCACTTCGTCGACGATGACCGTGTCCACGGTCTTGAGGATGCGCCGCGCCTTGGAGGTGAGCAGCAGGTAGAGCGATTCGGGTGTGGTGACGAGGATGTCCGGCGGGTGGGCGGCGATGGCGCGGCGTTCCTTGGGCGTGGTGTCGCCGCTGCGCGTGGCGACGCGGATGCGCGGCGCGGGCAGGCCGAGTGTTTCGCATTCGCGGGCGATGCCGTCGAGCGGTGTTTCGAGGTTCCTGGCTACGTCGACGGCGAGCGCCTTCAGCGGGGAGATGTAGAGGATGCGCACGCCGTGGGCGGCACGTTTCTCGGAGGCTCCCATCAGGCGGTCGATGGCGGAGAGGAAGGCGGCGAGGGTCTTGCCGGAACCGGTAGGGGCGACGACGAGCACGTGCCTGCCGGAACGGATGGCCGGCCATGCCCCGCGCTGGGCTTCGGTCGGCTCGCCGAAGGCGCGCTGGAACCAGACCCTCGTGGGCTCCGAGAACGATTCCAATCCTTCGCACATATGTTCGATTATCGGCTCGGCCGCGGACACGCGACACACGCCCGCCCGGACCTCGGCCCGATGGCTCTGGCCGGTCAGTCCTCCACGTATTCGAGGATGTCGCCGGGCTGGCAGTCGAGGGCCGCGCAGAGCCGGTCGAGCGTGGTGAAGCGTATCGCCTTGGCGCGGCCGTTCTTGAGCACGGATACGTTGACGGGCGTGATGCCGATGCGCTCGGCGAGCTCGCCGACGCTCATCTTGCGTTTGGCGAGCATGACGTCGATATTCACGCGGATCGCCATTCAGATCACCGCCTCGAGTTCGTCGCGTTGCGCGATGGCGGCTTTGAGCAGGGACCTCATGACGAGCATGAGGAGAACGAACGCGGCGATGAGCAGCAATGCGACGACGCACACCGCGCTCATGGCGGCGGCGCCCATCGCGACGTCCGTGGCGACGCCTTGGGCCGGATCGTAGTATTCGGCGTGCGCGAGCAATCCGTAGAGCAGCACGAACAGGACGAGCGCGCCTTCGGCGGCGGCGCATGCGATGATGGCGTCGGCCCACGTGACGGCCTTGCCGGAGAACACGTCGCGCCGTCTGGCGAGCGTGAGCAGCCGCCACAGGGGGATCAGCGCGACCTCGAAGCACAGGATGCCAAGCACGCCGGCGATGGCGTACGGCCATCGGGCGGAGGCGAGCTCCGGGTACGCGGCGACGATGTCGCCGGAGAGTACGACCACGGCGCACTGCCCCCACAGGCAGATCAGTTCGAAGAGGACGATCATCGCCTTGAGCACGGCGATCGCCGTGGGGTGATACTCCTTCCAGAGCCGCACGTCGGGCACATCACTCCCGTCCGATCGATCGACGCCAGCCATATGCCCACCGCCTTCCTTATCGCATGCACCTGAACCCATCCATATGGGCACGGCACATCATTGCAATCGCACGACGATAATAACCTATCGAAATTCGATATGCAAATTCGGTGAAGAATCGTATCTTGATAATCATCTATCGTTTTTCGATAGCTTACGGTGAGGGCGAAGCACGACGAAGCGACGGACGGCCCGCCGCCCGCATCATCGAAGGAGCACGACATGAATCCGCAACCATCGACCACCACGCAACCACCCGTTACGCAACCACCCGCCACGCGGCCAACGACCGCACGGCCGTCACCCGCCGCCGCGAAACCCTCGACGCGGACCATCCTCACGCTCGCCGTCTCACTGCTCGTCGTCGTGGCGTTCGACCGTCTCGTCATCGCGGCGCCGTTCCGATACGCATCCCCGTTCATGCCGATCGCCGTCTTCTGGGCCGTCTGCGTGGCGGCGACGACCCTGCTGCACTGGCGGACGGCCTCCCGCCGCCCGCTGACGTGGTTCGTCGCCGCGGCCGTCGTCGCCTGCGCCGCCTGGACGGCGACGGACATGGCCGGCGCGCTCACGGCGTACGACGTCACCTATCCGCTCACGATGTTCCTGGCCGTGCCCGCGCTGCTCATGCTGCATCTACAGCTCGTGAACGGCCGGTTCGACGCATGGCGTCCCGCCGGCGTCGCGCTGCGCTGGCTGACCGGCTGGGCGGTGCAGCCGTTCTCCGGATTGGGAGCGTTCGGCAGGGCCGTCGCCGGAATCGCCCGCACCACCACCCACACCGTCCCGAACGGCGACCGTCGTCCGACGATGCGACGCGTCGGACTGGCGATGGCCATCGCCGTGCCGATGCTCGTCGTCCTGGGCACGCTGCTGGCGAGCGCCGACATGGTCTTCGCCTACGCCCTCTCCCGCCTCGCCGCGGACGTCGACGTGATGGCGTTCGCCTGGCATGCGGGGTTCGTGCTGACCGCGCTCCCGTTCATGTTCTCGCTGCTCGCGAACCAGGACATGCGCGATGGCGCGGTCGCCGGACTGTACGGCAGGCGGATCTCGTTGTCGTTGGATCCGATGGTGACGGCGATCGTGCTGGGCGCGGTGCTCGCCCTGTACGCCGTGTTCTGCGCGGTGCAGTTCGCGTTCCTGTTCGCCGGCGCGGGCCTGCCGGACGGCATGACGTACGCCGAGTATGCGCGTGGAGGGTTCTTCCAGCTGTTGCTGGTCGCCGCGATTGATCTGGGCGTGTTCGGCGTCGTGCTTTCCTACGCGCCGCGCACGCGCACGGTGACGGCGATGCTCGTCGCGCTCGTCGCGGCGACGGGCGTGATGCTGGTCTCGGCGGGCATGCGGCTCGGCCTGTATGTGGGCGCGTACGGGCTCACGTGGCTGAGGTTCGCGTCGTTGACGTTCATCGGCCTGCTGGCCGTGGTGCTTGTGCTGTGTCTCGTGAAGACGGCGACGGTGCGCATGCGCGTGGACCGGCTGCCGTTGGTCGCGACGTGCTTCGTCCTGTTCGTCGTCTGGTACGTCGCGCTCGGATGGTGCGATCCGATGGCGTTGGTCGACGCGTACAACGCGGCCCACGGGTTCGACGCGGCGGGCGCGATGGCGGCGATGTGACCGTCATGCGCGCTTGCGACGCAGGATCTCGTGCATGGCGACCATGAGCAGGAGGAACGCGAACAGATAGAACGGGAACAGGCCGATGCTCACGTACTGGGCGATGAGTCCGAACAGCGGCGGCATGAGCATGGAGCCGACGTAGGCGAACGCCATCTGCACGCCGATGATGGCCTGCGAGTTCTCCTCGCCGAAGTATCCGGGCGTGGAGTGGATGACGCACGGGTAGACGGGCGCGCAGCCGAGGCCGACGATCATGAGGCCGGCAAGCACGCCGATGTGGTCCGGCAGCGGGATGAGCATGGTGACGGCGCCGAGCGCGATGAGCGCCTGTCCGAGGCGGATCATCGCCGGGTCGGACAGCTTCATCGTGATGAAGCCGCTCAGGCCGCGGCCCACGGTGATGCCGATGCAGAACAGGCTGGCCCAGCGGGCGGCGGTGGTCTTGTCGATGCCCTGGCCGAGCACCATGTAGCTGGAGCCCCACAGCATGGCGGTCTGCTCGATGGCGCAATAGCACAGGAACATGATGAGGATCTCGCGCGCGCCGCGGATGGCGAGCACGCCTTTGAGGCCGAGCGGCTTGCGGGGCTCCACGGACGGGGCGCCCTGCGCGCCGTCACCGGAACCGGCGTCGGAATCGGAATCGGCGTCGGGCCCGGAGGGAGCCGGAGCCGCGGCCGCCTTGCGCGACTTCCACAACGGCAGGCTGAGGATGAGGATCGCGGTCAGGCCGATCTGCAGGAACCCGATGTACCGGTAGCCCCATGGCCAACCCTGCCCTCCGGCGAGCGCATGGCCCATCACGTAGGGGCCGATGAGCGCGCCGACGCCCCACATGCAGTGCAGCCAGCTCATATGGCGGCTCTCGTAGTGGATGGCCACATAGTTGTTGAGCGCGGCGTCGACGCCGCCGGCACCCAGCCCGTAGGGGATGGCGATGAGCACCAGCACCCAGTAGTTGGGGGCGACGGAGAAGCCGATCAGGGCGGCGGCGGTGATGGCGACGGATGCGGCGGTGACGCGGCCCGTGCCGAACCGCAGGGTGAGACGGTCGGACAGGAGCGCGGAGCAGATAGTCGCCGCGGAGATGGTCATCGAGATGCCACCCGCCCATGAGACGGGGGCGCCGAGGTCCTGGCTCATCGTCGGCCATGCGGCGCCGAGCAGGGCATCGGGCAGGCCGAGCGATATGAAGGCGACGTAGATGACGGCGAGCAGCAGGCTTGCCATGGTTTCCCTCCACTGTGACGGTCAATCGTTATGTACGTTCGTACATACTAGCGGGCGGCGCATGACAGGACGGCCCCGGGACACGCCGAAGGCGTCCCGGGGCCGTATGCGGCGGAAGACGGCGACCGCGCCGCGGCCATCACGCGGAGAAGTAGGCGAGCACGTCGGCGGCCGAGCCGAACGACGCCTGCGCGCCGAGGCGCGTGGCAGCGTAGCCGGCCACGTAGGAGGCCATCTGCGCGGATTCGAGCAGCGTGTAGCCGGCGGCGAGACCGGAGAGCACGGTGCCCATGAACGCGTCGCCGCAGCCGGTCGTGTCCTTGGCGGGCACCTTCGCCACGTCGACGCGGTACCAGCGGTAGTTCTCGATGACGATGGAACCCTGGTCGCCGAGCGTGACGATCGCGCGCTCGAACCCGTAGTCGGCGATGCGCGAAACCACGTCGTCCCAGTCGCAGCCCGACCAGTCGCCGCCGTCCGGCTCGTCCAGTTCGAGCAGCTGGGCGGCCTCATGCTCGTTGACGAGCAGGATGTCGGTGGACGTGACGAGCTCGTGCGGCAGTTCGGGCAGGAACGGGGATTCGTTGAGCAGCACGGTGACGCCGTCCGCGTGCGCGGCCTCGGCGGCGGCGATCACGGTGGTCATCGGGCTTTCCAGGCACAGGCCGAGCACGCTCGCGGCGGCGAGCGCCTCGCGGTGCGACTGCACGTAGCCGGCGCTCACCTTGCCGTTCGCGCCCGGCGAGTAGACGATCGTGTTCTCGCCGTCGGCGTCCACGGTGATGACCGTGGTGCCGCTGGCGCCTTCGGCGCGCAGGATCTCGCTCGTGTCGACGCCGGCCGCGTCGAGTTCGCCGAGCAGGAAGTCGGCGTTCACGTCGTCGCCGACCGCGCCGTACATGCACACGTTGGCGCCGAGACGCGCGGCGGCGGACGCCTGGTTCGCGCCCTTGCCGCCGGGCAGGATCTTCAACGCCCCTCCCCTGACGGTCTCGCCCGGTTCGGGCAGCCGTCGAGTGGTCACCGTGTAGTCGGCGTTCATCGAGCCGACGACGGCGACCGACCCCTCGGCGCGTTCGAGGCTGATCAGCCGGTCGCGCACCTCCTGCGGCATGACCGGGCGCGCGCCGCCCTCGAGGATGACGGCGGGGATGACGCCGGTCATCATCACCGGCTTCAGGCCGGAGCCGGTGCCGTTGGTGACGACGGCCGGCATGGATTGGGTGACGGACTCCACCACGGCCTTCGCCAGCGACGGTTTGGCGGCCGCCGTCCTGGCGACGACCGGCGGCGTCGTCTGCCGCGCGACCGACGGCACCTTCACGACCGGCTGGGTCTGGGTGGGGGCCTGCACGACGAGCGGCTGCGACTGGGATTGGGTGAGCGGCGATGGCAGACCGGCGGCCGCCGTCTCCTGCTCCACGGTGTGCACGAGGGAGGCGAGCCGCTCCTGCGACTGGATCTTCGACCGTTCGCTCATCGGCGTGACGGGGGGAATCGCCGCGGGCATCGCCGCCGCGTCGGGATGGATCACGGGGATGCGTTCGGTGTCCGCCGGAGGTTCGGACACGAACCCCTCCGTCGGTTCCGCGTCCATGCCGTCGCTTTCTTCTGCGCTCATCTCGGTATTCACATCGGACAAGCATAGTAGCGGTTGCGCACAAACCACACACATATGCGGAGACGCCCGGCCGCGACATCACGCGACCGGGCGTCCCGCGCCTCCCGCATCCCCACGATGGGGAGAACCGTCAGGTGTCGATCTTGGAACGGTCGAAGTCGTCCGCGTTCTCGACGATGAACGCCTTGCGCGGCGGCACGTCGTCGCCCATGAGCAGGCTGAAGATCTCGGCCGCCTGCGCGGCGTCCTCCATGCGGATGCGGCGCAGCATGCGCGTGCGCGGATCCATCGTCGTGTCGGCCAGCTGGTCGGCGTCCATCTCGCCCAGACCCTTGTAGCGTTGGATGTCCGGGTTGTAGGAGATGTGGCGGCGGTCCAGGTCGGCGAGCTTGCCGGCGAGCTCGTCGTCCGAATACGTGTAGATGTACTCGCCCTTGTGCGAACCGGCGAGCGCGATGCGGTGCAGCGGCGGCACGGCCGCGTACACGTGGCCGTGCTCGATGAGCGGGCGCATGTAGCGGTAGAACAGGGTGAGCAGCAGGATGCGGATGTGCGCGCCGTCCACGTCGGCATCGGTCATCATGATGACCTTGTTGTAGCGCGCCTGTTCGATGTCGAAGCTCTGGCCGCTTCCGGCGCCCACCACCTGGATGATGGCCGCGCACTCCTTGTTCGACAGCATCTGCGTGATCGACGCCTTCTGCACGTTGAGGATCTTGCCTCGGATCGGCAGGAGCGCCTGGAACCCGGAGTTGCGGGCCGCCTTCGCGGTGCCGAGCGCGGAGTCGCCCTCGACGATGAACAGTTCGGCCACGTCGTCGTTGCCCGGCTGGCAGTCGGACAGCTTCGACGGCATCGACGCGGATTCGAGCGCGTTCTTGCGGCGCGTGACCTCCTTGGCCTTGCGCGACTGGACGCGGGCGTGCATCTCGCCGACGATCTTCTCGAGCACGCGCGCCGACTGCTCCTTGTAGCCACGCTTGGCGCCGATGATCATCTCGCCGAACTGCTTGTCGGTCATGCGGGTGACGATTGGCTTGACCTGCGCGGTGCCGAGCACGTCCTTGGTCTGGCCCTGGAACTGGGGTTCGGCGATGCGCACGGTGACGACGGCCACGAGTCCGGCCATGATGTCGTCGCGTTCGACGCGCATGTGCTGGTCCTTGAGGTTCACCTTGAGCTTGCGCGCGTTCGCCTCGACGGCCTTGCGCACCTGCCGGGTGATCGAGTTCATCAGTCCGTCGACGTGCATGCCGCCGCCCGGCGTCTCGATGATGTTGACGAAGCTGCGCATCACCGTGTCGTAGCCGTTCACCCACCTGAGGGCGATGTCGACGCCGCAGGTGCGCGTCACGTTCTGGGCGTGCAGTTCGCCGTTCTCGCCGACGGCCTGCGTCTCCTCCTCATAGGTGCCTTCGCCCTGGATGCGCCAGATGTCGGAGATGGGCTCGCCGTGGGAGAGGAAGTCGACGAAGTCCCTGACGCCGCCGGTGTGGAGGAACTCCTCGACGCGGGCGTGCGTGTGCGCGGCGGCGTCGGCCTGCGCCACGGCGACCGCATCGGACGGGGCGGAATCCCCCGACGTGACGGCGACGGATGCGGCGGCATCGGCCTCCGCCTCGGATCCGGTTTCGGCCGCGGCGTCGACCTCGGCTGGCGCGGCCACGTCGACCTCGCGCATCTCGTCGAGCGACGCGTCGCCCGTTTCGGGCACGTTCTCGTCGATGACGGTGATCTTGAGGCCCGGCACGAGGAAGCTGGTCTGGCGCACGCGGTCGATGAGCTGCTCGTAGGAGAACTCGGCGGTGCTGTTGAAGATCTCCTTGTCCGCCCAGTAGCGGATGCGCGTGCCGGTGCGCTTGGCGGGCACCTTGCCGACGATCTCGAGCTCGGTGGGCCGGTTCTTGCGCGTGCGCTTGAACGGCGAGTCCGGCGAGGGATTCGCCGGGTCGGCGTCCGCGTACACGCCCGGATGGCCCTGGTGGAACGACATGTGGTGCGTGAGCCCGTCGCGGTCCACCCACACGTCGAGACGGGAGCTCAACGCGTTGACGACCGACGAGCCGACGCCGTGCAGGCCGCCGACCGCGTTGTACGAGGAGTTGCCGAACTTCGCGCCGGCGTGCAGCTTGGTGAGCACGACCTCCACGCCGGTGAGCTTGGTCTTCGGCTCCTTGTCGACCGGGATGCCGCGGCCGTCGTCCGCCACCTCGATCGACCCGTCGGTGTGCAGCGTCACGACGATGTTCGTGCAGAACCCGGCCAACGCCTCGTCGACGGAATTGTCGATGATCTCCCACAGGCAGTGCATGAGGCCCTGCGAGTCGGTGGTGCCGATGTACATGCCCGGACGCTTGCGCACCGCATCCAGGCCCTCAAGGACGGCCAGGTCCTTGGCGCCGTATTCCTCTTTCGCCATAATCCCCTAGTGTTGAACGATGGTTGGTCGGCGGCCGCCGATCACTGATCCAGGAAGTCGCGCAGCGTCTGCGAACGGGACGGGTGGCGCAGCTTCGACATGGTCTTCGACTCGATCTGGCGGATGCGTTCGCGGGTCACGCCGTACACGCGGCCGATGTCGTCGAGGGTCTTCGGCTGGCCGTCCTCGAGGCCGTAGCGCATCTTGATGACGCCGGACTCGCGCGGCGAAAGGGTCTCAAGCACGCTCTTGAACTGCTCCTGGAGCAGCGAGAACGCGACCGCGTCGGACGGGGCGATGGCGTCGGTGTCCTCGATGAGGTCGCCGAACTCGGAGTCGCCGTCCTCGCCGAGCGGGGTGTGCAGCGAGATCGGCTCGCGGCCGTACTTCTGCACCTCCTGCACCTTCTCGACCGGCATGTCGAGCTCGCGCGCCAGCTCGTCCGGCGTGGGCTCGCGGCCGAGATCCTGCAGCATCTGGCGCTGCACGCGGGAGAGCTTGTTGATGACCTCCACCATGTGCACGGGCACGCGGATGGTGCGCGCCTGGTCGGCCATGGCGCGGGTGATGGCCTGGCGGATCCACCAGGTCGCGTACGTGGAGAACTTGAAGCCCTTCTTCCAGTCGAACTTCTCGACGGCGCGGATCAGGCCCAGGTTGCCCTCCTGGATGAGGTCGAGGAAGAGCATGCCGCGGCCGGTGTAGCGCTTGGCGAGGGAGACGACGAGTCGCAGGTTGGCCTCGAGCAGGTGGTCCTTGGCCTTCTTGCCGTCGTTCGCCGCCCACTTGAGCTCGCGCTTGCGCTTGAAGTCCATCGTGTCGCCCTCGGTGTCCAGCAGGTGCTGGGCGTACAGGCCGGCCTCGATGCGCTCGGACAGGTCGACCTCCTGCTCGGCGTTCAGCAGGTTGACGCGGCCGATCTGCTTGAGGTAGTCCTTGACCGGGTCGGCGGTGGCGCCGGCGGTGATCACGCGGCGCTTCGGGTTGCCGATCTTGCCGCCGCGGCGGCGCGGACGCGGCTCGTAGTCGTCGTCATCGTCGCGCACGACGAAGGCGCCCTTCTGCTTGGGCTCCTCCACCTCGGCGGGCTTGTCGTCCTCGTCGTCGTCCTCGGAGTCGTCGTCATCGTCGAGGTCGTCGTCGGAGTCCTCGTCCTCCGCGTCGTCCGACTCGTCGTCGACGTCGTCGCCGTCCAGGTCCTCGTCGAGATCGTCGAGGTCGTCGACGTCGAGATCGTCCTTCTCGTCGTCCAGCTCGTCGACCTCGTCCGCCTCGACCGGCTTCGCCGGCTCGTCCTTCTTCCTGCGCGGACGCTTCGCGGCGGGCTTGCGTGCCGTGGTCTTCGCGGCCGTCTTCTTCGCGGCCGTCCTGCGCGCGGTGCTGGCTTTCTTGGCGGCGGCGGGCTTCGTGTCCTTGGTGTCCTCGGTCTTGTCGCCGGCCGTCGTGCTCTTGGTAGCCAAACTTATCCTCCTCGCGGTTCCTCGCCCCGCCTCATATACCACATGGGCACACTTCTGGCAAGGGCAAATCGTCAACTATGTGAGTAAACCACCCCATAGGGACGATTATTCCCGTCGCGAAGGAATCCGCGCGCCGCGGGGACGGGCCGCATGCTCACACGCAGCTGCACGCCGGACCGAGCCCGCGTTCGGCCGCGCCCAGCACGATCGCCGCCAGCGTGCACCCCTCGTCGGCCGCGAGCGAGCGCAGCGCGTAGACTGGCGCGCGGCAGTCGCCCAGCCACCACAGCACGTAGGCGATGGCGGCGAACGGCTGCGCCGTCATCGACAGCGGCATCAGGCAGGCCATAGCGGAGAACATCGTCACCCCCGCCCGGCAGCGGTCCATGTCCGGCCCGTCGTCGCCCTCGAACGCCGCGGTCATCAGATCGCGCACCAGGGCGGAGACGGGAGGCGTGCGCGGCCGCGACAGTATGGCCATCAGCGTGTCCCTGTCGCAGGCGGCGCGGTCGACGATCAGCGACAGGATCAGCGCGTCGCGCATCGCCAGCACCTCGTGCATGCCGACGGCGATCGCGGCCATGGTCTCCTCGTCGAGGTCGACGCGGCCGTGGTCGATGTTGTCGAGCCACTCGTCGAGCGGCCCGTCCATCCATTCGTTGTTGCCGGCCTCGGGGCCGCGCTCGCGCCGCTCCTCGCGCAGCTGGCCGACGAGACCGTCGATCACGTCCCCGTCGAGCTCGTCGAGCCCATCGAGGAACTCCCGGCACTCGTCGGGGCTGTCGGCGTGCACGGGGCGATGGGCCCGTCCTTCCGCGCCCGGCGAGGCGTCCTTCCTTCTGCGTCGGTGTCGTGTCATGGCATCCTCCTTGATGTTCGATTGGTCGGCGGCCGCGGGGTCCCGCGGCCGTGATGCCAGTATGACTGCCAGGGCGTGGCCGGCGCACGCCCCGCGGGCAATGTGGATAACACCCCGTCGGGCCTTTGCCGGAGCCGATTCCGCATCCGGTTGTTTTCGGCGGTCATTGTGGATAACTTAGAGGCATGGATTTGAGAGCTCTTGACAGGTCCCTGATCGAACCGCGCATCGCCGCCCTGGTGGCCGAACGGGCCGGCGTGCCCGCCGAGGACGCCGCCGGCGCGGACTCCCCCATCCCCGCCGCCTGCCGGTCGATGATGGACGCGGTCGTGGGCCAGGGCGTGACGTCCAGCGAAGGCGGCAAGCGCCTGCGCGCGCTGCTCGCCCTCGCCGCGTACGACGCGTTCGGCGGCGACCCGGCGGCACGCGACGCGATGGTGGACATGGCGTGCGCGATCGAGGTGTTCCAGACGGCCGCGCTCGTGCACGACGACATCATCGACGACTCCGACCTGCGCCGCGGCAAGCCGAGCGCGCACCGGGCGCTGGAGGACCGGACGGGGGACGCGGCGATCGGCCGCGGCCTGGGGCTCATGCTCGGCGACCTCCTGGCCACCGCATGCGTCGACATCGCCAACAGCGCGGCCGGGCGGCTCGCCGACCCGTCCGCGCTGGTCGCCGCGTTCCTCACCATGCAGCGCGAGGTGGAGATCGGCCAGATCCTCGACCTGGCGGTCGAACAGGCGTCGCTGGACGACCCGCGCGCCCTGGCCGAGGCGTCGCTCGGCGTGTTCCGATGGAAGACGGCGAGCTACACGACGATCGCGCCGCTCGAACTCGCCCTGCTCGCGGCCGGCGCGGAACGCGGCGAGGCGCGCGCCCGGGCGCTTTCCGTGGGCGTGCCGCTGGGACTCGCCTTCCAATTGGAGGACGATCTGATCGACGTGGTCGGGTCGAGCCGGACGAGCGGCAAGCCGGTGGGCGGCGACATCCGCGAGGGCAAGCGCACAGTGCTCCTCGCCGACGCGCTCGAGGCCGGCTCGGACGCGGAGCACGACGAGCTCGCCGCGATGTTCCGCGCGCCGGAACGCGACGAGGCGGACGTGCGCCGCGCCATCGGACTGTTCTCCTCGACCGGCGCCGTGATGCGTTCACGCGAACGCATCACGCGCCTGTGGGAGCGTTCGCTCGCCGCGATCGACGCGCTTGGGCTCGACGGGGACTCCCGCAGGCGCCTCGTGGACGCGTGCGCGCGTTTCGTGCCGGACGTGGCCGAACGCTAGAGTGGGACGGCAGGGGATGGGCCGCGGCGACATGTCGTCCACGGGCGCATCCCGGTGATTTTTCGTGAGTGACGTAAGGACACGGACGCAATCCTATGAGTGAAGCCGCAAACACCCCCGTAGGCCAGGTGATCGAAGGCCGCTACCGCGTCGTGCGCCAGATCGCGCAGGGCGGCATGGCGACGGTGTACGAGGCGCAGGACGAACGGCTCGGACGCACGGTGGCCATCAAGATGATGCACACGCAGCTCGCGCAGGGACCGCACCGCGACCAGTTCCTCGAACGCTTCCGCCGCGAGGCGAGATCCGCCGCGCGCATCGCCAACCCGCACGTCGTGCAGGTGTATGACGCCGGCGAATCCGATGGGCGCGCCTATCTGGTCATGGAGTACGTGCACGGCGTGAACCTGCGCCATGAGATGAACGGCCAGGGCGTGTTCAGCGTGCGCCAGACGCTGCGCATCGTCGCCGAGACGCTCGACGGCCTGTCGAGCGCGCATCAGGTGAACGTGGTGCACCGCGACATCAAGCCGGAGAACATCATGCTCAACGACCGCGGCCGCGTGCAGATCACCGACTTCGGTCTGGCGAAGGCCACCTCGCAGGCGACACTCTCCTCCACCGGCATGCTGCTCGGCACCGCCGCCTACCTGCCGCCGGAGACGATCGAACGCAACGAGGCGACGCCGCAGGGGGACCTGTACGCGGTGGGCATCATGGCGTGGGAGATGCTCGTCGGCCAGGTGCCGTTCATCTCCGACAATCCCGTCACCCTCGTCTTCAAGCACGTCCACGAGGACGTGCCGTCCCTCACCGTGCCGTGCCCGGGCATCGATCCGTCCGTGGCGCGGTTCGTCGCGCATCTGACCGCGCGCTCGATCGACGCGCGTCCCGCCGACGCGACGGCCGCGGCGGCGGAACTGCGCGACGTGATGCGCGGTCTCACGGTGGAGGCATGGCAGTACCGTCGCCCCGACGCGGAACCGGCCGGCGACGCGACGTCCAGTGAGGCGACGGTTCCCGTCGCGGGTCGCGCGGCCGCCGGCGCCGCCGCGGTCGGCGCGCGGCTCGCCGGCGCGGGACTGCCGCCCGCTCCCCCGGTCGCGCCGTCGCCGCAACCGCCGATGCCGCCGATGCCGCCCGAACATGACGTGACGGACGAGACGACGCACGACGACGCGCACGGCGAGACGGAACCGCAGCCGACGCGTGCCCTGCCGCAGACCCTGCAACCGGCGGCGGAGGCCACCGTGACGCTGCCGCCCGCGACCACCATGGAGCCGGCAGCGACGCAGGTGCTCGCCCCCGTGGCCGAACCGAAGGAGACGCAGGCGCTCAGCCTGTTCGATTTCGAGGACAAGCCCGCCGCGCCGCGCACCACGGCCGCCGACGCGCAGGCGACGGCGAACGCCGAGACCGTCGCGCTGCAGCCGGTGGCAGACGACGCGCAGGGCACGACGCCGGTGCCGCGTGCCGTCACGCCGCTCGCCGGCACGGACGGCGCGGCCGCGACCGTCGCGGACCAGCCGGCGGCCCCACGCGTCGGCACGACCGCCATGCCCCCGGCCGATCCCGCCGACGCGACGGCTGCCGGCACGAGGAAAGGCCACGGCAAGGCCATCGTCATCACGCTCGTCACGCTGCTCGTCGTGGCGCTCGCGGCGGGCGGAGGCGGCGCATGGTGGTACTACCGCGGACCGGGAAGCTACTGGGAGCTGCCGAAGCCGGACGACGTGACCTGCGAGGAGAACCGGGCGTGCACGCTGGAAGGCGCCGCATGGAAGACGTACGAGGGCACGCTCAAGGTGCTGGGCATCCCCTACAAGACGTCGACCGCATACAGCGACACCATCGAGGAAGGGCACATCATCCTCGCGACGCTGCACGGGAAGGACGCCGAGGTGAACACGCACGTGAGCAAGCGCGACACCCCCACGATGAGGGTGGTCGTGTCCCGCGGCGTGAGGATGGCGACCATCCCCGACGACATCCTCGACCCGAACTCGGCGAACGGCAAGGCCCCGCTCGACGCATTGAGCAAGGCCGGATTCACGAACGTGAAACACGACCAGTCGAAGGACGTGTACTCGGAGACGCTGCCCGAAGGCGCGACCCTGAGCATCTCCCCCGACCCGGGCACCACGCTCAAGCACAACGCGGAGATCGACGTGGCCCTGTCGAAGGGCCCGATGCCCGTCACCATGCCCGACATCGTCGGACGCACGAAGGACGAGGCCGCCACCGCGCTCGACGACCTCAAGCTCAAGGCGAACTGGAGCGAGGAGTACAGCGACACGATCGACTCCGGCAAGGTGATCTCCTCGTCCGTCGCGAAGGACACGCAGCTGCACTGGGGCGACTCGGTGGACGTGGTCGTCTCGAAGGGACCGGAGATGGTGACCATCCCGGACGTGCGCGGCAAGACCTACGACGAGGCATCCAAGACGCTGGAGGCGCTCGGCCTCGAGGTGAAGAAGTCGGCGCCGCTCGGCGACGTGACGCACACGGTGCGCCTGCAGAGCCCCGACCCGGGCCAGCAGGTGCGAGTGCGCGACGAGAAGGGCAACAAGACGGTCGTCACGCTCACCGTGGTGTGAGCGATACGTGGTGCGCGGGCAGTGCGCGGGCGTGGTGTGAACGCGGTACGCGAAACCCCCTCAGTCCGGCTTCGCCGGCCAGCTCCCCCTGAAGGGGGCGCAGGATTGTGTCTCCTTGCGCCCCCTTCAGGGGGAGCTGTCGTCCTACGGACGACTGAGGGGGTTCTTGGCGGAGACGGACTCCGTCACGCGGCGGCCGCTTCGGCCTCCTTCTTGGCCTTGAGCTCGGCCTTGACCTTCTGCGCGTATTCGGGCACGTACTCCTGACCGCTGAGCTTCTGGATCTCGGCGGTCAGATGGTCGGTCAGGGAACGCAGGTCGTCGTGCGTGATCTCGTCGGCGGGCTTCCTCTCCACGTGGATCGGCTTGCCGTAGATCACCTGCGTCCTGCCCTTCTTCGGAATCGACGTGCCGATCGGCTGGAGCTTGTCGGAGCCGATGAGCGCGGTCGGCACGATCGGGCAGCCGGTCTCAAGCGCGAGGCGGGCCACGCCCGTGTGCCCCTTGTACAGGCGGCCGTCGGGACTGCGCGTGCCCTCGATGTGGATGCCGAACAGGTGGCCGTCCTCGATGATCTCGCGCGCATGCTCGAGCGCGCCCAGCGACTTGTTGCCGCCGGAACGGTCGACAGGGAACACGCCCACGGACGTGAACCACCACTTCTTGAACTTGCCCTTGATCCCCTTGCCCTCGAAATACTCGGCCTTGCCCATGAAATGCACCATGCGCGGGCAGGTGATCGGGATGAGCGCGTCGTCGATGACGGCCAGATGGTTGGCCGCGATGATCGCCCCGCCCTTGCGCGGGATGTTCTCCAGTCCCTTGGCCGTGGGGCCGAGGCGACGGCGAGCGATGGGACCGAACACTTTGACGAAGAACCAGTAGAGCACTTGGCGTTTCCCTCCCCGCGCAGGCCATGGCCGCGCATTAGAGTGGTATATATGACTGACCTCAACAATACCAATGCGGGCGACGAGCGGCCAACCCCCACGCCGGATGGCGACGACCGCAAGGGAGACTCGGCGGCGAAGCCGGACCTCGGCAATCTCGACGCGGCGTGGGCGGCATTCGAGGCGGAGCACAAGGACGAGCTCAAGTCGGTAGCGTCGTCGCGCAACGCGAAACGCTTCGAGAAGCACGCGGAACGCCGCGAGAAGGAACGGCTCATCGACATCGACGACCTGGCTCCCGACGCGTTCTCGCGCACGGGAGCCAGCCATGGGCCGCGCGATTTCACCGGTTCCAGCTGGCTCGACACGGACAGGGTGATGGACTCCTACGATGACGGCGGCTTCACTCCCCCGAACCCCGAGATCGGCCCGGTGAGGCGTTCGACGCTCGTATGCTGGATCCTGCTCGTCGTCGGACTCGTCGGCTCGGTCGCCACGATGTTCATCCCCGGCATCGGCTCGGTGCCGATTCTGGGATGGCTGCTGAGCTTCGTGTTCAGCATGTGCACGATCATCGGCCTCGGCGGGCTCATCGGCAAGATCCTGAACCGCAAGCGGCAGACCGGCGACCGCGGCGGCTATTTCGACGACGGCGCGCGTGTGTGACACTCTCGACGCGGACTTGTCCACGTAGGTCATCGTTGTCTTGGGCGTCTC
Organism: Bifidobacterium sp. LH_419; assembly: GCF_056356955.1. Taxonomy (NCBI): domain Bacteria; kingdom Bacillati; phylum Actinomycetota; class Actinomycetes; order Bifidobacteriales; family Bifidobacteriaceae; genus Bifidobacterium; species Bifidobacterium sp. LH_419. Next base: position 352,841 of record NZ_JBKEVG010000001.1, read on the forward strand.
GCCGGCGAGCGTCGGGATGGGCCGGGGCGCCGAAGACGCCTCGGGGATGACGATGCCCCGGCCGCCGGGTGGCGGTCGGGGCATCGGGAACGAGTGCGTCCGGGAACGGCTTGGGCCGTGCCGGCAATCAGGTCAGGCCTTGGCCTGCGCGACGGCGATCCACTTGTCGAACAGCGCCGAGGCCTTGCCGGAGTCGACGGTCTTCTCGGCGAGCGCGTACGCCTCGCGGAAGCGCTCGGCGAGCGTGCCGTCGGAGACCAGATGGCCGTCGGCGACGATGGCGGACGCGGCGTTGAGCAGCGCGGTGGTGCGGGCGGGAATGTCCTTGCCGGCGAGGAAGTCGCGGAACGCCTGGGCGTTGACCTCGGGCTCACCGCCCTTGAGCGTCGTGACGTCGATCTTCTCCAGTCCCAGTTCGACGGTCGGGTCGAACTCGGTCTCAGTGACCTTGCCGTCGCGGATCTCCCACACGGAGACCGGACCGGTGGGCGCGAGCTCGTCGAGGCCCTCATGGGAGGTGTACACCATGCCGGACTGGCCGTTGGCGGCGTACACGGCGGCCATGATCGGGCTCACCTCGCGCTTGGCGCAGCCGATGGCCACGTGCGAGGGCTTGGCCGGGTTGGTGAGGGGGCCGAGCACGTTGAACACGCACGGGATGCCGAGCGCGGCGCGGATCGGGCCGACGAAGCGCATGGCCGGGTGGAAGGTGCGGGCGAACGCGAAGGTGATGCCCACCTCGTCGCCGACCTCGGCGACCGCCTCGGGCTTCAGCTCAAGCGGCAGGCCGAGCTTCTCGAGCACGTCGGCGGCACCGCACTTCGAAGAGGCGGCGCGGTTGCCGTGCTTGACGATCTTCACGCCCGCCGCCGCGGCCACGACCGAACCCATCGTGGACAGGTTCACGGTGGAGAAGCCGTCGCCACCGGTGCCGACGATGTCGGTGGTCTCGCCGGAGACGTTCAGCGGTACCGCATGCGACACCATGGCCTTGGCCGCACCGGACACCTCCTCGGGGGTGAGCCCCAGCTGCTGCTGCATAGCGAGCGCGGCGCCCACGGCGGCCGGGTTCGCGTTGCCCTTCATCAGATCATCGACGAACCATTCGGACTCCCCGGCACTCAGATGGTCTCCCCCGACCAGCTTGGTGAGAATCGACTTCCATGTGATCTCTGCCATTGTTCCTCCTTGGCGCGCGTGCAGCGCGACCGATTCACCAGTAACGCCGCTCATTGTAGTGGCCTCGGGTTTCCTCCCGCCGGAACTTCCATATAGCAGAACGCACGGCGGCACATACGGCACGCGTATACGGAAGCGGCGGCTCCCGCCCGAAGGCAGGAACCGCCGCTCATCGAAGGACGGACGTCACATCATGGACGTCACTTCTCGTTCTGGCCGTGGCACATCTTGTACTTGCGGCCCGAACCGCACGGGCACGGGGCGTTGCGGCCGGTGCCCGGGAACGTGCGGCCGTCGGCCCACGGGGTCTTCAGCTCCTCGCTCTTCGGACGCTTGTTGGCCGGGACCTTGCCCTCGGCGTGGCTGATCGGCGCGGGGCCGGAGATGGCGGACGTGGTCTCGCCGGCCTCGGACGCCTTCGCGGCCTCGGCGATGGCCTCCTTCTCGGTCTCGTCCTGCTCGGACTCCTCCTCGACCTCGCCTTCGGCGGCCTCGGCCTCGGTCTCGCCGTCCTCGTCGGGGCCGGCGGCCTCGGTGGCGGTGGTGATGCCGAGCTCGCTTTCGGTGGCGTCGACTGCCGCGTCCTCATCGGATTCGGTGGTCGTGTCCTCGGTGCGGGCGACCTCGCGGATGTCCACGTGGAAGAGCAGCTGGACGGACTCCTCCTTGATGGCCTCGACCATCGAGTTGTACATCTGGTAGCCTTCGCGCTGGTATTCGACCAGCGGGTCGCGCTGGCCCATGCCGCGCAGGCCGATGCCGTCCTTGAGGTAGTCCATCTCGTACAGGTGCTCGCGCCACTTGCGGTCGAGCACGGCGAGCACGACGCGGCGCTCGAGCTGGCGCAGGCCCTCGGCCCCGAGCGTCTCCTCGAACTCGGCGTACTTGGCCTTCGCGTCGGCGACGATCACGTCGCGCACCGCCTCGACGGCCTTCTCGCCCTTCTTGCCTTCGGCGGCCTCCTTGACCTCGTCGACGGTCACCTCGGTCGGAATCACGGTGTTGAGCGCCTTGAACAGGCCCTCCCAATCCCAGTCCTTCGGCTTGTCGGAGCCGTTGTTGGCACCCTTGACGTAGCTGGTGACGGTGTCGGAGATGAAGCGCAGGATGTCCTCGTGGATATCCTCGCCCTTGAGCACGGCCTGGCGCTCGGAGTAGATGACGGTGCGCTGCTTGTTCATCACGTCGTCGTACTTGAGCACGTTCTTACGGATCTCGAAGTTCTGCGACTCGCGCGCCTTCTGCGCAGTGCGCACGCCCTTGGAGACGCTCTTCGCGTGGATCGGCTCGCCCTCCGGCAGGCCCTTGGCCATGACGCGGGCGACGAGCTGCGTGTTGAACAGGCGCATCAGGTCGTCCTCGAGGGACAGGTAGAAGCGGGACTCGCCCGGATCGCCCTGACGGCCGGAACGGCCGCGCAGCTGGTTGTCGATGCGGCGGGACTCGTGGCGTTCGGTGCCGAGCACGTACAGGCCGCCGAGCTTCTTGACCTCCTCATGCTCGTCCTTGACCTGCGCCTTGACCTCGGCGAGGGTGCCCGGCCAACGCTTCTCGTACTCCTCCGGGGTGTCCTCCGGGGAGTAGCCCTCGGACTTGAGCTTGGCGTCGGCGAGGAACTCGACGTTGCCGCCGAGCATGATGTCGGTACCACGGCCGGCCATGTTGGTGGCCACGGTGACGGCGCCCTTGCGGCCGGCGACCGCGACGACCGCGGCCTCCTTCTCATGCTGCTTCGCGTTGAGCACCTGGTGCGGGATCTTGGCGACGTCGAGCAGCGTGGAGACGACCTCGGAGCTCTCGACGGAGGCGGTGCCGAGCAGCACCGGCTGGCCCTTGGCGTGACGGGCGGCCACGTCCTTGACGATGGCGGCGAGCTTCTCCTTCTTGGTGCGGAAGATGAAGTCGTCCTTGTCCTGGCGGATCATCGGGCGGTTCGTCGGAATCGGCAGCACGCCCAGCTTGTAGGTGCTCATGAACTCGGCTGCCTCGGTCTCGGCGGTACCGGTCATGCCGGCGAGCTTGTCGTACATGCGGAAGTAGTTCTGCAGCGTGATGGTCGCGAACGTCTGGTTCTCGGCCTTGACCTCGACGCCCTCCTTCGCCTCGATGGCCTGGTGCAGGCCCTCGTTGTAGCGACGGCCGGGCAGGATGCGGCCCGTGTGCTCGTCGACGATGAGCACCTCGCCGTGGGTGACGACGTAGTCGCGGTCGCGCAGGAACAGCTCCTTCGCCTTGATCGCGTTGTTGAGGTAGCCGATGAGCGCGGTGTTGCTCGGCTCGTAGAGGTTGTCGATGCCGAGGAAGTCCTCGACCTTGGTGATGCCCGGATCCTTGATGCCGACGACCTTCTTCTTCTCGTCGACCTCGTAGTCCTCGTCGCGGGTGAGCTTGAGGACCAGCTTGGCGAAGGTGCGGTACCAGCGGGTCACGTCGCCTTCGGCCGGGCCGGAGATGATGAGCGGGGTGCGGGCCTCGTCGATGAGGATGGAGTCGACCTCGTCGACGATGGCGTAGTGGTGGCCGCGCTGCACCAGCTCGCTCTTCTCCCACGCCATGTTGTCGCGCAGATAGTCGAAGCCGAACTCGTTGTTCGTGCCGTAGGTGATGTCCGCGTTGTACTGCTTGCGGCGTTCGGCCGGCTTCTGCTCGGTGATGATGCAGCCGACGTTGAGGCCCAGGAAGCGGTAGATGCGTCCCATGAGCTCGCTCTGGTAGCTGGCGAGGTAGTCGTTGACGGTGACCACGTGCACGCCCTTGCCCTCGAGCGCGTTGAGGTAGCTCGGCAGCGTGGCGACGAGGGTCTTGCCTTCACCGGTCTTCATCTCGGCGATGTTGCCCCAGTGCAGGGCGGCGCCGCCCATGAGCTGCACGTCGAAGTGGCGCTGGCCGAGGGTGCGCTTCGAGACCTCGCGCACGGTGGCGAACGCCTCGGGCATGATGTCGTCGAGCTTCTTGCCGTTGTCCAGCTGCTGCTTGAACTTCGGGGTCTGCGCCTTGAGCTCCTCGTCGGAGAGCGCCGAGATTTCGTCCTCGAGCGCGTTCACGGCCTTCGCGACGTTCTCGAGTTTCTTGATCTGCCGGCCCTCGCCCATGCGCAGTGCCTTGTCAACGATATCTACCACTGTTCGCTCCTGTGTCGTTACCTTGGACCGCCCATCCGACGCGGCCCGCGCGGCCTGGACCGCACGTCCGTGTCGCGCCTGCGCGGACACACTGCCGATTATCTTACGCGATAATCGCGATAAGCCCGCACATTTTCCTCATATTCGGCGGCCTTTTTCGCCGACGGCCGGCGGGAGGACGCCAACGAAACCGTTTTCCGTCCCGCACGCATCGGGCCGCGCATACGATGAGGGGGCCGCGCCACCATGGGCGCGGCCCCCTCATCGGTCAATCGTGTCGGATGCGTCGAATCGACGTCACTCGGCGGCCTTCACGTTCTCCGGGGTGTCGATCTCGAACACACCGTAGCTCCAGCCGTGACGGTGGTAGACGACGGACGGACGGCCGGTCTCCTTGTTGACGAACAGGAAGAAGTCGTGTCCGATCAGCTCCATCTCGTACAGCGCCTCGTCGATGCTCATCGGCTCGGCGATGTGAAGCTTGCGACGGATGACGATCGGGGTGTCGCCCACCTGGACCTCGACGGACTCGCCGGGGCCGAGATCCGAGGCGACGGCCGCGGCCGGGCTGTTGTTCGGCTCCTCCTCCGGAGCCTCCTCCTCGACGACCGGCGGCTCGACGACGCCCATGTCCACCGGGACGGGGTTCGTGTAGCCGCGGCGGTGGTCCTTGCGGCGGTCGCGCGTGCGGCGCAGACGCAGCGTCAGCTTGTCCATCGCCAGGTCGAGCGCGCTGAACTCGTCGGCGCTCGATGCCTCGGCGCGCACCACGGTGCGGCCGGCGATGATGGTGATCTCCACGCGCTTGGCGGTATCCGCCTGACGCGGGTTGCCCTCATGCGACAGCACCACCTGGGCGCGCTGCGCATCGGGCGCGATAGCGGTCACACGATTCATCTTGTTCTCTACGACATCACGGAACCTGGGCTTGACCTGCGTGTGACGTCCGGTAACGACGATTTCCATGTGGACCTCCCTTAACTCAAGCGGTTGCCCGCTATTTGCGTTCCGTACGGCGTCTTCACCGTCCGGGTACGCCCCATTCTAGACGAACCGGGCGTTAACGGCGGGAGAACTCGCGGAAAGAATACCGGTTCTTCGTCATTTCCCCGACGCATGCGTGCAACATCCGCGTGATTGCATGGATTCCGCATGGACGGGAGCCGACGCGCCCCGCGTGTCTTCCAGCGTCCGTCGAGGCGACGTGTCGGACGGTCGTGTATAGTTGTGCGGTCGAGACCCCTTGATGGCCGCGGCCCAGGTCCCGCATGGGACTCGGGCTGAGGAACTTCCGGGCTCCGCAGAGCACGATGGCGGATAACGTCCGCCCAGGGCGACCTGAGAGATAGCGCAGCAGAGAACAGACCGCCCGTCCTCGACGGGTAAGGGTGAAACGGCGGTGTAAGAGACCACCGGACCCCTGGCAACAGCGGGCCGCATGGCAAGCCTCATCGGGAGCAAGGCCAAGCAGATGGCGGTAAGGGCTGCTCGCCCGTGCCATCGGGTAGGCTGCTAGAGCCTGGCGGCGACGTCAGGTCGAGATGGATGGCCATCCGTGCCGCGCGTTCGCGCACGGCACGACAGAACCCGGGGTATAAGGGGTCTCACCTCAATTCCTGATTCCCGCTCGCGGTTCCGACGGATACGACGGAACGATGGGCCATGATGGCCCCGGGCGGAGCGACGGTTCACCGGAACAGTTCCGACGCGACGCGACGCAGCGTCTCCGCGTCATGTCCCTTGCGCCCGCCTGCCGACCAGAACCGGCGCATGCGCACCTGACGGTCGAGCCCTTCGGTCTTGCGGGCGACCTTGCGTCCCAGCTCCCATGCGGCGTCCTCGAAGGCGCCGTCGGCGTCGGCCTCGCCGGCGACCTCCTCGGCCATCGACCGCGCGACGCCCTTGCGCGTCAGTTCCGCGACGGCGCCGCGCCGGCCCATCATCCTGCCCACGCAGTAGCGCATCGCGCTTTCGGCGTATTCACGATCGTCGAGCAGACGCACCTGGATCAGACGGTCGATGACGCCGTCGACCACATCCTCCTCGTAGCCTTTGCCCAGCAGACGGTCGCGAAGCGCGCCGGATGCGCGCGGGGCCGCATCGAGCAGGCGCAACGCCGCCTCGCGGCAGGCGTCGAAATCCGCGGCCCCGTCGCGAGCGGTGTCACCGGGGGAGGTGTCACCGGATGTTCCGGGCACATCGTCCCGCGCCGCGGGGATGGGAGGCTTCCCCATCCCCGCGAGAAACGACTCGGCGCTGATCACGTCAGGCCTTGGCCGTCGTCTTGGCGTCCGCCGACGGCTTCGCCGAGGTCTTCGCCGGCGCCTTCGCGGACTCGTTGGATTCGCTGGCGGCCACCGACTCGGTGTTCGCGTCGGCCTCGGAGGCGGCCTTGGTGGCGTCGTCCTCGGCGAACTGGTCGGTCGGCTGGATGAGGCCGAACTCGGCCTTGACCTTGTTCTCGATCTCCTCGGTGATGGCCGGATTGTCCTTGAGGAACTGGCGCACCTTCTCGCGGCCCTGGCCGAGCTGGTCGCCGTCGTAGGTGAACCAGGAACCGGACTTCTTGACGACGCCGACCTGGATGGCCATGTCGAGCGCGGAACCCTCGCGCGAGATGCCCTCGCCGTAGAGCATGTCGAATTCGGCGGACTTGAAGGGCGGGGCCATCTTGTTCTTGACGACCTTGACGCGCGTGCGGTTGCCGATGGCCTCCTCGCCGTTCTTGATGGTCTGGATGCGGCGGATGTCGAGACGCACCGAGGAGTAGAACTTGAGCGCCTTGCCGCCGGTGGTGGTCTCCGGGCTGCCGAAGAACACGCCGATCTTCTCGCGCAGCTGGTTGATGAAGATGGCGGTGGTGCCCGCCTGGGCGAGCGCGCCGGTCATCTTGCGCAGCGCCTGGCTCATGAGCCTGGCCTGCAGGCCCACGTGGCTGTCGCCCATGTCGCCGTCGATCTCGGCCTTGGGCACGAGGGCGGCGACCGAATCGACGACGATCACGTCGAGCGCGCCGGAACGGATGAGCATGTCGGCGATCTCCAGCGCCTGCTCGCCGTTGTCCGGCTGGGAGACGATGAGGGAGTCGGTGTCGACGCCGAGCTTGCGGGCGTACACCGGGTCGAGCGCGTGCTCCGCGTCGATGAACGCGGCCACGCCGCCCTTGCGCTGCGCGTTGGCGACCACGTGCAACGCGAGCGTGGTCTTGCCCGACGATTCGGGGCCGTAGATCTCGATGACGCGCCCCTTGGGCAGGCCGCCGATGCCGAGGGCCATGTCGAGGGCGAGCGAGCCGGTGGGGATGACCTCCACGTTCTGTTCGGGACGGTCGCCGAGCCTCATCGCCGACCCCTTGCCGAAGCTCTTCTCCACCTGCGCCAGCGCGGTGTCGAGCGCGGCCTTGCGGCGCGCGTCGAGATCGTCCTTGCCGCCGGCCGTCTGCCCTTTGCCCGATGCGGCGCCCGTCTTCTGTGCCATGATGTCCTCCTTCGCGGTTGCGGCGGATCTGCCGTTCCCACGGTATGGGACCGACCCGGGCCACGGCAAGACGGGACCGCCCCTGTGGTCGGAGCCCCTCCCCCGCCCGCATCTCATACGACGCGGAGAAGACGGCGAACCCAATCGGGACAACGGTTCCGGCCCGCAACGCGGCAACGCCACGCGCAACGCAGTTGGTTATCGCTGTGGATAACTATAGCGCACAGGCACGAACATTTGTTCGACTTCACGACATGCACACAAATCGGCGCGGCGCGATACGCGACCGCCGGTCTCACCGCGCGGGCATCGGCGGAGCGTTATGATCCCGTCCCCAACGTTCGGAGTCGGGAACCCCCATCTGGTCGCACAGCACGTTCCACACCACACGGGGCTCCTCCCCCGCGCCCAACGCCTCGACGACGGTCATGTTCGCCAACCGCGGCAGCTGCTGGTCATGGGAGAGCGCCCGGCCGTAGCTCCGGCCGAACACCTCCTCGAGCAGCTGCCAGAACTCGCGTTCCCTCACCGGCTCAGGCCCCGATCATGTCGAGGCGGTCGGCGACCATGCGCAGCAGCTGCGCGGTGCTCACGCCGAGCGCCTCGGCGATGGAGCTGAGCAACTCAGAGCTGGCCTCCTTCTGACCGCGCTCCACCTCGGATAGGTAGCCGAGCGACACGCCGGCCTTCTCGCTGACCTCGCGCAGCGTCTTGTGGTCGCGCGTGCGCAGATCGCGCAGCACACGGCCGATGGCCTCGCGCAACGTCAGCTCGGCCGGTTCGCGTTCGGCTTCGCGCCTGGCGTCGGACTGGACCGCGGCGCGCGCCGGACGCTCCTCGCCGTCGGCCTCCTCCCACATGCGGCGGCGGGCCTCCTCGGCCTCGGCCTTGGCCTTCTTCGCGGCGCGCGCCTGGATCATCTGCTGCTGGGCGAACATGACGGCGCGGCGCTGCGCGGGCGTGAGCTCGCGCATGCGGGCGGCGCCGGGGCGGACCATCGCCGCGGCGGGGTTCATCGTCGTCTGTTCGGTTCGCGTCATCGTCTCCATGTTCCCATCCCTTTCCTACGGGGTCTCATATCGCTCGATATCACTTCCAACAGCCCGACGGCACGGACTATTCCCAGAGCGAAGCGGGAAACTTCAGAAAGTTGATGTGAACTGGCTCACGTTTTGCAGGACGCGCAGCACGGTACGCTCCCGAATCTGCTGCCTGGTGCCGTCGAGCCGCAGTTCGACGGCGACGGTGCGGCGGCCGTGGTCGTCGATCGCGTCGAGACGGACCGTGCCGATCGGCGTTTCCGCCCCGATCCACGTCTCCCGCGGATCCGGCGCGAGCGCGGCCGCCGTCGCCGGGAGCGACACGCCGATGTAGACGAGGCCGGCGGGCTTGTCGCCGTCCGGACCGGGCCCGGCGACTCCGGTGGTGGCGAGACCGATCACCGTGTCGCTGTCCTCCGGCTGCGCGTACAGACGCGCCGTGGCGATGGCCATCTGGCGCGCGACCTCCGGGTGCACGGCGCCTTCGCGGGCGAGCAACGCACGGTCGACGCCGAGGATGGACGCCTTCGCGCGGATGTCGTAGGTGACCGCCGAGCCGAGGAAGACGGCGGAGGCACCGGGGATGCGCACGAACGCGTCGGCGAGCAGCCCGGCGGTCAGCGATTCGGCGCATGCGATCCTCAGGCCGCGCGTCTCGCAGGTCCTGAGGATCGCTGCGGCGAACGTGTCGCGCTGCACGTCAGCGCTTCCTCGATCCGATGAACGTGTTGTAGAGGTACACGCCGCCGGAGTAGAGGCACAGGACGAGGGCCACGTAGAGCAGCGCGTAGGTGAGGAAGTAGTAGGCGCTCAGCCACATCGGCATGGCCTGCCCCTCGTCGAACACCCACAACGGCAGCAGCAGCATGGCCAGGCCGATGCACTGGAAGAGGGTCTTGAGCTTGCCGGGCCATGCGGCGGCGATCACCTTGCCGCCGGGGCGTTCCATCACGAAGAAACGCATCACGGTGATGCCGATCTCGCGCACGAGGAACAGGATGGTCGCCCACCACGGGAATTCGGCGAACACGGAGGCGACGACGAGCGTGCCGCAGGTGAGCAGCTTATCGGCGATCGGATCCATGAGCTTGCCGAGCTCGGTCACCTGGTCGTACTTCCTGGCCATCCACCCGTCGAGCTTATCGGTGGAGGCGGCGATGATGAAGATGATCGCCGCGGCCCAGCGCAGGGTCTGGCCGTCGCCGCCCCACGGGCCGGCCTTCACGTACAGCACAAGGAACACCACGACAAGCACGATGCGCGAGTAGGTGACGAGGTTCGGCGGGGCGTTCCATCCGTCCAGCAGTGACGGCTTCTTGTTTTCTACGATCTGTTCGTCGGTCATGGTCTTCACGTTACCCTCACTGCTCTACCTCGGGAAGGGAACGGTCTGACGGATTCCTGTAGGAATCCCAAGAGGCCGTCCCGTTCTTCCATCTTCCCGTCTTCCCGTCGCGTCGCGCCCGCGCCCGCGCCGGCGGAACCGTCACGCCTGAGTCGCGCCCGCCGATTGCGGTGCGGGGCCGTCGCCGCGGATGAACGCGAGCACCGTCTGCAGGTCCTGCGGCTGGACGAGCACCTGACGCGCCTTCGAGCCTTCGGAGGGACCGACCACGCCGCGCGACTCGAGCAGGTCCATGAGACGTCCGGCCTTCGCGAAGCCGACGCGGAGCTTGCGCTGGAGCATCGACGTGGAGCCGAACTGCGTGGTGACGACGAGCTCGGCGGCCTGCAGCAGCACGTCCATGTCGTCGCCGATCTCCTCGTCCGGCTCGTTGCCCTTCTTCTCCGCCTCCTTGGCCATCTGCTCGATGTCCTCGCGGTATTTCGGCTTGCGCTGGGTGCGCACGAACTCGACGGCCTTGCGGATCTCCGATTCGGACACCCACGAGCCCTGCACGCGCTTCGGCTTCGCCTCGCCCATCGGCAGGAACAGGGCGTCACCCTGGCCGATCAGCGTCTCGGCGCCGGTCGTGTCGAGGATGACGCGCGAATCGGTGGCCGAGGAGGTGGCGAACGCGAGCCGGGACGGGATGTTCGCCTTGATGAGGCCCGTGACCACGTCGACGGACGGGCGCTGCGTGGCGAGCACGAGGTGCACGCCGGCGGCTCGCGCCAGCTGCGTGATGCGCTGGATCGAGCTTTCCACGTCGTTCTTGGCGACCATCATCAGGTCGGCCATCTCGTCGACGACCACGAGGATGTACGGGTAGGGCGCGACCTTGCGGTTCGAGCCGGCGGGCGCGTGCACCTGCCCGGCGCGCACCGCCTTGTTGAAGTCCTTTACGTGGCGGAACCCGAAATATTCGAGGTCCGAGTAGCGCGCGTCCATCTCCTTGACGACCCATTCGAGCGCCTGCGCGGCCTTCTTCGGGTCGGTGATGATCGGCGTGAGCAGGTGAGGGATGCCCGCGTACGCGGACAGTTCCACGCGTTTCGGGTCGACCATGATGAGGCGCACCTGATCGGGCGTGGCGCGCATGATGATCGACGTGAGCATCGAGTTGATGAAGCTCGACTTGCCGGAGCCGGTGGCGCCGGCGACCAGCAGGTGCGGCATCTTCGTGAGGTCGGCGGTGACGAACTTGCCCTCCACGTCCTTGCCGATGCCGGTGAGCATCGGATTCGGGTCGGCGAGCGCGCCCTGCGAGCGCAGCACGTCGCCCAGGTGCACGATCTCGCGGTCCTCGTTCGGGATCTCGATGCCGATGGCGGATTTGCCGGGAATCGGCGAGAGGATGCGCACGTCGGAGCTGGCGACCGCGTAGGCGATGTTGCGCTGGAGGTTGGTGACCTTCTCGACCTTGACGCCCGGCGAGAGCTCCACCTCGTACTGGGTGACGGACGGGCCGCGCAGGAAGCCGACGACCTTCGCATCGACCTTGAACTGCTGGAACGTGGAGGTCAGGGCCCGGATCACGCGGTCGTTGGCGGGGGTGCGGGCCGCATGCGGCTTGCCTTTGACGAGCAGGTCAAGGTCCGGCAGGCGGTACGGCGGCTCGGCCGTTTCGGCGGCCTCGCCGGTCCCGGCTCCGGCTCCCCCGTTCGCGTCGCCGGTGTCGACGATCTCGCCGGAGACCGGATCGACGTGCGGTTCGGACGGGGCGGAGGCCGCGGGAACGGCGGGGGTCACGTCCTGTTCGCCGGTGTCGGCGCCGTAGGCGCCCGTGCCGGCTCCCATCGCCACGGTGGCGGGCTGCACCGTATGCGCGGGCACCACGTCGGCCGCGGGCGCGCCGGCGGGCAGGTCCGCGGCGGCGCCCATCACGGTGGTCGCATCGTCGGCGGCGGAGGCGATCGGCGCCCACGGATCGGCGTAGGTGGGCGAGACGGCGGGCAGGTCGAGCGAATCCGGTGCGATGACGGTGGTCTCGGCGGCGTCGCCGTGATGCTTCGCGGCGACGCGGAACGGATCGTCGGCGTCGTAGCGGTCGAGCGACGGGTCGTCGCCGGAACGACGTCGCGAGAACAGGCGCGACAGCCATCCGAACGCGCCGGAGCCGCCGCGCGACGCGGCGTCATCCGTCCCGTCCTCGCCGTCGTGCGCGGGCACACCGTCGGCGAACGCGATGGTGCCGTCGCCGACACGCACCTCGTTCGGGAATTCGTCGTCGCGTTTCTCGTCGTCGGCGGAACGCCCCTGGACGCGCGCGACGATGCGGCGGGACAGTCCGGGCAGGTCGGTGACATGCAGACCCGAGATGAGCAGGAGCGAGAACAGGCCGACGATGACGAACACGACGATGGCGAACGCCCGAGAAAGGCCCCAGGCGAGCGGCGACCCCAGTGCGTAGCCGATGAGGCCGCCCGCGTTCTGGATCGCGGTCCAGTCGAATCCGGGCGTGCCGGCGGCGAGCGCCACGTCGATAATCGAGCAGACCGACCACAGAAGCATCACCCATCCGGTCATGACGCGCGGATTGCCGGACCCCCGGCCGGAGTTGCGCATCAGCCGGAACGCCACGAGGAACAGCAGGATGGGCAGCATGACGCTCATCACGCCGAACACGCCAGACGCGAGGGCATGCAGGAGACGGCCGAACGGTCCCTGGACGCGGAACCATTCCGACGCGCAGAACAGCACGCCGAACACGAGCAGCGCGAAGCACAGGCCGTCACGGCGGTATGCGGGGTCGAACTCGCCCACGCCGGACACGGAACGGACCGCGGAGCCCAGCGCGCGCGGCACGGCGAGCAACGCGCGCCGCCACCACGGTTCGTCCATGTAGTCCCCCTCGTTCACCGGATCCATGCGACGGGTCCGCCCGTCGTTCGCGCCGGAACCGGCGCCTCTGCTTCCTCGTGTCTTTGCCATAGCGCACTCCAATGTAGCGAATCGCTCGTACCGTGGCGCGCATGCCGCGCGAATCATCGTCAATTCCCCATAACGGCGGGCGAGGGAACGCCCCGGCGCATGCGTCGTGGTTTATCATGGGTTGCATGACTCCAGCCGAACGTGCGAGCGCAGTCGCATTTGCACTGAAGAACTGCGCGTTGGATTCGATGAAGCCGGGCGATGCGACGATGCGCGCCGCGGCCGACTATGAGGCGGGCCGGATCGACGTGGGCGCCCTCATCGACGCGGCGGACGGCGAGACGTCCCATGTGGTGGGCGCCTCGCGGCTCGCGGACGGTTCGCTCGACGACCATGCGCGCGACCATGCGGCATCCGTGTTCGCCCGCACCGTGCTGCTGGTCGAGCGCCCGTGGCGGCCGACCGGCGACCTCGACGAGCTGACCGCCATCCACAAAGGGCTGTTCGAGGGCGTGTTCGACGACGCGGGCCGTCTGCGCACGTCGGACACGTCGCGTGGCGTGACGAACGACACGGCGCTCGCCCACAACCCGGAGGCGTTCTTCCCGGCCGGCCTGATCGAGACGGGGGCGCTCAACATCGCCACCGAGCTGGCGGAGCGGCGCAATCTGCAGGCGTTGGACCGCGGCGAGTTCACGCATCGTCTCGCCCACGTCTACGACGAGCTCGGCTACCTGCACCCGTTCCGAGGCGGCAATGCGATGACGCTGCGCATGTTCGCCTCGCGTCTCGCGCACGACGCCGGCTGGGACCTCGACTGGGACCCGGTGACTCGCGAGGCGTACAAGGCGGCGAAGCACGCGGCCTACCGCGGTGACACGTCCGGCTTCGAGCGTATGTTCGCCGCGATCGTGCGTCCGGCGAATCCGACGCGCGTGTTCCTCATCGCCGGGTTCGAGCAGGGCCCCGCGCACTGACGGCTTCCGGCGGGCCGACCCGCATCGACGAGGCCCCCGGGACGTTCACGGGAACGTTCCTGGGGCCTCGTCGCGTCCGCGGTCAGGCGATGTCGCCGAGATGATGCTGGACGTATTCGTCGGCGTGCGCGTCGATCGCGTCGTAGTCGCCGGCGTCGGCGTGCGCGATGACCGCCATCGCGTTGTCGACGAGCCGCGGGTTCAGCGCCTCGAGCCAGTGGATGCGCGGATCGCGGCCGAACCATCCCATCTGCTTGCGGGCGAGACGGCGCGTCTTCTGCGCGATGTCCGCCCAGGCGTCCTCCTCCTCGTCCCACATGCCGTCGAGCAGGTCGATCATCTGCTGGTAGCCGAGCGCGCGGCCGGCGGTGAAGCCCAGATGCGGGCGCAGGCGGCGCACCTCGTCGAGGAAGCCGTCCTCGCGCATCCTCGCGGTGCGGATGCCGATGCGCCGGTCGAGTTCGCGACGGTCCAGGTCGAGGCCAATCTGCACGGACGGGATCACGTAGCGGTAGCGCGGCAGGCTCGCCGAATACGGCCTGCCGGTCAGTTCGATGACCTCGAGCGCGCGGATCGTGCGGCGCGGGTTACGCGGGTCCATGCGCGCGGCGGCCTGCGGATCCTTCGCCTTGAGCTCCTCGAACAGCGCGGTCGCGCCCTCCGTCCTCTCGCGCTCCTCGAGTCGTGCGCGGATCGCCGGATCGGTGCCGGGGAACGAGATGTCGTCGATGGCGGCGCGCGCGTAGAGGCCGGAGCCACCGACGAGGATCGGGCGCACGCCGCGCGCCTTGAGGTCGGCGATCGTGCCGCGCGCGAGCTTCTGGAAGCGCGCGACGGTCATCGTGTCATCCGGGTCGATGATGTCGATGAGATGGTGCGGCACGCGCGCCTGCTCCTCCTTCGTCGCCTTCGCGGTGCCGACGTCCATGCCGCGGTACATCTGGTAGGCGTCCGCGTTGACGATCTCGGCCTTCTGCCCCGCCGCGGCGAGGCGTTCGGCGATGGCGATGCCGAGGCCGGTCTTGCCGGAGGCGGTGGGGCCGACGATTGAGACGACGCGCGGCTCGGCGGCCGGCGTTCCGTTCCCGGCGGAGGAGGCCGAAGACGCTTCAGTGGCGGACATGGTAGGTCTGCCCCTTCCTCGGATCCGGGTCGGCGATGAGATTGTGGCGTCCCGCATGCGTGACGGTCGCGGTCACGAAGTCGCCGATCCGCGGCGTCGGCTCGCCCTCCGGCACGCCGATGTGGACGAGCACGCCGGTCTTCTCGCGTCCGGTGACGCGGTGCGTGTCCGAATCCTTCTTGCCCTGCTGGCCGGTGACCATCACCTCGACGTCGCGTCCCTCGAACGTGGCGAGGTTCTCCTCGGTGATCTGCTCCTGCAGCGCGACGAGACGCTCGAACCGCTCCTGGACGACGTCGTGCGGCAGCTGCTCCATGGCTGCGGCCGGCGTGCCCGGGCGCGGCGAGTAGATGAACATGAACGCGGACGAGAAACGGGCCTCGCGCATCACGTCGAGCGTGGCCTGGAAGTCCTCCTCCGTCTCGCCGGGGAAGCCGACGATCACGTCGGTGGAGATTTGCGCGTCGGGCATGGCGGCGCGGATGCGGCCGAGGATGTCGAGGAACCTGGCGGAACGGTAGGATCGGCGCATCGCCTTGAGGATGCGGTCGGAGCCGGACTGGAGCGGGAAGTGCAGCTGGTGCATCACGTTCGGGGTCTCGGCCATCGCGGCGATCACATCGTCGGTGAACGCGGCCGGGTGGGGCGAGGTGAAGCGCACGCGCTCCAATCCCTCGATCTCGCCGCAGGCGCGCAGCAGCTTGCTGAACGCGTACCGGTCGCCGATGCCATAGCCGAACGAGTTCACGTTCTGGCCGAGCAGCGTGATCTCCTTCGCGCCGCCGGCGACGCAACGGCGGATCTCGTCGAGGATGTCGCCGGGGCGGCGGTCGCGCTCCCTGCCGCGCGTGGTGGGCACGATGCAGAACGTGCACGTGTTGTTGCAGCCGACGGAGATCGCCACCCACGAGCTCACGCGGGAGGCGCGGGCGGCGGGCAGGTCGCTCGGCATGTGCTCGAGCGCGTCGGTCACCTCGACCTGCGGCTTGCCGGTGGCGCGGTTCTGGTCGAGCAGACGCGGCAGCGAGTCGAGGTTCTTCGTGCCGAACACGGCGGACACCCACGGGGCCTTGTCGGCGATCTTCCGCCTGTCGATCTGCGCCATGCAGCCGCCGACCGCGATCTGCAGATTCGGACGGTGGAGTTTGACGCGGTTGTACCGGCCGACCGTGCCGTACATCTTCTCGGTGGCGTTCTCGCGCACCGCGCACGTGTTGAGCACGATCAGGTCGAGGTCGCGCGAGGCGACCTGCTCCTCGGTGGCGGGCACGTAGCCGTCCGCCTCGAGCACGCCGGCGATGCGCTCCGAATCGTGCACGTTCATCTGGCAGCCGAGCGTGTCGATATGGAACACGCCCTTGCCGCGCCGGCCGGCGATGGCGGCCGCGTCGGCGGTCTCGACGTCGTACGAGGCGCGCTCCGCCTCGGTCATCATGTCTTCATTCACAGCGTTCCATTCTATGGGACGGCCGGGTCACGGCATGTCCCGTACGTGGTATGCGACGCGGCGGGAGCGCGGGGCGGCACGGCGGATGGTGCCGGAGGGACGTTCGTGAGGAGATTTCCTGCAGACGTCCAGGTCGGCGCGGCACCCGCGACTATAATCATTCGCGTGATACTTGACCGTCATTCCCGATTGAGCACCTCCGACCTCAAAGCCCGATTGAAGGGACTGAACCTGTCGGACAGCGTCTTCGACGCCGACCAGATCACCGAATTCGTCGATCTCATGCAGGTGTACGAAGGCGCGATGTACGAGATCTCGACGAAACTGGAGATCCTCGACAACGAGTTCCAGGTGCGGTTCGCGCACGATCCGATCCACCACATGGAACGGCGCCTCAAATCGGTGGGATCGATCATCGGTAAACTGGAACGCAAGGGACTGCCGATCGCCGTCGATTCGATCAAGGACAACCTGTTCGACGTTGCCGGCATCCGCGTGATCTGCAACTACCGTGACGACGTGTATTCGGTGTCGAACTACCTGTCCGCCCAGTCGGACATCCAGGTGCTGCGCGTCAAGGACTACATCAAACGTCCCAAGCAGAACGGCTACCGTTCCCTGCACGTGATCTACGCGGTGCCCGTGTTCCTCTCGTCCGGCGCGCACTACACGCCTGTGGAGGTGCAGTTCCGCACCATCGCCATGGACTATTGGGCGAGCCTCGAACACGCGCTGCGCTACAAGGCGGACCTGCCGGACGCGAAGCTCAGCGAGCATTCGCAAACGCTGCTCGACTGCGCGCGGTCCCTCCAGAACATCGAGGTGCAGATGCAGAACATCCACCGCGACATCAACGGCGCGCCGGTGGTCGAGCAGACGCCGAAGACCTCAGACTGAGTCGAGCGGGGACCGGATGTCGCGGGCTAGCCGCGACGCATCCACTTCGGCAGTTTCGCGGGCGTCTGGGCGAGCATGGTGCCGAGGAAGATGAGCGCGCAGCCGAGATAGCCGCGTGGGGTCATCACCTCGCCGAGGAAGATCGCCCCGCCCACGGCGGAGAAGAACGATTCGAGGCTCATGAGCAGGCTGGCGCGCGTGGGCGGCACCCACTGCTGGCCGATGACCTGCAGCGTGTAGGCGATGCCCACCGAGCCGATGCCCGCGTAGACGATCGGCTCCCATGCGGCCGCGGCTCCCGCCCAGTCGATGGAGCCTTCCGCGGCGGAGCCGATCCAGCTGAGCGCGGCGGTCGTGCAGAACTGGATGAACGACAGGTCAATCGCGTCGACCCTGGCGCCGAGTTCGTCGATGACGAGGATGTGCGCGGCGAACAGGAGCGCGGTGAACAGGAGCAGCAGGTCGGCGAGGCCGATCGAACCGAACCCGTCGGTGATGCACAGGCAGTAGAATCCGGCGACGGCGAGCACGACGGCCACGCCGACGAGGACGCCGATGCGGCGGCGGAGGAACACGAAGGCGAGCAGCGGCACCATCACGATGTACAGGGCCGTGAGGAATCCGGCGCGGCCGGCGGATTTGCCGTAGAGGATGCCGTACTGCTGGAGGGTGCTCGCGGTGAACAGCACGACACCACAGATGACGCCGACGACGAACGGGTTGGCGAGCGCACGGCGGAACGGCGGCTTCGCCGTCCGAGACGTTTGGGGATCCGGTCCGGCATCGACGTCGGCTGTCTCAGCGGTCCTGCCTTTACGCCCATGCCGCACGAGCAGGATGGGGACGAGGGAGACCGCGCCGAGCGTGAAGCGCGTGGCGTTGAAGAACAGCGGGGTGACCGCGTCCATGCCCTGCACCTGCGCGACGAACGCGAGCCCCCAGATGAGCGCGCATGCGGTCAGGCACAGCATGCCGATGATGTCCTGTCGTCCCTGTGTTCCCGTTCTTCCCATAGGGATTCAACCTAGCGTGCGCGGGTGCGGATACGGGAAGGCCCGACCACATGGTGGTCGGGCCTTCCGATGATTCGCGATACCGCCCTTGCGGCCGGTCGGCGGCGGCCTGGGCGGGTGGTTCCCCGCGTTTTCCTATCAGTCCCTGCTGCCGAACAGCTGGAGGATGTAGAGGAACATGTTCACGAAGTCGAGGTACAGGTTGAGGGCGCACAGGATGGAGATCTTCTTGATCATCTCCGGCCCCTGCGCCTCATACGCCTTGAACAGGGCCCTCGTGGACTGCGCGTCGTACATGGTCATGCCGGCGAAGATGACGAGGCCGATGGCGCACACGAGCCGGGTCATGCCGCTCACGCCGGGGATGAACGCGAGCACCAGCTGGGTGATGATGAGGACGACGAGCGCCACCATGAGAATCGGCCCGAACTTGAGCATGTCGAACTTCGTGGTGAGGCTGAACATGGTCAGGGCGAGGAAGAACGCGGCGGTGACGCCGAGCGCGACGCCAATCTGGCCGAGGTCGTACACCCAGAAGATGGAGCTCAGGGTGAAGCCCATGAGCGCGGCGTACACGTAGAACATGGCGCGGGCTCCACCGACGCTCATCTTCGTGATGCGCATGCCGAGCACGACGGCCATGCCGACCTGGACGACGCACAGGCCGATCAGGCCGATCACGCCGGTGGCGGCGAGGAAGTAGTAGTAGGCGCCGGTGATCTGCGCGAGCACGGCGACCAGGGCGGTCACGACGAGGCCGATGGTCATCTCGCCGTACGCCTTGGTGACGGAGACGCGTTCCGCCTGTTCATAGGAGTAGGCGACCTGGCCGTTGACGGTGGCCGCGGCGCCGCCCTGCCCCGCGTACGCGTACTGGGGCTGGCCGTACTGCGACTGACCGTACTGGGGCGGCATCTGCTGGCTGTACTGGTTGTATCCGGCGTTCTGCTGGCCCGCGTACTGATACTGCGGCGCGCCGTAGCCGGTGTTCAACGTGTTGTTGCCCTGCGGCTCGTAGTTGGGATTGGGCTGGGGCTGCTGACCGAATGTCATGTTCGCTCCTTCTCGTTATCGACGGTTCCCATCCTACGCGGCCAACTTGGCGTTGTCTGGGAATTTCAGCCCACAGCCCGACCCGGCCCATCCGCGTCAGAACAGCGGCACGGTGCAGAAGGCGCTGCCGGCGGCCCCGGTCGCCTCCTTGGCGTCCTTCTCCTCGCCGTTGACGATGACCTTGCAGGTGACCTTCTGGTCGTTGCCGCCCATGACGTCGCCTGTGACGCTCACACCGGTGAGGTCCTTGGTCTCGTCGCCGGTGAAGGTCTTCGACCAGGAGCCGGAGAACTGCTCGGTGTTGCTCGATCCGCTCTTCGTCCAGAT
The DNA here is from genome assembly GCF_056356955.1 of Bifidobacterium sp. LH_419. NCBI lineage: Bacteria > Bacillati > Actinomycetota > Actinomycetes > Bifidobacteriales > Bifidobacteriaceae > Bifidobacterium > Bifidobacterium sp. LH_419. The sequence goes on from NZ_JBKEVG010000001.1 coordinate 372,751, forward strand.
GACGGTGCCGTCGCCGGTGGCGGTGGCCTGCAGCTCGATGGTCTTCCCGGCCTTTCGCTCCGACGACGCGTCGCCGTCCGTCTTCGCGGAGTCCCCGCTCTGCGTCCTCCGGCTTGTCGTGGTCGACGACGCGGAATCTCCGGCGCGGGTAATCGTCGTGGACGACGATTCGATGATCTGTCAGGCGATGTCGCTGATCCTCACCGACTATTCCGACGGCCGCATCATCATGTCGTCCACGGCGACGAGCGGCGCCGACGCGGTGCGGCAGGCGGCCGAGGAACATCCGGACGTGGTGCTCATGGACATCGCCATGCCCGACATGGACGGCATCGAGGCCACGCGTCGGCTCCGGGCGCTCCCCCGGCCGCCCCACGTGCTGATGCTCACTTCGCTGAGCCCGTCGAACACCGTTGAACGCGCCGTGGAGGCCGGCGCGGAGGGGTTCGTGTCGAAGACGGACTCCCCCGGCGACATCATCCGGCGCGTGCTCGGCGTATGCGCCGACGCGCCGCAGTTCAACCCGGCGAGCCAACGTCAGCTCATCAGCGGACTGCACGCCCAGCGGCCGACGTCCCGGCGCGACGAGGCCCGCGCCATGCTCGACGCGCTGCCCGAACGCGAGCGCGAGGCGGTGGTCCTCGCCGCCGAGGGGTTCACGAACGCGCAGATCGCCGCACGCATGTTCATCTCGGAACGCACCGCGAAGGCGCACCTGTCGAACGCCGCGGACAAGCTCTCGATGGGGCGCGTGCAGATGGCGCGTCTCGTGGAACGCGCCGACCTGCCGGTGCGCCCGTAGCCGCCCGCGGCCACCGACCATGGCCACATCCCGGCGGATCACCCGGCGGATCATGCGGGGCAAGTCGGATCATGTGAGGCAAGTCGCAACATCCCCGGCTCGCGATGGCCGCCGGACACGCCGCACACTGCTAGGCTGTTACGTGACAAAAACGCATAGGGTCGTCACGCTCCGCTGCGGTTCGCGGGGCCGGCCGAAGACGCCGGAAGGAACATGACATGGGTATCAACGCCAAGGAACTGCCGCTGGGTGATGTGTTCACGCCGGACTACCGGTTGTTCATACCCTCGTTCCAGCGCGCCTACATCTGGAAGCCCGAGAACATCCTGCAGCTGGTGAACGATCTGCTGGAGGCGTGCAAGACGCCGGAGACGCCCTACTTCCTCGGCTCGCTCATCCTGGTGCGCGAGGGCGGCCCCCGCTACGAGGTGATCGACGGCCAGCAGCGTCTCGTCTCCCTGTCGATCATCATCGCCGCGCTGCGCGACCTGGAACGCGACCCCGAGTGGATGACCCTGCTCGACCATCTCATCGTCGATCCGGGCGACAAGCTGCGCGGCATCGTCAACGAGCCGCGGCTCACGCTGCGCGAACGGGATGCCGCGTTCTTCCGCGAATACGTGCAGGAAGGCAATCTGGAGGCGCTGTTCGATCTGGGCGACGAGGACTGGACGACCGCGGCGCAACGCAACATCACGCGCAACACGAAACGCGTCTACGACGAGCTGTCCTCACTGGGCGAGGAGGAGCGTCGCGCGTTCGCCTCGTACATGGTCAAGATGGTCACGCTGGTCATCGTCACCACCGACGACCTGGACGGCGCGCACCGCATCTTCGACGTGATGAACATGCGCGGACTGCCGCTCACCGCGTCCGACGTGTTCAAGGCGCGCGCCACGTCCGCGCTGAAGCCGGCGGAGATGGACGCGTACGCCGCGCGTTGGGACGACATCATGGACCCGCTCGGCGACGACCCGCAGTCCACCGAGGAGTTCTTCGCGACGCTGCACATGGTCCTCACGCACAAGCATTCCACCGACAAGCTCATCGAGGAGTTCCTCGCCGACGTGCTGCAGCCGCGCATCGACGCGGGCGACGTGCCCGCGTTCATCGACGGGACGCTCGCCCCCTATGCGGCTGCATGGCAGGTCATCGCCCACGCGCCCGACACCGTGCTGCCCGACGAGGTGAAATCACGGCTCGAGGCGTTGAACGACTACCGCAATCATGAGTGGAAGGCCGTCGCCATGTGGACGCTCGTCCACTCGTATCGCCATCTCGGCTCCCCCGACGTGTCGCCGTTCGCGTCGCGCGCCGGCCGCGCGGCACGAGCGAACGCGACGGTGAAGACGCTCGGCGGCCATGATGCGCACCGCCTCAATGAAGTGCTCGCCGCGCTGGAACGCATCACCGGCGTCGACACGTTGAACCGCGTGGACTCGTTCACGCGTCGCGGCCACATGACGGCCGCGATCCGCGACCTCGACAAGGGGTATCCGACGAATCTGGTGCGCGGTCTGGCCGTCAGGGCCGACGACCGCACCGGCGCGCTGATCCGGCTGCACAGCGAGATGCAGGGCGACGACGAGCTGATTCGCCTGCTGCTCATCCGCGCGAACGAGCAGGCCGCGGGCGCGCACCTGACGCGCCCGCGCCGTCTGAGCGCGCTGGCGGTCATGCCGTTGGACATCGAACGCTCCGCGTCGTTCGCGAACTGGTCGCAGGACGACCACGATTACTGGATGTACCGTCTCGGCAACATGGCGCTCGCCCAGGGCGCTCCCGACCAGCTCGACCGCATGGGCGAGTACATGCAGCGCCGCGACCGGATCCTCATGCGCGCCGACTCGCGCAGGTTCCCGCTGACCGACGGGCTGAAGGACTTCAACGAGTGCACGCCGGCGATGCTCAAACACCGTCAGGAGGAGACGATCCGCCTCATCGCCGACTACTGGCAGATCCGCTACGACGAGAACCACACGGATCTGACCAGCCAGGACAACGACGCGCTCGCCCAGGCCACGGCGGCCAAGCCGTCGCACGGATCGCGGCGGGTGACCATCCGTCAGGTCGTCAAGGCCGGGCTGCTCATCCCCGGCGAGAGGCTCGTCTGGGAGCGTCCGCGCAAGGGCGAACGCTGGTATGCGACCGTGACCGAGACCGGCAAATTCCGTCTCGACGACGGTTCCGAGCACGCCTCCCCCACGGCTGCGGCGAAGGCGGCGGCAGGCGGCAAGGCGAGCGGCGGCCTGGACGTGTGGAAGCGCACGTCGGACGGCATGAAACTGTCGGAGATCTGGAAGAAGTACCGCCAGCAGGCCGGCTGACGCGCGGCACGCGCCGGGAAACGGTCAGTCGGGTAGTGCGATACGAGAGAAGGGGTCTGGAACACAACCGTTCCAGACCCCTTCTCTCGTTCCGCCTTGCGGCCGGCCATGCACCGACTACTTGCGCATGAGGTTCCTCAGCACGTACTGGAGGATGCCGCCGTTGCGGTAGTAGTCGGCCTCGCCGGGCGTGTCGATGCGCACGACCGCGTCGAATCCGACCGTCGAACCGTCGGCCTTCGTGGCGGTCACGTGCACGGTCTTCGGCGTGACGCCGGAGTTGAGCTCATCGACGCCGGCGATGTCGTAGGTCTCGGTGCCGTCGAGGCCGAGCGACGCGTAGGACTCGCCTTCGGGGAACTGGAGCGGCAGCACGCCCATACCGATGAGGTTCGAACGGTGGATGCGTTCGAAGCTTTCGGTGATGACGGCCTTCACGCCGAGCATCAGCGTGCCCTTCGCGGCCCAGTCGCGCGAGGAACCGGTGCCGTACTCCTTGCCGGCGAGCACGACGAGCGGCGTGCCCTCGGCCTTGTAGTTGAGGGACGCGTCGAAGATCGTGGACGGCTTGCCGGTGGTGAAGTCGTAGGTGTAGCCGCCGGGCGTGACCTCATTGCCCGTGGAGGCGAGCAGAAGGTTGCGCAGGCGGATGTTGCCGAACGTGCCGCGCACCATGATCTCGTGGTTGCCGCGGCGCGAACCGTAGGAGTTGAAGTTCTTCGGCTCCACGCCACGCTCGGTCAGGTACTTGCCGGCGGGGCTGGACGCCTTGAACGCGCCAGCCGGGGAGATGTGGTCGGTGGTGACGGAGTCGCCGAGCAGGGCGAGCACGCGCGCGCCGTGGATGTCGGACACGGGGGCGGGCTCGGCGCTCATGCCGTCGAAGAACGTCTGGCGACGCACGTACGTGGACTTCGGGTCCCATTGGAACAGTTCGCCCTCGGGCACGTCGAGGCCCTTCCAGCGATGGTCGCCCTCGAACACGGAGGCGTAGTCCTTGAGGAACATCTCGCGGCTGACCGTGCCGTTGACCACGGCGGCGACCTCCTCGTTGGTCGGCCAGATGTCCTTCAGATACACGTCGTCGCCGTCCGCGTCCTGGCCGAGCGGCTGCGACTCGAAGTCGAAGTCCATCGTGCCGGCGAGCGCATAGGCGATGACGAGCGGCGGCGAGGCGAGGTAGTTCATCTTGACGTCCGGGCTGATGCGGCCTTCGAAGTTGCGGTTGCCGGACAGCATGGCGGTGACGGTCATGTCGTTCGCGTTGATGGCCTCGCTGATCTCGGGCAGCAGCGGGCCGGAGTTGCCGATGCAGGTGGCGCAGCCGAAGCCGACGAGCTCGTAGCCGAGCGCGTCGAGGTCGTCCTGGAGGCCGGCGGCCTTCAGATAGTCGGCGACGACCTGCGAGCCGGGCGCGAGCGAGGTCTTCACCCACGGCTTCGGCTTCAGACCCTTGAGGTGCGCGTTGCGGGCGATGAGGCCGGCGGCGACCATGACGGACGGGTTGGAGGTGTTCGTGCAGCTGGTGATCGAGGCGATGGCCACGTCGCCGTTGCTGAGCTTGAAGTCGCCGCGGAAGTCGGTGGAGACGGGCACCGGCTCCTTGATGGTCTTCTCGGTCTCGTAGGCGGGCAGCGTCCTCTCGAACGTCTCCTTCGCCTCGGACAGGACGATGCGGTCCTGCGGGCGCTTCGGGCCGGCGATGGACGGCACGACGGTCCCGAGGTCGAGCTCCATGTATTCGGAGTACTTCGGCTCGACGTAGTCGGGGTCCTTGGCGTCGCCCCACAGCTTGTTGGCCTTCGCGTAGGCCTCGACGAGCGCGACCTGCTCGTCGGAACGGCCGGTCAGGCGCAGGTAGTCGAGCGTGACGTCGTCGATGGGGAAGATGCCGCAGGTGGAGCCGAATTCGGGGCTCATGTTGCCGATGGTGGCGCGGTTGGCGAGCGGCACTGAGGCGATGCCCTCTCCGTAGAATTCGACGAACTTGCCGACGACGCCGTGCTTGCGCAGCATGTCGGTGATGGTGAGCACCACGTCGGTGGCGGTCACGCCCTCGGGGATGGAGCCGGTGAGCTTGAAGCCGACGACGCGCGGCACGAGCATGGAGATCGGCTGGCCGAGCATGGCGGCCTCGGCCTCGATGCCGCCGACGCCCCAGCCGAGCACGCCGAGGCCGTTTTCGGTGGTGGTGTGCGAGTCGGTGCCGACGCACGAGTCGAGGTAGGCGAGCTCGCGGCCGCGCTCCCCCGCCTTGGTCATGACGACCTTGGCGAGGTATTCGATGTTGACCTGGTGGATGATGCCGGTTCCCGGCGGCACGACGCGGAAGTTGCGGAACGCCTGCTGGCCCCAGCGCAGGAACTGGTAGCGTTCGCCGTTGCGCTGGTATTCGATGTCCATGTTGAGTTCGACGGCGTTGGGCAGCGCGTACTTGTCGATCTGCACGGAATGGTCGATGACCATGTCGGACTGGACCTGCGGGTTGATGACCTCCGGGTCGCCGCCGAGGTTCTTCACGGCGTCGCGCATGGTGGCGAGGTCGACGATGCACGGCACGCCGGTGAAGTCCTGCATGACGACGCGGGAGGGGGTGAACTGGATCTCGTGGCTGGGTTCGGCGTCCGGATCCCAGTCGAGGAGCGCCTTGACGTGGTCGTCGGTGATGTTGGCGCCGTCGATGTTGCGCACCAGGTTCTCCACGAGCACCTTCAGCGAGTAGGGCAGGTGGTCGACGCCGTCGAGGTCGGCGATCTTGTAGTAGTCGAAATCCTTGCCGGCGGCGTGGAGCGTCGCCAGTTGGTCGTCACGTAGGGACATGCTTCCTCCGAATCATTGGACCGGCTTGATGTCGCCGATTATCCACTCGAAATGGTACGGGAACGTAACTTTCCCTCTGGCGTGTCGGCTTGAAACGTGAGACAATACGCCGCCCGCCGCGCACGTGCGGAGGGAACGCTCACTTTCCGTCGCGACGGTCCGCGCGACCGACGGGACGCGCGTCCGCCCGGTCTCCGGCGGCGCGTCCGAACAGCCTGCCGAGTGCCGTGCGCGACGCCCACGGCACCGCGGCGAGGCATACGGCGAACACGGCGGTCGCGCCGGCGAGCGCGATCAGCGTGGGCGCGACGAGCGCGCCGGTGGGGACGACGAGCGCGAAGAAGCGCGCGACGAACGGGATGAGCATGCCGATGACGCCGGCTGCGGCGAACACGGCGACGAGCGCGCCGCGCCAGCCGTTCAGGGGGCGTGCGACGCGGGCGAGCACGAACACGCCCATGACGAACAGGACGATCGCCTCGGTGGCGCGCAACGAGGCGAGGTCCGCCGCCGAGCCGGCCACGTCCCAGCCCATGATGCGCGGCAGCGTCCATGCGGTGATGAGCACGGACAGGGCGGTGGCGATGCCGCCGGGCAGCGCGAATCCGACGACGCGCTTCAGGAAGCCGGGGATGTAGCGGCGCGTGTTCGGCGCGAGCGCGAGGATGAAGGCCGGCATGCCGATGGTGAGCGCGCCGATGTAGGTGATGTGGCGCGGCAGGTACGGGTATGGGATCTGCGTGAGCACCACGCCGAGCGAGATGAGCGCCGAGTACACGGTCTTGACGAGGAACAGGCCGGCGACGCGTTCCATGTTGGCCATGACCTGCCGTCCGCGGGCGACCACGTCGGGCAGGTGGGAGAACTTCGAGTCGACGAGCACGACCTGGGCGACGGCCTTGGTGGCAGGCGCGGCGTTGCCCATCGCGATGCCGAGGTCCGCCTCCTTCAGGGCGAGCGCGTCGTTGACGCCGTCGCCGGTCATCGCGACCGTGTAGCCGCGCGCATGCAGCGCGTCGACGATGAACTTCTTCTGGTCGGGCAGAACGCGGCCGACCACGTCCACGTTTTCGAGGACGCGGCCGAGTTCGGCCGGATCGTCGGGCAGCAGACGCGCGTCCATGATGCGTGGATCCCGGTCGCCGGCGAGCCGCACCTTACGCGCGATCGCGCCGACGGTGACGGGATTGTCGCCGGAGATGACGCGGCATCGCACGCCCTGTTCGCGGAACCAGGCGAGCGTCGCTGCCGCGTCATCGCGCACCCGCTCCGAGCACACCACCAGCGCCACCGGCACCGCGCGCCGGTCGAGCGCGATTGCATCTTGGCTCCCTCTGACGAGGGAGCTGTCGGCGCCAGCCGACTGAGGGAGAGATCCCGGCAAGTCCCCGGACGCCGCGCCTTGGCCGTCTGCACGCGCCCGCGCGACGAGCAGCACGCGGCTGCCCTCCTTCGCGATCGTCTCGACCCGTTCCAGCAGCGCCGCGTGGTCGCCGTCCAACGCCGCCAACAGCACCTCCGGCGCCCCCAGATACCATGTCGCACCGCCCGCGACCGTCACCGCGCTCCACTTGCGCGACGACGAGAACGGCACACGTGCGACGACCTCGCCCGGCGCGTACCCACGCGCCCCAAGCCCGTCGAGCACGGCGCGGCCGGTCGCATTCGGCTGCTCCTCGTTCGCGAGATCGTAGAGCGCCTGCGTCGTCTCCTGCTCCCCGGACGTCGCATCGCCGCCATCGCCGCCCCGCAGCATGACCACCCGGTCGAGCGCGATGCCGCCGTCGGTGATCGTGCCGGTCTTGTCGAGGTTCAGGCAGTCGACGCGCGCCAGCGTCTCCACGGATTCCAGCTCCTGCACGAGCGTCTCGTGCCGTGCGAGGCGTATCGCGGCGACGGCGAAGTTGAGCGAGGTGAGCAGCACGAGTCCTTCGGGGATCATGCCGACGACACCGGCGACGGCGGAGACGACCGCCTGCCGCCACTGTCCGGTGGCGAACGCGACCGACCATCCGCCGACCGTGTGGATCTGGGAGATGATGAGCAGCACGCACAACGGCACGACGAGGAACGTCATGAACTTGAGGATCGTGTTGATGCCCCTGTTGAGGTCGGAGACGGTCTTCTTGTACACCTTGGCCTTCGCGGTGAGCGTGGCCGCATACGACCGCGCGCCGACGGCGGTGACGCGCGCGAGCGCCATTCCGGAGACGGCGGTGGAGCCGGAGTAGACGTCGTCGCCCTCATGCTTGCGGACGGTGCGCGATTCGCCGGTGAGCATCGACTCGTCGAGCTCCAATCCCCAGTCGCGGACGATCTCGGCGTCGGCGGGCACCTGTTCGCCGGAACGCACCCAGAGCAGGTCGTCCATGACGATGCCGTCATGCGGCACGGTCACGTCGCGTCCGTCACGGCGCACGAGATAGTCGGAAGCGACGAGGATGGAGAGCCTGTCGAGCGTGCGTTTCGCGCGCAGTTCGGTGACGATGCCGATGCCCGTGTTGATGATGATGACGAAGCCGAAGACCGCGTCCTTCCACGATCCGGTGGCGAGCACGAGAATCATCGCCGCGAGGATGATCCCGTTGAACAGCGTGAACACGTTGGCGCGCACGATGTCCTTCACCGAACGCGACGTGGAGTCCTTCACCCTGTTGACTGCCCCGGCCGTGACGCGTTCGCGTACCTCCGCGGCCGTGAGACCGGTCTCGTCCACGTCGTCGCCCACGCCAATCGCTGAATTCGCACTCATGCCCACTACCCTACCGTGCGTCGCTCCGTAGAATGGTTGCGTCAGCATCATTGCGGCATCATTGCGGCATCATTGCGGCATCATTGCGGCACCATTGCGGCATCATTGCGCGAGAAGGGAGCGTCATGGCTATCCAGTCGACGATCACATTGAACAACGGCACGGTCATCCCGCAGGTGGGATTGGGCGTGTTCCAGACGCCGGACGGCGACACGACGGTGAACGCGGTCACCGCGGCGCTCGAGGCCGGCTACCGTCACATCGACACGGCGAGGATCTACGGCAACGAGGAGTCCGTGGGCGAGGGCATCCGCCGTTCCGGCGTGCCGCGCGGGGACATCTTCCTCACGACGAAGCTGTGGAACGACGACATCCGCGCGCACCGCGCGAAGGACGCGTTCGCCGAGAGCCTCGACCGTCTCGGCGTCGACTACGTCGACCTGTATCTCATCCACTGGCCGGCCGACGGCTGGCGACAGGCGTGGAGCGACATGCAGGAGATCTACGCCTCCGGACGCGCGAAGGCGATCGGCGTGAGCAACTTCCAGCGCCATCATCTCGAGGAGCTGCTGGAGGACAGCGACGTGACGCCCGCGGCCGACCAGATCGAATCGTCTCCGCAGTTCGCGAACCAAGAGCTCGTCGACTTCGCGCACGGCCTCGGCATCGCGGTCGAGGCGTGGAGCCCGCTCGGCGGCACCGGCGGCACGCTGCTCGTCGACCCGCGTCTGGCCGAAATCGGCGCGAAGTACGGCAAGTCGCCGGCGCAGGTCGTCATCCGCTGGCACATCCAGCGCGGCGTGGTCGTCCTGCCGAAGTCCACGCACGCCGAACGCATCCGCCAGAACTTCGACGTGTTCGACTTCAACCTGACCGCCGCCGACATGGCCGCCGTCAGCGCCCTGGAGACCGGCCGCCGCAACGGCGCCGACCCGGATAATTTCGATTTCTGATTTAGGCTGAGTGGCATCTAAGCAATAAGCATCGGAATCGTCTTGCTTCCATCGTCCCGCGGAAACAAGACGATTCCAGCAAGCAACCGACACGTCCATCCCCACACATGTGACATTACCGAAACCGCTTTCTTCCGGTGGAATGGACATGGCGGCGACTCTGCCTGACTTCCGCCTTCGGACTCGCGCGCAATAATGGGCGTATGGAATCGGAATGGATTGACGGCGGCCGGGAACCGGCGCGGTCGGTGTGGGGCGGCGAGCAGTCGCATGGTGGTATGGCGGGCATGGCGATGTTCTTCGTCTGCCTTCTCGCCGTGGCGTTCGTCCCCGGATCGGGCGTCGGCATATGGATGGCGCGTATCGGCATCGTCATCATCGTTCCCGCGCTCGTCGCCGTCGTCTGGAACCGTATCGAACAACCGGAGACTCGCACGCCGGACATCCTCGTAGGAGTGGACGCGTCGACATTGCGCATCACCCTGTTCGCCACAGCGAAGAACCCGAACGACGAATACAGCCGGGACACGCATGCATTGACGAAACCGTCGACGATCCTGTGGACGCGCGGCACCCACGGTTCGTTCGATTGGCCCCTGCTCGATGGCAGTTCGCTGGCCATAGGCCGATTCGAGGTGGACGACACGCGCATACGTCTCACAGGAACCAGGCCCGTCGCGGACGACATCGCGACGTGTCTCGCACGGCGCGCGGATCTGTTCGACCAATTGTTCCCCCATCCGGCGGTCGCGATGGATCCGGACGGCCAATGGATCGCATTCGACCCCGATGGCAGGCTCCTTCGAGGTTGATGGGTCTCAGTTCAACGCGTTCCACGCGCACGCTTTTCCGTGGCAGCCCCCTTCACGTCCCAGGCAGAAAACGGCACAAGCCTACGCCGCCTATAATCGAAAACGACACGGAACCGCTTTCGCGGCAGGTACCGGAAGGAGGAAATCGACCATGTGCGCACCACCTGCATGCAATCTGGAACCGGGAAACGATACGGCGTATCTCAGTACGGAGAACGGCTTCACCGTGTTCGAATATGGCGGTCACCGCATACGCTTCCGGGCCCCCTACTCACTGGAACGATACACGGATATCAAACAATGGGATGATGACGGATATCTGGTCGTAGAAGCGAAATACAAGCACAATGCCCTGCCCGAGGAAGAATACATCGATTTGGGGCCTATCCTTACGAATCTTTACATCGACGCCGCCCGTTTTCTCAAGCCGATCAAGAAAGTGAGGATATCCCATGCCTGATATCGCGGCAATCGCCAGCACTGCGGGAATGATCGTCAATGGCTATGCATTCACCAACGCCGAAGACGGACATGTCAAAGTCCTGAACCTCAACAGCCCCGACTCGGCCATCGTACTCGATCGTGGCGGCAACATACTCGAAACCAGTATGGACGACATGGAAGCAGGCATCGTCCAGGAGTATTACCGGAACAACCGGGAATTCCTAGAGGAGGAACATGCCTAAGTACTTCCAATTCATGGTCGCCGGATACTATCTGTACTTCACTTCATTCTGTGTTATCGAATGCATGCATGTACACGCCAGCGACACCAAACTTACCGAATCCGGTTCAGCGAAGTTCTTCGTAAAAGCCAACGGCGACACCACTTTGGAACGCCAAGGCAGACTCACCGCGAAAGAGATCTCCATCATTCAGAAGTTCATCAAGAAGAACTATCGGGAGATGTATCTCAAGTGGAAGGAGTACAGCACCGAGGACTTCTATGGACGTTCCTGAGTTCCATAGCCAAGTATTCGGGGCGTATTCCGTTTTCATTCTTTCCTTTATGCAGGAGCTCTACCAACGTTCCAGCATGTGCTGCATGACGCCGTTCTTCACGGCGTCTTTGAAATGGCCGATGTGAGCTCCCCGCAGCACGTACGCCTCATCGTCGGAGCCGTCGTCGTAACGCTCCAGCTCCTCCTGCATGACGGTGCCGATCACCTCGGCGAATTCGACGAACGTCATGGCCTGATCCAAATCAATGCCGAGCGCGGCGTACGCGCGAATCACATCAGGGTCGACGCCCGCATCGAACATCCTCGCGGCGACACTCATAACGCACTCCTCCTATCGGCTTGCGACCGACATCACACCGTCATCACCCTCACCCTGGCACACCCGAAAGAACACGGAGATGCGCACACAAGTCGGACCCATCATATCGATGTGATGTCTGCGTCGTCGATGTGCCATTGGTGTCGCTTGGGAGCGGTGCTTGGCACGGAAACGACGCTCGGGAGGCCGCTGGCGTCGGAAGCGCGCCAAGGATGGCACAACCCTGACTCTGACGGGGCATGAGCGTTGGCGGCCTGCCAAACTTGGCGCGGAAACGACGCTGGAAGAGCTCTTAGCGTCGGGAGTGCGCTATGGGTGGCACGGAAACGACGCTTGGAGGATGCCCGGCGCCGGTTCCGCGCCAAGCATGGCACGGAACCGACGTGGAATGGCAAGAGCCAAGAGGAATGGCAGTCGGGCGGCACGCATGTGATGCGCAGCCTGGCCGTCCGACTCCCCTACCCCTACCGAACCGTGCTGACGGTGATCCGGCGGGCGTGGGGTTCGTCGTTGAGGATGGTCATGGCGGCATCGTCGATCGGGATGGCGTCGGCGGCGCGGTCGTTGATGGTGAGCGTGGCGGCGTAGAGACGCTCGTCGGCGGGCGCATGCACGGGCGAGAGCAACGCGACGGGGATGCCGGCGTCGCGGGCGTCGCGCAACGCGGAGTTCCAGCCGTCCGCGTCGGCCGTGACGTCGATGTCGGCGATGATGATGAGGTTCACGACGCGCGAGACCATGTCGCGCACGCCCTGCTGGGCGCGGGCGGCGGCCGCCGCGGAATCATCGGAACCGGACCCAGCGGAGGAACTGGAAGACCCAGAGGAATCCCCGGAATCCTTCACCGACACGTACACGGCCTCCAATCCGGCGTCGGCGAACGCGTCCAACACCACCGAATCGGCGGCGGCCGTGGCGGAGCCGACGACGCCGATCACCGCGTCGTCGCGTACCGTGCCGACGTGCGCGATGGACGGCGTGTGGCCCTGCGTGTCGCCGACCGCGGTGCCGCGAGGCGCGCACGCGGCCGGCACCAGCAGCGCCACGGCGCACAACGAGCATACGACGGCACGAACCGTCTGGATCACCGTATGCCGCAAGGCGGCACCCCCCGTCACGCGGCGTCCCCTCCGCGGCGGAACAGTGCCACGGTCTCGACGTGGTGGGTCATCGGGTAGATGTCGTAGGCGCGCACGTCGGCGAGCTCGTAGCCGAGGCCGCGCAGCGTGCCCGTGTCGCGCGCGAGCGACGTCGGATCGCATGCGATGTAGATGATGGAGCGTGCGCCCGCCTCGGCCATCTGACGACACACCTTGGCGCGGGCGCCGGCGCGCGGCGGGTCGAGCACGATGAAGTCGGGCTTCGCGAGATGCGCGGGCACGTGCGCGAGCGTGCGCGCGACGTCGCCGCAACGCGCATCCACGTCCGCGAGGTCCATGCGGCGCAGGTTGCGCTGCTGGCTTTTGACCGCGTCGCGGCCGCCTTCGACGCTGAACATGCGCGTGCGCGGGGTGACGAGCGTCGCCAGCGGCAGCGTGAACAGTCCGGAGCCGGAGTAGAGGTCCCAGATGACGGCGTCGTCGCGACCGTCGAGTTCGCGGCGCGCCAGGTCGATCACATGGTTCGCAAGCGCGACGGGCGCCTCGCGGTGCACCTGCCAGAATCCGTTCGCGTCGACCTCGTAGGTGAACGTGGTGCCGGCGACCGTGACCTGCTCGTTGAGCACACGCGAACCGGCGGTCAGTTCGCCGTCGACGAGGATCGCGTGATTGTCGCGGATGGCGACGCCTCCGCGCGGTTCGGGCACGGCGAGTCGGATCTGCGAGCCGGGTTCGAAGCCGCCGTCCCACACGTGCCGCCCGGCGGCCACGTCGAGCAGGGTCGTCGTGGCGAGGGGCATCGTGTCGAGGGGGACGCGCACGTGCGTGCCGCGGCGGCGCATCGACGGACGGCCATCCTCGTCGGCGATCATCTCGATGCGCGTGCGCCAGTGGAAGCCGCCGAGCGCCTCGTCGCCGTCCTCACGTTCGATGGGCACGGCCACGTCGATATGGCCGAGCCGGCTCAGCTGTTCGGAGACGGTGACCGCCTTCCACGTGAGCTGGCCGGGCAGGGAGACGTGCACGAGGTCGGCGCCGCCGACGCCGCCGCCCATGGCGAGCGGGCCGGCGAGCGGCCATGCGGGCGGGACGCGGTCGTCGCTCGGTTCGATGACCTCGACGACCTCGCCGGTCCAGAACCGGTCGTCGCGGTCGTGCGGCTCGTCGAGCGCGATGCGGACATGCTCGCCGGGCAGGGCGAAACGGACGAACACGACGCGTCCGTCGATGTGGGCGACGCAGCGGCCCTGGTCGGCGTAGCGTTCGATGCGGACTTCGGCTTCCATGGGTTCCTTTTCGGTGTGTCTTCTTCGGCTGTGTCTTCGGTTTTTCGATACCTATTCGGTCTATTCGGTCGCCTCGCGGGCGCGTGCGGCCGCCTTGTGGCGGTGCAGGGGCGTCGCGATGACGAGGTAGCTCACCCAGATGGCGAGCGCCCAGAACGGGATGCCCATGAGGAGACGGGTCACGCCGAGCGCTGCCACATGATCGGTCATGTAGAGCGGCACCTGCACGGCGAGGCGCAGGGCGAACAGGCCCAGCCACAGGGCGGTGATGATCATGTACGCGCGTTTCAGCGCCTTGTCGTCCATCCAGTCGTGGAACCATGCGCGGAACCGTTCGGTGGGCATCTGGCGGATGAATTCGATGACGAGGCCGAGGCCGGGCACGCGCGCGGCGAGCGAGACGGCGAGCAGCGCCGCGTACACGCCGTTCGTGAGGAAGCCCAGCATGTAGTAGTTGCGGGCCTCGTGGCTCTTCCACGCCCAGACGAGGCAGATGCCCACGGCGATGAGGCCGCTCAGCGCGCCCATCACCGATTGGCGTTGGATGAGACGCGCGAGCACCTGGATGACGGCCAGCGCGGCGGACACGCCGATGGTGAGGTTCAGGTCGTTCGTCGCGATGAACAGGACGACGAACACGACGCCGGGCAGCATCGATTCGACGACGCCGCGCGGGCCGCCAATCGCCTCGATGACGGAGAAGTCCTCCCCCGCGCCGTCGCCGGCACGGTCACCGGCCCCGGCGAGTGCGCCGAGACCGGTGCGCTTCCTCTGATTCGGATCGGCCACGTTCGCGCCCACGTCAGCGGACTTCGGAGAACATCGGGCCGCGCGAGAGCGTGGTCTTGACCTCCGTCTGCTGGTCCTGGCTCAGCGGGCCGTCCGGACGGGTGGGGACGTCCTTCAGGTGATCCTTGCCCTGCGCTTCGGTCTCGCCTTCGGCGGCGGCCTTCGCGGCCCGGCGCTCGGACGGGCTGACCGGCGGGTGCATGGGGATGAGGTCGCGCGGGGCGAGCGGCTCGTCGCCGCGCTCGACGACGATGTCGGAGAAGAAGCGGTTCAGCGCCTCGGTCTCCTCGGCGTCCGGATCGGTGGCGGCCACGCCGGAGAAGATGCCGCGCAGCATCCAGCGGGGGCCGTCCACGCCGACGATGCGCGTGGTGAGGGTCTTGCCGCCCTTGATCTCGACGGGCAGGCGCAGCTCGGTACCGAACACGCCTTCGACGGCGGAGGCCTTCTTGTTGGCGGCGAGGAAGTCGTCGCGCCAATCCTCCCACAGGCCGAGAGTCTTCGGCGCGGCGTACGCCTCGATCTCCAGGCTGGAGTTCTTGTAGGTGATGGTGGAGCCGAGGATGGCGCGGGTGGCGCGGTTCGCCTTGATGCGCAGCTCGATGTGCTGCATGAACGGCAGGTAGTAGGCGCCGAGGTCGAGGTAGTCGTCGTAGTCGGGCACGTCCTCGTCGTCCACGTCCCACGGGCCGCGTTCCTCGCCGCGTCCCGCGTATTCGCTGCTCGCCTCCGGCAGGGCCGCGGCGGCCGTCTCCTCGGCGGTCTCGCTGTCGGCCTTGGCGGCGGCGTTCGCGGCCGCGGCGGCCTTCGCGTCCTCGTCCTCGGTCTCGACGGCGGCCTTCGCGGCCTTGTCCTTCTTCTTGCCGAATCCGAACAGTCCCATGGTTCCTCGTTTCGTTGCTACGTTCTTTACGGTTGCGACCCTGTTAAGCCTAACACCTTCGGCTGCCCGTAGGTCACACGTCGTAGCGGATGGTGAGGGGCGCGTGGTCGGACCAGCGCAGATCGTAGGCGGGCGCCTTGTCGATGACGAATCCGCGCGCGGTCTCGGCGAGCTCCGGCGTGGCGAACTGGTAGTCGAGACGCCAGCCGACGTTGTTGTCGAAGGCGCGGCCGCGCTGGCTCCACCACGTGTACGGTCCCTGGATGTCGCCGGCGAGGTCGCGCATCACGTCGACGAACTCGTACTCGTCAAGCCACCGGTCCACGTAGGCGCGCTCCTCGGGCAGGAAGCCCGCGTGCTTCACGTTGCCCTTCGCGTTCTTGATGTCGAGCGGCGTGTGCGCGATGTTGAAGTCGCCGCACAGCACGGCCTGGCGTCCGCCCTTCGCCGCCTCGTCACGCAGTTCGCCCATGCGCGTGAGCATCGTGTCGAGGAAGCGGAACTTCTGCGCCATCTTCGTCGCGTCGTCGGCGTTGCCGGCGTGCACGTACACGCATGCGACGGTGATCGAATAGCCTTGCGGGGTGACGACGTCCGCCTCGATCCAACGGCCCGAATCGACGTCCTCGTCGAGGCCGGGCAGACCGTGACGCACGGCGGTCACCTCCAGATCGGAGAGCAGGGCGACGCCGGCGCGGCCCTTGACGCGGCACACCTCGTTGACGCGGTGCAGCGCGGCCGGGCCCTCGACGCGGCCCGCCTCCGCGTAGTCGGCGGCGAGACCGTCGAGGATCGGGTCGAGCTCGGCCTGCGGGGCGCGCACCTCCTGCATGCACCACACGTCGGGCGTGTTGCGTCGCGCCCACTCCTCCACGCCCTTGCGTTTCGCCGCGCGGATGCCGTTCATGTTCGATGTCGTGATGGAGATCATGCGGCTCACTATACGGGCATGCATGACGAAAGGCCCCCTCTCACTCGTGTGAGAGGGGGCCTTTCGTCATGCATGCCTAATCTCTCCCCCACCCGGCTTCGCCGGGAGCCCCCTCGTCAGAGGGGGCCGAGGGAAAGGACTAAGGCTCAGTCGAGGCCGAGCTGGAGCTTGCCGCCGGGGATGGCATCGAGCAGGTCGCGGGTGTACTGCATCTTCGGGTGGTTGAACACCTCGTCGGTGGTGGCGTGCTCGACCAGGCGGCCATGCTGCATCACCACGACCTCGTCGGCGATCTGGCGGACGACGGCCAGATCGTGGGTGATGAACAGGTAGCTCAGGCCCTTCTCGGCCTGCAGGTCGTTGAGCAGGTGCAGCACCTGGTCCTGCACGAGCACGTCGAGGGCGGAGACCGCCTCGTCGCACACGATCACGTCCGGGTTGAGGGCCATGGCTCGCGCGATGGCGATGCGCTGGCGCTGGCCGCCGGACAGCTCGTTCGGGTAGCGGGTCATCACGGACTCGGGCAGTTCGACCATGTCGAGCAACTCGCGCACGCGCTTGGCGCGGCTCGTCTTGTCGCCGATGCCGTGGATGCGCAGCGGCTCCTCGATGGAACGGTAGATCGAATACATCGGGTCGAGCGAGCCGTACGGGTTCTGGAACACCGGCTGCACGTGGCGGCGGAACTCGAGGAGCTCCTTGCCCGTGAGGGAGGCGATGTCCTTGCCCTCGTAGAGCGCCTTGCCGGAGGTGGGCGTCAGGAGCTTCAACACCATGTTCGCCACGGTGGACTTGCCGGAGCCGGATTCGCCGACGATGGCCAGCGTGGAGCCGCGCTTGACGGAGAAGGACACGTCGTCGACGGCCTTGAACATCTCCTTCTTGCGCGGGAGCTTGAACTCCTTGGTCAGATGGTCGACGACGATGACGTTCTCGCTCTTCTCGAGCTTCTCCTCGCCGACGACGTGGTGCTCGAGCAACGCGTCCGCATCCTCGCCGCGCTCGTGCGCGGAGATGATGCGCTGGGAGGCGAGCGACGGGGCGGCCGCGACAAGACGCTTCGTGTACGGGTGCTGCGGGTGCTGGAGCACTTCGAGCGACGGACCGGATTCGACGACCTGGCCCTTGTACATCACGACGATGTGCTGGGCGCGCTCGGCGGCGAGGCCCAGATCGTGGGTGATGAACAGCACGGCGGTTCCGAGCGAGTCGGTGAGCATGTGCAGATGGTCGAGGATCTTCTTCTGCACGGTCACGTCGAGCGCGGAGGTCGGCTCGTCGGCGATGAGCAGGTCGGGTCGGCAGGCGAGGCCGATGGCGATGAGCGCGCGCTGGCGCATGCCGCCGGAGAACTCGTGCGGGTACTGGCGGGCGCGGGTGGCCGCGTCGGGCAGGCCGGCCTCGCTCAGCAGGCCCGCGATGCGGTCGTCCACGGTGGAGCCGGTGACGTGGGCCTTGGCGATCGCCCATGCCTTGTCGTCGGCGACGCCGGCCTTGATGAGGTCGTCGGCGACGCGCCAACGGGTCTCGGAGCCGGGCACCCACTCGCCCTTGAAGTAGTCCATGGACTTGGCGACCGCCCCCTCGCCGACGCCGGCCTCGGCCAGCGCGGCCTTGGCGGCGTCGAGCAGGGCGGGCAGCTCGGCGGATCCGACGAACGTCTCGTCGTCGTTGCCCTTGAGCTCGACGTCCGCCTCCTCGCCGGCCAGGGCCTTGGCGAGGGCGGAGCGCTTCTCGTGCGCCACGTCCATGTTGTTGGCGGTGAGCGCCTCCTTGACCTGCGTGCCGATGCGGTACACCGGATTGAGGTTGCTCATCGGGTCCTGCGGGACGAGGCCCATCTTGTCGCCGCGCAGCTTGTCGAAGTCCTTCGGCTTCAGGCCCGTGAGCTCCTGGCCGTCAAGCTTGATGGAGCCGCCGACCACGTGGCCGGTGCCGGGCAGCAGGCCGAGCACGGCCATGGCGGATGTGGACTTGCCGGAGCCGGATTCGCCGACGATGGCCACCCACTGGCCAGGGTAGACGGAGAAGGACGCGTTGCGCACGGCGTGCACGGCGCGCTTGTCGTCGGTGGTGAAGTCGATGGCGAGGTTCTTCACCTCGAGCAGCGGGCCGTGGGCCTTCTGCATCTCGACGATCTTGGCATCGTTCGTGTTTTCCATTTGTCTTCCTACCTCACACTCAGGCCGTGCGGCTCTTCGGATCGAGGGCGTCCTTGACGGCGTCGCCCATCATGATGAAGCTCAGCACGGTGATGGCCAGCGCCACGGACGGGTAGAACAGGACCATCGGGTTGGTCATCAGGTTGACCTGCGCCTGCGAGATGTCGCCGCCCCAGCTGACGGTCGTGGTCGGCAGGCCCACGCCGAGGAAGCTCAGCGTCGCCTCGGACACGATGTAGGAGCCGAGGGACGTGGTGCCGATGACGATGATCGGGGCGAGCGCATTCGGGATGATGTGGTGGAACAGGTTCCTCATCGGCGTGGAGCCGAGCGCGGTGGACGCGGTGTTGAACTCGAGGTTCTTCGCCTCCATCACCGAGCCGCGGGCGATACGCGCGGTGGACACCCAGCCGAACAGGGCGAGCACGAGCACGACCTTCCAGATGGAGGTGGAGGTGCGGAACATCTGCAGGACGACGATGGCGCCCAGCAGGAACGGGATCGAGTAGAAGATGTCGATGATGCGGCTCAGCAGCGCGTCGACCCAGCCGCCGCAGAAGCCGGCGACCGCGCCGATGAGCGTGCCGATGGCCACGACGATAATCGTGGTCAGCAGGCCCACGGACAGCGAGGTGCGGGTGCCGTAGACGGTGCGTGCGAACACGTCGCAGCCCTGGAAGTCGTAGCCGAACGGGTGGCCGGCCTCGGCGGGCTCGAGCGAGTTGTCGAGGTTGCAGTAGTTCGGGTCGATCTTCGTGATGATGCCCGGGAAGAGCGCCACGAAGACGATGCACACGATGAGCACGCCGGAGATGATGAACAGCGGGTTCTTGCGCAGCGTGCGCCACGCGTCGGCCCACATGCTCGTGGCGGGGGCGGATTCGTCGACCTTGTCGACGGCCTGCAGCGGGGTCTCGTCGAGCGGGGCGACGTAGCGCTCCTGGCCGGGCAGCGTCTCGTAGACGGCGGGTTTGGTTTCGTCGGTCATGATGTCCTTTCCTCCCTCGTCACTCGTAGCGGATGCGCGGGTCGAGCGCCGCGTACAGCAGGTCAACGATCAGGTTGCAGATCACGAACACGAGCAGCAGCAGCGTGACAATGGAGACGACGAGGTTGCCTTCGCCCTTGAGGATGCTCTGGTAGGTGAGGAAGCCGACGCCGTGGATGTTGAAGATCTGCTCGGTGATCATGGCGCCGCCCATGAGCGCGCCGAGATCCTGGCCGAGGTAGGTGACGACGGGGATGAGCGAGTTGCGCAGCACGTGGCGGACCATCACTGACTTGTTCGACATGCCCTTGGCGCGCGCGGTGCGCACATAGTCGAGGGCGATGTTCGACGAGACCTCGGAACGGGTGAGTCGGATGATGTACGCCATCGAGACCGATCCCAGCACCATCGCCGGGAAGAGCAGCTCGGTGAACGTCGGGTTGGCACTGGCCGTGACGGGGATGAGGCTCCACTGCACGCCGAGGAAGTACTGGCCGGCGAAGCCGGTGACGAACGTCGGCACGGAGATGAGCAGCAGGGAGACGATCAGGATGACCGAGTCGTACCACTTGCCCTTCTTCAGTCCGGAGATGATGCCGAACACCACGCCGAAGACCGCTTCGAAGACGAACGCCATGACCGCCAGCTTGATGGTGACGGGGAACGCGCGTCCGATCTCGTCGATGACCGGCTGCCCGGCGAACGTGTTGCCGAAGTCCAGCGTGAACGCGTTCTTGAGGAACAGCAGGTACTGGATGATGAATGGCTTGTCGAGGTTGTATTCGGCGCGGATCTGGGCGGCGACCGCTTCGTTGACGGGCTTGTCGCCGAACATCGCCTTGACCGGATCACCCGGCAGCGCGAAGACGAGCGCATAGACCAGAAGCGTCGCACCGAGAACCACGGGGATCATCTGCAGGATACGGCGCAGAAGATATTTGCCCATCGGTTTCTCCTTGTTTCACGGACCGGTGCGTGACGCCGTTCGGATGCGCCTTTCGGGCGCGTCGAAGCCGCCCTGGCCGGTCGCTCAGTACCCCGTTAGTTTACCCTATGTGCCGACACGAATGTTTCACAATGATGAATCACAGGTGGACGGGATACGACGAAGGGGACGGAACCCGGATGGGTTCCGTCCCCTTGTGGTCTCGATTCGAGAGACGAATCGGATCAGGCGAGCGTCAGGCTCACTTGGTCAGCTCCTCGTAGACCGGCAGGTTCTGCCAGTTCATCTCGAAGCCCTTGACGCTGGTGCTCGCAACGCCGGCGGCGTTGGAGTAGTACAGCGGGATGGCCGGCAGGTCGTTGAGGAGGATCTCCTGCGACTGCTGGTAGATCTTGTTGGCGGCGTCGGTGGTCTTGGCGGCGTAGGCCTCGTCCATCAGCTTGTCGAACTCGGCGTTCTTGTAGTCGCCGTCGTTGGAGCCGTTGCCGTCCGCGGCGGCGGAGGCGTACAGCTGGAACAGGTAGTTCTCGGCGGACGGGTAGTCCGGCTGCCAGCCGGTGCGGAAGGCGCCCTTGATCTGGCGGTTGGTGACCGCGTCACGGAACTCCTGGAAGGTCGGCATCGGGTTGGTGGCCGCGTCGATGCCCAGGTTGTTCTTCAGCTGGTTGACGATGGCGTCGTAGATCGGCTTGGCGCCGCCGTCGGCGTTGTAGGCGAAGGTGAGCTGGCCGTCGTACTTGGAGATGGCGTCGGCCTTGGCCCACAGCTCCTTGGCCTTGGTCGGGTTGAACTCGAGGTTGCCCTCGCCCTTGAGGCTGCTGGAGTAGCCCGGGGTGAGCGGGGAGGTGAAGTCCTTGGCCGGGGTGGCGACGCCGCCGAGGACCTTCTCGGTCAGCTGCTTGCGGTTGATGGCCATGGAGATGGCCTGGCGACGGAGCTGGCCCTCCTCGGTGTTGGTCTGGAAGTGCTCGAGGTTGGACGGGATGGTGAAGGTCTGGGAGACGGAGCCGGCCTTGTTGTAGGCCTGGACCTTCGGATCCTTCTGGAAGGTCTTGGTGGCGGAGGCCGGGACGGACTCCATCACGTCGAGGTTGCCGGCCTGGATGTCGGCGTAGGCGGCCTTGTCGTCGGTGTAGATCTTGAAGGTCACGCCGTCGTTCTTGGCCACGTCATTGCCCTTGTAGTCGGGGTTCTTGACGAGGTCGATCTCCTTGTTGTGATCCCACTTGGAGAACTTGTACGGGCCGTTGCCGACCGGGGCCTCGCCGAAGGCCTTCGGATCCTTGTAGAAGGATTCCGGCAGCGGGGCGAACGCCAGGTAGCCGACCTTGATCGGGAAGGTGGCGTCCGGCTGGGACATGTCGACGGTGAAGGTGTGGTCGTCGACGACCTTGAGGCCGGAGAGCTGCTCGTCGCCCTTCAGGTTCTTGGCGTCCTGCAGCTCGTTGAAGCCCTTGATGGTGGAGAAGAAGGAGGAGCACTTCTGCGCGTTCTTCGCGTTGGCGGTGTAGCTCCAGGACTTGGTGAAGGACTCGGCGGTCACCGGGGTGCCGTCGGTGAACTTCCAGCCGTCCTTGAGCTTGATCGTGTACTGGGTGGCGTCGTCGTTCGGGGTGATGGACTCGGCCACTTCGTTGGAGGCGTTGCCCTTGGCGTCGAAGGAGACGAGGCGGGCGAACAGCAGGTCGCCCGGCTTGCCGCCGCCGGTCTCGTTGGTGTTGCCCGGGATCAGCGGGTTCTGCGGCTCGGAGGCGTACGAGGTGATGATGTTGTTCGAAGCGGTGCTGCTGCCGGCGTTGTTCGAAGAGCCGCAGCCGCCCAGCATGGTCGCGACGGCGCACACGGCCGCGGCGATCGCGAAGGCTTTCTTCTTCATATGGATTCTCCTGTTTCATCCGGGCGCGGGGGTTCCGCGCCCTGTCACGCGAAGGGGGCCGGTGGCCTCACGGCCAGCCAACCCCCTTGCTGATCGCGTCCCATTGTGCCGCAGAACGGAGACGTTGTGTTACCGAATTGCGAATATTCGGTGAAAGACCTTGGCGTTTCCTGCCGGTTCCGTCCCGGTTCTCCGGGAATCACGTCATCGTCGCCGCCGTTCCACATTCCGGACATCGTCGGCCGCGCCCGCGCCGCTCCCGGATCACGCGCGCGGGAACGCCTGCGCGTAGCGCGACTTCAGCTGTTCGATCGAGACGTGCGTGTAGCGCTGCGTCGTCTTGAGCGAGGAGTGGCCGAGCATCTCCTGCACCTCGCGCAGGTCCGCTCCCCCGTCGAGCAGGTGCGTGGCGGCCGAGTGGCGCAGCGCGTGCGGCGAGACGTCGGGCACGCCGGCGCGCCGCGACGCCTCGTGCACGACGCGGCGGACGATGCGCTGGTCGAGCCGCCCGCCGCGCGCGCCGAGGAACAGCGCGGCCGCGGCGTCCGCACGCGCGTCCCGCCCGGTGTCGCGACGTGCCGTTTCCGTTCGCCCGTCGCGAACGGAACGCCGTCCGTCGCCGCGCGCGCCATGCGCGTCGCGCGACGCGGCCGCCGCAAGGACGGGCGGCCGGCCGCGTCCGATCCACCATTCCAGCGCGCGCGACGCGGGCAGTCCGAACGGCACGACCCGCTGCTTGTTTCCCTTGCCGGTGACTCTGACGGTGCGGTTCGCGAAATCCACGTCCGTCAGGTCGAGTCCGACGAGTTCGGCCACGCGGATGCCGGTCGCGTACAGCAGTTCGAGAATCGCCGCGTCGCGCAGACGCATTGCCTCGCCAAGGACTCCGTCATCGGCGGCGCCGCCGTCCCGCGTCACGCCGCCGGCCGCCGCACGCCCGTCGCCGCCGTCGTCTCCTGCGCCGCGGGGCACGCCGTGCGCCCGCTCCTCGACCTCGCCCATGAGCCGGGACGCCTGCGCTTCGGTGAGCACGGCGGGCAGGGTGCCGGGGATCTTCGGCGTCATCAGCATGGCGGCCGGATCGGTCGCGGTCACGTCATGCCCGTGCGCCCACGCGAAGAACCGGCGTACGGCGACGGTCTTGCGCGCCATGCTGGAGCGCGCGTGCGAGCGCGACTCGTGCGCCATCCACGCGCGCAGGTCGTCGAGCGTCACCTCGTTCAGATCCTCGACGCCGCGCAGTTCCAGAAGATGCAGGCACTCCCCCACGTCCGTCCCGTACGCCTTGAGCGTGTTCGCGCTCAGCCCGCGGTTCGCCCCGAGATACGCGAGGAACTCCCGCAACCGGTCGTCGAAGCGCATGCCGATCCTTTCCTCCATGCCGTTCTCCGATAGACTATAACCGTTCGCGATAGTGGGAAATGGGGCGGCGATGGCACGACATGCGGCACGACGGAACGGGAATCGGAACGACGTCGGACGACGCGACGACGGGGAGGTCGTGGCGCGGGCCATCGACCTGACGAAGACATACGGCGACGCGGACGCGCGCGTCACCGCCCTCGACCATGTGGACGTCGCGTTCACGCGCGGCGAGATGACCGCGATCATGGGGCCGTCCGGCTCAGGCAAGTCCACGCTCATGCACATGATGGCCGGGCTCGACACGCCCACCTCGGGCCGTGTGCTGGTCGAAGGCCTCGAGGTCTCGTCGATGAGCCAGCGCCAATTGACGAAGCTGCGCCGCGACCAGATCGGCTTCATCTTCCAATCGTTCAACCTGGTGCCCACGCTCACCGCGGAGGAGAACATCCTCCTGCCGCTGCAGATCGCGAAACGGCCCATCGACCGTGCATGGTTCGACAAGGTCGTCGACGTGGTGGGCCTGCGCCCGCGCCTGAAGCACCGGCCGAGCCAGCTGTCCGGCGGCCAGCAGCAGCGCGTCGCCTGCGCGCGTGCGATCATGGCGCGCCCCTCCGTGATCTTCGCGGACGAGCCGACCGGCAACCTCGACTCGCGGTCCAGCCGCGAGGTGCTCGGATTCCTCAAGGATTCGGTGCGCGAGTACGGGCAGACGATCGTCATGGTGACGCACGATCCGCGCGCCGCCTCCTACGCGGACCGCGTGCTCGTGCTCGCCGACGGGCGCATCACCCGCGACCTCAGGCACCCGACGTACGAGGAGATCCTCGCGCAGTTCGCCACCGAAGGCGACGAGGCGCGGGGACCGGAGGGGGACGAGGAGGCCGCATGATCCGTATCGGGCTGCGTGACGCGCGGGCGCATCTGTCGCGGTTCGTCATGTCGATCATCGCGATCGCGTTGGGC
Organism: Bifidobacterium sp. LH_419; assembly: GCF_056356955.1. Taxonomy (NCBI): domain Bacteria; kingdom Bacillati; phylum Actinomycetota; class Actinomycetes; order Bifidobacteriales; family Bifidobacteriaceae; genus Bifidobacterium; species Bifidobacterium sp. LH_419. The sequence goes on from NZ_JBKEVG010000001.1 coordinate 397,787, forward strand.
GTCTCGTTCGTGGTCGGTTCGTTCGCGTTCCGCGCGATGATGAACGACCAGGTCGACCAGATGCTCGGCTCGAACACCGACGCCGACGTGTACGTGCGCGGCGTCAAGGAGAAGAAGGACGACGCCGCGACGACGGGGACAGGCTCGGACTCGTCCTCGTCGTTGAAGACGTACAACGACATCGACGTGTCGCTCGCCGACGACATCGCCAAGGTGAAAGGCGTCGAGTCAGCGGGCGTCACGTATTCCGTGTCCGGTTCGCTCGTGCTCGTCGCCAAGGACGGCAACGCGGTCTCCACGATGGGTTCGCCGACGATGGGCATCGGCCTGGAACAGGGTACATGGCGGTCCACGCATCTGACCAAGGGGCGCTGGGCGAAGGACCGTCACGAGATCGCCCTGCACGCGTTCGCCGCCGAGACCGCGGGGCTCGCGGTGGGCGACACGACGAAGCTCGTCTACCCGTCCGGCCCGGAGGACGTGAAGGTGGTCGGCGTCTTCGATACCGACGTCTCGCAGGCGGGCGCGATCATCATCGGCCTCGCCCCGTCGGTCGCACGCGACCTTCAGCAGGAGCAGACCGGCGAAATCGGCGTCACCCAGGTCATCGGCGTGTATGGTTCCGCCGACGGCGGCGCTCCCCTCGACGACGCGCAGCAGCGGGAGCTCGCCGAACGCATCGACGACGCGCTGCCGAAGGACGCGAAGGCCACGGCGATCACCGGCGACCAGCTGCGCGACGAATACTCGCGGTCCATCAAGGACCAGTTGGGCTTCATCCAGCCGCTGATCCTCATCTTCGGCATCATCGCCCTGTTCGTCGGCTCGTTCATCATCGCGAACACGTTCTCGATGATCGTGCGCGAATCGATGCGCGGCTACGCGCTGCTGCGTTCGGTGGGCGCCTCCCCCGCGCAGGTGTTCTCCACGGTGATCGTGCAGGCGCTGCTGCTCGGCCTGATCGGTTCGGGCGCGGGCATCGCGCTCGGCTGGGGCATGGTGCGCCTCATCGTGTTCGGACTCGCGCAGGCGGGCACGCCGATGACCGGCGCCGCCGATCCGGGCCCGACGGACATGCTCGTTGGCCTCGTCGTCGGCCTCGCGGTCACGCTGGTCGGCGCGGCGCTGCCGGCGCGCAGGGCGGCGACCGCGCCGCCCATCCAGGCGATGAACGAGACCGTGAACCCGGAGAAGCCGGTGCTGCCGCGCGGCGTCGCCGGAGCCGCGATGATCGCGTTCGGCTCCCTGTGCTGGGTCTTCTGCCACCGCATCGCAGCGGCGGGCGACGGAGGAGAGCCGACGCCGATCGCGTTCCTCAACGATCTGGCGTCGCGGTTGGGCGTCGGATGGCCGCTCGGCGCGGGCGCGGCGCTCATCGTCGTCGGCGTGATCGTGCTCGCGCCGGCGCTGGTCGGCCCGGCCGGCGTCGTGCTCGGATGGGTCCCCGCGCACGTGTTCCCGGTGACGGGACGTCTCGCCGCGCGCAATCTGACGCGGCAGAAACGGCGCACGGCGAACACGGCGGCCGCCCTGTTCGTCGGCGTCGCGATCGTCAGCTGCCTCGGCGTGGTCGCCTCGTCGGCGAAGGCATCGGTCGCCGGCATCGTCGACACGGGGCTCAAATCCGATTTCACCGCGATGAGCGCGTCCTCCGGTCGCATCCCCGACGAGGCGGTCACGGCGATCAGGAAGACCAAGGGCGTCGCCTCCGTGTCGCAGAGCCGCATGCTCATGGGCGTCACCTACGGTTCCGGCGACGACGCGGCGCAGGCGATGACGTTCGCCGAACAGCCGTCCCTGTTCTCGAAGGTGTTCGCGCCCGTCGCGAACTCCGGCGACGCAGACAGGGCGCTCAGGTCCGGCGAACTCGTCGTGGGGCTGTCCGTCGCGCAGGACAACGGCTGGAAGGTCGGCGACACGGTGCAGGTCAACGGCCGGCGCGTCGTCGTCGACGAGGAGGCGACCGCGAAGGCGCAGGCCGACTATCAGGCGAAGCTCATGGCCGGGCAGGCGCAGCCGGTCGACCCGTCGACGCTGGTGCGCACGACCACCGAGACCACGCATGTGAAGATGAAGGTCGGCGCGGTCATCGAGAACTCCGTCTACCGGTCGATGGTGCTGATGAATGACGAGCGCGCGGAGCAGATCAACAACGAGAACACGATGTTCACGATCATGCTGTTCATCAACGCGGCTCCGCACGCGGACACGGCCGCGGTGAAGAAACGTCTCGTCAAGGCGGTCAAACCGTTCTACGTCATCACCGTGCAGGACCGCGACGAGTTCAAGTCGACGATGTCGACGATGGTCGACCAGATCCTCATCATCCTGTACGCGCTGCTCGCCCTGTCGATCGTCATCGCCGTGTTCGGCATCGTGAACACGCTCGCCCTGAGCGTGTCGGAACGCACGCGCGAGATCGGCCTGCTGCGCGCGATCGGCACGTCGCGCGGGCAGGTGCGCGGCATGCTCGCGATCGAGGCGTCGCTGATCGCCGTGCTCGGCACGCTGCTCGGCGTCGTGACGGGCGTCGCGGCGGGCGCGGTGATCCGCGAGGTGTACGCGTCGAACGGATTGGAACGGTTGTCGGTCCCATGGGGCCAATTGGGCGTGTTCCTCGCCGCGTCGATCCTCGTGGGCGTCGTGGCCGCATTGCCGCCGGCGCGACGCGCGCTGAAGGTGCCGGTGCTCGACGCCGTGGCGACGGACTGAACGGAGGAATCGGGGAGTACAGTGGCAGATACCGGACATCGACGTCCGGAACGGACCATGCAACGGATCATTTCGGGGAAAGGACGAATCATGGCATTGCCGAGGCAGATACCGTCGGGCGCACGCGTCGTCGTGCGCGTCATCGAGGGCGTGGACCCGGCCGACGGACGCACCAAGTTCCGCGACTACGTGGGCCACGTGCTCGGCTGGGACGGGCGCACGCTCGAACTGTCGCGCGACGCGGCCGCGAACGGCTCGCGCCCGCAGCAGCACGTGACGATCGACGCGGACACGATCGCCACGCTGAAACCGGTGCCGGAGCGGCCGCGGACGAGGCCATAGGGAAACTCCGGTCAGACGGCGGAGCGGATTTCGGCGCGAGCGGCGTCGGGGCCGTCGAAGGCGATGATGTGCTCGCCGCGACGGGCGGAGGCGAGCAGTTCGCCGCGCCAGTCGCCGGCCGGGTCGATATGCAGCTCGACCGTCTCATATGGCTCCCGCTCCCCCGCCTGCCGCGCGGCAATGGCGCGTTGGGCGGCCTTGTAGTCGCGGAACGGCTGGCCTTCGGCGAAGAAGCCGAGCATGTCGGTCTGGGCCTGCGCGCCGACGGCGATGTCGCGGGCGTCCTGTTCGCCGTGCAGCAGGTTCGCGACCTTGAGCAGCCGGGAGGCCACGTCGCGCAGCAGCCGTTCGACGTTCTCGGCGTCCTCCTCGACCATGGCGCGCGTGCGGTCCGGGTCGGTCAGGGCGACGCGCGTCATGTCGCGCCAGCTGCCCGCGGCGAGCGCGGCCGCGATGTTGCGGTCGGGGCTGGCGACGAGCGTGTTGATCATCGCGGTGGCGACGACGTGCGGCATGTGGCTGATAAGCGCGGCCGCCTTGTCGTGCGTGTCGTCGTCGAGGACGATCACGCGGTCGCCGACGCCGGCGGTGATGAGCCGGGCGACATCGAGGAACCGCCGGTAGTCGGTCGTCTCGTCGACGGTGATGGCCCACAGGGCGTCGTCGTAGAGGTGCGGGTCGGCGGCCGCCCAGCCGGACAGCTCGTTGCCGGCCATCGGATGCGCGCCCACGTAGCGGTCGCCGAGCCTGGCGGCCTTCACCTGGTCGCGCACCATGCCTTTGACGCTGCCCACGTCGGTGAGCGTCACATCGAGGCCGGGGGTGCCGTCGATCAGGGGTTTGAGCACGGCGAGGATGGCGGGCATCGCCTTCAACGGGTTGCACAGGATGATCGTCGAGGGTCGCGCGGCGACGAGCGCGTCGAGCGTCGGCGCGCAGCGGATGCCGGCCTTCTCGGCCTCGGCGTACGGGTGGGGGCGGTGGTTCCATGCGACGACGTCGATGCCGCGGGAGACGAGCCTGCGGGCGAGCGAGCCGCCGATCAGTCCGAGCCCGATGATGCCGATCGGCCCGGCGGATGCGGGCGTGCGATGTCCGGCGGTCGTGGCGGCCATGTCGATCGTGGCGGTCGTGTCTACCACAGCAGTTCCCTCCTCGTGGTCTCGTCCTGTTCCCAGTCGTCGCTGATGCGCGTCGCGTCGAGATGCACGCCGCCCTGCGGCAGCCTCCACGCCTCGACGGGCGGGTTGGAGCGTTCGCGCCGCGGGTAGACGGCGAGCGTCTTCAGCCAGATGCCGTGCGCGGCGAGCGTCGCGAGCACGTCGCGGAAGCGCGGCTCCCACGGCGCGGCGTCGAGCGTGTCGATGAAGCTGTACGTGCCGTCGTCGCCTTTGATGGGGCGGGACATGAAGCTGGTCATGTTGAGTCCCGCGTCGCGCAGGATGTCGAGCACGTTGGCGACGACGCCGGGGCCGGTGACGAGCGGGATGAACGTGATGATCGTCTCGAAGTCGGTTTCGCGCGCGCGTGCGCGGTCGTTCGACGCGCGCACGTCGTCGCGCCTGCCGAGGACGAGGAAGTCGGTGTGCGCGCCTGCGAAGTCCTGCACGCGCGCGGCGAGCGTGTCGAGTCCGTAGAGTTCGCCGCAGATGCGCGGCCCGAGCGCGACGCCGCCCGGCTGAAGGTCGCGGCAGGCGGCCGCGTTCGACGACGCGGGTGTGGGCGTGAGATGGTGGTCGGCGATGAACCGCTTGCACTGGGCGAGGCCGTGCGGGTGCGCGGAGACGGGAATCGCGGCGGAACCAGCACCGTCGGCGGTTTCCCCGGCGTCGCGCGCGGCGAGAGGATCGTCGCCGCGTCGCGTGAACGCGTCGAACGCGACGTCGACGCGCACGCGCGCGAGGCCGGCGACGTCGGTCGCGTCGATGAGCGCGTCGAGGTTCGGCACGACGTAGCCTTCGACGTTGTTCTCCCAGGCGATGACGCCCAGGCCGCGGCCCGAGCGGACGGCCTCCATGATGGCGGGGACATCGGGCAGGGGGACGAGGTCGAAGCCCGTCTCCCCCGTCGTCTCATCCGCGAGCTGCACGGCGGCCTCCATGGCCGCCTGATGCGTGAACGTGCCTTCCGGCCCGAGATAGAACAGGGTTTCGCGTGTCATAGGACACCACTGTACCGTCACTCGCCCTTCGGGGCGGGGATGCGGAACCATGATGCGGGCGGGACCAGCATGGCGACCTGCACGAGAATCACGCCGTACAGCCAGATGTAGCCGGCGTGCTGGCTGAAGAACGTGGTCGGCGTGCTGAATCCGGCGACGACGAGCGCGTCGCTTCCCGGGCCGGGGACGAGGGCGAGGCCCCAAGCGACGGCCGAGGAGACGATGAGATGCAGGGCGAGGCCGGTCACGCCCTGGCGCGCGCGGGCGCAGTATGTCGACAGGGCGATGATGAGGAACGCGAGCAGAAGCCCGTAGGGGACGTTCGAGGCCGCGCCCATGCGGTGCGCGAGCGTGCCGACGAACGCGGCGCCCGCGCCCGCGAGCAACGTGACGACGGTCCGGCCCAGAGGACCGAACCGGTGCGACCACGGCCGCCCGTCGGAGCCGGCCGTGGTCTTCGCGCGCTCCGTCACTTCGTCACTTGCCCTGCTGGGCGGCGTTCTGGCGACGCTGCTTGGCGCGCCACTTGTACCAGTCCTCGCGGCCGAGGATGATCTTGCGCACGCGGATGGACTCCGGGGTGACCTCGACGCACTCGTCCTCGTTCGCGAAGTCGAGGGACTCCTCGAGGCTCATCTTGATCGGCGGGGTGAGGGTCTCGAGCACGTCGGCGGTGGAGGAGCGCATGTTGGTCATGTGCTTGGCGAGCGTGATGTTCACGTCCAGCTCGTCGGGCTTGTTGTTGACGCCCACGACCTGGCCCTCGTACACCGGGGACTGCGGCTCGACGAAGAAGTTGCCGCGCGCCTGGAGACGCTGCATGGCGTACGGGGTGGCGACGCCCTTGCGGTCGGAGACCATCGAGCCGTTCTGGCGGATGGTGATCTGGCCAGCCCACGGCGCGTAGCCGGCGGAGATGGAGGAGGAGATGCCGGTGCCGCGGGTGGCGGAGAGCAGCGCGGTGCGGAAGCCGATGAGGCCGCGGGACGGCACGGTGAACTGCAGACGCACCCAGCCGGAGCCGTGGTTGGTCATGCCGTCCATGCGGCCCTTGCGGTCGGCCATGAGCTGGGTGACGGTGCCCATGTACTCCTCGGGCACGTCGATGGTGGTGTTCTCCATCGGCTCGTTGATCACGCCGTCGATCTTCTTGGTGACGACCTGCGGGCGGCCGACGGTCAGCTCGTAGCCTTCGCGGCGCATCTGCTCGGCGAGCACGGCCAGCGCAAGTTCGCCGCGGCCCTGCACCTCCCAGGCGTCCGGACGGTCGGTGGGCAGCACCTTGATGGACACGTTGCCGATGAGCTCGCGGTCGAGGCGGTCCTTGATCATGCGGGCGGTGAGCTTGTGGTCCTTGCCCTCGGTGCCGGCCAGCGGGGAGTCGTTGACGCCGAAGGTCATGGAGATGGCCGGGTCGTCGACGTGGATGAGCGGCAGCGGCTTCGGGTCGTTCGGGTCGACGATGGTCTCGCCGATCATGATGTCGTTGACGCCGGCGACGGCGACGATGTCGCCGGGGCCCGCGGACTCGACGGGCTGGCGCTCGAGGCCCTGCGTGCGCAGCAGCTCGGCGACGCGGAAGTTCTCGATGGAGCCGTCGACGCGGCTCAGACCGTAGGTCTTGCCCTTCTCCAGAGTGCCGTTGTAGATGCGCACGAGGCCGAGACGGCCGAGGAAGTCGGAGGAGTCGATGTTGGCGACGTGGGCCTGCAGCGGCGCGCCCTCCTCGTACTCCGGGGCGGGGATGTTGGAGATGATGGCCTCGAACAGCGGCTCGAGGTTGTCGTTGTCCGGCAGCCCGCCGTTCTCCGGCTGGTTGGCGGAGGCGTAGCCGGCCTTGGCGGCGCAGTAGATGACCGGCATCTCGAGCAGCTGGTCGAGATCGAGATCGATGCCCTCGTGCTGCACGTCGTCGGCTAGGCCGAGCAGCAGGTCGGAGGTCTCGCCGACGACCTCCTCGATGCGGGCGTCCGGACGGTCGACCTTGTTTACGCACAGGATGACCGGCAGCTTCGCCTCGAGCGCCTTGCGCAGCACGAAGCGGGTCTGCGGCAGCGGGCCCTCGGAGGCGTCGACGAGCAGGACGACGCCGTCGACCATGGAGATGCCGCGCTCGACCTCGCCGCCGAAATCGGCGTGGCCGGGGGTGTCGATGATGTTGAGGGTGATGCCCTCCGGGTGGCCGTACTTGGCAGCCAGCGGGCCGGTGTACTCGACGGCCGTGTTCTTCGCGAGGATGGTGATACCCTTCTCGCGTTCCAGATCGTTGGAGTCCATCACGCGATCCGGCACTTCCTCGCGCTCGTTGAACACGTGGGACTGCTGGAGCATCGCGTTCACCAGCGTGGTCTTGCCGTGGTCGACGTGAGCCACAATCGCCACATTACGGATATCACCGCGAACCGCCATCGAAACCTCTCTTGATTGATTCTGTTTGTTCTTGTCGCGTAACCGCGCGGCGCGGGGCCTGTCCCGCGCGCCGCCCTCCCGACAGTATGGACAGCATGGATTGGTCCAACCTGTGTGTGCACACAAACCGCACTGATGATAGCCGGAAGGCTTGACCGCGGTCGCGGTCAAGCCTTCCGATGAACGGCGCTCAGTCGCCCAGGTCGAGCACGGCCGGCTTGGAGCCGTCGTGCACGAAGTACACGTCGTACCAGGTGAGGAACGTGTAGATGGTCCAGATGCGGCGGCGGTCGTCGGTCTTGCCGGCGTAGTTGTCGTCGAGCATCTTGAGGATCGCGTCCTGGTCGAAGAACTCGTTCACGTAGTCGCGCTCGAACACGGAGCGCACCAGCTTGTAGTACTTCTCCTCGCGCAGCCACTTCTTGATCGGCACGGGGAAGCCGAGCTTCTCGCGGCTCTTCCACTCCTCGGGCAGGTGGCGGCCGGCGGCCTGGCGGAACGCGTACTTGGTGTTCTCGTCGTTGATGAGCCACTTGGTGGGCACCTGCTCGGCGACGCCCATGAGCACCTTGTCGAGCAGCGGCACGCGCAGCTCGAGCGAATGGGCCATGGTGAGCTTGTCCGCCTTGAGGAGGATGTCGCCGGGCATCCACTGGTGCATGTCGAGGTACTGCTTCTTCTTGAGCTCGCTCAGCCCCTTGCCCTCGATGCGGGCGTAGGTCTTGTCGACGATGCTCTGCACGCTGGGCGCCTTGCGGTACGCGGGCTTCAGGATGCGGTCGGACTCCGATTCCTCGAACACGCGGGCCTGGCCGATGAAGCTCTCCTCGGCGGGCGCGAGGTTCGCGTACAGGTGCCATGCGCCGTGGAAGGTCTTGCCCTTGCACCAGCGGGCGATGGCGTGGCGGGCTCCGGCGGGCAGGTGGGTGAGCCAGCGGGTGACGACCTTGATGACCTTCGACTTCGTGTGCACGCCGTAGTCGATGTAGCCGCCGAACAGCTCGTCGGCGCCCTCGCCGGAAAGCACGACCTTGACGTCGTGCGCGGCGAGCTTCGAGAGGAAGAACAGCGGCACGCAGCTCGGGTTGGAGTCGGGCTCGTCGAGATGCCATTGGATCTGCGGGAAGGCGCTGAACGCCTCCTCGTCGGTCAGGGCCTCGGCCGTGTTGTTGAGCTTGAGGATCTCGGCGAGTTCGCCGGCCTGCTGGCTCTCGTTGTAGGTGCCCTTGCCGAAGCCGATCGAATACGTGTGCTGCGGGCGGGCCACGGCGGCCACGTAGCTGGAGTCCACGCCGGAGGAGAGGAACGAGCCGACCTCCACGTCGGCGATCTGGTGGGCCTTGACGGATCCCATGACCGTGTCGTCGATGGTGTCGACGAGATGGTCGAGAGTCACGTCCGACTCGCGGAAGCGCTCGTCGTAGTAGCGGTGGATGTCCATCTTCCCGTCGCGGTAGGTGAAGTAGTGGCCTTCGGGCAGCTTGAACACGCCCTTGAAGAAGGTCTCGGCGAACGGCGGGTACTGGAAGGTCATGTACGGCTTCAGCGCCTCGCGGTTGAGCTCCTTGACGAAGTCGGGGTGCTGCAGCAGGCTCTTGATCTCGGAGGCGTACATGAACGTGCCGTTCATCTTCGCGTAGTAGAAGGGCTTGATGCCGAAGTGGTCGCGCGCGCCGAACAGCTCCTTCCTGGTCTTGTCCCAGATCACGAAGGTGAACATGCCGCGGATCTTCTGCAGCAGCTCGACGCCCCACTCCTCGTAGCCGTGCAGCAGCACTTCGGTGTCGGATTCGGTGGTGAACGTGTGCCCGGCCTCGATGAGCTGGGCGCGCAGCGGTTGGTAGTTGTAGATCTCGCCGTTGAACGTGATGACGAGGTTGCCGTCCTCGTTGTAGATGGGCTGCTGGCCGCCGCCGAGGTCGATGATGCTCAGGCGCCGGTGGCCGAGCGCCACGTACTCGTCCACGTACTTGCCTTCCGAATCGGGTCCGCGGTGGGCGATGATGTCGGTCATCCGCTTGATGACCGGGCACTTGACGTCGATCGGGTCGTCGTTGACGAATCCGGCGATTCCGCACATAAGGTATTCCATCTCCTCGGGGTTGATTTCGACTGCCAATACCCTACCAACGCGATGTGACGGTCCTGTGCATCGCCGCCGGCGCGGTCATCGCCTGCGAAGTTACCGGCGGCGAAGCTCCGACGACTGAGCCGCATAGCGGAAAGCCCGGTGGGCTTTCCGTAGGCGAAGTGAGCGGTTTACCGCGAAGGCTGCCTGCGGAGTTCCGCAGGCAGCACGAAGTGCATGGTCTCCTTGGTGGTCTCCACGGATTCGACGTCGGTGTAGCCGCGTTCGCGCAACGCGGCGATCACGCCGTCCACGTACTCCTCGGGCACGGACGCGCCGGAGGAGACGCCGACCGCCTCGACGCCCTCGAACCAGGTGGGGTCGAGGTCGCCGGCGTCGTCGACCCGGTGGGCGCGGCCGCGCTCCCCCAGCCCCTCCTGTGCGACCTCGACGAGGCGCACGGAGTTCGACGAGTTCGCCGACCCCACGATCACGACGCATCCGGAGCGTTCGGCGACGAGCTTGACGGCGGCCTGGCGGTTGGAGGTCGCATAGCAGATGTCCGAGCTGGGCGGCATCTCGATCCACGGGAAGCGGGCCTTTAGCGCGGCGATCGTGCCGGCCGTCTCGTCGACGCTCAGCGTGGTCTGGCTCAGGAGCACGAGCTTCGTATCCGGCGTGAAGTCCAGCCCCTCGACGTCGCGCTCGTGCTCGATCAGATGCACGTGCTCCGGGGCCTCCCCCACGACGCCGACCGCCTCGTCGTGGCCCTTGTGACCGATGTAGACGATCTCGTAGCCGGAACGCGCGAACCGCAGCACCTCGCGGTGCACCTTGGCGACGAGCGGGCAGGTGGCGTCCACCACGTTGAGCCCGCGCGCCTTCGCCTCCGCCTTGACGGCGGGCGACACGCCGTGCGCGGAGAACACGACCGGCACGCCAGCGGCGGCGGCCTCGTCGGGGATCTCGTCCAGCTCCTCGACGAACACCGCGCCCTGCGAGGCGAGATCCTCGACCACATGCTTGTTGTGCACGATCTGCCGGCGCACGTACACGGGCGGCAGATCGCCGTCCGGCGCGCCGTGCGAACCCTTGAGGATCGTGCGCACGGTGAGGATCGCCCGGTCCACGCCGGCGCAGAATCCGCGCGGATCGGCCAATACGATGCGTTTCGCCATGGGAATCAGGGACCTTTCTCGACTGTCGCGGGGCATCGGCGCGTCCGGCGCCGCCCTCCCTACTGGATGCACTCTACCGCACCGCGGGGCACCGCGACCGGCCGCGCCGCGCGCGATTCGCCGGCGACATGCGCGGCGCGGCGTGAAAATGGGGCTAGACTGGACGTGTTAGCGATAACGCAAGTTGTCGCGTACACTACAACAACCTCTATATTCACTCTGGAGTGAGATATATGGCCAAGAACCTTCCCCCGCGCACGGGACAGCAGTACACGATCACCCACGGCGACTACAAGGCCGTCATCACCGAACTGGGCGCGACGATGCGCGAAGTCACCTACAAGGGCAGGAACGTGATCGTCCCGCTCGGCCCGGACGACCCGGTCACCTGCTGCCACGGCCAGCTGCTCGTGCCGTTCCCGAACCGCATCGAAGCCGGCGTCTACACCTTCGAGGGCAAGACGTACGAGCTGCCGATCGACGAGCACGACAAGAACACCGCCATCCACGGCTACGGCTACCGCTCCTTCTGGAAGCTCGAATCCCTCACCGAGAGCTCCGTCACCCAGTCGTGGCGCGTGCCGTTCCTGCTCGGCTACCCGTTCGACGTGACCGTCACCGCGACGCACGAGCTCACCGACGACGGCCTGAAGATCACCGTCGAGGCCACCAACAACGGCGACGTGGACGCCCCGTGGGCGCTCGCCATCCACCCGTGGCTCGACAACGGCTTCAACGGCTACGGCGACGAGATCGACGGCCACAACGCGCAGTGCACGCTCACCGTGCCCGCCCGCACGCACGTCACCGTCGACGAGAACCTCATCCCGACCGGCACCGAGCCGGTGGACGGCACGAAGTACGACTTCCGCGAGCCGCGCCTGCTCACCGAGCAGCCGTACGACAACGCGTGGACGGACGTCGAGCACGCCGCCGACGGCACCGCGACCGCCACGTTCCACCGTCCGGACGGCCTGACCGTCCACGTGGGCGGCGACGAGACGGTCACCTCGTTCCAGGTGTGCACCGGCACCGGCTTCCCGGCGTTCAAGCACCCGGCGGGCACCGCCGTCGAACCGCAGACCGCCTACGCGAACGCGTTCAACACCGGCAAGGACCTCATCGCGATCAAGCCGGGCGAGTCCAGCGTGACGAAGCTGTTCATCAAGGCCGAGATCGACTGACGTCCCCTTCCACGGCACGCGCCGCGAACCGCCTGACGGGCATCGCCCGAAACGCGGTTTGCGGCGCGTCCGCGCTCTGTGGCATAATGCCGAAGGCTTATTTATCTTTCCAGTAAAGGAGTCCATCATGGGCATGCGCGGACGTAAGCGCAAGGATCGTCGTAAGAAGGCCGCCAACCACGGCAAGCGCCCCAACGCCTGATTCTTGTCTGTTCAAGACGCGGAAAACCCGCCTGAGCCTCGCGCCCAGGCGGGTTTTCTCATGTCCCCGGCTCCCTCTGATGTCCGAGTCCTCGGCTCCCTCTGACGAGGGAGCTGTCGGCGAAGCCGACTGAGGGAGAGACATCGCGAACGGAATCCCACATACCCCGCGCGAGGCACCGGCTCACTGCTCGCCGCAACAGTGGTCGAGGCACGTCTTCAGCCGCGCCTTGAGACATTCGGGCGCCGATTCGGGCCGCAGATAGGCGCGCAGCGCGGCGATCATCGCCTGCTCGCGCTCGGAGCAGCAGGTCGACGGGTCGAAGCACTCCCCCATGCCGGACGCGGCGACGTCCGGGGAGTCCGCGCCGACGACGCGCGTCTCGGCGATATGCACCTCGGTGCGGCTGACCGTCCCGTCCGCGTTCACGCGGGTGATGGAGACGCTGCTGACCTGCTCCACGGATCGCTCGTTCATCGCGTCCCCTTTCCCTTGCCGTCGGTTCCATTATCGCCGGAAACACCCGAACCGGCACGGCCGCGCCCCGACTTCGCCGAGGGTGAACCGGAGGCGGAGGACGGCTTCGCCGGCAGCTGCGAGCCGTACCCGCGCTCGCGCGCATAGGAGGCGAGCTCGTGCTTGAGCTGGGTGCGCGCGCGGTTGAGCCGGCTCATCACCGTGCCGATGGCGACGCCCTGCTCCTCGGCGACCTGCCGGTACGATTTGCCGTCGATCGCCGTGTCGATGAACACCTGCCGGCGCTCGGGGGACAGTTTCGCCAACGCCTGCATGATCTCCTCGGGCGCGAACGCGTCCAGATACTCGTCCTCCGCGGATTTGAGCCCATCCGAGGAATGCTCGGACGCCTCGTACAGGTCCCAGTCGTCGTATTCGCCGCTCGTATCGTTCGCCCGCTGCGGACGGCGCTTCGCCTTCGCATACTGGTTGAAGTAGGCGTTGCGTTCGATGGTGGTCATCCACGCCTCGAAGTTCGTCCCCGGGGTGAACGAGTCGAACGCCTTGAATCCCTTCTCGAAGGTGTCCTGCACGAGATCCTGCGCATCGTCCGGATCGTTGGTCAGGCGCATCGCCCGCCGGTACAGTGCGTCGAGCGCGGGCATGGCGAGCTTCTCGAAGCGCGCGCGGCGCTCCGCCATCGTCTCTTTCGTCTCGCTGGTCACGGTTGCCCATTGTAATCGCCGTCCACGGGATATCGTCGGCATCCTGCGACGGGAATCCAAGACACCTCCCAGCGAACGTCGAGATTCGTCGCCCACAGTGGAGCCGTCCGGACGGGAATCCCGCGGGGACGGCCCGTACACGACCGCGCACACGACCGGACGCACGACGACATACGACCGATACGAACGGGCGGGCCCGGGGCCCGCCGCGAAAGGAAGCGACACCGATGGCCCTGACCCTGAACTCCGCCGCGACGCTGCTCGAACGCCACCATCTGCTGCGCGAGGTGATCCACGGCGGACATTGGTCGAGGACGGCCGCGACGCTGCCCCACGCCGACGAGCCGTTCGCCTCGATCACCTACGACACCCGCGAGATCGCGCCCGGGGCGATGCTCGTGTGCAAGGGGCGCTTCCGCCCCGAATTCCTCGACGGCTGCGACGCCAAGGGGCTCGCCGCCTACGTGGCCGAGACCGACATGTCCGCCCGCACCGCCGCGCCCGGCCTGATCGTCGACGACGCGCGCAAGGCGCTGAGCCTGCTCGCCGCGGAATTCTACGGCCGCCCGCAGGACGAGCTCACCCTGATCGGCATCACCGGCACCAAGGGCAAGACCACCACCGCCTATTTCACGCAGGCCGTGCTCAACGCGCGTTCCGGCGGCCGCTGCGCCCTGTTCTCCTCGGTGGACAACTGCCTCGACGGCCGCACCTACGTCGAATCGGATCTGACGACGCCGGAGTCGCTCGACGCGTTCCGCATGATGCGCGAGGCGGCCGACAACGGCATGAGGTACCTCGTCATGGAGGTCAGCTCGCAGGCGTACAAGGTGAACCGCGTCTACGGACTCACCTTCGACGTCGGCGCGTTCCTCAACATCTCCCCCGACCACATCAGCGACATCGAGCACCCCTCGCTCGAGGACTATCTGCGCTGCAAGCGCCTCATCGTGGACAACAGCCGCGCGCTGGTGCTCAACGCGCGGACCGACCACGCCGACCTGCTGCGCGAGGACGCGGCCGCCGCCGGCGTGCCCGTGACGGATTTCGCGCTGCTGGACGCCGCGCCCGCCGGGAACGACGCGCCCGCCGCGGCCGTCGCGTGGCCGACGGACGGCGGCCACGACGCCTACGCGATGCGTCTCGATGGACGCGACCTCGGCGGATACCGGCTGGCGCTCGCCGGCGATTTCAACTACGAGAACGCGCTGGCCGCCGTGGCCATCGCCCACGCCGCCGGCGTGACGGCCGACGAGGCCGGCGCGCTGCACGCGATGGAGGCCACGCGCGTGTCCGGCCGCATGGAACGCTTCCGCGACGAGGCGAGCGGCACCGACGTCATCGTCGACTACGCGCACAACCACGTGTCCGTCACGGCGCTGCTCGACTTCGTCGACGCGCGCTACGCCGGCCGCAATCCCATCATCACGCTGGTGGCCGGAGCCGCGGGAGACAAGGCGCTCGACCGCCGCCGGGAGATCGTCGAGGCGGCGCAGGACCGCATCGCCCGATTCGTGTTCACCGCGGAGGACACCGACACCGAACCCTACGAGGACATCTGCCGCGACATGCGCTCCCACGTGACGAACCCGCACGTCGCCACGACCACGATCATCGACCGCGTCGCCGCCATCGCCGACGCGCTGGACGAGGCCCGCGCGCACCCGGAGCGCACGGACGTGGTGCTCGTCATCGGCAAGGGCGACGAACGCTGGATCAAGGACCGCAACAGGCACGTGCCGTACGAGGGCGACGACCGGGTGGTCGAACGGCTGCTGGTGTCGCGGTGATACGCCGGCGGCACGGCCGTCCCGCGCCCGCCGTGCCCGTCCCCCAAGGCCATCGCACGGCGGGCGGCGGTGGAGTAGTATCGTGCGGTGACGCCGGGGAGACCCCGCGTCGCCACACGATACTAGGGAGAGAGCCATATGCCCACCACGACTTCGCCGTTGAGCCTCGCCGCCGCGGCCAAGCTGCTGGATAACCATCATCTGCTTCGTGAGATCGTCGCCGGGGACCGTTGGACGATGGACGCCTCGACGCTGCCCGGCGCCGACGATCCGATCCCGTCCATCACCTACGACACCCGCGAGGTGACGGACGGCACGCTGCTGTTCGTCAAGGGACGGTTCAAACCCGAATTCCTTGACGGCATCGACGGGCGCGGTCTCGGCGCCTACGTGGCCGAGACCCCCTACACGGACCGCACGAAGGCACCGGGCCTCATCGTCGAGGACGTGCACAAGGCGATGAGCCTGCTCTCGGCCGAGTTCTACGGCCGTCCGCAGGACGAGCTCACCCTGATCGGCATCACCGGCACCAAGGGCAAGACCACCACCGACTACTTCACGCACGCGATCCTCAACGAGTACTCGCACGGCCACGCGGCGATGATGAGCTCGCTCACCTGCTGCCTCGACGGGCATACGTGGACGCCGTCCAAGCTCACGACGCCCGAATCGCTCGACGCGTTCCGCATGATGCGCGAGGCCGCCGACGCCGGCATGGAGTACATGGTGATGGAAGTCAGCTCCCAGGCGTACAAGGTGAACCGCGTCTACGGACTCACCTTCGACGTCGGCGCCTTCCTCAACATCTCCCCCGACCACATCAGCCCGATCGAACACCCCACGTTCGAGGACTACCTCTACTGCAAGCGCCGCATCATCGCGAACTCGCGCACGCTCGTGCTCGGCGCCGACTGCGACCACGCCGACCTGCTGCGCGAGGACGCGCGACGCGCCGGCGTGACGGTCACGACGTTCGCGCTCGACGACCCGGCGACCGGACACACGACGCCCGCCGACGTGACGATCGCCGTGGACCCGTCGCGCAAGACCGGCATCCGCGTGACGTGCGGCGGCACGACCGTCGCGCTCGAGCTCGACATGCTTGGCGAATTCAACTTCCTCAACGCGGGCACCGCGATGACGCTGGCGATGAAGGCCGGCGTGCCGTTCGACGACCCGGCGATGCGCGCCGTCGAACGCGTGCAGGTGCCGGGACGCATGGAACGCTTCACCGAAGGCGAGAACCTGCACGTGTACGTGGACTACGCGCACAACTACATCTCCACCAAGTCGGTCGTCGATGAGGTGCTGCGCGTGTACGGCGAACGGGACCCGCGCATCACGCTCGTCGCCGGATCGACCGGCGGCAAGGCCATCGACCGCCGCGAGGGCATCGTCAAGGGCGCGCTGGGACGCGCCAAGTCGTTCATCCTCACCACCGACGATCCGAACTTCGAGGACCCGCGCGCGATCGCCGAGGAGATGGCCTCCCACGTGACCGACCCGGACGCGACGGCGAAGGTGATCGTCGACCGCGAGCAGGCGATCGGGACGGCCATCGACGAGGCCCGCGCCGACGCGCGCGAGCACGGGAGGCTTAACATCGTGCTCGTCATCGGCAAGGGCCACGAGACGCGCAACATCATCGACGGCAGGCCGGTGGCGTGGCCGGGCGACGCGAACGTCGTGCGGCGCGCGCTCGAACGGCATGCGCAGGGAGTAAGGTGAGCAACCATGACCCGATTCCAACCGATTCTGCTTGGCAGCGACATCAACGTGTACGGCATGGCCCGCGCGTTCCACGAGGAGTACGGCATCGTCTCCGACGCGTACGCGTACTTCCAGCTGAGCCCCACCAAGTTCAGCAAGATCGTCAACGTGCACATCGTGCCCGACTTCGACAACTTCGTGACGTTCCGCGACTTCATGCTCGACCTCGGCCGGCGCATGAAGGCCGAGGACCCGGACCGCGCGCTGCTGCTCATCCCCTGCGGCGACGTGTACGCGAACCTGCTGAGCCAGTGCGGCGACGACCTGAGGAAGTACTTCGTCTACAACACGCTCGACATCCGCCTGTCGCGCGAGCTCGCCTACAAGGCCACGTTCTACAAGCTGTGCGAAAAGTACGACCTGCCGCATCCGAAGACGAAGACCGTGACCGCCGAGGACGTGAGGCTCGGCGCGTACAAGGACCTGCCGTTCTCCTACCCGGTGGCCATGAAGCCCGCCAACTCGGTCGAATGGCTCGACATCGACTTCGAGGGCCGCCGTAAGGCGTACATCTTCGAGCGCCCCGAGGAGCTGGACGTGATGATCCGCCGCGCCTACGACGCCGGCTACAAGTCCGAGATGATCATCCAGGACTTCATCCCCGGCGACGACTCGCGCATGCGCGTGCTCAACGCCTACGTGGACCACCACCACCGCGTGCGCATGATGTTCCTCGGCCACCCGCTGCTCGAGGACCCCTCCCCCGTGGCCGCCGGCAACTACGCGGCCATCATCCCCGACTTCAACCAAGGCGTGTTCGACCGCATCAAGGCGTTCCTGGAGAGCATCGGCTACGAGGGCGTCGCGAACTTCGACATGAAGTACGACGAGCGCGACGGCGAGTACAAGCTGTTCGAGATCAACCTGCGCCAGGGCCGCTCCAGCTACTTCGTCACGCTCAACGGCTTCAACCTGGCGAAGTACTTCGTCGACGACCTCGTCGAGGACACGCCGTTCGACGGGAACACCGTGTTCGGCCGCGGCTCGAAGCTGTGGCTGGAGATCCCGCGTTCGATCTTCACCGACTACGTCGCCGAAGGCGAGGACAAGGCGCGCGGCATGGCGATGATGAAGGCCGGCGACTGGGGCACCACGCTCGAGTACTCGAAGGACATGAACCCGCTGCGCTGGCTGATGATCCGCCACATGTTCTCGATCTACAAGAAGAGCTACGCCAAGTACTTCCGACAGAAGGGCGCATTGAAGTGAGAAGACCGTTCTTCGCCGTGCTGGGAGGCATGGGATCGCTGGCCACGGAAAGCTACGTGCGTCTCGTCAACGAGGGCACGCACGCGCATTGCGACCAGGAGTACCTCGACTACGTCGTGTTCAACGACGCCGCCGTGCCGGACCGCACCGCGTTCATCACCGGCCAGTCTGGCGACGACCCGTTCCCGGTGATCGCCGACGACATCGAGAAGGCGACCGCGATGGGCGCGAGCTTCATCGTGCTCACCTGCAACACGGCGCACTATTTCTACGACCATTTCCAGGCGCTCACCCCTGTGCCGATCCTGCACATGCCGCGCGGGGCGGTCGCGCGCCTCGCCGAACTGTACCCGCATGCGCCTTCGGGCACGTGCGAGCGCGTCGGCTTCCTCGGCACGCTCGGCTCGCGCGCCGCGGGCGTGTACCGTCAGGCCGTCGAGGAGGCGGGCTACGAGTTCGTCGAACCGGACGACGCGCTGCAGGACCGCATCACGTCGCTCATCTACGACGACGTGAAGGGCGACGGCGGATTGAACCTGGAACGCTACGAGTCGGTGCTGCGCGACATGCTCGACCCGTCCGGACCGGTGCGCGCCGACGCGCTGATCCTCGGCTGCACCGAGCTGAGCGTGCTGAACGAGGCGTTCCCAATGCCCCAGCTGCCGCTCGTGGACGCGCAGGCCGTGCTCGTGGACGATACAATCGTCCGCGCCAAGGCGTTGCGCGAGTCACGCAAGGCGTGAGCCGATCGGCTCTTCCGGCGGCATGACGAAGCCCCCTTCCATCCCGTAGCGGGTGGAAGGGGGCTTCCGCGTCTTCGTGTCTTCGTGTCTTCGCTCAGTCGGCGATGGCGAGGCCGCCGTCGAGCTTCTGGCTCACCACGGCGGTGACGCCGTCGGCACGCATCGTCACGCCGTAGAGCGCGTCCGCGATCGACATCGTACGCTGCTGGTGGGTGATGACGATGAGCTGGGCGTGCTCGCGCAGATCGTCCAACGCGTCGAGCAGACGTGTGAGGTTCACGTCGTCCAGCGCGGCCTCGACCTCGTCCATCACATAGAACGGGCTGGGACGCGCGGTGAAGATCGCGAACAGCAGGGCCAGCGCGGTCAGCGAACGTTCGCCGCCGGACAGGAGGCTCAGCTGTTTGACGCGTTTGCCGGCGGGGCTCGCCTCGACGATCACGCCGGTCGAAAGCGGGTCGTCGGGGTGTTCGAGCCGCAGACGACCGGTGCCGCCGGGGAACAGAGTCGCGAAGACCTGTTCGAACGCCTTGGCGGTGTCGTCGAACGCGGTGAGGAACACGTCGACCATCGTCGCGTCGAGGTCGTGGATGAGCCGCATGAGGTCGTCGCGCGAACGGGCCACGTCGTCGCGCTGCCCGTTGAGGTACTTATTGCGCTCCTCCAACGCCTCATACTCCTCGGTGGCGAGCGGGTTCACCTTGCCGAGTTTGGCGAGGTCGCGCTTCGCCTTGTCGAGACGCCGCTCCTGCTCCTCGCGCACGTACGGCGTGGTGCGGATGGCGGCGGGAGCGCCGTCGGCGGCGGTATCGGCGGCGGTCGCATCGGTCTCGGTCGCATCGGTGGTATCGGTCGCGTCGGTATCGGCGGTCTCGACGGGAATCGGACGGCCGTGCTCGTCGAGCACCGGCACCGGCCGGTCCGGACCGTACCCCATGACGAGCTCCTCGACCGTCATGCCGAGTTCGTCGCCCGTCTTGCGTTCGATCTGCGCGTATTCGCCCGCGTAGCGCTCGCGGTCCACGTCGAGCGCATGCTCGCGTTCCGCCAGTCCGCCGACCTTTGGTTCGAGCCCGTTGCGGCGTTCACGCAGTTCGCGCAGCTCCTCGTTGCGTCCCGCCGCCGCGGCCCGAAGCGCGTCGCGCTCGGCGACGACCTTCGCGATCGCCTGCTCCGCCTTCGACGCCGCCGCGCCGGCCTTCCGCGCGAGCGTCCGGGCGTGCGCGGCGCGTTCGCGACGTTCCGCGGCGAGCCTGTCGAGCCGTTCGCGGCGTTCGCGCGCCGCCTGCGCCTGCGTGTGCAGGAGCATCGTCTGACGTTGCAGCGATTCGGCCTTGCGTTTCGTCTCCGTCCATGCGATCTTCGCGGCGACCTCCCGGTCGCGGGCCGTGGCGAGCGCCGTCTCGAGCTCCCGCGCGCGTTCGGCGAGCCCGTCGGCGTCCTGCCGTCCCGCGTCGTCCGCCGTTTCCGCGTCGAGCGCGGCAGCGAGGTCGGCGAGACGGGTGCGGTGGCCCTCCTGCTCCTCGCGCGCGGCGGCGAGCCGTTCGTCGAGTCGTGCGATCTCACGCGTGACGCCGTCGAGACGCGATCGGACATCGCGCGTCTCACGTTGCGCCTGTTCGGCTTTGAGCCGCTGTTCGGTGCGTCGTCGGGTCTCGGCGTCGACGTTCGCCGACGCCTGCGCGAGTGCGGTGCGCGCCTGCGATACCTTGGGCTCCAGCTGTTCGAGCCGTGCGGCGAGTTCCTTCGCGCGGCGCAGCGCCTTATCGCGGCGGGCGGCCAGCGACAGGTCGCTTTGCGCGGAGCCCGCGCCGCCCGCCGCGGCGACGCCGGCGACCAGCACGTCGCCGGCGCGCGTCACGGCGCGGGTCGCCTCGCCTGCGGCGACGATGCGTTGCGCGTCCTCGAGCCGGTCGGCCGTGGCCGTGTCGGCGAGCAGGGCGCGCACCGCGGCGACGACGCGGGCGGCGAGCGCCGGATCCGCGGCATGGGGGTTCGCGGCGACGAGCGAGGCGAGCGTGGGCGTACCGGCGACCGCGTCGCCTTCCTCGGTGTCGCCTTCTGTGGCATCGGCCGATGCTCCCGCAGTATCCGGGATGTCGCATCCCGCGTTGATGACCGCGGCTTTGCCGATGCGGCGTTCGCGGGCGGCGCGCAACGCGGCGAGCATGGCCGTGTCGTCGGGGACGATGAGCGCGCCCGCATACCCGTCGAGCGCATGGGCGACCGCCTCCTCCCATCCGTCGGCGACGTGGATGAGGTCGGCGAGACGCCCGAGCACGGTCACGTCCGGATCGGATTCGAGCGAACCGGCGTCGCCACGTGACTCGAGCGTATCCTTCAGCGCCTCGGATTTGGCGTCGAGCGAGATGATCGCGGACTGGAGGTCACGCTGTTCGGCGAGCAGCGCGTCGAGGGCGCCGCGACGTTCGTCGAGCGCGGCACGCGCCTCGTCCAACGCGACGTTCCCGTCGTCGCCGCCGGTTCCGGTCTGCTCGCGCAGGCGAGCGAGCCGCGTGCGCGCGTCATATTGCTGGGCGAGCAGGGATTCGCGTTGCGCCGCGAGGTCCTTGCCTCGTCCCTCCCCCAGTTCGACGGCGGCCTCCTCGCGCGCGATGAGCTCGCGCATCCGTGCGGCGCGCGCGTCGCGTTCTCGTGAGGCGCGGTCGACTTCGGCGATCGTACGTCGCATGCCGGCGAGTCGCCGCTCGTCGGCGGCGCGCGTCTCGGTTGCCTGTTCGAGCGCGAGCCGCGCATCCTGTTCCGCGTCCCGCGCTTCGGCGGCCTGACGGTCGAGTTCCGCGGCGCGATGGTCGAGGATGTCGGGATCCTCGCCGCGTTCCGGCGCGACGGCCGCGGACAGCGCACGGCCACGTTCGTCGGCGAGCGCGGCGAGCGAACCGAAGCGTTCCTTGAGCTGCGTGAGCTCATGCCAGGACCGGTCGAGCCGTTCGATGGCGGGGTCGGCTTCGCCGGCCTGCGCCTCCACCTGTTCGATGCGCACTTTGACCTGTGCGAGTTCGCGGCGCATGGCGTTGAGGTCGCCGCGGACGGCCGTCAGCTCCTCGTGCGCCCGGTCGCGTCGTCGCATCGCCTTGACCGCGTCCTCGGCGTAGAGACGTGACTGGGCGTCGCGCAGCGTGACCTTGATCGCGTCGGCGCGGCGGGAGACGCGGGCCTGGCGGCCGAGCGGCCCGAGCTGGCGGTGGATCTCGCCGAGCAGGTCGTCGAGCCGGCGCAGGTTCGCGTCCGTGTTGGCGAGTTTGCGCAGCGCGCGCTCCTTGCGTTTGCGGTGTTTGAGGACGCCGGCCGCCTCCTCGATGAACGCGCGGTGCCCGGCCGGGTCGGCCCTCAGGATCTGGTCGAGACGCCCCTGGCCGACGATCACGTGCATCTGCTGGCCGAGGCCGGTGTCGCTCAACAGCTCCTGGATGTCGAGCAGACGGCATGGCGAGCCGTTGATCGCGTATTCGGAGCCGCCGTTGCGGAAGATCGTGCGCGAGATCGTGACTTCCGTGTAGTCGATGTCGAGCGCGTGGTCGGTGTTGTCGATGGTGAGGCTCACCTGCGCGCGGCCGAGCGCCGGACGGGAGGACGTGCCCGCGAAGATCACGTCCTCCATCGACGTGCCGCGCAGGTTGCGCGCGCCCTGCTCGCCCATCACCCAGGTGAGCGCGTCGACGATGTTCGATTTGCCGGAGCCGTTCGGTCCGACCACGGCGGTGATGCCGGGCTCGAAGCGCAACGTGGTCGCCGAGGCGAACGATTTGAAGCCGCGCAGCGTCAGTTCCTTGAGATACACCCCTTGGTCGTCCTTTACTCGGCCTTGTCGGCGGCGTTCGTGGCGGTGTCGGCGTTCGCGTTCGTGTCGGCGGAGGACCGCTCCTCGCCGCCGAACAGACCGCCGAGCACGTCGTCGCCGTCGTCCTCGTCGGAGTCGGAGCCGGTCTTGCCGGCGTCGCCGTCGTCCGGCTCGACGACGGGCTGGTGGATGCTCATCGCCTTCCTCATGATCGGGCTCGCATGCTCTTCGAGCATCTCACGGGCGTCGCCGGCGGTGACGAAGCTGCCGCAGATGAGCACGCCGTGGCCGTAGCCGACGCCGAGCTCGTCGGCCTCGTCGACCATGTTGACGGCGGTCTGGATCGCGTCCGGCAGTTCCGGCTCCTTGACGACGCGGTCGCGGCCGAACACCTCGACGGCGATCTTCTCCAGGTCGTCGGCGGACATGACGCGGTCGCGCCACGAGTTCTCGGTGACGACCACCTGGCTCAGGACCGGTTCGAGCACGCCGAGATACTCCTCGACCTGCTTGTCCTCCATCATGGCGACCACGCCGACCAGCTGCTCGAAGTGGTAGTTCTCCTCGATGGCGGCGCGCAGGGATTCGGCGGCGTTCACGTTGTGGCCGCCGTCCACGATGATCGTCGGCGAGGTGCGGATCTGCTCGATACGGCCCGGGATTTTCACGCTGGAGAGCGCCTCGGCGACGATGTCGCCGTCCAACGCGCCGGAGACGGGAATCACGGCCTCGCAGGCGGCGAGCGCGGAGAGCGCGTTGTGCGCCTGATGTTCGCCGAACTTGGCGATCGGGACCTCGGTGTACGTGCCGAGCGGCGTGGACAGGGTGGCGACCTGCCCGCCGACGGCGGGCATGCGGTTGACGACCTCCATCTCGTAGCCGTCGCGCACGAGCTTCGCATGGTTGCGTTCGGCGGCCGCCTCGATGATCGGCATGACCTCCTCCTCATGCGGCTGGGGGCCGATGACGGCGGTGCAGCCGGGCTTGATGATGCCGGCCTTCTCGGTGGCGATCTCCTCCACGGTGTCGCCCAGCCACTTCATGTGGTCCATGTCGACCGGTCCGATGATCGCCGCGTCCGCGTCGAGCACATTGGTCGCATCCCAGGCTCCGCCCATGCCGACCTCGACGATGGCCACGTCCACGGGCGCGTCGGCGAACTTCCAGATGGCCATGGCGGTGAGCACCTCGAAGAAGCTCATGCGCGGCTTGCCCTGCTCCTCCATCTTGCGGTCGACGAGCGCGACGAGGTCCTTGATCTGGTCCCACGCGTCGATGAAGTCGTCGTCGGAGAGCTGCTGGCCGTCGATGGCGATGCGCTCGTTGATCTTCTCCAGATGCGGCGACGTGTACAGGCCGGTGCGCATGCCATAGGCGCGGCAGATGGCCTCGGCCATGCGTGCGGTGGACCCCTTGCCGTTGGTGCCGGTCACATGGATCACGCGGAACGACTCCTCCGGGTGCCCCAGCACGTCGAGCATCAGGTTCATGCGGTCCAGGTCGAGATTCGTGGTGTTATGCTCCGGCGGACGGCTCATGATGTCCAGCTCGACGTCCTGGATGGTCTCGTTGTTCCTGTTCGGATGCTCGAATGACATGGTTCCTGTGCTCCTGCTTGTTCTTCTGTGCCGTCTATATGGCCTCACATGCCCAAACCCCACAATGATAGCCGACCCCCTGCCGTCATGCGCCCTCCGTTCGCCGCCCGCTCATCGTAGGTGCGCCCTTCCCCTTCCGCGTCGCTTCCCCTCCGCGTCGTTTCCATACCAACGGCGTCGCATGCACACCATCCGCTGGCCGGAAACGACGCCGGGAGAGCTCTCAGCGTCGGAACTGTGCCAAGTGTGGCGCGGAAACGACGCTAAAGAACCCTCCACCGTCGTTTCCATGCCAAGGATGGCACGCAACCGATGCTCAATCCCCTCCTAGCGTCACCGTTCCGCCACCCATGGCACGGAACCGACGCAAGATGGAAACCTCCCGCAGCCCGGCGCCATCACCGTTATCCACATCGGGCACCTTGTGCGCGAATCGGCTTGATTCCGCCGATTCCTGTAACGGGCACGCCGAAAGAGGGGGGCTCCGACCACAAGGGGCGCTCGGCACCCTCCGCGGAGTGCGAATCGGCTACGGTCGAACCATGAGAACGCATAGAACGGTGACGAAGCTGATGGCGGACGCCCAGCGTGCAGGCAGATGCGCGTATTCCCGCAATACGGCCGAGCAGGCGGCGTTGCGCAGGCGCGCGAAAGCCGGAGATTTCACATGCGTCTATCCGGGAATTCCGTCGCTGTACGCCGAGACCGTTTATTGGAACGGGCTGAATCCTCCGGAACGCACGATGCACATCGCCCGCACGCTCGCACAAGCCCATCGCACATGGGTATTCGGAGGACTCGTCGCCGCAGTGGCCTACGGATTCGAACATCAATGGTGTCTGCACGACGGTTCCGTGACGATCGCCACATCGAATCATGGCACGCACCGTCCCGACCGTCATCTGAAACGCGTCTATGTGCCGAAGACGGCGGCGGCGCGGATCGAACACGAGGAAACGGGATTGTTCCTGTTGCCGCCCGCCATGACGTTGCTCGATTGCGCCGGCTCACATGAATTCCGTTTCTCATTGCCGTTCTTCGACTCGGCGTTCGCCAAGGGAATCACCGCCGAGGACGTGCTCGACGCGATCGGCCGGATGCACGCCGATCCACGCTCGGCCCTGCGTCTGCTGCGTCACGTGAACGCGAAAAGCGAGAACGGCGGGGAATCATTGGCCCGTGGCACGATGATCGAGGAACGGTTCCTCACGCCGCGTCTTCAGGTGCCGGTGAGGGACCCGCAGACCGGAGCGGAGTACCGCGCCGATTTCGTGTGGACGCTGACGGATGGCGCGACGGTCGTCGGCGAATATGACGGCACCCGCAAATACATCGATCCCGACATGACCGATAATCGAAGCATCCAGGAGATCGTAGCGAACGAACGCCGCCGGGATGAGGCCTTGAAGCGTGCAGGCGCACGCGAAATCGTCCATTTCAACTACGACGACGTCATGCGGAGGACGCCGTTGACGATGAAACTGCTCAAAGCCGGCATTCCCCGCCGGGACGCCCCATGACCGGTATCGGTACCATAATCCA
The DNA here is from genome assembly GCF_056356955.1 of Bifidobacterium sp. LH_419. Classification (NCBI taxonomy): domain Bacteria; kingdom Bacillati; phylum Actinomycetota; class Actinomycetes; order Bifidobacteriales; family Bifidobacteriaceae; genus Bifidobacterium; species Bifidobacterium sp. LH_419. Next base: position 423,678 of record NZ_JBKEVG010000001.1, read on the forward strand.
TTCCGAGGAAGGAACACGTATATGAGGTATTTCACCACCGACACGCATTTCGGGCATCCGCTAGTGAGCGTGCTGCGCGGATTCACGACATTCGACCCCGGTCGCGAACGCTATGCGGCGCTGCTCGCCGACCAGGGGCGCAAAGCCGCCGAGGATTGGGCGAAGGGCGTCGTGCTCGACGATTCGCGGCTCAGCTTCCGCACCGCGGCCGACACGGACGCGCATGACGAGACCGTCGTCGCGAACATCAACCGGCTGGTCGGCGAGGATGATGAGCTGTGGATTCTCGGCGACATCGGATTCCGCACATCCGTCAATCATCTCAAGGACTGTCTGAGGCGGCTGCGCTGCCGGCATCTGCACGCGGTGATTGGCAACCATGACGACTGGTGGCTGGACGATCGTCCCGCCCGCAACCTGTTCGCCTCGATCGAACCGAACGGCACGGTCGGTCTCATCGGTCTCGACGCCGCACGGCCGGACGCGGTCCAGACCGTGAACCTGTCGCATTTCCCGTACCGCGAGGATCTCGCCTACGGTTGGCCGGACGACGCCGTGCGGTTCCACGACAAGGCGCTGCCGTTCGACGGCCGTCGTCTGCTCTACGGCCACACGCACCAGCTCTCGCCCGAAGGCGCCCGCCCGGAAGCGCTCAACGTGGGCCTCGACGCGTGGAATCTCGAACCGGTGAGCGAGACCAGCATCGCCGACTGGTTCCACGGGCGTGCCGGCGACGATCCGCGCGCCGCAATGCTCGACATGCCATCGGATGGAAGATTCTGAATGGTCGGATGCCGGTCGCGGAACCGCGAGCCTAAGCCAGCGCGGGATCGGCGAAACGGCGGTTGGCGAGGACCGGGAGCGTCCGGCGGGCGGCGGCGAGCGCGTCACGACGCAGTCCGGCGGTGATGAGCGCCGGTTGCGGGCCCGCCGCCGCGACGACCTCGCCGAGCGGGTCGATGATGCGGCTCAATCCGATGGTCCTCGCTCCCGTCGCACTGCAGGCGAGCACATAGCAGGTGTTCTCCAACGCGCGTGCGGCGGCCATGATCTCCCAATGGCGTTCCTTGCGCGGGCCGCGCACCCATGCGGCCGAGACCGCGATCGCGTCGGCACCGCGCACGGCCAGCGAGCGCGCCGTCTCGGGGAACCGCAGGTCGTAGCAGGTCATCACGCCGATGCGCCATCCGTCGATGTCCACGATCGGCGGGAGCGCATCGCCCGGCTCGACCGTATCGGATTCGCGTTCCGCGAACGCGTCGTACAGATGGAGTTTGCGGTAGGTCGCAGCGATTTCGCCATCCCTGATGACGACGAACACGTTGGACACCCGTCGGGCGGTCGCACCCGCCGCGTCCAGGGCGTCCGCCGGCACATGCACGGTGCCCATCAGCGTGATGCCATACCGCTCGCCGATATGACGCAATCCTGTGACGAACGGACCGTCCAACGGCTGCGCCATGCGCGCCGTATACGAGGGATCCCCGTCGTCGCGCGCAATCAGTCCTTCCGGCAGAAGCAGCACCCGCGCGCCGTTCTCCGCACCCTGCCGCGCATACCCCTCGATGGTCTCAAGGTTCGCGGCCGGTTCTTTCGCCACCGTGAACTGAGCGACACCGACCTTCAGCACGTCATTCCCATGCATTTCGACATCCATATCGCCATTATCCGCCGCCGCTCATCCGAATGTCCGGTTCCTCTCGAGACCCACGTCACATGGTTTCGGCGTGTCGCGAATCCGGGATCGGGGACGGGCGGAACGCGCGTAGAGTTGGTGGGGATGCGGCGGATCCGCCCGCACCATATGACCATATGTCCAATGAAGGGAACCATCATGGCAACACTGCTCGACCCTCCCGCCATCCCCGTGCGCCGCGCGCATGACGGGCTGGAACTGCCGGCCATCGGCTTCGGCACGTACAAGGTGAACGGCTTCGCCGGCGTGGAGGCGATCAAGTCGGCGCTCGAGGTCGGCTACCGTCTCATCGATTCGGCGTTCAACTACGAGAACGAGGGCGTGGTCGGCAAGGCGATCCGCGAATCCGACGTGCCCCGCGAGGACATCATCGTCGCCTCGAAGCTGCCCGGCCGCCACCACCAGTACGACCAGGCGCGCGCGACCATCGAGGAGTCGGTGGCGCGCATGGGCCTCGACTACATCGACCTGTATCTCATCCACTGGCCGAACCCGTCGCAGGGCCAGTTCGTGGAGGCGTGGCAGGCGCTGGTCGACGCGCAGCAGCAGGGTATCGTCAGGCATATCGGCGTGAGCAACTTCCTGCCCGGCCACATCGACCTGCTCATCCGCGCCACCGGCGTGACGCCCGCGGTCAACCAGGTGGAGCTGCACCCGTTCTTCCAGCAGAACGAGCAGCGCGCCTACGACGACGCGCACGGCATCATCACCGAGGCGTGGAGCCCGCTGGGACGCGCCAACCAGATGCTCAAGGATCCGACGATCACGCGCATCGCCGCCAAGCACGGTGTCTCCCCCGTCGCCGCGATCCTGCGCTGGCATATCCAGCTGGGCGACGTGGCGATCCCGAAGTCGATGCACCGCGAACGCCAGCGCGCGAACCTCGACCTGACCGGATTCACGCTCGACGAGCAGGACATGCGCGACATCGCCGCGATGGACAATCCGGAGGGCTACACGTTCGGCCAGAACCCGCACTGGCACGAGGAAGCCTGACCGGTTCCGTGACCGGACCCCGGCATACGGGTTTCGCGGCTACACTCGAGGTATGAGTCTTCCCGCGAAACCCGCGCTATACGAGTTCGAGTCCATGTTCGACGACGCGCCATGGATACTCGAACGCGCCTATGACTATTGGCAGGATGGCCGCGTGGAACGGATCGAGAGCATCGCGCCCTCGTTGTTCCACGCGCAGGTCGCCGGCAGCGAAGACGGTCCCTACGATGTCGATGTCCGCATCGACGATGCCGGCGACGTCATGTCGGCCGCATGCACCTGCCCGTATCACCTGACCCCATACTGCAAGCATGTGGGCGCGACGCTCTACGAGCTGCGCCGGCGCTGGGCCGACGGACACGGTGATGCGGCGCCCGACGCGTCCGATACGTCCGAATCGTCCGGCGGACGCCGCCGCCGGGTGCCGTCCTATGTGCTCGACGGCGTGCTGAAGCGCATCGACGAGGAGAAACGCGATTCCGACGGCCGCAACGTGCTGTTCTTCTGGTCGAACACATGCATCGAATACGCGGATCATCTGACGCGCGAGGGCTCGTCCGGACCGCTGATTCCCACCCGTGAGGCGGGTCGAATGATGCTCGGTCCCATGGACGCCTACCACCGGCGGCACGGCATCCATCATCAGGGCGACGGCATCCCCCTCGACGACATGGACGGCGGGCTTCTGCCGCCAGACGCCCTCGACGACCCCCTCGACCATCCCCACGGGGATGACGATATGCCACGGCCCGATGATCCGACGCTCGCCGAAGCCCTCTCCGGTTTCCACACGGTCGTCGACAACGCGCTCCATTCCACGGATTGGGAACACGCCTGCCTGAACCTGGCCATCAGCGCCTCGGCGCTGGCCGCGTTCACGAACTCCGTCGAGGATGAGCGGCACGAGCTATGCAACGAGAACGACCTGCTGTCCAGCGAGATCCGCTGTTACATGGAGAACGTCGCCCGCTACGCCGACTCGGCGACGGCGAGCATCGCGCTGGGCGAGATCGCGAAGGCCGCATACGAGCCTGAACTCCAGTTCTATGACCCCGTCAACGCGGCCATGCTGCTGGCGTCCGCCACCGCGTTCGCCCGTCACGGCGACAAGACGATGTGGGCGTACGACGTCGTCGATACCGCGCTCGAACGGTTCGGCGAGCACCATGACGCCGACCTGCCGCATGAGGCGTTGGTCGCTTCACGCCGCGTGCTGCGCCGCTACATGCTCATGGTCGCCTACGATATACGCCGCCTCGCCGGAGACGACGAGGGATGCGCCACGCTTTGGCGTGAGCATCCCGATATGGCTCCACTCACGCTGATGCGCGTCGTCACGTTGCTCGACGACCGCCGGTTCCGCGAGGCGCGTGAGACGGTCGAAGCGTTCCTCGCCACGGTGACGGACCGATTCCAGGCCGATGCGTTCATCACGCGCAATGGGCTGCTGCCGGGGCTGCTGCCACACGGCTGGCGCACGTTGCTGGAATGTTGCGCGGAAGGTACGGACGACGCGGCACGGCTCGCCGACCTGTACCGCGACTACATCATCACAGGCAATGACAAAAGGGACGCCGCATACGTGAACCGTCTGCGACGGCTGCTGTCCACGGAACGTCCCGGCGGCGCGGACGATGCCGGTGACGCGCGATGGCATGACGAGGCCCGGCGTCTCGCCCGCCGTTGCGCCCGCGACATCGCCGAACGCATCACGTCGCGGCCCGAGATGACGACGGTCGACGACGGGTACAGGGTCGCCAGGCGCAGCAGCTGGCGCAATCCCGCATATGAGAAGCTCATCGTGGACGAACGTCTGACCGACGACGCGCTCACCTACTGCGTGACCATCGCCTATCCCCCGCTGCCGTTGCTGAAGACGATGGCGATCGGGCACCCGGACAAGGCGCGCGAGACGATTCTGGAGGCGATGCCGCAGGGCGCGTTGTCCGAGGACGACGTCATGCGGCTGCTCCATGCCGATGCCGCGGATCCGTCCCGGCCGTCGGGCGCGGTGCGCGCGCCGCGAGCGGGCATGGTGCGGTTGAGCGCCACCCGTGCCGTCTACCGGCAGATCGCGAAACAGCTGCGCCGCTACGCCGACGTGTTCGACGACGCCTCGGCACGGCTCGTCGCCGATCTCATCATCCGCAGGTATCCGAACCGTCCCGCATTGCGCGAGGAACTCGCCTTCATCCGAGGATGACGCCGGACCGATGAATCGGTGCTTGGATTATTCGGGGACGGGGCCCAACCTGTCGAGGAATCCGCGGTCGCAAAGCATTTCGCTTTCGTCCGTCGTGCAGTATCGGACCCTGCCGGTTTCCATGTCCACGAAGAATGCTTGGGGCAGTCCCAATACCATGCCCGGTTCGTAGTCGGCCGGGACGGTGTAGAAGATGAGCTCGCCGTCATGCACGCCGGCGGGTTCCTCCAAGCTAAGGCCTTCGGCCTGCGCGGCCCGTGAGGCTTCCTCGCGTAACTCGCTGAACGGCTTCATTCATTCCCTCCATCAGTCCCGACACGATGCCCTTGTCCAATTCAAGGCTATCAATCCCTGTCAGAACCGGAGCGGAGACGATCATGACAAGATAATCATGGTTCTTCCCCACCGAGGATAATCGGGGGAATGGAGATAGGGCCTGCCGGTAATGGGATTGTGGGCGTCAGATTGTGGGTGTCAGCTATGTTGGAGCTGGCTGGCGATGAGGGGCGCGTACTCCTCCATGTCCTCTGGTTGTATGCAGTCTCTGATCTGCTCGACGAGGTCGTGGGGAATCGTGAGGTTTTCGTCTTCGGTGGCGTCGAACAGCCATTTGAGGGCTTCGTAGCCTTCGCCGGCGTCGATGGTCACATCCGCGATGAGCAGTTGTCTGTCGGTCATGACAGGGGCGACCAGTAGGCGGAGTTGCCGGGCCAGTTGTGCGGCTCTGTCGTCCAGTGTCATGACCATGCTCCTTGTCTGGCGGGGTAGGAGGTGATCACCCTCCATTTGTCGATCTTCCATACGAGTTCCACGACCACGTCGACGCCTTCGATGTTGCGGACGTGGAATTTCTTGTTGGATCGGGGCCCTACGATTGCTTCGCGTGGTGCGGTGACGGTTTCCTTTACCGCCCAGCGTATCTTCTTCTCGTCCCAGGTTTCGGGGAATCGTGTCTTGCCGGTGACGGATCGGGCCCGTGTGCATGTTTTTCCAAGTGGATTGCCGGGTGGTAATGGTTTGGTCGTCGTCTCAGCTGGCCTCCATGCTGCAGTGGCATTTGCCTTGGCCCACCGCATCGTGTCGTCCATGTTTTTGAGGCTCAGCCACAGGTCATCCACCGCCAATCCGGCGCAGGATTGCCCGTTCCTGAGCTGCGTGTAGTTCAGACCGTTGTAGTCGTTGCCGTTGAAGCCGCAGACCATGCGGTAGAACATATGGTCGGGGTCGTAGACGTCATCGGTCGCGTAGTCTTCGAACGCATCCGTACGCGTCCGCGTAGGCCTTGCATACGGCGTTGTAGTAGTCACCCCCTGACTGACATCGTGCGCGTAGTCACGCATGACTGCGGCTGTTCAATAGGAAGTGGAAGTGGGCCGTGGAACCAAAAGAAACACTTTTTTCTTTACTTAACTCTGAGTTGATGAGGCCGATGGATGGCCTCCTTAGACCTAGATAGATGACTCACGGACACGGTTTAGTCAATATCACTTGACTTGAAAAGTGCATAGTTATGAACTACACATGTGGAGTGGAAAAGCTCACGAAGCGAGCCTACAAGCCCATCAAGGACAACGACCTCGAAGACGCCTGGGCCAAAAGCGGCAATCATAGCAAAGGCATCCTGCACTGCATCCGAAGGAACAGAAATGAGCGAACCCGTCAATACCACCGCCATCTGCCGGCGCGTGAACGGCTGGTGGGCCGTCGAAGTCCCCGAGATCCCCGGCCTGTTCACCCAGGCGCGCCGCCTCGACCAGGTCGAGGCCATGGTGCGCGACGCCGCCGACATGCTCGGCGTCAAGGTCGGCGACGTCGCCATCGACCCGCAGCTCGACGAGGCCACGCAGCGCATGGTCGACGACCTGTTCGCCAAGCGCGAGGCCGCCCGCAAGGCGCAGGAGGAGGCGTCACGCCTCGCCCGCAGCACCGTCGCCACCCTGCGCGGCGAAGGATTGACCGTGCGCGACGTCGCCACCGTCACCGGCGTCAGTCCCCAACGCGTCAGTGCCCTGCAGGACGCCTGACCAAGGCGAACGACGAGACCGCTCCCGGCTGCTCATCGGCGAGCGCCGGGGTGGTTCCTATTTCGAATTGCGGCCGAATAGGAAGCCGAGTGCGGTAGTGGCGATCAGCTTGAATACGTCGATTGCGCTGGAGATGGTTTCATGCCCGTATCTGGAGCCTGTCCATGTGAATTGCACGCCGGTGAAGATCGCGACCATGAGGAGGCAGAAGGCGACGATGATGAAGGCCGTGCTGTTCTTGAAGTTCTCGACTTCCCAGTTGTGCTTGTCTTTGGGGTTGATGGGTTCCGTTTTGATGTTGTCGTCTGCGTCGGTGGATTCATATCCCTCCGGAGGCAGATCGACGGATGCGTCGAGGGGAATGTCTTCGTTCTGATTCATGTTTCAGATTCCCAGCTCTTCGTCGAATGTGTGGTCTTCGGCCATTGCGGTGTTGCTGATGAATGGTTTCTCGGCGGCTATGGCTTGCGACCATGCGGAACCGTTGCGGTGGGTCATGCGGGAAAGCTCTACGGCGCTTCTCCCTCCCAATGTCAGCCATACGAGGTTCAGCGCCTTGCGGAACGGTTCGCTGCTGGACTCGTCCACCGCGGTGGCGTTGCCTAGCGCATCTTGTGCGTATCGCGTGATCGGCTTGCCTCCGAAGCCTTTGAATTCGTCGTATACGCTACGGCATACGGGGCCGTAGCGCCATGGCTGGAAGGACTCGGTGAGCAGTCTCTTGCCCGTGTTTCTCTGGTACAGGCAGGTGACGTAGAAGAGGAGCTTCTGGAGCTTCATGGGGGTCACCTGAACATCATCGCGGAAGGCGCGACGGAGGATGCTGTTGGCGACCGTAGTCGGTGTTATGCCGGTTCCGACGATTTTCTCGGCCATCATTCCTCCTTTGCCGTCCATTCAACTCTTCGGCGTGGAGACGACGGCGTGTCGTCGTTGTCCCGACTTGCATATCTTTATTATCTATGTTAATATAGTTATGTCGGCACGGAAGACCGACGCCACAACTCAAGAGCGAAAGGAGGAAGCGGGATGAGCAACGACTTCATTCTCGCCGTCGCGGCCATCGGGGCCGTGATCGTCGAAGCCGCCAAACTGGCGTTCGACATCATCAAATGGCGCGACGAACGCGACAAGCCCAAGAAGTGACAGACCGAAGTCCCGGATAGGCCTAGAATCCGGGGCTTCGGCCCCACAATCATCCCGCAAACCACCATGAAACGCAAGACACAGGGCATCGGCGGACTCGCGTTCGCCATCATCGCGGCCGCCTGCGCCGTGGGCGGCATACAGCCGTGGATCACCGCGCTGTTCGCGGTCGCGGCCGGCCTCGACTGTCTTCATCTCGGATTTGACAACGGAGGCCGCGATGACCACTGAATACCTCGGCGTCACCGACGTGGCGAGACGACTCGGCATCAGTACCGCCGCGGTCTCCGCCTACAAGCTGCCCGAACCGGACGCGACCATCGGCCGCACGCGCGGATGGCTGCCCGAGACGATCGACGAATGGAACCGGAACCGCCCCGGCCGCGGCGTCGGCGGCGGACGGCCGCGCAAACATCCCAAAGAATAAGCGAAAACGGCCCCGGCGCCCGCATCTGCGAGCGCCGGGGCGGTCATGTCCGGATTATCGCGTTTCGTTCTCGTCAAGCATGACGGGTGAATAGAGATAGAGCCTGTCGGTGGCGGACGGTTTGAATGTTTTCGACCAGATGTGGTATTCGGCGTCGTTCTCGTCGATGCCCTCGTCCTCGAAGCCGGCGTCGGTGAACAGGTGGATGCTGGCTGTGTTGTGTGGGTCGATTTGTGTGAGCACGTATGGTTCGCGTCCGTGACGGGCGGCGTCGTTTGCCATCCAGCGCAGTGCGCCGTCCAGCAGGTAACAGCCCAGATGCCGTCCTCGCTCGCTCAGGGCGGTGGCGATGAATGAGATGGCGTAGCCGCTGGATTCCGGGGCTGCGGGGTCGTAGCCGAATTCGCAGAATCCGACAATCGGCCCCACGTGGGTCTCGTCGCCATACTGGAGGACCATGCGGTACATGCCGGGTTCGTCCGCGAGATGGAGGCCGCGGATATACCTCTGCACGTCCATCGCGTACTCGGGCGCGCCCGGCTCGCAGCAGACGAAACGTCGCAGGGCGAGCTGGTCGTCGGAGTCGCACAGGCGGCTAGTGACGATCGCTATTCTCAACCTGTTCGGCTTTCTTCATGGCGCGTGTACGGCGGTTCAGCATCGCGCGGTGCAGCTTCATCCATTTCGCATCCACCGCATTGCGGGGCTTTCCGTCGGCGGGCGGCGTGTACACCGGGATGGGCTTCACGCCGGCATCGGTCATGGTCATGGCCGCCTCCTTTCGATTGCGTTCGGCGTAATCTGAACAGCTTACGCGACATCACGGGATGTCGCAAACGTCATATCTCCGATTCTCGCGAAACCGTGGACAGGGTAGGCGGCAGGGCGCGGCGGCCTTCGGCGTGTCGTTGCTGTCTCGGCTTGCATATCTTATATAGATGTTCTATAATAGAATCGTCAACGGAACACGGGAAAGGAGGTGAACATGGATAGCTTCTGGAATGCAATCAACGCAATCGGCAACTTCCTCATCGGAATCGGCACGATAACCATCGGCATCGCCGCCTACTTCGATTCAAGGAAGAACGACAAAAAGTAAAAGGCCGGTCCCGGATTCCTCACCTATCCGGGGCCTCGGCCCATTCCAGAATAATCCATGAACGCCATGAACACGAAATACATAATCCCCCTGTCATGCGGCATCGTCTCGCTCGCGCTCGGAGCGACGGGGCATGCCCTCCCCGCCGGAGTATTCGGCCTGTGCGGCGTCATCATCGCACTGGCCGCACAGAAGCGGAGTCACGATGACGACTAGACGGTATCTCAGCATCGCCGAGGTCGCCGAACGCATCGGCGTGAAGAACGCGAGCGCCGCCGGCTACAGGCTGCCCGAGCCGGACGCGCTGGTAGGCCGCACGCGCGGATGGCTGCCCGAGACGATCGACGAGTGGAACCGGAACCGCCCCGGCCGCGGGGTCGGCGGCGGACGGCCGCGCAAGCACCCCAAGGAATAGACGAAACCTCCCCGGTGCCCGCATCGGCGAGCGCCGGGGAGGTTTCGTCATTGTCGGTTGAGCTGTTGGGTGAGGCGTTGGTTTTCGGCGGCGAGCGCGGCGAGTCGTCGTTTGAGCCGGGTGATCTCGTCGTCGGTGTCGTCGGTGTCGTCGGTGTCGGTCGGGGTGGTGTCGGTGGTTGGGATGAGTTGGCCGATCTGTCGGGCGAGGGCGCGGGTGCGGGTTTGTGTGGCGTGTTGGTAGCGCATGGCGGTTTCGGGGTCGCTGTGGCCTGCGGCGGCCATGAGTTCCTTGAGGGTGGCGCCGTGTTCGGCGAGGAGGGTGAGGGCGGTGTGGCGTAGGTCGTGGAAGCGCAGGTCGGGGCGTCCGGCGGTTTCGCGGGCGGTTTTGAACCATTTGCGGAGGGTGTTGGGGTGGAGGGGCTGGTCGGGGTGGCGGATGGCGGGGAAGACGAAGGCGTCGGGGTCGTCGGGGATTTGGTCGAGGAGGTCGTTGAGGAGTGGGGCGAATTGGGGTGGGATGGCTTCGTCGCGCACGCTGTTGGCGGTCTTGGGTTTGCCGGTGAGGGCGGTCTTGTCCATGGTCTTGCGGCTGGCGCGGATGTGGAGGGTGAGGTTCTTGAGGTCGATGTCGCGGCGGCGGAGCGCGCATACCTCGCCGATGCGCAGGCCGTTGCAGAAGAGGCTCAGGTAGACGGCGGGCGCGTAGCGTTCGGGCATGGCGTCGTGGATGGTCTTGACCTGGTCGATGGTGGCGGGGATGGTCTCGTGGTCGCGGCGGTGGCGGGGCGTGGTGATGCGGCAGGGGTTTTCGGCGATGAGCGGGGTTTCGCCGTCGCGTCCGGGTGCGGCGGCGCTGTTGAGGATGGCTTTGAGGGTTTTGAGCGCGTTGATGCACATGGCGGTCTGGGTGTGGTCGAGGCCTGCCCACCAGCGGTCGATGTCGCTGGTGGTAATGTCCGTCAGGCGCATGCGGCCGAAGTACGGGAGGATGTGGTTTTCGGCGTCCTTGCGGATCCGGTAGAGGGTGCCGGCCTCCAATGGTGTGCCCTGTTTGGTGCGGCGGGTCGTGATCCACTGGTCGAAGTAGGTGGCGAGGGTGATGGATTTGCGGCCTTGGTCGCGTCTGGTCTCGCTTTCGGGCTGCCATGATCCGGCCTCGATGCTGACGCGCGCCTTGCGGAGCCATGCGCGTGCGCCGTCCTCGTCGTCCGGGTCGAAGTTCGCGTATTGGCGTTCCTTGAGGCCGGGCCATTCGCTGAACGCCCATGCGGGCGTGATGTAGCTGGCCTCGATGTATTTGGGGTTGGTCTTGTTGGGTTTGAATCGGATGGCCCCGAATCGTTTCGGCATCGCTCCTCCATCGTCGCGTCCGGCGGCGCGGTTTTCTACCACACCAACTACCACACATGATAGGTGTCAGACGGACGTTTCAGACCTTTTCACGTCTTTCCCTCCCCGCCTCGGAACACTTGGAAAATCAGGGGAAAACGTTGGTATTGCAACGAAAAAGCGCCGCCCCTTTCGGAGCGGCGCTTTCGTGTGGTGGAGTCGCGGGGAATTGAACCCCGGTCCGGTGACCGTACCCTCAGTCTTCTACGTGCGTAGTCCGCTGGCCATGCGGCGGTTTTTCTGCTCCCAACTATGTCGCGGACAACCGTTGGCGGGCATATTCGCAGTGAAAGTCCCGATGCGACCCTGTGACTCAATCACATCAGCAAGTCCTCTAAACGACGCTCAGCATCCCCCCAAGGACGAGGAGGAGTGAACGGAGCGGCTGCTCACTGGTTAATCCTGGCGCGAAGCTCAGGCAGCGAGAGCGAACTCAGTGCGGTTAGATTTAGCACTTATTCTTTTGCCGGGGGCATCCACGAGCGGACCCGGCGTTCTCGGCACGCTTCCCTGCGACGAACAGGTCACCGTCGAAACCGATCGACCCCATTCTTGAATTATCAAGCTCCGGTCTTGCGGCCGGACTTTTCAGAATACACCCGGTCGCCGCCTATCGCAAACGGGTCCGGCGCTTATGCTGTCAGCGCAGCACCGGCCGCAACGGCGCGGACACGTCGATCTCGGTCTTGTCTCCGATCACGTTCGAGTCGGACAGGATCTTGTCGACCACGGCCTTCTTGAGCTTCAGATCCGAGGAGTTGCCCCACACGATCACATGTTCGCCGCCGTTCAGTTCGGTGGTCACGGAATCCTGCGTGCCGGCGGTCACCTTGGTGATCTGCTTGCGCAGCGATTCGGGAAGCGAATCCAGTATCGTGAGCGTCTCCTTGACGGCCCGGCTCTTGAGCCCGGCGTCCACGTCGCCGACGTCGATCACCGGCACGCCCTCCACGGAGGCGTTGGCGGACACCGAGTTCAGGATGCGGGCCTTCGCGTCGACGGCGGTCAGCGCGTCCGAGCCTTTCTCCCTGAGCATGGCCGCGGGCCGCTGCGCCTTGATGGTCACGGCGAGCCCGTGCGGGAACTTCTTTACCGCCTCCGCCCGGCTCACGCCGGCGATGGCGGTCATCTCGTCGGTCATCGCGTTCGTGTCGACGAGCAGCAGCGATTTGCCGGTCTGTCCGTCCACGATTTGCCGCACCTGACGTTCGCTCACCCATTCGTTGGCGCCGGAGACGGTCACCTGCGAGGCTTCGAGCCGCAGCACCGGGGACAGGAACAGCAGCCATCCCAATCCGACGACCAGGGCGGTCACGAGCACCGCGACGCCCACGCGCAACGCGATGATGCGCGCGCCCACGCGCCTGCGCTCCTTGGCGCGCGCCTTGAAGTCCACGACCTTGGGTCGCGTGGCGAGGCCGAGCGTGCCGGAGTTCTCCTGCAACGTCCGGGCGACGAGGTCCTCGCTGGCGAGCCGGCGCGCGTCGACGAACTGTCCCGGTTCGGAACGTGACACCGGTTCTCGCGAGCCGGCCTCGCCGACGGCCCGGCGGGGGCGGCGTTCCGTCTCCGATCCGATTCCGGCCGTGTGCGGCGCGTCGAGGCCCGCCGCCCCGCCGGAGCGGCGGCGCACGACCGATCTGCCGGACACTGCGGACGAACGCGTCTCACGGGGTTTGCCGGAACCGCCGTATCCGCCGGAGTCCGCGAACCTGCCGGAATCGTCGTATCCGCCGGTTTCCCGCCCGGACGCACCGCCGTCCGACCTGACGACGCGTCCCGCCATCACTCGCAGCTTTCGCGGTGGGCTTCGAGCGCGTGCAGGATCACCTCGTCCATTTCGGTGATGTCGCCCGCGCCCACGGTGAACACGACGTCGCCGTGGTGCGCGCGCATGGCCATCATGCGGGCGGCGAGGTTCATGTCGTCGACGGCGCGGAATTCGACGCCCGTCATCCCCTGCGATTCACGCACGATGGTGAGCGGTCCCACACCCGGGAAGTCCTCCTGCTTCTCACGCGCCGGGAACACGCCGGTGACGATCACGTCATCGGCCTTGGCGAGCGCCTCGGCGAACTCGCGCGCGAAGAACTTCGTGCGGCTGAACAGGTGCGGCTGGAACAGCACGCGGATCGTCGACTTCGGGTAGCGGCGGCGCGCGGCGTCGAGCAGCGCGGCGATCTCGGTGGGGTGATGCGCGTAGTCGTCGACGACGGTGACCTGCTTGACGGTGCCGCGGACCTGGAACCGGCGTGCGGCGCCGCGGAACGACGCGATCGCGGCGGCCGCGGCGGACGGCGCCACGCCGAGCAGCACGGCGGCGGAGATCGCGGCGGCCGCGTTGCGCGCGTTGTGCAGTCCGGGCACGGCGAGCGTGACCGGCTGGTCGACCGGCTCGCCGCCGGTCACCGCTTCCGGCAGATGGAGAGTGAAGTGTTCGGCGCCGGTCCCGGCGGTCTCGTTCTCCGATTCGATGTGCACGTAGGCGGCACCGTTGAGGTCGCCGGCTTCGGCCGGATCGGCGGTGCCGTAGGCGATGGCGTGCGCCGCGACCGACGGATCGAGCGCGCGCAGCACGGCGAGCGCGTCGGCGTCGTCGGCGCAGATGACGATGTGACCGGTCGCGTGCCCCGCGTGTTCGACGAACGCGGCGCGGTAGTGCGCCTCGTCGCCGTAGTGGTCGAGATGATCGGCCTCGCAGTTGGTGATGATCGCGATCTCGGGACGGTATTTCTCGAAGCTGCCGTCGGATTCGTCGGCTTCGGCGACGAGCGGCGCGCCCGCGCCGACGTGGCCGCCGTCGATGGTGGTGCCGTCGGGCCCCTGGATGGAGCCGCCGATCGCGTAGCTCGGTTCCTCGCCGCAGTGTTCGAGGACGTGCGCGAGCATCGAGCTGGTGGTGGTCTTGCCGTGGGCGCCGGCCACGGTGACGGCGCGCTTGCCGTGCATGAGCAGGGCGAGGATGTCGCTGCGGTGGACGATGCGCTTGCCGGCTTCGTGCGCGGCGACGATCTCCGGGTTGTCCGGCTTGATGGCGCTCGAATAGACGATGGTGTCGGCGTCGGCCACGTTCTCGGCCTTCTGTCCGAACGCGACGGTGATGCCGAGCGATTCGAGGCGGTCGGTCTTGGCGCTGCGCTCACGGTCGGAGCCGGACACGGCCACGCCGCGTTCGTGGAGCATTTCGGCCAGGACGGACATGCCGGCGCCGCCGATGCCGATGAAATGCGTGGCCCCCAGCGTGTCGGTGGTCTCTTCCGGACGGAAGGCCGCGCGTGCGGGGTCGAGGATGATGGACGATGAGGTGTCTGCGCTCACGAAACGTGCTCCTTGTGGGAATGATCTGCGGCCCATCCGCGTCTGTCCGCGGCACGGGCCTGTTCCATTATGGTCGGATATGTCGTATCGGTCCACTCGCGTATCGGCCTATTCGCGGCCGGTGCCGGCCAGGGCGAGGATGCGGCGCGCCATCGTGTCGGCCGCGTCGCGGATGCCGTACTCCCAGGCCTTCGCGCCCATGGCCCTGAGCCGTTCGGAATCGGCGAGCAGGGCGGGGATGTGACCGCGCACCCAGTCGGGCGTCATGTCGGCGTCGGCGACCATGACGCCGCCCTGGGCTTCGACGACCGGTTGCGCGTTGAACCGCTGTTCGCCGTTGCCGATGGGCAGCGGCACGTAGACGGCGGGCAGACCGAGCGCGGTGAGCTCGGCGACCGTGCCCGCGCCGGAACGGCAGATCACGAGGTCGGCGCACGCGAACGCCAGGTCGATGCGTTCCAGGTATTCGGCGACATGGTAGTCGCCCTGTCCCGCGGCGTCGCCGTCGTTGAAGCGCAGTCCGGCGAGATGGCCCTCGCCGGCGTTCACGTCGACGAGCCCGCGCACCTCGTCGGCCTTGCCTCGACCGGTCAGGTGGATGACCTGCGCATGGGCGAGGATGTCGCCCGCGGCCGCGGCGACGGCGCGGTTGAGGCTGACCGCGCCGAGCGAGCCGCCGGTGACGAGCACGAGCGGACGGTCCGGGTCGACGCCGAGCTCGGCCGCGGCACGGCGGCGCGCCCCGGCGCGGTCCTTCACCAGCTCGCCGACGAGCGAGGCGATGGCGGGCCTGAGCGGCAGGCCGACGCGTTCGATCTCGGTCCCCTTGCCCGGCTTCAGGCCGGTGCCCTCGTACACGGTGCCGATGAAGTCGGCCCAGCGGGCGCCCAGCTTGTTGGCCATGCCGGCGCGCGCGTTCTGCTCGTGGATGACGATGGGCAGGCCCATGCGGTGCGCGGTCGCGTAGACGGGTGCCGAGGCGTAGCCGCCGAAGCCGGCGACCACGTCGGTCTCGCGCGCCTCGAGGATGCCGCGCACCTTGCGCGTCTCCGCCCTCCATTTCGCGGGGAACCGCAGCATGTAGAGGTTGGGGCGGCGCGGGAACGGGACCTTGTCGATGGCGTCGAGTTCGAATCCGGCGGCCGGGACGAGATCCTTCTCCAGTCCGACGGCCGTGCCGATGACCGTCACCTTCGCGTCGGGGTCGATTCCCCGGATCGCGTCGGCGACGGAGAGCAGCGGGTTGACGTGTCCGGCGGTGCCGCCGCCGGCGAGGACGATATGCTTCATGGGTATCGAGCATAGTCAGGCGCGCGGCCATCTACAGTCTGGACGTGTCCGCCTTGACCTGCGGCTGCTGGCGCATGAGCCCGCTGGCGAATCCGGCCGTCATCAGGCACATGAGCATCGACGAGCCTCCGGACGAGACGAACGGCATCGGCACGCCGAACACGGGGAAGATGCCGACGACCACGCCGATGTTGACGAACGCCTGCCCGACGAACCAGGTGGCCACGCACATGAGGGCGATCGCGCTGTAGCGGTCCTTGGCCTGCATGGCGCTGAACAGCAGGCACCAGCCGAGGATCGCGAAGATGAGGATCACCATCGCGCAGCCGACGAAGCCGGTCTCCTCGCCGATGATCGCGAAGATGAAGTCGTTGTGCGCGGCCGGCAGATAGTTCCATTTCTCGCGCGAGTTGCCGAGGCCGACGCCGAGGAACCCGCCGGAGGCGATCGCGTAGCGCGCGTGCGTCGACTGGTAGCAGATGTCCTGCGCGTCGGCGGCGGAGCATTGCGTGTATGCGGCGAGCACGCGTTCGCGGCGGTTGGGGCTGGACGCGACCATCGCGACCACGGCGGCCATGCCGATTCCGGCGATCGCCGCCAGTTTCCTCCCCGGGAATCCGGAGACGAGCAGGGCGACGAAGCCGATGAGCATGACGACCATCGCGGTGCCGAGGTCCTTGCCGCCGAGCACCAGCACCAGGCAGGCGCCGTACACGATGAGCACCGCCCGGTACGCGGAGAACACGTCCTTCCATCCGGTCCGGTCGCCGAGGATCCGGCGCGCGGCGATCAGCGCGGACGGCATCCACACGCACAGGGCGAACTTCGTGAACTCGGCGGGCTGGAAGGTGAGCGACGTGCCGGGCAGGGCGATCCAGCCGTTGTTGCCGTACTGGCCGACGCCGAGCGGCGTGAAGGTGAGCGCCTGGACGAAGGCCGCGACCACGACGAGCGGGAATCCGGCCTTCCGGTAGAGCCGCGTCGGGCACGCGCCGACGAGCATGCCGAGCACCAGACCCACGACGCACACGCCGACCTGGCTGAGCGAATCGGTGAACGGCGACCGGCCGGCCGACGCCGACGAGACGGCGGACGACGAGAACACCATGATCACGCCGAAGACGCTCAGGCCGAGTACGGCCATGCGGAAGCCGTGGTAGCACCACAGCGGGTTGAGCAGGCTACGGATGCCGGGATGGTCGCGATCAGTCTTCGCCATGCGCCTTCACCCAGCGGCGCGCGGCTTCGGCGAAGCGGTTGCCGCGGTCGGCGTAGGAGACGAACTGGTCCATGGAGGCGCAGGCGGGCGCCATGAGCACCACGTCGCCGGGCGCGGCGTACGCGCCGGCGGCCTCGACCGCGCGGTCCATCACCGTGCCGTTCGGTTCGGGGTCGATGACGGTGAGCGGGGTGTCGGGCGAGGAGGCGGCGAACGCGTCGAGCATCGGACGCTGGTCCTTGCCGATGATGACGGCGGCCTTGATCGTGGCCTTGCGGTCGGCGACGAGGTGCTCGAACCGGCTGCCCTTGGCGAGGCCGCCGGCGATCCACACGACGGTGCCGTCGGCGAAGCTGGTGAGCGAGGCGTTGGCGGCGTGCGCGTTCGTGGCCTTCGAATCGTCGACGAAGCGGATCGTGCGGCCTTCCGCGTCGGCGGCGGTGGCGGCGACGGTCTCGATGCGGTGGCCGCCCGGGTGGAAGGCCTTCAGCGCTTCGAGCGCCTTGTCCTTGTCGGCGCCGTAGCCGAGCACGAGGGCGAGCGCGGTGAGCGCGTCGGCGAGCAGGTGCGGGTAGATGGTGCCGTCGGGCTCGGTCAGATGCGTGAACTCGGCGATGGGCGCGATGCGCGTCGCCTCGCCGGGCTCGCCGCCCGCGACGCCGCTCCTGTCGACGATCCAGCCGTCGGCGACGCCGATCTGACCGGCCTCGGGCTCATGCAGCGTGAATCCGACCTTGAGGCACCCGTCCGCGGGCTCGGCGGCCCCGGCCTTGGCGGTGACGAGCACGTCGTCCGCGTTGTAGACGAGCGCGCGCTTGACGCCGTGGAACACCTTGGCCTTGTCGGCGGCGTAGTTCTCGCGGCCGCCGTGCCAGTCGAGATGGTCGTCGGCGATGTTGGTGATGGCGGCGCAGTCGAGCGCGAGCGAATCGGTGAAGTGCAGCTGGAACGAGCTCAGCTCGACGCACAGCACGTCGTGCGCGGGGTTGGTGGCGCAGCGCGACAGCGACATCGCCATGTTGCCGGAGGCGATGTTGCCGGCGCATGGCGCGTCGAGCCCGCAGGCGGTGAGCATGGCGGAGGTCATCTCGGTGGTGGAGGTCTTGCCATTGGTGCCGGTGATGCCGATCCAGCCGGCGGGCTCGCCGGTGCGCGCGGAGTCGACGCGCAGACGCCACGCGAACTCGACCTCGCTCATCACCGGGATGCCGCGGCGCTGCGCCTCGAGCACGAACGGCGTGCGGGGGTTGAACACGGGCGACGACATGACGTAGTCGACCGTGTCCCAGTCGATCTGGTCGAAGGAGTGGAGGTCGGCCTCCGGCTTGCGCTCGTCGACGCCGATCACGTGCGCGCCGCGCTCCCGCAGCACCTCCGCCAGCGACGTGCCCGACACGCCGAGTCCCGCGATGACGACCGTCTTTCCTGTGATGTCCATGTCTTGATCCCCCTTAGGATGTCCGCATGATGTCCGCGATGCCGTGACGGG
This sequence comes from Bifidobacterium sp. LH_419, assembly GCF_056356955.1. NCBI lineage: Bacteria > Bacillati > Actinomycetota > Actinomycetes > Bifidobacteriales > Bifidobacteriaceae > Bifidobacterium > Bifidobacterium sp. LH_419. Next base: position 442,391 of record NZ_JBKEVG010000001.1, read on the forward strand.
TCACGCCGCGGCTCCAGCGGCATTATTCCAATCGATTGTTACGCCGAACGCCGGTCCGGCCGCCGGCCCGGCCGGACTCAGCTGAACAGCAGGCCGGAGCGGGTCACCCAATCGCCGTAGAAGACGACGAGGCCGATGAGCACGAACATGAGCTCGATCATCCAGAAGCGCACGACGACCTTCGACTCCTGCCATCCGCACAGTTCGAAGTGGTGGTGGATGGGGGCCATCTTGAACACGCGCTTGTGCGTGGCCTTGAAGTAGCCGACCTGGATGACGTCGCTCATCGCCTCGATGACGTACAGGCCGCCGATGATGACGGCGAGGAACTCGGTGTGCGTGGCGATGGAGAGCGCGGCGAACAGGCCGCCGAGCGCAAGCGAGCCGGTGTCGCCCATGAAGATCTCGGCCGGGTTGGTGTTGTACCACAGGAAGCCGATGCAGGCGACGGCCGCGCAGATCGCGATGATGGTCAGGTCGAGCGGGTCGGAGACGCCGTAGGCGAAGCCGTAGTGGCCGGCGCCCTTGAGGTGGTAGCTCTCCCAGAACGCGATGACGCCGTAGCCGGTGAACGCGATCATCGAGGATCCGGCGGCGAGGCCGTCGAGGCCGTCGGTGAGGTTCACCGCGTTCGTCCACGCGGCCATGAGGAAGTTCACCCAGATCACGAAGATGACGATGGCGACGGCGCGTCCAGCGAAGTCGAAGCTCAGGAACGGCTTCTCGATGAAGCTCATGCCGGCCTGCGCGCTGGGGAACCCGTTCTTGGTGGGGATGAGCAGCGCGAGCACCGCGTAGACGGTGGCGAAGATGAACTGGCCGATGAACTTGCCGCGCACGGTCAGGCCCTCGTTCTGCTTCTTGCGCACCTTGGCGAAATCGTCGATGAAGCCGAGCAGGCCCATCGAGAGCATCGCGAAGAGCACGAGCACGGCCGACCACGAGGGCACGTCGCCGTTGCGCAGGTAGCGGTAGAGCGCGGAGGCGCCCCAGCCGAGCAGGATGGCGAGGTTGATGACGACGCCACCGAGCGTCGGCGTGCCGCGCTTGACCAGATGCGACTGCGGGCCGTCCTGGCGGATGTACTGGCCGTAGTGCAGCTTGTGCACGAGGCGGATGAGCATCGGCGTGCCGACGATCGTGACGAGCAACGACACGAGGATTCCAATGATGAGCGCGATCACTTGCTGTTCCTTTTCCCTGTCTGTTCCCTCGCCGGGGTCTCGTCCCCGGCATGTTCCCGGTTGGCGGCGGTGTGCGGCGGCGTCATGCGTCCGGGGTCCAGCGCGCGGCGAGCGCGCTCAGCCCGGAGGCGTGCGATCCCTTGAGCAGCACGACGGTGCCGGCATGTCCGCGGGCCGCCTCGCGCACGAGCGCGTCGGCCGCGTCGGTGTCGTGCACCTGCGCGACGGCGTCGGCGTCCATGCCCGCCTCCGTCGCGCCCTGCGCGATCGAAGCGGCGAGCGCGTCGAACTCCGGGTCGTCCGGCGAGCCGACGGCGATGACCCGGTCGATGCCGGCGTGGGCGGCGTATTCGCCGATGCCGCGGTGCAGACCGCGTTCGTCGCCGCCGAGTTCGAGCATCGCGCCGAGCACGGCCACGCGATACGGTTCGGGGCCGCTTCCGGCGCCCCAGCGGGCGAGTCCGTCGATGCCGGCCTTCATCGAATCCGGGTTCGCGTTGAACGAGTCGTCGATGAGCGTGAATTCGGCGTCACCTTCGCGCACCGTGGAGACGGCCATGCGGTGCGGGCTGATGCGCTTCTGTTCGCCGAGCGTGCGGGCGATGTCGTCGAGTCCCATGCCGAGGCGGCGGGCCACGGTGGCGGCGGCGAGCGCGTTCATCACGTTGTGCGCGCCGGGGATGCCCATCGTCACGTGCGCGTCGGCACCGTCGTCGGCGGCGAGCGTGAAGGACGCGCGGTCGGTCGCGTCGCAGGCCACGTCGCGCGCGGTGAGCGCGTCCTTGCCGGCGTTGGCCGGGTCGACGCCGAACCACAGGACGTCGCCGGGCGCGATGGCGGCCATGGCGGCGACGTGCGCGTCGTCGGCGTTGAGAACGGCCGTGCCGCCGGGCGCGAGGCCGCGCACGATCTCGGACTTCGCCTGCGCGATGCGTTCGACGGAGCCGAACTCGCCCAGATGCGCGACGCCGACCTTGAGCACGATGGCGATGTCCGGCGGGGCGATGCGGGTGAGCCCGGCGATCTCGCCGACGTGGTTGGCGCCCATCTCGGCGACGAAGTAGCGGGTGGACTCCCCCACCGTCAGCGCGGTGAGCGGCAGTCCGATGTCGTTGTTGAACGAGCCGACCGGGGCGACCGTCTCGCCCATCGTGGCGAGCAGCGCCTTGAGCAGGTCCTTGGTGGTGGTCTTGCCGACCGATCCGGTCAGTCCGATGAGCGTGAACGGCTCGCCGGTGGCGCGGCGCAGTTCGATGTTGCGCTTCGCAAGCGCGCCGAGCGCCGCGACCGTGTCGTCGACGACGATCTGGGTGACGTCGGCGCCGGCGACCTCGTGGTCGACGATCGCCGCGACGGCGCCCTGGGCTCCCACACGCGCCACATAGTCGTGTCCGTCGACGCGTTCGCCCTTGATGGCGACGAACACGCCGCCCTCGCCGACCTGCCTGGAATCGCTGACCGTGTGGCGCGCGACCGCGCCTTCCGGCACCTGTCCCGCCGCCGGCGGGACGATGCGTCCGTCCGTCGCCTCCGCGATCTGGCCGATGGTCATCGGCATCATTGTGCTGTCCGTCAAACCTGAGCTCCTCGTTTGTCGTTCGTTGTCGTTCTTCGGTCGTTCCGTCCGCCGCACGGCCGTCCGCGTCGTGGGCGGGCGCGCGTCACGGCGGCGCGCCTCATGAGAGGTCGCCGGCCACCCGCAGCGCGTTCCTGATGTTGTTGCGCCGCACTCCCGCGGCGAGCACCATGGCGATGGCGAGGGACAGGCGCCGCCGTTCCTCGTCCGTGTCCGTGGTGGTCGCGATCCGGGCCAGCGTGTCCGATTCCTCGGTGCGGCTGGTCACGCGCATCTGCTCGTCGGCGCGGAAGCCGTATTCGTCCTGCATGCGTTCGATCACCGCGCGGTCGGCGTTCGCCGGCGCGGGCGTCGCCGAGCCGAACACGTCGACGCTGACCGATTCGAGCGCGTGCGTGGAGACGGTCAGATCGTCCAGGGCGATGACCACGGCCGCCGCGCCGTCCTCGGCGCATACGGCGAGCGTGCGCTGCAGGTCGAGCACGCCGAGCGGATAGTCGAGGTCGAGGCCGCGTTCCAGCGAATACGAACCGCCGACGCTGATCACGCCCACCGGATTGCCGAGCATGTGCAGGAACTTCGCGAGCTTGTCCACCACGGCGACGCTTTCGGTCGGCGTGCCGCCGCTCACGGCGAACACGGCGAGCGTGTTGGACGGGTTGCCGGCCATCTGCGCGGCCAGCGCGCCGAGCTCCTCGTCGGTGGGTGACGCGTACAGGATCGGCATGTCGGGGTCCTCGGGCAGGTTGCCCCGCGTGCTTTCGGGGACGATCGCCGCGTAGGCGCCCTTGCGGCGCGCGCGGCGCAGCGCGTCCACGTCGAGGTCGTGGTCCGACCACAGGAGCGCGCCGGGGGCGACCGAGTCGATGTCGTCGGCGAGCGAGGTGACGGTGACGGACTTGGCGAACGGCGGCACCAGATCCCAGCCGTAGTGCTCGACGAGATGCCCGAGTGTCATGCGCTGCATGATGGACTCGCTCACTGCGCTCATATTCTCCCTTTCGCCCGTGTTACCACTCAACCGGAATAGCATCCGTGCGCGGCGACGAGGTCGGCACCTCGTACTTCTGCATGAGGAATTCACCGATCTGCGCGAACAGCTTGCCGGATGTGGTAGCACCATACATGCCGTCCGGGTCGAGCATGACCACGGTCACGACATAGCGCGGATCGTCGGCGGGGATGATGCCGGAGAAGTCGGCGATGATCGAGGTGAGCTGGCCGGTGGAGCCGACGACCTCGGCGGTGCCGGTCTTCGCCGCCACGCGGTAGCCGTCCACGCCCGCCGTGGTCTTGTACTCCTCGGCGACAGACTCCATCGCGTTCTTGATCTCGTCCGACACGCTCTCGTCGATGACGCGCGTCGCCTCGCCGTGGGACTCGTCGGTCACGTGCCCGTCGGCGTCGGTCACGGACTTGATGATCGACGGCTGGCGCATGACGCCGCCGTTCGCGATGACCGACACGGCGCGCGTCAGCTGCAGCGCGTTGACCGTGTAGCCCTGGCCGAACAGGATCGTGTCCTTCGTGCGGCCATCCCACGATTCGGGCGTGCCGAGCACGCCCTGCGACTCGCCGGGCAGGTTCAGGCCGGTGGGCTGTCCGATGCCGAACTTGGTGAGCATGTCGTAGCGCTGCTGCGAGGTCACGTTCTCGGAGGCCATGACCATGCCGACGTTCGAGGAGTTCTGCAGGATGCCGGCGAGCGTCCAGTGCTTCGTGGCGTGCTCGACGGCGTCGTGGAACTTCTGCCCGTTGCTCTTCGTGTACTCGTAGGGCACGGAGAACTTGTCGGTGATCTTGTGCGCCCCGTTCTGCAGGATCGCGGCGAGCGCCGGCACCTTGCCGATCGAGCCGGGCTCGAAGGTCTGGCTGACCGCGCGCGAGACCGAGAGCTTCGCCTCGTCGGAGCCGGCCTTGACCTGGTCGGAGTCCTCGAGGGCGACGATGCCGCCGGTCCGCGTGTCCATGACGACGGCGATGCCCCACTGCGCGTGGCTGGACTGGACGCCCTCGGTGAGGACCTTCTTCACGTACCAGTCCACGTCGGAGTCGATGGTCAGCGTCACGTCCTTGCCGTCGACGGCCTCCTTCGACTCGGTGACGGTGCCGGGGATGACCTCGCCGCCGTTGCCGCGCTGGTAGACCGTGTAGCCGTCGGTGCCGCTCAGCGTCTTGTCGAGCGTCTGCTCCAGACCGGCCGCGCCGTGCCCGTCGTCGTTCATGCCGCCGAGCAGCGAGCCGAGCAGCGTGCTCTCCGCGTAGACGCGCTCGCTGCTGAGCTCGCCGTAGACGATGCCGTACAGGCCGAGCTTGTCGATCTGGCGTTTGACCTGCGGGGTGACGTCCTTCTTGATGACGACGTACTGGCCGGTGCCGTTGAGCATGGCGCCGAGCTCCATCGCGTCCATCTTGAGGATGGGGGCGAGCAGGCGGGCGACGGCGGCCGCGCCGGTCGCTCCCACCGGCTTGCCGTCGATCTCATGGCAGTAGCCGAGGGATTCGGCCTGCTTGGAGCCGCAGGACACGGGGGTGAACCCGGTGGCCGCGTCCGGCACGCCGATGATGTTGTAGCGTTCGACGCTCTGGGCGAGCACGGTGCCGTTCGCGTCGAGGATCTTGCCGCGGTTGGCGCTGGTGACGACCTTGGAGGTGCGCGCGTTGGTGGCCGCCTGGGCGGTGGCCCGGCCTTCGAGCAGCTGCACGCAGGCGAGCCTGCCGAGGCACACGGTGCCGATCACGGCGAGCGCGATCCCGACGGCGAGGCTCTTCACCATGAAGCCGTCCATCCCGTGGGCGCGGGCGAACGCCCTGATGCGCTTCATCATCACTGGCCGCCTTCCTGTGGCTCCTGGTAGCCGTTCAAATCGATGGTCACGGATCCGGACTGCGGGACCATGCCCATGTCGCTGGCCTTCTGGGGCAGGGACGCCTCGAGCTGGTCGAGCTTCGCCTGGTCGTCCTGCACGTCCTGGGTGAGGCGGCTGATCGAGGTCTCGAGCTGGGAGACCTCGAAGGCGTTGCTCACCATCTGCGTGCGCAGCATGAGCGCGCCGATGAGCGTGCCGGCGAGGAACGTCACCGCCACGACGATGTGCACGGTCGGGGCGGAACGGGTCCTCACCCACGTCATGAATCGTCCGAGCCCCTCGACGAGGCCGGCGCGGTCGTCGGCGCCGCCGTCGACGACGCGCAGCTCGGGGCGGGACGCCGGCCGGGAGGCGGGTTCGGGGCGACGCGACGCGACGGAACGTGTCGTGCGTGCTGGGGTCGCCATGTCAGTTCCTCCTTCCGTGCCTGCGGCGGTCGTCCGCCGCGCGGCCGGCGTGCGCGTCGCGCGGCAGCGCGTCCCGTCCGAACCGTTCGACGGCGCGGGCGGGAAGCGGCCTGGACAGTTCGACGGCGCGCAGACGCACGGACGCGGACCGCGGGTTCGCCGCGATCTCCTCGGCGTCCGCCTTGACGGCGCCGCGCGTCAGCTCCCTGAAGAACGGGCGCGCCTCCGGCGGGACGACCGGCATGTCGGGCGGCACGTCGGCGGTGAGTCCCTGGGCCATGAAGGTCTTGACGGTCTTGTCCTCCAGCGAGTGGTAGGACTCGACGACGATGCGCCCGTGGGGGGCGAGGCGCAAGGCGATCTGCGGCAGGGTGCGCGCGAGCTTGTCGAGTTCGCCGTTCACCTCGATGCGCAGCGCCTGGAACACGCGCTTGGCGGGGTTGCCGGCGGGACGGTGCGCCTTCGGGATCACCTCGTCGACGAGCGCGTTGAGCTGGGCGGAGGTGGCCAGCGGCCCCTCCTCCTGCCGCCGTCTGACGATCTCGCGGGCGATCGGACGGGAGAACTTCTCCTCGCCGTAGGTGCGGAAGATGCGCGTCAGGGCGCGCTCGTCGTATTCGGCGAGCACGCGGGCCGCGGTGAGCGGCTGGCTCACGTCCATGCGCATGTCGAGCGGCGCGTCGTGGGAATAGGAGAAGCCGCGGTCGGTCTCGTCGATCTGCAGGCTCGACAGGCCCAGGTCCATGAAGACGGCGTCGACGCGGCCGATGCCGTGCGCGTCGAGCGCCTCGGTGAATTCGTCGAAGGCCGCGTGCACGGGGACGAAGCGGTCGGCGAGGCCCTCGCGTCCCATGCGTTCGGTGGCGAGCGCGAGCGCCTCGGCGTCGCGGTCGATGCCGACGAGGCGGGCGTGCGGCGCCGCCTTGAGGAAGGCGGTGGCGTGTCCGGCGAGTCCCAGCGTGCAGTCGACGATCACCGGATGGTCCGCGCGGTCGAGCCCCGAGGTGACCAGACGCACGCAGTCGTCGAGCAGGACCGGCTGGTGGATCGTGGCCGGGTCCCTCGTCGCGGCGCTCGTGTCGCTCATGTCGTGCTCCTTGGAATGTTCGTGGTTCACCGTCGTCGCGGTCTGCGTTCCGATGGTTCCGTTGGTTCTGGTTCGTTCGTCGTCCGTGCCGGGGACGGCGTCGCCGGCGGTCACGGTCCTCACAGTCCCACCTCCGGCAGGACGTCGTCGGCGATGTCGGCGTATCCCTGTTCCTTGTCGGCGAGGTAGGTCTCCCACGCCTCGCGGTTCCAGATCTCCGCGCGGGTGCCCACGCCGATCACGACGATGTCGCTGCCGAGGTTCGCGTAGTCGCGCAGCATCTGCGGCACGAGCACGCGCCCCTGCTTGTCGGGATCCTGGTCGACGGCGCCGGACAGGAAGACGCGCAGGTAGTCGCGCGCCGCCTTGTCGCCCATCGAGGTGCGTTGGATCTGCATCGCGATGCGCCGGAACTCCATGGCGGGCAGCAGGTACACGCAACGTTCCTGCCCGCGCGCCATGACCAGCCCGGTGCCGAGCTGCGCGCGCATCTTGGCGGGCAGCGCCATGCGTCCCTTCGCGTCGATCTTCGGGGTGTAGGTGCCGAGCATGAGCGGCGGGAGCGCCGCCTGCGGCTGGATCGCCTGCGGCGCGGGGGCCGGCACGCCCGCCATGCCGCCTCCGGCGACGCCGGGCTCGTTTCCGGACGCTACGGGCGCCCCCATGACGGGGTATCCCGGGTACGCCTGATAGCCGGCGTATCCCGGATAGCCGGCGAGGTTCGCTCCCCCCTGGGCGGGGCCGAACCCCTCCGCCTGCATCCCGTTCACGGTCTCGCCGGCCATCCGCCCCACCTCCTTCGCGCGACATCCAGACACACTCCGACCACACTGCCTCCCCACTCTACCCCACTTTTCCCCATCGTTCCCCACACGCGCACACAATCCGCGCTTTTTCGCCGCCCCGGACGCCACGCGGACGGAATTCACCGGGAATTCACCCGTGGAGAACGGACCGCGCCCCGCGCTCGTTGGGGGTGAGGAGTAGATTGGAACACTCAAGTTTTCAGGAGACCAGAACAGGGGAAACGGAACACATGTCGAGTTACGCCTCGCAGATCGAGGAGGAACAGCGCGCGGTCAGCCGCGCATACGACCGTCTGGACGCGTTGCGCGCGGAGGCCAGGCAACGTCTCGACACCGTGCGCGCCGCGGGCTCGCATGGCTCGCCCACCCAACGGACCGAACGCGACTCGTTCGCCACCATGTACGAGGACCGGCTCACCCAGCTGCGCGCCGTGGAGGACCGTCTCGTGTTCGGCCGTCTCGACGACGTCTCCGGGTCGCGCCGCTACATCGGGCGCATCGGTCTGTCCGACGAACGGCATGTGCCGATGCTCACCGACTGGAGGGCCGAGGCCGCACGGCCCTTCTACGAGGCGACCCCCTCCCATCATGGCGACATCGTGATGCGGCGCCACATCACCCTGAGCTTCCGCGACGTGGTCGCCTTGGAGGACGAGGTGCTCGACGTCCATTCCGACCAGGTCGGCGAGGCGTCCAAATCGGGCACGCTGACCGGCGAGGGCGCGCTGCTCGCCTCGCTGAGCTCGCGCCGCACCGGCAAGATGACCGACATCGTCGCCACCATCCAGGCCGAGCAGGACCACATCATCCGTTCCGCGATGGACCGCGCAGTGGTCGTGCAGGGCGGCCCCGGCACCGGCAAGACGGCGGTCGCGCTGCATCGCGCCGCCTACCTGCTGTACACCCACCGCCGCACGCTGGAGCGTTCCGGCGTGCTCGTGGTCGGTCCCAGCACGACGTTCCTGCACTACATCGACCAGGTGCTGCCGTCCCTCGGCGAGACCGGCGTGGTCTCGCGCACCATCGCCGACCTCATCCCCGGCGTCGAGGCGACCGCCACGGACTCGCCGCGCGCCGCCCAACTCAAGGGCGACCACCGCATGGCCAACGCGGTGCGCAACGCCGTCGCCGCGCGCGAACGCGTGCCCGCCGACCTGCCGGTCGTGCAGATCAACGGCATGAGCGTGCCGATGCTCGCCGTGGACGTCGAACAGGCGATCGGCGACGCCAAGCGCACCCGCCAGCCGCACAACAAGGCGCGCGAGACCTTCGTCAAGTCGATGATCTCCGCGATGCGCACGCGCTACGAGGAGCAGCTCGACTACACGCCCGACCAGGACGAGCTCAACCGCGCGGTCTCGCTGCTGCGCATGAACGACAAGGTCCGCGTGGCCCTGAACCTCGCCTGGCTGCCGATGAACGCCGCATGGCTCATCGACGACATGTTCTCCAAGCCGGCGAAGCTGCGCCGCTTCGCCCCCTGGCTCGGCGAGGAGGACGTCGCAGAACTGACCCGCCCGAAGGGCTCGGCCATCACCCGCTCCGACGTGCCGCTGCTCGACGAGGCGCTGGAGCTGCTCGGCGAGGATCCGAAGATCGCCTCGAAGCGGCGACGCGAGGAGGCCGTGCAGGCCGAACAGCTGCGGTTCGCGCAGGACACGCTCGCGCAGAACGGCATCGGCACCGGTCTGGTCACCTCGCAGATGCTCGTCGACCAGATCAACGGCCCGGACGGCGAGGCGACGGCCCAGCGCGCCGGCCGCGACCGCGAATGGACCTACGGACACATCGTCGTCGACGAGGCGCAGGAGCTCACCGCCATGGACTGGCGTATGCTCATGCGCCGCTGCCCGTCCCGCTCGTTCACGATCGTGGGCGACGTGGCGCAGACCAGCGCGCTCGGCGGCACCCGCTCGTGGCCGAAGACGATGAACCGTCTGTTCGGCCGCGGCCGCTGGGACCTCAACGAGCTGACCATCGACTACCGCAACCCGCAGGAGGTGTCCGACCTGGCCGGACGGTTCGCCGAGGCGCAGGGGCTCTACATCTCCACCGTGCACGCGGTGCGGCGGATCGCGGACTCCGTGTCCCGCACCACGGTGGGCACGCGCGACGAGCTGGTCGGGGCGGCGGCCCGGCAGGCGGCCGAGCTCGCGAAGCGCTTCGTCGCCCAGGACGGTTCGGGCCGTGTGGCCGTGATCGCCCCCGACGCGCTGCGCTTCGAGCTGCGCCGGGCGCTCGCGCCGCAGCTGAAGGCCGTCCTCGGCGACGACGAGGCGCGCAGGCTCGCCGAACAGGAGACCTGGGACCGTCAGGTGGACGTGTGCGGCACCGAGACGGTGAAGGGCCTCGAATACGATGCGGTCGTGCTCGTCGAGCCCGGGCTCATCGACCAGGAGGCGCCGAGCCGCCTGGTGGCGGCCGCCGACCTGTACGTGGCGATGACCCGTCCGACGCAGCGTCTGGCCATCGTGCGGACCTCATTGGACGAAAAGGACCTGGAACTCTAAGGTGGGGAATATGCCTAAAGCACTGTTGTTGGAGAACATTCACCCGGATGCGGCCAAGTCGCTGCGCGACCACGGGTTCGAAGTGGAGACGATGAAGGGGGCGCTGAACGAGGACGAGCTCATCGACGCGCTGGACGGCGTCGACGTGGTCGGCGTGCGTTCCAAGACGAGCGTGACGCGCCGCGTGCTCGAGGCGCGCCCGACGCTGTCCGCCGTCGGCTGCTTCTGCATCGGCACCAACCAGGTGGATCTCGATTTCGCCGGGGAGCAGGGCATCGCCGTGTTCAACGCCCCGTATTCGAACACGCGATCCGTGGTGGAGCTGGTGCTGTGCGACATCATCTGCCTGATGCGCCGCATCCCCGCCCACACGCACCATCTCAAGCACGGTGTATGGGACAAGACGGCCACCGGCTCGCATGAGGTGCGTGGCAAGACCCTGGGCATCATCGGCTACGGCAACATCGGCTCCCAGCTGAGCGTGCTCGCCGAGGCCCTGGGCATGCGCGTCGTCTTCTACGATCTGGAGGAGAAGCTGGCGCTCGGCAACGCCCACCGTTGCGCGACGCTCAACGAGCTGCTCGAACAGTCGGACGCGGTGACGATCCACGTGGACGGCCGCAAGTCGAACACCGGCTTCTTCGGCGAGGACCAGTTCGCCCACATGAAGCAGGACGCGATCTTCATCAACGCCTCGCGCGGCTTCGTCGCCGACCTCGGCGCATTGAAGCAGCATCTGGACTCCGGCCACCTGTCCGGCGCGGCCGTGGACGTGTTCCCCGTGGAGCCGAAGAAGACCGGCGACCCGTTCGAGACGGCCCTGGCCGACGAGGACAACATGATCCTCACGCCGCACATCGGCGGCTCGACGCTGGAGGCTCAGGAGGCCATCGGCCACTTCGTCTCGCAGCGACTCGAGGACTACTGGGAGAAGGGCTCGACCTCGCTGTCGGTGAACCTGCCGCAGATCAATCTGGGCGCGAACCGCGGAGTGGCCCGCATCGCCCACCTGCACGCCAACCTGCCGGGCGTGCTCGCCCACGTGAACCGCGTGCTCGGCGAGGAGAACATCAACATCGCCGCGCAGTCGCTCGGCACCGAGGGCGAACTGGGCTACGTGGTGACCGACGTGTCCCAGCGTCCCTCCAAGACCGCCCTGGAGGCCCTGCGCTCCATCGAGGGGACCATCCGCATGCGCGTGATCTCCTGACGCGTCGCGCCCGTCGCGCCGCGTGTCCGTCCCTCGTCGCCATCCGCCGGCGGCCCGGGACGGACACGGCAAGGCCCCGGTGTCCCGTTCCGAAACAGGAACGGGACACCGGGGCCTTGCCGAAGATGCCGAGAATCGGTATGGTCCGTTCAGTCCTTGAGCGCGTCGATGGCGCGCTGGAAGTCGGACAGGTCCTCGAAGTTCTGGTAGACGCTGGCGAACCGCAGGTAGGCGACCTGGTCGAGCTCCCGCAACGGCTTGAGGATGGCCTTGCCGACCTCGTCGGAGGTGACCTGGGCCTGTCCGGTGGATCGCAGATCCTCCTCGACGCGCTGGCCGAGCTTCCTCAGGTCGTCCTCCTTGACCGGACGCCCCTGGCAGGCCTTGCGCACGCCGGAGATGACCTTGTCCCTGTTGAACGGCTCCAGGCTTCCGGACCGCTTCTCGACCAGCAAGGTGGTGGTCTCCAGTGTGGTGAAACGCTTGTTGCAATGCAGGCACATGCGCCTACGACGAATCGAATAGCCGTCTTCGCTGACGCGGGTCTCGATGACCTTCGTCTCGGCATGGTGACAATACGGGCAATGCATGCCATCCACCATACCGTGACCCACCCCGCGCCCCGCCGCGGCGGGGTTTCGACACGCCCCGGAGCCCGTCACCTCGCCGCGTCCCTGGGCACCACGATGCGCTGGCCCGCGCGCACCTCGGTGCCGCTCATGTCGTTCAGACGCATCAGCTCGTCCACCGATTCGGACACGTCGCCGCCCTCCGGGGTGATCATCTCGGCATAGGTCCACAACGTCTGCCCCGGCTGGACCGTATAGCTCGTCACCTCCATCGCGCCCGTGGCGCTTCTCGCCTGCGCCGGGGAGAACAGCACGCCCACGCCGATCCATATCGCGACGGCCGCCAACACCACCACGACCGCCCGTTCCATCGTCTTCGCCATGACGACCACATCCTTTCGAACAGACGTTCCATCGAACAGTTGTTTTGATTGTGGCACATATGTTCGAACATCGCAACCCGCCGTGTCGAACATATGTTTTGCCGATTGCCCGTTTCGGCGCTATGCTTGCATCATTCACAGGAAAGGAGCGCGCATGGGCACCGTACCGTTCAGGCCGGGAAACGCCGGCGAACCGGACGAGAGGGAGCTGACGGAACGTCAGCGGATGATCCTCGACGCGATCAGGACGTACCAGAGCGAGCGCGGCTTCTCCCCCTCCTTCCGCGACATCGGCCGGGCGGCCGGTCTGAAGAGCCCCTCGTCGGTGAAGCACCAGCTGCAGACGCTCGAAGCGAAGGGGTTCATCCGCCTCAACGCCAACAAGGGGCGCGCCATCGAGATCCTCCGGCCCACGGCGGGGGCGTCGGCCTTCGGCACCCCTCCGGAACACATCGACGACGCCCCCTCCTCCCCCGCCTCCTCGCCGATGGCGGAGGGCTCCACCGTGGTGGTGCCGTTCCCGGCGTCGTCGTCCGCGTCGGTACGGGAGTCGCGCGACGTGCCGCTGGTGGGCCGCATCGCCGCGGGCGTGCCGATCACCGCCGAACAGCATGTCGAGGACGTGATGCGTCTGCCCGAACGGTTGACGGGCCCCGGCGGCAATCTCTTCATGCTCGAGGTCCATGGCGATTCGATGATCGACGCGGCGATCTGCGACGGCGACTTCGTGGTGGTGCGCGAGCAGCAGGACGCGGTGAACGGCGACATCGTGGCCGCGCTGCTGGACGGCGAGGCCACGGTGAAGACGTACCGCAGCGAGAACGGGCACCTGTGGCTGATGCCGCACAATCCCGCCTATCCGCCGATCGACGGCACGCACGCGACGATCATGGGACGCGTGGTCACGGTGCTGCGCCGCCTGTAGCGGCGCGCGTGCTATAGTCGTCATCGTCATGGACCCCGGCCGCAACGCCGGGGTCCTCGTGTTTTCGGACGCTACCGGGAATGGTAGTGAGAAACGGTCTCACCTGCGTGGGGCCGATGGAAGCGAGGTGTCGTCATGGTTCACGATCATGCGCATGGTTCGGCCGCAACGCCGTCGCCATCCGGCCGGGAGGCGGCGGCCCATCGCCGCAGGCTTACGGCCACGCTGGCGGTGACGGCTTCGGTGTTCGTCGTGGAGGTGGTGGCCGCGGTGCTGACCGGCTCCCTCGCGCTGCTGGTGGACGCCGGCCATATGCTGACGGACATGTCGGTGTTGATCGCCTCGACGGTGACGGCGGTGCTGATGGGCCGCAGGCCGAGCAGCACGCGCACGTGGGGCTGGGCGAGGCTCGAGGTGCTGACGGCGGCGGCTGGCGCGGTGGTGCTGCTCATCGTGGGCGTATACGCGCTGGTGGAGGCGGGCATGCGCCTGTTCGGCGGTGCCGGTCATGGCATCGACGACGTGAATCTGCTGTTGTTCGTGGGCATCCTAGGCTTGTCGGCCAATGTGGCGTCGATCTTCATCCTGGCTTCGCAGCGCGGCGACAACATGAACATGAAGGCGGCGTTCCTCGAGGTGATGAACGACGCGTTGGGTTCGGTGGCGGTGGTGCTGTCCGCCTTGGTGATGATGTCGACGGGCTGGATGGGCTTCGACGCGGTGGCGGGCGGCGTGATCGCGCTGATGATGATCCCGCGCGCGGTGTCGCTGCTGCACAAGGCGGTGCATGTGCTGCTGGAGGAGACGCCGGAGGGGCTGGATCTGGACGAGGTGCGCGAGCATCTGGAGCAGGTGCCGCATGTGGTGGCGGTGCATGACCTGCATGCGAGCACGGTGTCGACGGGCATGCCGTTCCTGATGGCGCATGTGGTGGTGGATCGGGGGCTCACGATGGAGCAGGCGGCGGTGATCCTCGAGCAGCTGCAGGATTGCCTGCGCGAGCATTTCCCGGTCTCAATCCCCCACACCACGTTCCAGCTCGAACCGGAAGGCTACGACTCCCCCTCCGACGAATCCCTCCACGAGTAGGTCGAACCACCCTCAGTCGGACTCCGTCCGACAGCTCCCGCCAGCGGGAGCCGGAAAAGAACAACCCCTGTACGGGCCCACACAAGGCACCCGTACAGGGGTTGTTTCACGAAAAAAGCCGTTGGGCATCAACCCTATGAAAATGGTGATGCGCGCGTGCGGCTTCAAGGCGCGGGAGGCGAAGGCGTACGAAGGTACGTCGAGCCTACCGCAACGCCGAAGACGCTCCGCGCATCGCCGTTTTCATCAGAAGCCGAACTGGGCGGCGGTTTCCTTCAGCGTCTCGGCGGAGCGCTTGAGGGCCGCGAGCTCCTTGTCGGAGACCGGGGTGTTGATGGCGGTGTTGACGCCGGCGCGGTTGATGAGGGTCGGGACGGACATGCACACGTCGGAGATGCCGTGGAAGTCCTTGAGCATGGAGGACACCGGCAGGATGCGGTTGGAGTCCTTGAGGACGGCCTCGATGATGTCGACGCCGGACATGCCGATGGCGTAGTTGGTCGCGCCCTTGCCGTTGATGATCTTGTAGGCGGCGTTCTTGACGTCCTGGTGGATCTGCTCGCGGGTGTCGGCGTCGAGCGGCTCGTGGCCCGGCAGCGGGGTCCAGTCGAGCATCGGGACGCCGCCGATGGTGGCGGAGGTCCACAGCGGGACTTCGGAGTCGCCGTGCTCGCCGGCGATGTAGGCGTGGACGTTCTTGACGTTGACGCCGGTCTGCTGGGCGATGAGGAAGCGCAGGCGGGCGGAGTCGAGGTTGGTGCCGGAGCCGAAGACCTGGTTCTCGGGCAGGCCGGAGATCTTCTGGGCGACGTGGGTGGCGATGTCGACCGGGTTGGTGATGAGCATGTAGATGGCGTTCGGGGCGACCTTGACCAGGTTCGGGATGATGGCCTGGAGGATCTTGACGGTGGCGCCGACGAGCTCGAGGCGGGACTGGCCCGGCTTCTGGCGGGGGCCGGCGGTGATGACGACCATGTCGGCGTCGCGGCAGATCTCCGGATCGTCGGAGCCGTCGATGGAGACGGTCGGGTAGAAGCTGGAGCCGTGCTGCATGTCGAGCACCTCGGCCTCGACGCGCTCCTTGGCGATGTCCTCGAGGACGATCTCGCGGGCGATGCCGCGCTGGGCGGCGGCGAACGCGAGGGTGGAGCCGACGGCGCCGGCGCCGATGACAGCGAGCTTCGTGGGCTTGTTGACCAATTCAGCCATGTTAATGAACCTCTCTTAGAGTCAATGCCCGTTGCCGGGCATCATTCAACCAACGGCTACCAATGTACTCGCATAACGTGACGACGCGTCGAACGTTGGTTGACGGAATCCTTGCAACGGCAACGTTGTTATCGCTCACACGCGCATCGCGCGACACATGTGGGCAAAGTCACATCGCGAGCCACGAAGATATTGGACGGCGGCCGCGCGACACCGCACGCCGCCGCGCCGACGTCAGTCGACGGCGACGGCGACGATGCGCGCGGCGAGATGCGCGTCGACGTCGGCGACGACCTTCACGCCGTCGTCGCGCCATTCGACGCTTTCGACATGGCCGTATTCGCGCACTTGGGACAGCAGGGCGCCGGCCGTGTACGGCAGGAGCGCGTCCACGTGCACGTTGGGCACGGGCAGCAGCGATTCGACGGCGTCGCGCAACGCGTCGACGCCGCGGCCGTCGAACGCGGAGACGATGTGCGCGTCCGGTTCGAGCGCGGCGAGCCGTTCCAGCGTGGTCTCGTCGCACATGTCGGCCTTGTTGAACGCGATGATGCGCGGGATGGATTCGGCGCCGTCGATGCCGGACAGCACCTCGTTGACCGCGTCGATCTGCGAGAACGGGTCCGGGTGCGAGCCGTCGACGACGTGCAGGATCACGTCGGCCTCGGCGACCTCCTCCAGCGTGGATTTGAACGCCTCGACGAGCTGCGTGGGCAGACGACGCACGAATCCGACGGTGTCGACGTAGGCATAGAGACGGCCGTCGCGCGCCTTCGCGCGGCGCACGGCCGTGTCGAGCGTGGCGAACAGCGCGTTCTCGACGAGCTCCGTCGATCCGGTGAGCCGGTTCGTCAGCGACGACTTGCCCGCGTTCGTGTAGCCGACGACGGCGATGGTGGGCAGCCCGTAGCGCCGGCGCGAGCCGCGCTTGACCTCGCGGGCGGGCGCCATCTCGCGGATCTGACGCTTGAGGCGGGCGATGCGCGTGCGGATGACGCGTCGGTCCATCTCGATCTTCGTCTCGCCCGGGCCTCGCGATCCGATGCCGCCGTCCGCGCCGGCCGCGCGGCCGCCCGCCTGACGCGACAGGGACCCGCCCCAACCGCGCAGGCGCGGCAGCATGTATTCGAGCTGGGCGAGCTCCACCTGCGCCTTGCCTTCGCGGCTGGTGGCATGCTGGGCGAAGATGTCGAGGATCACGGCGGTGCGGTCGACGACCTTCACCTTGGCGGCGTCCTCAAGTCCGCGGCGCTGGCTCGGCGGCAGGTCGTCATCGACGACGATCGTGTCCGCCTCCTCGCGCGCGACGATGTCGGCGATCTCGCGCGCCTTGCCGGAACCCACGTAGGTGGCGGCGTCCGGCTTGAGACGATGCTGGAGCAGGCCGTCGCACACCTCGGCGCCCGCGGTCTCGGCGAGCGCGGCGAGCTCGCGCAGCGACTCCTCGGCCTTCGCCTGCGTGGTCTTCGCGCTCGACCATACGCCGACGAGCACGACGCGTTCGAGGCGCACCTTGCGGTATTCGACCTCGGTGACGTCCTTAAGCTCGCCGAGGCCGGCGACGTGCTTCAGCTGGTTGCGCGACTCGCGTTCCGCCCACTCCTCGTCGTGGCGTTCCGCCCAGCCGGCGCCGTTCCCTTCGTCGAGCAGCACCTCGGACGCTTCGGCGAGCACTCCCCCGCCGTCCGTCGCGACGGCCTCCTCGCCGGTGCTGCTGGCGTGCGATGGTTCACGGGTTGCGGTGCTGCTGCTCAATGTCACCTCTGGTCTGTCGGAAGGTTCCTCGATTGCGTTATGGTCCTTATTATCATCATTGAGGTGACATGCGCCGGCATGCGCACCATGGGACGGACGGTCCGGGCGACGCGCGACGCGGGCGTCGGGGCGGTAAGGAGTTTGAGGACATCATGGCGGAACAGTATTTCGCGGCGGAACCGACGTCGAAGGACGTGCGTCGCACGATGCACGTCACCCTGCGCGGCCACGAGGCGGACGTGGAGACGTCGAACGGCGTGTTCTCCGGTTCGCGCGTCGATCTCGGCACGTCGGTGCTGCTCAGGCAGGCGCCCGAACCTCCCGAGACGGGCGATCTGCTCGATCTCGGCTGCGGTTGGGGCCCGGTCTCGCTGGCGTTGGCCGCCGAATCGCCCGAGGCGCGCGTGTGGGCGGTGGACGTCAACGAGCGCGCGCTGGAGCTGACCGCGTCGAACGCACGTCGCAACGGCGCCGCGAACGTGCATGTGACGGCGACGGACGCGCAGGGCGCGCCGCTCGCCGACCAGCCGCTCGACGTGTGCGAGGCAATGCCGGACGATCTCCTGTTCGACGCGATCTGGTCGAATCCGCCGATCCGCATCGGCAAGGAGGCGCTGCATACGCTGCTGATGGCGTGGCTGCCGCGTCTGAAGCCGGGGACGGGCGCTGCGTATCTGGTCGTGCAGAGGAATCTCGGCTCGGATTCGCTGATCCCGTGGCTGGCGGACGCGCTCGGCGAGGGTTATGCGGTGGGCAAATACGCGAGCTCCAAGGGATTCCGTATCATTGAGGTTTTGCGAAAGTAACGACCAGTAGGAAGTCAGCCCAGCAGCATGCGTTTCGAATATCCAGCGGAATTGCCGGTCTCGGCGGCGCGCGACGAGATCGCCGACGCCGTCCGTCACAGCCAGGTGGTGATCGTCTCCGGACAGACCGGTTCGGGCAAGACCACGCAGCTGCCGAAGATCCTGCTGGAACTGGGGCGCGGCACGCACGGCAGGCAGATCGTGCACACGCAGCCGCGCCGCATCGCCGCGCGCACGGTCGCCGAGCGCATCGCCTCCGAGATGGGCGTGCGGCTCGGCGACGAGATCGGCTATCAGGTGCGCTTCACCGACGAAAGCTCGCCGAAGACGCGCCTGAGGGTCGTGACCGACGGCATCCTGCTCGCGCAGATCCAACGCGACCCGCAGCTGAGCCGCTACGACACGATCGTCATCGACGAGGCGCACGAGCGCAGCCTCAACATCGACTTCCTGCTCGGGTACCTGACGGCCCTGCTGCCCAAGCGCCGCGACCTGAAGCTCGTCATCACGTCGGCGACCATCGATTCGGAGAAGTTCCAGGAGCATTTCGAACACGCCCTGCACGAGAAGGTGCCGGTCATCGAGGTGTCGGGACGCACCTACCCGGTGCAGGTCGTCTACGAACCGCTCGGCACGGCGCCCGCGCTGATGCGCGAGGTGCCGGGCTTCGCGACCGGCGCGCGCCCCGGCGACGCCGACTACGAGGAGCTGGCGAACGCGATCGCCGGCGAGGACGACGGGCCGGCGCGCGGTGGCCGCGGGCCGGCGCGCAACGCGAACTCGTCGTATGAGGACGACGGCATCACCGACATGCCGACGGCCGTGGCGCGCGCCTGCGCCGAGCTCGTCATCCACTCCTCGCACGAGCGGGGCCCGCGCGACATCCTCGTGTTCGCGTCCGGCGAGCGCGACATCCACGAGTTCGAGGCGGCGCTGCGGCACCATTACGGTCCGCGCGCCGAGGACATGCGCCGCGCGGACGCCATCGAGATCATGCCGCTGTTCGCGCGCCTCTCCGCCGCGGACCAGCACAAGGTGTTCGAGGCGCACACGCACCAGCGCATCGTCATCGCGACGAACGTGGCGGAGACGTCGCTGACCGTGCCGGGCATCCGCTACGTGGTCGACCCGGGCACGGCGCGCATCTCCCGCTATTCGAAGACGGCGAAGGTGCAGCGCCTGCCGATCGAGCCGATCAGCCAGGCGAGCGCCAACCAGAGGAGCGGCCGGTGCGGCCGTGTGGCGGACGGCATCGCGATCCGTCTCTATTCGCGCGAGGATTTCGAGACGCGCCCGCGCTTCACCGAGCCGGAGATCCTGAGGACCTCGCTCGGCGCGGTGGTGCTGCACATGCTGTCGGTGGGCGTGGCCCGCACCGCCGAGGACGTGACCGGCTTCGGCTTCATCGACCCGCCGGACGTGAAGGCCGTCTCCGACGGCTTCAACGAGCTCACCGAGCTGAAGGCGGTGGCGAGGAGGCGCGGCGAGGTGACCCTCACGCACATCGGCCGCCAATTGGCGCGCATCCCGATCGACGTGAGACTCGGACGCATGGTGATCGAGGCGGCGCGCACCACGTCGCCGAACACGCTGGCCGCGGTGCTCGTCGTCGTCGCGTTCCTGAGCCTGCAGGACCCGCGCGAACGCCCGGACGAGAAGCGCGAGGAGGCCGACCGCATCCACAACCGGTACGCGGACCCGACCTCCGACTTCCTGACGGCCCTCAACATCTGGGACCGCGTGTTCCAGGCGGACGGCAATCCGAGCAACAACGCGCTGCGCCGCATCTGCAAGACCGAGTATTTCAGCTGGCTGAGGATGCGCCAGTGGAAGGACCTGGTCGCCCAGTTGACGCAGATGTGCCGCGAGATGAAGTTCAAGGTGGGCGAGCCGCAGCCCGCCTCGCGCGCCGGCCTCGAGATCCGGCAGCTGCCGATCAACCAGCAGGCCGCGCATTCGCTGTGCTGCTCGTGGGACGCGGAGGGCATCCACAAGTCGATGCTCGCCGGACTCCTGTCGATGATGGGCATGCAGGTGGTACGCGAGCCGAAGGCCTCCGACTACGCGCACCTGAAGGGCGCGGCGAGGGCAAGGGCCCTGAAGCGCGCGCAGAAGATGTCGAAGAACGACTATCTGGGCGCGCGCGGCACGCATTTCGCCCTGTTCCCCGCCTCCGCCGTCGCCAAGTCGACGCCCAGCTGGGTGATGTCCACCGAACTGGTGGAGACGTCGCGCCTATGGGCCCGGTATTCGGCGGTCATCGACCCGGCGTGGGCGGAGCCGCTGGCCGGCACGCTCACGCGCACCACGTACGCGGAGCCGCACTGGTCCGGTTCGCGCGGCTCGGCCGTGGCGACCGCGCGCGTGCTCCTCTACGGTCTGCCAATCGTGCAGGACCGCACCGTGCAGTGGGGACGCATCAACCCGTTGGAGGCGCGCGACTTCCTGCTGCGTCAAGGCCTCGTGGAGGGCGACGTCCAGCAGCGGTTCAGCTACGACGACTTCGTAGCGAAGAACCTCAAACAGCTGGAGGAGGCGGCGGACGACGCGAACCGCACGCGTCAGATCGCCGAGACCGTGTCCGACGAGGACCTGTTCGACTTCTACAACGCGGTCATCCCGCACGACGTGACGAGCGTCGCCGCCCTCGCCAAATGGTGGAAGGGCGAGCATGACGCGCATCCGACGCTGCTCGACTTCGACCCGAGCAAGGTGGAGCGCCTCCAGTCCGCCGAATCGGTGAGCCTCGACGACTATCCGGACCACTGGCATACGCTCGGCACCGACGGCCAGCCGATCGACCTGCGATTGAGCTACGTGTACGACCCGTCCGACACGGCGGACGGCGTCACCGTGCATGTGCCGTTGAAGGCGCTCTCGCGCGTCACACCGGAACAGTTCACGTGGAACGTGCCCGGCCTGCTCGACGAGCTCATCCTCGCGATGATCAAGGCGCTGCCGAAGAAGCTGCGCGTCCAGTTCGTACCCGCGCCCGACGCGACGCGCAGGATCCGCGCGTGGATCGACGACCACTACCCGGACCTGCCCGGCTCCGGCTCGCAGCGCAAGCCGAACCTGCCGCCGGAGGACGCCGGTGGCGACGCCGCGGACGGCGCGGCCGGCGGCGGTGCGGGGGCGGCGGGCGGCGCCGCATGGCCGGATCTCGCGCACGTGTTCACGCGCGCCGCGATCGAGACGGTCGGCGCGCAGATCCACCCCGAAGTGCTGGGACCGGAGCTCGTCGAACGGCTCTCCCCGTACCTGAAGATGACGTTCGCGGTCGAGCAGCCGCTGGACGACGGACGCGGCGGGCACGGCGGCGACGGCCGACGTGCCCGCAGGCGCGGCAGGAACGCGGTCAAGACGCTCGGCACCAGCAAGGACCTCAAGGCCCTGCAGGTCAGGTTCGCGCAGGAGGCGCAGGTCTCCGCGCGCAAGGCCGTGCGCCGCAAGGCCGACCAGGCCGCCGGCCAAGGCAGACTCGTCGAACAGGCGAACCTGCTGCACAAGGCGGGCGCGACCACCGAATCGCGCGCGTCGATGCTGTGGCGGGGCGCGCTCGACGCGCTGCGACTGCCCGACGAACGCGTCTCGTCGCGTTGGCTCGGCACGGAGGCGCTCATGCTCGCCGCCGCCCCCTACAAGTCGACGAAAGCGCTCGTCGAGGACCTGCAGCTCGCCGCCGTCAAACGACTGCTGCCCGACGTGGACCGTCTGCCCGACGACGAGGCGCTCGCCAACGCGGTGCTCGACGTGCGCGAAGTGTACGAGGACACCGTCTACCAGGTGGCGCGCGACGTGATCGCGATCCTCAAACGCTACGCGGAGGTGGACAAGGCGGTGTCCGGCAAGGCGGACCTGCCGATGCTCTCCGTGCTCCAGTCGATCCGCGAGCACATCGCCACGCTCGTCCACCCCGGGTTCATCGGCGCCGCTCCCCCGGCCTCGCTGCGGCACATCGAACGGTACCTGCACGCCGACCTCATGCGCCTGACGAAGGCCAAGTCGGACAAGAACCGCGACGTCCGCTGGGCGTGGGAGGCCGACGAGGCGAAACAACTCGTCGACAAGGCCATGGCCAAGGCGAAGGCCGAACCCGCCGGCCCGAGGCATGAGGAGCTCATGCGCAAGGCCACGGACGCGCGCTGGCTCTTGGAGGAGTTCTACGTGAGCCTGTGGGCGCAGGAGCTCGGCACGCCCAAGCCGGCCAGCATGAACCGCATCCGCAAGGCGCTCGCCTGACCCTGCCGGTACAATACCCCGGTACGGCGCACGACCCCGGCGACGGCGAAGCCGCGTCGAAGAGACGCGAATCAGGACAACCATCAAGCAATCAAGGAAACGAAGGAAACGACTATGGCACTGACCAAGAAGCAGACCAAGCAGCTGCGCGGCATGGCGAACACGATCAAGCCGCTCATCAACATCGGCAAGAACGACGTGACCGACGCGCTCGTCAAGCAGGCGAGCGAGACCCTGGAGAACCGCGAGCTCGTCAAGTTCAGCGTACAGGACGGCTCCGGTCTGACCGCCAAGGAGGCCGCCGAGAACCTGGCCGGCCAGCTCGGCGCCGAGGTCGTGCAGACCATCGGCAACCGCTTCACCCTGTTCCGCCGCTCCAAGCGCAAGAACGTCGAGCACATCCGCCTCGTGCGCGAGTAATCGCGCGAACAATCGGGGGGCTTCCTCCCTCTTCCCATCCCCTTCCCTCCCCACCGTTCCCGGCGTTGTCCAGCGTGACGCGATACACTGCACACGCCGGGAGCTCTCCGCAGATCCGTGCGGCCAGGGCCGGCTTCAGCATCCTGGACAGTCAGGCCATCCGCGATTCCGCCCATGTATCGGGCATCGCGACGATGATACGGGATTTTGCAACCAATGACAGAACAGAAGAAGGAAACAAGCGGACAGGCGCGCGGCGTCATGCCGGACGAGAGGATTCCCGGCAAGCTGATCGGCGCGATCATCGCGACCGGCGCGCTCGCGTTCATCGGCATCCTCACCGAAACGGTGATGACGGTGCTGTTCCCCGCGCTGATGCGCGAATTCCACGTGGACACGGCCACCGTGCAGTGGATCACCACGATCTATCTGCTGACCGTGGCGGCGACGATGCCGATGTCGTCGTTCCTCAAACGCCGGTTCCGATTGAAGGCGATCTTCGTGGCCGCCGTGCTGCTGGCGCTCGTCGGCTCGGTCATCATGATCGTCGCGCACGCGTTCCCGCTGCTCATCGTCGCCCGCATCATCCAGGGCGTCGGCTCGGGTGTGGCCACGCCGCTGATGATGAACATCATCCTCGAACAGTCGCCGCGTTCCAAGATCGGGCGTCTCATGGGCGTCGGTTCCCTCGTCATCACGGTCGCGCCGGCCATCGGCCCGACCGTCGGCGGCGCGGTGACGACCGTCCTGCCGTGGCGCGCGATTTTCGTGATCGCCGTGCCGTTCATCCTGCTCGCGCTGCTGCTCGGCATGCTGTGCATCGAACAGAAGGCCCCCACCGAGGCCGCCTACCTCGACCCGTTCCAGGTGGTGACGATCGTCGTGGCGCTCGTCGGCATGGTCCTCGGATTGAACCAGGCGGGCGTCGCGGTGAGCGCCGCCGTGGCCGGACGTTCGGCCACCCGCGCGGCCGTGGTCGCCGCCGTGAGCGTGGTCGTCGGCCTCGCCGCGCTGGCCGCGTTCTGCTGGCTGACGAAGCGCGCGTTCTCGCCACTGCTCAGGCTCGGCATCCTGCGCGATCCGGTCGTGCTGCTGCATCTGGTCGCCTATCTGGTGATGCCGATCGTGTCGATCGGATTCGGCTACGTGATCACCAACGTGGCGCAGCTGGGTCTCGGCACGAACGCGTTCCTCGCCGGTTCGCTGGTGCTGCCAGGCGCGCTAATCGGCGCCGTGTGCGCGCCGCTGGGCGGCTGGCTGTACGACCGCTTCGGCGCGGTGAAGCCGATTCTCGTGCCGTTCGGCATCGCGACGCTCGGTCCGGTGCTGCTGTTCGCGTTCGCGCTGCGGCTCACCCCCGTGATGCTCGCCGGCTTCTACTTCATCTTCGGATTCTGCTTCGCGCTCGGCAACTCGAACGTGATGACGAGCGCCCTGAGTTCGATTCCCCGCGAGTTCGCGCCGGACGGCAATGCGATCTTCAACACGGCGCTCCAGTTCGGCGGCGCGGCCGGCACCGCCCTGTTCTCGACGATTCTGGCGGTCGCGCAGGCCGGTCATGGCGCGGAGGGATCGGCGGAGTTCATGCACGCGACCGCGGTGGGCGGCCAGTGGGTGTTCGCCACGATGATCGTGATCTGCGTGGCCGGATGGGTGAGTCTCGCCGCCGCGTTCCGCGCCCGCGCCCGTCGCGGGCTATGAACCGTCTGTCCGGCGACCGAAACGGGACACGAACCACGTGACCGGCACCCGACTGACGGCCGACTGACCGTTAACTACGTTCCAAGGGGTACTTCGTGACGGTGACTGACAGCCATCTTGTCTCCGAGGGGTACCCGCTCGGGTAGAGAGGGCGCCGAAATGGCTTGGCCCCGGTGCAGAACGCCGTCGGCACCTGCCCCTGTGCGGTGACGGATACCCCTCGTTAGCGAGATGGCGATCCGCATCGGAGCGGAAGCACCCCTGACAACGCAAATACCTCTACGCCGGTGGTCAAACGGCATCGGATCGTCCCGGATACGCGTTCCGCGACCGCAATGCCCTTTGGCGCAGCAGCCAGTCTCGATCGCGTCGCAGCCCGGCGCAAGAAATCCCGGAGATCTTCAGCGGTTTCCGGGATTTTTCGTATCGGGTCACCGACGACAATAATCGTCGGCACAGCCATCGGCGCGAGAAATCCCGGTTCCGTCCCAATCGTCCGGGATGTATTGCGCAGAGAACGAGTCGGTGCGAGGATTCCCGGACGGCTCCCCCTCTTTTCCGGGATTCCTTACGCAGCCTCGGGGCGGATCGCATGGAGATACGAAGTTGCTGAGAGATACGAATTCCGTTCCGCACCGCGAGCCGCGAGCCATGAGCCACAAGTAAGTTCATGGGGAACTTCCGAAACAACGCGTGTGGCCCGTCCCGAGGGATCTCGGGACGGGCCACACGCGGATGAAAGGAAGGAAATGAAGGAAGAGAGAGGGTGGATGCCGGCGGACGTGTCACCGTACGGTCCCCGCGCGAAGCTCTCGTTGCTTCAAGGCGAGGAGGATTGCCTTTGCGGGCACCGATGGCGTATCGCCCGCCGGTCTCCATGTTCAGTTATCGCTTATTCAGTTATCGGTATTCAGTTATCACGATGTTCGGTTATCACCGCGGTCGTCATCACGGTAGACGGCGACCGCTGCGGGGCTCCGATCGGTCCGGGGGAACCGCCGCGCCGGGCGGCGCCTCCCCCGGACCGATCATCGCCTATTTCTTCTCGCCGACCGCGGTCACCACACGCTGGAGGACCACGAAGGCGAGAATCATCAGGCCGACCACGATGGTCGTCCACTCGGCCGGGACTCCGAAGTCGGAGGTCAGCGGGTCGATGATGGAGCGGACCAGGGCGCCGAGGGCGGAGCCGAGGACGTAGCCGAAGCCGCCGGTGATGATCGTACCGCCGATGACCACGGAGGCGACGGCGTCGAGCTCCCAGCCGACACCGACCGTGTTCTTCGCGGAACCGAGGTTGGCGATGTACACGATGGAGGCCAGCGCGGCGAGGGTCGCGGAGGTGATGTAGATCGTGAACTGGGCGCGCTTCACGGGCAGACCCATGAGCTCCGCGGAGGAGCGGGAGCCGCCGATCGCGTAGATGGTGCGGCCGGTGCGGGTGTGGTGCAGCAGGATGTAGCCGAACACCAGCACCACGAGCGAGATCACGACGCCGATGTTGAAGTAGAGGTCGTTGCTCAGCTTCGGGTTGTCGATGATCGTGATGCTCTGCGCGATCCAGTCGAAGTTGTTGTTGTCCGGGAAGGTCAGCGAATCGGTGGAGATGATGGAGGCGATACCACGGGCGAGGAACATCGTGGACAGCGTCGCGATGAACGGCTGCATGTTGAATTCCTCGATCAGGATCGCGGCCAGCAGGCCGAACGCCGCGCCGATGAGCAGCATGACGACCATCACGACGAGGGCGGGAACGCCCGCGTTGGCCATCTTGATGCCGATGACGGCGGTGATGGCGACGATGGCGCCGACCGACAGATCGATGCCGCCGGTGAGGATCGGGAGCGTCATGGCCACGGCCAGGATGATGAGGTAGGCGTGGTCGATGAACAGGGTGGAGATGAAGCCGAGTCGCAGGTAGGTGCCGAAGAGCGCCTGGCCCATGATCATCATCAGGATGAAGATGACGACGGCCGCGATGGTCGGAATCATCTGTGCGTCGATGCGACGCGTCTTCTTCACGGCCTTCTTGGCCGGGGTTGCCGTAGCGTTTGTCATGCTGCCACCGCCTTTTCAGAGGACTTGAGCGCGCGCTTACGCTTGAGTTCCGCGCTCAGGTTACGAACCTTGGGTGCCTGCATCACGCAGATCACGATCACGACGACGGCGAAGAAGGCCGGGGTTGCGGCGGAATCGATGCCGAGGGTGATGATGGTCTTGCGGATCATGGCGATGATGACGGCGCCGACGGCGCTGCCAGCGAGGGAGAACTTACCACCGAGCAGCGAGGTGCCGCCGATGACGACCGCGAGGATGGCGTACATCTCGAGATCCTGACCGGTCTTGACCACGTCGACGCGCATCACGGATGCGGTGGCGAACAGGCCGGCGATGGCGGCGAGGAAGCCGGAGATCGCGTAGACGAGGAAGAGGATCTGCTTGGGCTTGATGCCAGTCATGCGGGAGGCTTCGGGGTTGATGCCGACGGCCTCGATGAACATGCCCATGGCGGTCTTGCGGCACAGCAGGCCGACGAGGATCACGATGACGACGGCGATCACGAAGTTGGCCGGGATGCCCAGGATGAAGCCGTTGGCCATCCACTTGAGCGGTTCGCTGCCGGCGACCGCGGAGGCGTCGGTGTTCTCGCCGGAGGTGATGACCTTCGCGAGGCCACGGCCGGCGAGCATCATGATCAGCGTGGTGATGAACGGCTGGAGGCCGAGGAACGCGACGAGCGCGCCGTTGATGCAGCCGACGGCCAGACCGATGACGAGGGCCAGCAGGATGGAGAGCCACACGTTGGTGCCTCCGGACAGCGCCTGCATCGCGGCCGCGCCGGCGACCGCCATGACGGAACCGACGGAGAGGTCGATACCTGCGGTGGAGATGACGAGCGTCATGCCGGTGGCGATCATCAGGTATCGGGCGGATTCCTGAAGCATCGTGATGATCGGGCCGGCGAGACCGCCCGTGTTGTCGTTCCACTGCAGGGAGAGGAACGCGTGATCAAACGCGGTGCACAGCAAAACCAGCAGGATGAGTGCGACCACCTCGACGGTGATGTTAGAGGAGAGCAGCTTCTTGACGATGTTGTTCTTCTCGTCCGCTTGCTTCTTATCAGCCATCATCCCTCCTTTCAGTTCTTCACGTTCGTGTTGGCGATGGTCTCGACGATGGTCGACTGCGAGACGGTGTCGCCGTTTTCGATTTCAGCGATCTTGTGGCGATCCTTGAGGACCTCGATGTCGTCGGACAGGCGCACGACCTCTTCAAGCTCGGAGGAGATGAAGACGACGCCCATGCCCTTCGAGGCGAGGTCGAGGACGACCTGCTGGATCTCGGCCTTCGCGCCGATGTCGATGCCTCGGGTCGGCTCGTCGAGGATGAGGAGCTCCGGGTGGGTTGCCAGCCAGCGGCCGATGAGGACCTTCTGCTGGTTGCCGCCGGAGAGGTTCTTGATCGGGCGATCCGGATCGGCCGGTCGCACGTTCATCTCCTTCATGTACTTGTCGACGATCGCGTCCGCTTCCTTCTTCGGAATCGGCTTGAACATGCCGCGCGTCGCCTGGAGGGCGATGAGGATGTTCTGGCGGACGGTCAGGTCGCCGACGATGCCCTCGTCACGACGGTTCTCGGTGGAGTACGCGATCTTGTTCTTCAGGGCGGTGGCCGGGTCGCCGATGGACACCTGCTTGCCGTTGAGCGTGTACGTGCCCGAATCCGGCTTGTCGGCGCCGTAGAGGAGGCGGCCGAGTTCGGTGCGGCCGGAGCCGAGCAGGCCGGCGAAGCCGACGACCTCGCCCGCGTAGATGTCGAGATCCACCGGGTTGATCGTGCCCTTCTTGCCGAGGCCCTTGACGTCGACGATCGGCTTCTCGCCGGGCTCGATGGCGCGGCGCGCCTTCTTGGCGCCGATCTGGGACAGTTCCTCGGCGGACTTGCCGATCATCATGCCGATGAGCTCGTCGCGCGGGGTGTCCTTGGTCATGACCTCCTTGATGAACTTGCCGTTGCGCAGGATGGTCAGGCGGTCGGTGATCTCGTAGATCTGGTCGAGGAAGTGGGAGACGAACAGGATGGCCACGCCGGAGTCGCGCACCTTGCGCATGATCGCGAACAGGTCCTCGACCTCGTTGGCGTCGAGGGAGGAGGTCGGCTCGTCGAGGATCAGCACCTTGGCGTTGATGACCATGGCTCGCGCGATGGCGACCAGCTGCTGCATGGCGATGGAGATCGAGCTCAGCGGGGTGTGCGGATCGATGTGCTCCAGACCCATCTGCTTGAGGTAGGTCTTGGCGGCCTCGTGGGTCTTCTTCCAGTCGATGCCGAACGGGCCGCGCTTCTCGTGGCCGAGCATGACGTTCTCGCCGACGGAGAGGTTGGTGCACAGGTTGACTTCCTGGTACACGGTGGCGATGCCGGCGTTCTGCGCGTCCAGCGTGCCGTTGAACTGCTGCGGCTTGCCTTCGACGGTGATGGAGCCCGCGTCGATCTTGTAGACGCCGGTGAGGGCCTTGATCATCGTGGACTTGCCGGCGCCGTTCTCACCCATGAGAGCGTGGACCTCGCCCGGGTACAGCGTCAGATTGACACCGTCCAGGGCCTTGACGCCCGGGAACTCGATCGTGATGCCCTTCATCACGACGATAGGGGTTTTGTCTGTCATATCGTTGCCTTTGAACAGGGAAGATTGTTACCGTTTTGTGATATTTCGACCCCACATGAATGATGGTGCACAAGGGACTACCTCATGCACCATCGGTTATATGTTCATGTGCGGTTCTCGATCATCACTGATGGAGGCGCTTGGCCCGAATCAGTAGGCGCGGGAGTTGGAATCCAGGGCTTCCTTGGCGCTGGCGGCGTCGAAGGTCTTGGACTCGATCTGGATGTCGGACTTGACCTTCTTGCCACCCAGGTAGTCCTTGACGGCCTGCGCGGTCTCCTTGCCGAAGATCGGGTTGTACTCGATCACGTAGGAGAGGTCGCCGTCGACGAGGGCCTGCAGGGCGTTCTTCGTACCGTCGATGGTGATGATCTTGACCTTGCCCTTGAGGCCGGCGGCGTCAACGGCCTGCGCGGCGCCGAGGCCCATCTCGTCGTTCTGGGCGAAAATGAACTGCGGGTTGTCGGACTTGTACTTGTCCAGCAGGCCGGCGGTCACGGTCTTGGCCTCATCGGTGGACCAGTTGGCGGACTGGGACTCGAGGACCTTCACGTTCTTGGCGATCTTGGCATCCCAGCCGGCGCCACGATCCTTGACGACGGACAGGCCGGCGGGGCCTTCGAGGATGAAGCCGTTGGCGCCGTCCGGGAAGTTCTTGTTCACGAACTCGGCGGCCTGCTCACCGGCCCACTCGTTGGACGGTCCGATGTGGGAGACGATGGCCTTCTTGGCGTCGGAGTCCTTGACCTGGACGTTGCGGTCGACGGTGAAGACCGGAATCTCGGCCTCGGCGGCCTTCTTCAGGGACTCGTCCCAACCGGTATCCTCGGTGGAGGACAGGATGATGGCGTCCACCTCGTCGTTGACGAACTTGTTGAAGGCCTGAATCTGCTTCTGCTGATCGTTGTTCTGGGTCGGCGAGTAGATCAGGTCGAATCCGGCGGACTTGAACGCGGACTTGATGTCGTTCTCGTTCGCGGTACGGAAACCACCCTCGGGGCCGACGGCGACGAAGCCGACGGTCTTCTTGCCGTTGTCCGAACCACCGTTGGAGCCGGAACCGCATGCTGCCACGCTCACCAAAGCGGCGGCGGAAGCAACAAGGGCGATGGCCTTCTTCCAATTCTTCATGTTTATACTCCTCCTCGAGTTATCGAGCACCAAGGTCCTTTCCTTGGCTGACGACTGTTTGTCATCGACAAGCTCAAGTATGAACCAAACAATGTGAGCGTTCAACCTCACGGGATAACATTTCGATAACGTCTTGATAACGATTTGATAACATAGCGCCCGCACGTCGGCTTATCGGCGCGGTACCGCCGTTTTCGGGTATTATGGAGAGCGCCGTAACGAGGCGCCGCCGCCTCGCATGCACCTATACATGCACCTATATGAGGCGGTCGGCACCGTACAACGAACACGAAAGGAGACCCATGGATACCGTGTTCCTCATCATCAAGCAGGTGGAAGGCATCAAGCACCTCGCCGGCGTGGCCGCCACCATCGGCGACGCCGCCAAGCTGCTCGCCAAGTGGGAGCCGGAATGCCCGGACAACTTCAACTTCCTCGGCACCGAGGAGGTCTACGGCGTCAAGCGTCACCTGTTCAACATCCCGTTCAACATGCAGTACCTCATCTACGAGGTCCCGATCAACTCCGAGGTCCCGCAGGAGCTCTTCAAGAGCGAGTACGGCGGCATCTGATCGAACGACCCGCGCATCTCGTCGAGAGAGGGCTCCTTCCCGTCAGGAAGGAGCCCTCTTTTGTCGTTTCCACGCATGCGCGACGCATGGTGCACCGCATCGTCGCCGCACCGTCCGTCACTGCGCGCCGAGCGCCGTCACCTGCGAATCGGCGATGGACCACGATCCGTCGAGCGAACCGGACACCGACCGGACCACGCCGAGGTCGTCGAGCACGGCCAGCCTGCGGTACAGCGCGATCTGCCCGGAGGCGAGTCCCGTCACCGTGGTGTCCGGCAGACGCTGCTCGCGCACGGGGCCGGGCGCGATCTGCCGGTATCCCCGCTGCTTCTGCACCACCGACGATCCGGACGAACCGGACGAACCCGACGACGAACCGGAGGCCGAACCGGACGAATCCGACGCGCCATCCCCGCCGGAACCCTGGCCGTCCGCGTCGTCCGTCGAGGGGACCGACACGTAGATGAGGTTCAGATCGTTGTAGAAGGTCATCATCGTCACGTTGCGCTGCCGCGAGATCTCGGTGGGCTGGGAGGACAGTCCCGACGGCACGAGGCTGCCGTCGCGGCTCACGCCGACCATCACCACGCCGTCGTCGAGCGCCAACGCGAGACGCGCTCCCTCCGGCGAGACGGTGACGGCGCGGATCGACTCCGAACCGAGCCAACCGACCGAGAGATGCCGTTCCACGCCGTCGCGCGAGACATAGAGGCTGTGGCCGCCGTCCGAGACCGCCCAGATCTCGCCGTCGAGACCGCCCGAGATGAACGAGACGCGGGCGCCGGAGAACATGACGCCGCACGAGGAGGCGTCGGCCTTGAGGCATTCGACCACGCCGTCGGCTCGCAGCACCGCTCCCCCGTCGGCGGAGAACGCGAATCCGCGCGCCCCCGGGTAGCCGTCGGTCTCGCCGACGCGCAGGGGGCTCGACGAGCCGAGGGAGACGACGCGTCCGTCGGTGAGCGTGTAGAGGCCGACGCTCGGCTGCCCGTTGTCGAGGTCGAAGCCGGAGTCGATCCCCGAATAGTCCGCACTGTCCACGGTCACCTGCAGCTGGGCGCTAGGCACGCCGTCGCCGAGCGTAAGCCGGATGAGATGGACGAGCGCGACGCGCGACTCCTCGTCGAGCTTGAGGAACTCGGTGCTCAGCCGCACCTGCGGCTTGCCGTCCGTCAGGGGCACGGTGTCCACGGCGAGCGTCGTCCTCGCCGTGTTCACGTCGCGCACCGCGTCGCCCAGCCAGGCCGCGCCGCCGGCGAGCACCTCACGCACGGCCTGGGTGCGCCAATTGCGCCAGCTGAGCCAACGCACGTCGGGCACGAGATGCTTGCCGGCGGCGTCCAACTGGTAGACGGACACCTGGCGGAAGACCTGTTCGAAGTCGGCCGAGGAGACGACCACGCCATCCGCCAGATGGGAGATGCGCCACTGGCCGTCGGACTGCGCCATCGAGAACGTCATCACGGTGGTGCTTTCATCCGCGGGGGCGGGCGTGTACAGTCCGTGGGCGTCGAGGCTGCCCACCACGTTGAGCTCCGCCTCGACCACGATGCCGCCGGAGGCCTCGGGCGATCCGGTCTGCCCGCTCGCCTTGCGCGTGAACCTGGGCGTGCCGTCGTAGATGACGGCGCCGGCGTCGCCCTTCCACTGCTCCGCGGCCTGCGTGGTGAGGAAGCGGCGCGCCACCCGGTAGCCGTCGGACTGCACGCCGGCGGGCATCGCGTTGAAGAACCCCTCGACGATGTCCTCCGGCTGGTCGTTGTCCGACGGTCCTTCCGGACTCGTGTAGACGCGCTGCGTCTGCTGTTCGACCGGCGAGAACGCCTGCACGCCGCCGCCCGACGGCAGTCCGATCGGGCTGGAGCAGGCGCCCGCCGCGCATACGGCGGCGACGACGGCGCATGCGGCGGCGACGCGCGCACAGCGCCGCGCGAGCCGACGCGCCGACGCGCCCGCCGTGGGCGCGGACGCAGGCACAGGTACGGGCGTGGGCATGCCGCCATCGGCCGATCCGTTCCGTCCGTCCATCATTCGTCTCCCGTCCCGTCGTGGCCGTCGCTTCCCGTATCGCCGGCGCTCCCGTCGCCGGTCCCGCCGTCCGCGGCGTCCATGGTGTTCACGCCGCCCGCGTCGCCGCCGTCGCGCGAGCCGTGCTTGACGTAGTCGGCGCTGCGGTTGTCGGCGATGCCGAAGCCGCCGGTGATGACGGGACGGCTGGTGCCGCGTTCGAAGTCGACCGGCAGCTCGTTGTCCGGCACGACGCCGAGCGCGGGATCGCGCGGCAGCGTGACGAGGAACCAGGTGCCCTCGCCGAGTTCGGAGCGCACGCGGATCGAGCCCTGGTGGAGCTTCGCGTCGGTCATCGCGATGGACAGGCCGAGACCGGTGCCGCCGGTGGTGCGCGCACGCGAGGGGTCGCCGCGCCAGAAGCGGTCGAACACGTGCGGTACCTGGTCGCGAGGCATGCCCACGCCGTAATCCCGCACGGAGATGACGACGGCGCGACGGTTGGCGGCGAGCCTCACCTCGATCGGCTTGTCCTCCGCGAAGTCGACGGCGTTGGAGAGCAGGTTGCGCACGATGCGCACGATGCGGCGCGCATCGAAGTAGGCGAGCACCTCGATGTTCGGCAGGAACGTGTGGATCGGCACGTGCTTCGCCTGGGCGAGGCCGGACACCTGGTCGACGGCCTCGCGGATCGGTTCGCGCATGTCGGCCTCGACCAGGTCGAGCGCCGCATAGCCCGCGTCGTAGCGGGAGATCTCCAGCAGATCGGCGAGCATGTCCTGGAAGCGGTTGATCTGGCCGGAGAGCAGTTCGACGGTGCGTCGCGTGATCGGGTCGTACCCGTCCTTGCGGCTTTCGAGCAGATCGGAGGCCATGCGCATCGTGGTGACGGGGGTGCGCAGCTCGTGGCTCACGTCGGAGACGAAGCGGCGCTGCATCGCGCCCGCCTCCTCCAGTTCGTCGATCTTCTGGTCCAGCGCGGCGGCCATCGTGTTGAACGAGTCCTGCAGGGAGCCGATCTCGTCCTTGCGCGTCACGGGGACGCGCGCGCCGAGATCGCCGGCGGCGAAGGTCTCCGCCGCGGCGGCCACGACGCCGACCGGGACGATGATGCCGTGCAGCGCCATCCACACGACGATGCCGACGAGCACGCTCAGCGCGAGGCATACGGAGATGAGATTCATCTGGATCTGGGTGAGCGAGTTCTCCTGCGACTCGTAGGAGAACAGCGCGAAGAACTCGAGTCCGCCGGCGGCGCCGAATTCGAGCGTGGTGCCGAGCACCGCGCCGGGCATGTCCGTACGGTTCTCGACGTCGATCGCGATGGGCTGGTAGAAGACGCGGCTGTGCGTGTCGGAGGCGACGGCGCTGCGCATGTCGTCGGTGACGGCGTCCTCGTATGTGGGGTCGGTGGACACGGGCACGATGAGTCGGCTCTCGTCGTCCTTGCCGCGCAGATAGACGCTCACGAGGTTCGACGCGCCCTCGTTCTGCAGCGAGGAGGCCAGGTTGTTGACGAGCTGCTGGTACTGCACCGAATCGGAGACGTCGGCCGAGTCGAGCCCGGTCTGCGCCTGCTGCACCATGTTCGAGAAGTCGTTGCGCGCCTGCGTGGAGACCTGGTCGAGGAGCGTGGAGCGCACGGAGATCATCGACACGACGGAGAAGACGACGGCCACGATGAGCGTGACCGCGACCACCATGGCGACGGTGCGCGCCTGCAGCGACCGTCGTACCTCGGCGCGTCCGCTTTTCAGCAGACGACGCCAGCTGAACCGGTCGCCGATGCGCGCGCGCAGATCGGCGCCGGTCATGCCGCCGCCCGCGCGGGATCATGCTCCGGCGGGACGAACTTGTAGCCGATGCCGCGCACGGTGACGATGATCCGCGGCTTCTCCGGATCGTCATCGACCTTGGCGCGCAGACGTTGGATGTGCACGTTCACGAGACGCGTGTCGCCGTCGCCGTCGTAGCCCCACACCTTCTTGAGGAGCGTGGAGCGGCTGATGGCCTCGCCGCTGCCGGCGGCCAGCACGGCGAGCAATTCGAACTCCATCGGCGTCAGCCCGAGGTCGACGCCGTCCTTGGTGGCGGTGTGGCCGGTGCGGTCGATGACGATCGCTCCGCGTTCGATGTGCTGCGGATCGGAATCGCCCGTCTCGCCGCCGTTGCCGGCCGCCGCGGCGAGCTTGGCGCGGATGCGGAAGCGCGCGCGGATGCGGGCGAGGAGCTCGGCCACCTTGAACGGCTTGGGCACGTAGTCGTCGGCCCCCGCCTCGAGTCCGGCGACCACGTCCACGGTGTCGGACTTCGCGGTGAGCATGATGATCGGCACGTTCGACGAGGTCTCGCGGATGCGCCGCGCCACCTCGGTGCCGTCGATGCCGGGCAGCATGACGTCGAGCAGGATGAGGTCCGGGTTGACGGTGGGGAACATCTCCACGGCGCGCAGGCCGTCGAGACAGGTGGTGGTCCGGAACCCCTCGTTCTCCAGCACGATGGAGAGCATCTCGCCCAGTGCCTGGTCGTCGTCGACGATGAGGATCATCTTACCGGCGCTTTCGTCCTGCGTCATCGCGTGCTCCTTTCCCGCCATGGTCATGATGGCGTGGCGCGTCCGTCGTTTCGTATCGGGCTCATTGTACCCCGTAACCGCTTACCTGTCCGCCTGTTTCGTCCGTTCTTCCCGATCGGCTCCCGTCCCGGCGTCCCGTCCGTCCCGTCCGTCCCGCGGACCGTCGCCGGAGTGCAGGATCGGCTCGATGCGGGCGAGCCGATCCCCCACCTCGCGTTCGTAGCCGCGGTTGTTCGGCCGGTAGTAGCGCCGTCCGCGCAGGTCCTCGGGCAGGTACTCCTGCGGCGCGACGGCCCCCGGCCAGTCGTGCGCGTACCGGTAGCCCTCGTGGTTGCCCCACTCCTTCATCAGTTTGGTGGGCGCGTTCCTCAGATACAGCGGCACGGCGCCGATGTGCCCGGCGTCCACGTCCGCCAGCGCCTCGTTGATGGCCATGTAGCTCGCGTTCGACTTGGGCGCGGTGGCCACGGCGATCGCCGCCTCGGAGAGGATGATCCGGGCCTCCGGCATGCCGACGAGCGCGACCGCCTGCGCGGCGGCGACCGTCACCTGGAGGATCTGCGGAGCGGCCATGCCGACCTCCTCGGCGGCGGCGATCATGATGCGTCTGGCGATGAACCGCGGGTCCTCGCCGGCGCGGATCATGCGTGCGAGGTAGTGCACGGCCGCATCCGGGTCGGATCCGCGCATCGATTTGATGAACGCGGAAATCACGTCGTAATGGTCGTCGCCGTCCTTGTCGTAGCGCACGGTGGCCACGTCCATCACGGTGGAGACGACGTCGGGCGTGATGGTCGGGCGGCGTCGGCCCTTCTCACGCGCCTTGTCGCCGGTGACCGCGCCGGCGGCCGCCTCGAGGATGGTGAGCGACTTGCGTGCGTCGCCGCCCGCCATCCGCACGATCTCGGCGATGGCCTCGTCGGTGGCCTTCACCTCGCCTTTGAGCCCGCGATCCGATTCGAGGGCGCGGCGGACGAGGTCGTCGAGCTGCTCCGGTTCCAACGATTCGAGTTTGACGACGACGGAACGGGAGAGCAGTGGCTTGATGACCGAGAAGCTCGGGTTCTCGGTGGTCGCGCCGATGAACGTGACGTCGCGGTTCTCGACGGCGGGCAGGAGCGCGTCCTGCTGGGATTTGGAGAAGCGGTGCACCTCGTCGATGAACAGGACGGTCTCCTCGCCGCGCGCGACGAGCCGCTCGTGCGCGCGGTCGAGCACGGCGCGCACGTCCTTGACGCCGCTGGTCACGGCGGACAGCTCCTCGAACACGCGGCCGGACTGGCGGGCCACGATCGTGGCGAGCGTCGTCTTGCCGACGCCGGGAGGCCCGAACATGATGATCGAGCTGGGCGCGGTGAGCGAGCCCTTCGACGCCGGATTGGCGAGACGCCGCAGCGGCGAACCCTCCCCCAGCACGTGGGACTGCCCGATCACCTCGTCGAGCGTGCGCGGGCGCATGCGCACGGCGAGCGGACGCGTCACCTCGTCCGGCGCGTCCGACGCCGCGAACAGGTCGTTGTCGGTCATTCGTTGCCGACCTTGTAGTCGAAGAAGACGACCTCGCCGCTCTCCTGCGTGGCGTCGAGGTCGACGACGCCTTCGATGGCCCAGTCGTGGTCGCCGTCGGAGTCGTCGATGATCTGACGCACCTTCCACGAGTGCTCGTCCTTCTCGTGCTTCGTGTCGAGCATGAAGAGCTCCGCGGAACGGGCCTTCGCGTCGGTGTTCACGTATTCATGCTCGTCATAGAAGTCGTCGAGCGCGTCCTCCCATTCGTGCACGCCGTAGCCCCAGTCCTTGTCGAGCGCGCCGAGCGTGTCCGGATCGTCGAGATCCATGAGCGTGACGCGGCGGAACAGGGCGTTGCGCACGAGCACCGTGAGGCCGCGGCGGTCCTCGACGACGGCGTCGCGCGCGCCGGGGGCGGCGAGCGACGCGGCCGCCTCCGAGGCGTCGGTGGAGCCGTCCGCACCCGCGTTCTCCCATTCGTCGACCAGCGAGGAGTCGATGGAACGCACGAGCACGCGCAGCCAGGCGATGATGTCGTCCAGCTGCTCGTCGCGCTTCTCCGGCGGCACGGTGCGGGCGAGCGCGCGGTACGCGTCGGACAGGTAGCGCAGGAGTGTGCCTTCGGAGCGGGCGATGTTGTAGCGGGCGATGTAGCCGGTGAAGTCGGAGGCGGTCTCGACCATGTCGCGCACCACCGACTTGGGGCTCAGCCAGTAGTCGTTGGCCCACGGCACGTCGTGGCGGTACTGGTCGAACGCCGCGTCGAGCATGTCCTCCAACGGCTTCGGGTAGGTGATCTCCTGGAGACGGTCCATGCGCTCGTCGTAGTCGAGTCCGTCAGCCTTCATGTCGGCCATGGCCTTGTCGCGGGCGGCGCGCTCCTGGGCGCGCAGCACCTGCTTGGGGTCGTCGAGCGTGGCCTCGACCATGGAAATCACGTCGAGCGCGTACGTGTCCGACTCGGGGTCGAGCAGTTCGAGCGCGGCGAGCAGGAACGGCGAGAGCGGCTGGTCGAGCGCGAAGTCGTCGGGCACGTCGAGCGTCATCACGTAGTCCTTGCCGCCGTCGCGGCCTTCGAGCACCTCGATCACGTCGGTGTCGAACAGGGTCTGGAAGATCTCGTCGGCGCGCTGGTGGAGCTTCTCCTTCTGATCGGGGGTCTGCGCGGAATCGTCGATGAGGTCGTCGATGCGCGCACGG
This sequence comes from Bifidobacterium sp. LH_419, assembly GCF_056356955.1. NCBI lineage: Bacteria > Bacillati > Actinomycetota > Actinomycetes > Bifidobacteriales > Bifidobacteriaceae > Bifidobacterium > Bifidobacterium sp. LH_419. The sequence continues at coordinate 480,803 of NZ_JBKEVG010000001.1, forward strand.
GCGTCGCCGCCCTGCTCGACCTCGTTGAGCACCATCGAATGGGTGATCTTGAGGTGCGGCACGAGCGTTTCGGGGGCGGCGTCGATGAGCTTGTCGAACGTGTTCTGGTTCCACGTGACGAAGCCTTCGGGCGCCTTCTTGCGCTTGACCTTCTTGAGCTTCTTCGGGTCGCCGCCCGCCTTGGCGATGGCCTTCTGGTTCTCGATCTCGTATTCGGGCGCCTCGGCGACGACGAGGCCTTCCGTGTCGAAGCCCATGCGGCCGGCGCGGCCGGCGATCTGGTGGAATTCGCGGGCCTTGAGGCGGCGCATCTTGGTGCCGTCAAATTTCGTCAAGGCGGTGAGCACGACCGAATGGATCGGCACGTTGATGCCGACGCCGAGCGTGTCGGTGCCGCAGATGACGGGCAGGAGGCCCTGCTGGGCGAGCTGTTCGACGAGGCGGCGGTAACGCGGCAGCATACCCGCATGGTGGATGCCGACGCCGGTACGCAGCAGACGCTGCAGGATCTTGCCGAACGCGGTCGTGAACTTGACGCCCTTGATGGCCTCGGCGATGGCGGTGCGCTGCTCCTTGCTGGAGACGCCGGTGGAGGCGAGCGCCTGCGCGGTCTCCAGGGCGGCGTCCTGCGAGAAGTGGACGACGTAGATGGGGGTCTCGCCGTTCCTGAACGCGAGTTCGACGGTCTTCTCCAACGGGTCGAGCGTGTACTCGTAGCTCAGGGGCACGGGCCTGGGCGCGTCGGCGATCACGTCCACGTCGGGCACGTCGTTCAAATCGGAAAGCTTGTCGGCGATCGCGTCGACGTTGCCGAGCGTGGCGCTCATGAGCAGGAAGCGCGTCTGCGGGAGGGTGAGCAGCGGCACCTGCCACGCCCATCCGCGCTCCAGGTCGCCGTAGTAGTGGAACTCGTCCATCGCGACCATGCCGATGTCCGCATGCTCGCCCTCGCGCAGCGCCTGGTTGGCGAGGATCTCGGCGGTGCAGCAGATGATCGGCGCGTCCGCGTTGATGTGGCTGTCGCCGGTGATCATGCCCACGTTGTCGCGGCCGAACACCTCGACGAGGTCGAAGAACTTCTCGGAGACGAGCGCCTTGATGGGTGCCGTGTAGTAGGAGCGGCGGCCGGTGCACAGGGCGGCGAAGTGCATGCCGAGCGCGACGAGCGACTTGCCGGAGCCGGTGGGCGTGTTGAGGATCACGTGGTCGCCGGCGAGCAGGTCCATGATGGCCTCCTCCTGATGGGGCCATGGCTCGATGCCCTTGACGTCCTCCACCCAGCCGAAGAACCGTTCGTAGATGTCGTCGTCCGTGAGGTTGCGCTCGCGTTCGCTTCCGTCCCATTCCGGGGCGAGCCGCCCCAGCGACCCGTAGCGCTTGTCGTCCTCGTATTCCTTCTCGTCGGTCATGGTTCCCTAGCTTAGCCGACGTCGCGCCTCGTCGGCGTCCACTTCCGCTTCGAGCGGCGGCCAGGACATGTTCATGTTCCGCAACGTGGTGCGCAGCAGTTCGGAGACGACGGCCCTGGAGTACCAGCGGTTGTCGGCGGGCACGAGATACCAGGGCGCGGCGGGCGTGCTCGTCCGCTCGAACACCTCCTGCCAGGCGTCCATGTAGTCGTCCCACCGGTCGCGCGCGTCCAGGTCGGAGACGTCGAACTTCCAGTATTTGGTGGGGTCGTCGAGGCGCGCGAGGAAGTGCCGGCGCTGCTCCTCGCGGCTGGAGACGAGGAAGATCTTGATGATGGCGCATCCGGAGGCGACGAGATTGCGCTCGAACCCGTTGACGATGTCGTAGCGGGCCCGCCACACGTCCTCGGGGAACGTGCCGTACACGTGCGGCATGACGATGTCCTCGTAGTGGGAGCGGTCGAAGATCGCGATCCACCCCGGATCGGGCAGTTCGCGTTCCACGCGCCACAGGAACCCGTGGCCCGCCTCCTCCTCGGTGGGTTTGCCGAATCCGTGGTAGTGGATGCCCATCGGGTCGCCCTGGCGGAACACGTGGCGCACGATGCCGCCCTTGCCGGAGGCGTCCATGCCCTGCAGCACGATGAGCAGCCTTCTGGGCGACCCCTTCACGCCGTTCGCGTACATGAGCCGCTGGTAGCGGGCGATGCCCGACGAGCTCAGGTCGATGAACCGTTCGCCGTCGTACTTGTCGCCGTCGAAGCCGGGGGTGCTCCCCGCGCCCGTCGCGGCCAGCTCCCCCACGTCGACGCCGTGGTGGAACATGAGCCGCTGCGCGGGCGGCAGCGACCAGACGGCGCTCAGCAGCTCGCTGGATTTCGCGGCGCGCGCGAGACGCTCCGCCACGTTGTCGCTGTCCTCGACCGAGCCGATCAGCTCCTCGGCGCGGTCGAGCGCCTTGTCGACGTACTTGCGCGTCCTGCCGCCGCCTTTGGCGTTCTTCCTGTCATCCTTGGCCATAGTGCCGATTGTACGCCGCCGCGGACGTGTGGCGACGATTTCGCCGCCGGCACCGGACGGTCACGCGGCGCGGCGCGAGCGGCGGCGGTCGCGCACGCGCAACGCCGTGCCGACCGCGGCGACGGCGACGGTGCCGAGGGCGACCGCGGTGAGCGCCCGACGATCGAGGCGCTTCGCCGCGGGCCCGGGTCCGGCGGCCTCGTCGCCGTTCTCGCCGGCCGCCGCATCGGAGTCGGGATGGTTTCCGCGGTCCGCGTATTGCGCGTTGACGACGGTCGGACCGTCGAACGCGTCTTCGACGTCGTCGGCGGTCTCGACCTTGGCGACGTCGCCGTTCGCATCCAACGTGACGCGGGCGCACAGGGCCTTCGCCCAGTCGATGCGCTGCCAGCCGTCGGACGACTTCCATAACGGGTATCCGGAGTCGAGCGCGGTCTTCGCGAGGATCGCGTTCCGCTGGTCGGCGTGCAGCTGCGGGTAGGCGAGACGCAGCACGTCGGCGGCGCCGCGCGGCGCGGTGAACGGTTCGCCCTTCTCGGTCTTGTTCTGCGCGAATCCGTAGGTCATGCGCTTGACGTAGACGCGGACGGCGGACGCCCGGTCCCTGACCGGCTCGTCGGCCACCGGGTCGAGGAACCCGTTCGTATAGCCGCCTTCGCCGGTGGCTTTGAGGTCCGCGATGCACGCCTTGAGCGTCGCGCCGTGGCCGTCCGCCCTGCAGCGTTCGGTGAGGTAGGCGCGCAGCTGCCGCGCGGCGGGGGCGACCGACGTGCCGAACTCGTTGTGCCAGTATTGCCCGTTCTGCGCGGAGCCGCCGATGCGCCCGCCGATGACGTCGAGCGGATAGTGGACGCCGAGCACGATGCGGTTGTTGCCCGCCTCCGAGGTGCGCGCCATGATCTGCGGCGCGAGTTCGGGGATCATGCCGGCGAGCGCCACGCCCCACGAATAGGCCGTGGTCGTGTGTCCGGACGGGTAGGAGCTGTTCTTCTGCAGGTTCGAGTAGCCGGGGACGTGGTCGCCCCATGCGGGCGCCTGCCTGATGTCGAGCGTGGCGGGCAGTCCCGCGAGGTCGTTCGTGCCGTTGTAGGCGCTCACCGAGCGGTCGAGGTAGGGCCGCGGGTGCATGGCCGCCCGCTTCGACTCGTAGGTGGAGGCGACGTCGAAGCGGAACAGGTCGACGACGCGGCCGAGCCGGTGTCCGTCGATGCCTTCGCGCATGTAGCGGCCGAGCACGGGGCCGAGCGCGTCGGGCATGGTCTCGCGCGCCCTGAGGTCGGAGTCGACGAGCGCGCGTCTGCGCTGCGGGGTGAGCCCGTCGGCGTCGGCGCCTTCGGCCCCCTTGTGGTTGATGGCGACGGCGAGGTCCCCGTCGCGCTTCATCACGGTTTTGTCGAGCACCTTGCCGCCGTCCTGCGCGCTGGTGGGCGCCTTCCAGTAGTCCTTCTCGTAGTCGGCGAGGAGGGCAGCCCAGTCGGGGTTGGGCAACTGGTCGGCGCGCGCGGCGGGAACGGCGCCGGGGATCGGCGCGACGGCGGCCACGGCGACGGCCGCGACGGCCGCGGTCGCGGCGACGAGCGCGGCGGCCGCGGCGCGGAGGGACCGGATGCGCGCGGATACGATGACGGCGGACAGGTTCGGGAACGGTGTCATGCTCCCTAACCTATCCGCCGTTTCGCTACGCGACGAGGGGCGCGGCCGAACGATGGGTGAACTCTTCGTGTCGCTCAGATCTTCGGACGGTGCCCCATGTCGTCGTGGTTGTGGTCCTTCTTGCCGATGTCGCCGTGCGGCTTGAAGACGGCGCGGTCGTGCTTCTCGCCGTGGCCGTACTGGTCGTGGCGTTCGGGCGGTTCGCCGCCGTTCTCCTTGGCGGCCTTGGCGGCGAGGCGCGCCGCCTTCGCGGCCTTCGCCTTGCGTTCCGCCTCCTCGTCGCGGATCAGACGGCCGGTCTCCGGATCGATCTGCGATTCGGGCTGCGTGGCGTCATAACCCTGCTCGTAGCGGGTGCGGCGCCAGTTGCGGATCGACGCGTTCGTGCCGCGGTGGTGCACGTGGTACTGGCGGGGCGCACCGCCGAGCGGCAGCTCCTCCACCTCCTTGGCGACGGCGATCTGGTTGATGTTCGACGGGTCGCCGGCGGCGATCGGCGCGACCGGCTCGGGTTCGGCGGGCGCGGCCGTGCGCTGCTGCATGCGTTCCGGCAGCCATTCGGCGAGTCGGGACAGCAGCCAGCAGGCGATGAAGTAGATGACCGCGGCCATGACGAGCGTCTGCAGGATGTTGAAGTACATCGAGCCGAGTCGACGCGACTCCTGCAGCAGATCCGTGTACATGATGATCGAGCCGAGCGCCGTGTCCTTCAGGACGACGACGAGCTGGGTGACGGCGGCGGGCAGCATCGCGTAGACGGCCTGCGGCACCTCGATCTGGATGAGCGACTGCGTTTCGGTGAGTCCCAGGGCGAGGGACGCCTCACGCTGGCCGTTCGGCAGATTGCCGACGCCGGAGCGCACGAGCTCGGCGACGACCGAGCCGTTGTAGAGCACGAGCGCGATGACGACCGCCCAGTACGAGGGGCTCGGGAATCCGGCGAACGCGAACCAGCGCCAGAAGAAGATCATGAGCAACAGCACCGGCACGGCGCGGCAGAACTCGACGATCACGGCGGACACGCCGCGCACGAGCGGGTTCGGCAGGAGTCGACCCACGCCGAACACGAGGCCGAACAGGACGGCGCCGACCACGGCGAGCACGGTCGCCTTGACGGTCATCCACAGGCCGGGCAGGTAGAAGTCGGTCCACGCCTCCTTCTCGAGGGCGGGCTTCCACAGCTCCCAGCTCAGCTGGTTCTCGCCGTCCGGCGGGTTGTGCAGACGCATGAGCATAAGTACGACGAGCACGGCGAAGACCAGGCCGGCGACCCAGTTGATGATGCGGATGGTGCGGCGGCCCTTAGGACCGGGCGCGTCGAACAGGACGGAATTGGAAGTATCGGCCATGACTCGGTCACCTCCTCACGGCGAGCTTGTTGGACAGGTACGTGGTGAGCATGCCGATCGGGATGATCAGAATCACGTAGCCGAACGCGAAGATCAGGAAGATCTGGATGATGACGTCCGGGCGGAACTCGATCATCTGGCTCATCAGCGACGACGTCTCGGTGGAGACGGACGCGGCGGCGGCGACGGTCGAGTTCTTGAGCAGCGCGATCAGCGTGTTGCCGAGCGGGGCGACCGAACCGCGGAACGCCTGCGGCAGGATGATCTCGGTGGCGGACTGCATGAAGCCGAGGCCCAGCGCGCGGGCCGCCTCGGCCTGGCCGAGCGGCACCGTGTTGATGCCGGAGCGCAGCGACTCGCACACGAACGCGGCCGTGTACAGGCTCAGGCCCATGACCGCCAGCCAGAAGAAGTTCGTGGCGAACGTGTCGGAGAAGGTGAGCTTCAGCTGCGCGTACGCGCCGAGCACCATGAACACCATGATGATGGTGAGCGGCAGGTTCTTGAACAGCTCCACGTAGGCGCCGGCCACGGCCCTGAGGGACGAGATCGGCGAGATGCGCATGACCACGAGGATCACGCCGAGGATCATCGAGAACAGGGCGCTCCACAGGGTCAGTTCGATGTTGACGAGGAACGCGCCGGGCACGTCGTACTGGCTGAACAGTTCGAGGAATCCGTTCATCACTTGTCCCCCTCGCCCTCGTCGGGCGTCGGCGGGTTGTACTCCGCGTTCGGCGTGTACGCCGTGCCCTTCGTGTTGTCACTGATCGCGCGCTTCCAGGAGCCGTCCTGGATCATGTCGACGATCGCGTTGTTGATCTGCGCGGCGAACTTGGTGTCGCCCTTCTTGATGCCCACGCCGTAGTACTCCTGCGTGAACGGCTTGCCGACGACGCGCAGCTTGCCGCGGGAGGCGGAGGCGAGGCCGGCGAGGATGATGTCGTCGGTGGTGACCGCGTCGACGATGCCGGAGAACAGGGCGGTCGCGCATTCCGCGTAGCCCGGCTGCTCCATGAGCTGCACCTCGGAGGCGAACTTCTCCTTGACGGTGGCAGCGGAGGTCGAACCGGTCACGGAGCACAGGCGCTTGCCGTTGAGGTCCTCGGGGCCGTTGATGGACGTGTCGTCCTTGCGCACGAGCAGGTCCTGGCCGGCCACGAAGTACGGGCCGGCGAAGGAGACGGCCTTCTTGCGCTCGTCGGTGATCGAATAGGTGGCGAGGATCATGTCCACGTCGCCGTTCTGGAGCATGGCCTCACGCTGCTTGGACGGGGCCTCCTTCCAGATGATCTCGTCCTCGGAGTAGCCGAGCTTCTTGGCGATGTACTTGGCCACGTCCACGTCGAAGCCGACGTAGGTGCCGGACTTCTTGAAGCCGAGGCCCGGCTGGTCGAACTTGATGCCGATGCGGATCTTGCCCGCCTCGTCGGAGCCGCAGGCGGCCAGCGACATCGTGCAGGCGAGCGCGGCCACGACGGCGATCGCGCGGCGCGCCATCCGCTTCACTGATGGTTTGAACGTCATATGCTTGCCTTCTTGTCTTTCCCTCGGTCCGTCAGTGGGTGAGGATCTTCGACAGGAAGTCCTTGGCGCGCTCGGTCTTCGGATGCTCGAAGAACTCGTCGGGCGTGTTCTGTTCGAGGATCTGGCCGTCGGCCATGAACACGATGCGGTCCGCGGCCTTGCGCGCGAAGCCCATCTCGTGGGTGACGCACAGCATGGTCATGCCCTCGTGGGCGAGCTCGACCATGACGTCGAGCACCTCGTTGACCATCTCCGGGTCGAGCGCGGAGGTCGGCTCGTCGAACAGCATGACCTTCGGGCGCATGGCGAGCGCGCGGGCGATGGCGACGCGCTGCTGCTGGCCGCCGGAGAGCTGGGAGGGCATCTTGCCCGCCTGCGAGTCGACGCCGACGCGGGCGAGCAGGTCCATGGCGAGGCGTTCGGCCTCCTTCTTGTCCATATGGCGGACCTTGATCGGCGCGAGCGTCACGTTCTCCAGGATGGTCTTGTTGGCGAACAGGTTGAACGACTGGAACACCATGCCGACCTCGGCGCGCAGGTTGGCGAGCTCCCTGCCCTCCTGCGGCAGGGCTTTGCCGTCGATGCGGATGTCGCCGGAGTCGATGGTCTCCAGACGGTTGATGGTGCGGCACATCGTGGACTTGCCGGAGCCGGACGGGCCGACGATGACGAGCACCTCGCCCTTGTTGACGGTGAGGTTGATGTCTTTCAGGACGTGCAGATCGCCGAAGTGCTTCTCGACGTGGGTCAGCTCGACGAGCGGGTGGCCGGAGGTCTCATTGCCCGGCACGAGGGGCGCGACGGGGCGCGTTTCTTCTAGTTTCTCTGACATGGGAGGTCAGTATAACGGCACTGTGTTACCGGCAGACTACCAGCCGGACATCAACTGTTCACCATGTGAGACACTTATCCATCATCCCGCCCCATTCCCCAGCGCCCTCTTCCCCATGGTGCGGCAACACACTTCCTCCACAACCCCGGAATCAAGCCGTTTCGCGCCACCGCACCATGGGTGATTCATCGCACCATGGGGGTTTCACCGCACCATGGGCACGCGCGTCACTGCACCGGACGCGGCTTGCCGAGGCCCGCGACGAACCGCACGCCCGGGATGTCGGCGAAGATCGAACCGTCCACCACGAGCTTGGAGGGGCGCACGCCGGAACCCAGATACAGCTTCGGGATCGACAGGATGTGCTGGTCGACGAGCAGCGGCCAGGACTCCGGCAGGCCGATCGGCGACATGCCGCCCGACTCCATGCCGGTCGCCTCGACGGCCGCCGCGATCGGCGCGAAGCTCACCTTGGACACCTCCAGCGTGTGCTTGACGACGCCGTTGAGGTCGGCGCGCGTGTCCGCCGTGACGAACGCGGCGGCGAACTGCGGCGGCGCCTTGCGCGTCTTGTGCGTGTGCACGACGACCACGTTGCCGGTGATCGAGAACGGCACCCCGTACTTCGGGCACCACAGGTCGGTATCCGACTCCTCGTCCGTGTTGATGGTCACGCCCAGGATCTTCGATTCCGGCACCCCGGCCGCGACCATCGCGTTCAGCTTGTCGAACACCGGCTTCGCCAGCAGGTCCCCGTCATGCCAGTCCAGTATCTCCAACGTCATAAGTCCCCCTTCGTCATGCGTTCGTCCGCCCAGCATAGCGGCGCCCACCACGCCGCCGCCCGGCGCGCCTATACCCGTTCCCTATAACCGGTTCCATCCGCACCCCATCCCCATGGTGCGGCGATGTCCCCATGGTGCGACAACACACTTCCTCCATAACCCCGGAATCAAGCCGTTTCACGCCACCGCACCATGGGGGTTTTACCGCACCATGGGAATGCAGGTTCCAAGGAAGCGCTCGTCGTGGGAGACGACGACCAGCGCGCCCGGGTAATCAGCCAGCAAGCGGGCCAGCGACGCCTTCGACGACAGGTCGAGATGATTCGTCGGCTCGTCCATGACGATCAATTGCGGACCGTCCGGCAACGCCAGACACACCAGAAGCTTGCGCAGTTCGCCCGGCGACGGGGATTCCCCGGCCAACAGCCGGTCCGGGTCGGCGTTGAGCCGCGCGTACGCGCCCAGCACACGGGCCCGGTCGCCGGCGGACAGCCCCTGCAAACGGCCCATCGCCGTATCGCGGTCATCGTCGGTGAGTTCCTGGGCGACAATCAGTTTCGGTACGTCGGCGGCGTGCGCGAGCATCGTGCGCAACAACGTCGACTTGCCGGTGCCGTTCGGCCCCGTCACCGCGACATGGTCGCGCGGACCGACCGAGATCGTCGGGATCGCAAGTCCTATGGCCGAAGTCTCGTCGACGGCCGGCGACAGTCGGATGCGTCCGCCGGAGACGACGGCCCGCGACAACCCGGACGAGTCGGACGAGTCGAGTCCTAGGCCGTCCTTGCTCACGCTTTCCGGCCCGGTATCGGCGGCGTCCCGTCCGTCGAACCGGACCACGCCCGAATCCAGTCGTATCAATTCGCGTCGCCGGCTCGGCGCAATGTCCATCCAGATGTCACCGTCGTAGCGTTTCGCCGCGACCGTGAGATCCGCCTCCCGCCGCCGCGCCGCAATCGCCCGGGCGTCGAGCCGCGCGTAGGCGCGGGTGACTCCGCGGTCGAGACCGGTCATCTTCGCCAATTGGCGTCTGTCCCTCGCGTCATGGTCGTGTCGGTCGATATGGCGGCCGCCGCGTTTCGCCGCCTCGACCTGCCGCACCTTGCCGAACTCCCGCGCGCGGGACGCCGCCAATCGGGCGGTCTCGCGCCGCGCCTCGGACAACGCGGCGGCGTCGGCGTCGTCGCGCGCCGCGATCGTCGCCGAGACCTGCGTCCATCCGCCCGGAACCGCGTCGACGACGGTCACGTTGCGGGAGCCGACGTGACGTCGCGAGAAGACGACGCACCGGCCGCAGGTCGCGTCGATGAGCGCCGCGTCGTGCGAGACGACGACGCCGATGCCGCGGTAGGCGCGCATCGCGTCGACGATGCGCGCCCGCGCGACGGCGTCGACATGGTTCGTCGGCTCGTCGAGTATCAGCACGTCGGGGCGTGCGGCGAGCGCGCAGGCGAGCTGCACGCGCTTCCTCTCGCCGCCGGACAGCGTGTCGTAACGGTACGGCCAGTCGTCGCCCACGCCGAGCATGTCGCGTACGGCGATCGTCTCGGGCGACCAGTCGGCGGCGAACATGTCGAGACGTTCCGGCGAGACGTCGACGCCTTGCGGGCAATGGCCGATGACGAGACGTTTCGGATTGGGCGTGACGGTTCCCCCATCGGGGATGACGGTGCCGCGCACGATGGCCATGAGTGTGGATTTGCCGATGCCGTTGTCGCCGACGACGGCGGTCCAGCCGCGCGGGAACGATACGTCGACGTCGGCGAACAACGGCTCCGGAGCGTCCGGATAGGTGAAGGTGATATTGGTGAGAGTGAGGATGGAGGGTTGCATGGGTCGCGCCTTTCACGTCGGGCGTGCCGCTTGGGATGCGATGTCGATGACGGCGTGGGACCGGATACGGCCAACGGGCCCGGCACATATCGTCGCCTGCGATCGGCCACGCCCGGACGGGCGGAAGCCTGAGCCCATTGACGGATGACGCGCGGCGGCACGCTTCGACGCGTGGTCCCGCTGGAGTACCGTCATCCTTCACAGGCGCAACTTGGCTGGTTTCCTTTCGTTCGGTTCCTCTGGCATATCGAAGAACCCGTATTCACGATGCCGTTCGTACATTAGGACGAAACGACGACTTCGCCGATTGTGGACAATCCGACGGGACACGCCGTAGCGGCATCCGGAATCGACCGGGTTATCCACATCGCCCGGAATCATGTCCCTCCCGATCCGGCTTCGGTTATCATGCCCGGATGAACACATACGGCTATGACGAAGCGCCCATGGACGGCGAGGTCCACGATTACGTGAGACGCCGCCTGAACGAACAGGCGGCGGCAAAGGCGCAGGCGTGCCTGGGGCTGCTGCCGCGGGTGAGGACGGAGCGCACGACCTGCTTCGCCTTGGACACGGCGTTGACGCTGTACGCCGTCGAAACGCCACGATGCGGCGGACTGCCACGATGTGATTTCCGCGTCGTCGTGCGCGACCGTGTGGCACGATCGTCCCTCGACGGCGTCGATTTCCGCACCTGGAACCAGCCGTTCGCCACGTATACGTTCCCCAACGGATTGGTATGCGTGCATCCCATCGATACGTGGATCCAATACGCCCGATATCTGGATCTCACCGAGATGGTGGTGCTCGGCGAAGCGATCGTCCGACGATTCGGGTACGCGTTCGATGATCTCGCCAATCGGCTTACGGCGTTTCGCCGCATCGCCGGCCGGGCGCGATGCGACGCGGCCCGACCGCTCATGCGACCGTCCGACTCCGTGCAGGAGACCCGTTCGCGGCTCGCGCTGCTGCGGTATGGCCTGCCGATGCCGGTCATGCATCATGCCGTCGCGGCTCCCGGTGGAACGACCCGGTACGTCGTTGACATGGCGTACCCGGAGCGCCGTGTCGCCATCGAATACGACGGCGACCATCATCGCCGGTTCCGCAGCCAATACGTCCGGGACCAGCGCAAACGCCGGGAGCTGCGCGCGATGGGGTGGACGGTCATCGAGACGTTCGCCGACGACATACGTGACGCCGACGGACGATGTGACTTCGCGCGACGTGTGGCGGACGCGGCCGGCATGCCGTTCACGGCGATGCCGAGCCGCGCGCATCGCGCGCTCGCAGACCCGTCCCTCCGTCCCAACGCGCGCCGCGGCGAATACCATCGACGCGCCTTGGCGCGCGAGGCGTCCATGCACCGCCCCATGGTGCGGTGACCTTCCCATGGTGCGGCAACACACTTTCTCCACAACCGCGAAATCAAGCCGTTTTGCGACACCGCACCATGGGGGTTTTACCGCACCATGGGAACGGGTGGGTTTGAAAAAGGGTGAGCCCCCTGATGGGGGCTCACCCTTGGATGGGGACGATCAGTCCTCGTCCTCTTCCGGGTCGTAGTCGACGCCGGTCTCGGCACGCTGCTCGGCCGAGATCGGGGCCGGGGCACCGGTCAGCGGGTCGCGGCCGCCGCCCGCCTTCGGGAAGGCGATGACGTCGCGGATGGTGTCGGCGCCGGCGAGGATCGACACGGTGCGGTCCCAGCCGAGGGCGATGCCCGCATGCGGCGGGGCGCCGTACTTGAACGCCTCGAGCAGGAAGCCGAACTTCTCGGCCGCCTCCTCGGAGGAGATGCCGAGGACGTTGAGCACGCGGTCCTGGATGTCGTCGCGGTGGATACGCACCGAACCGCCGCCCATCTCCTCGCCGTTGCAGACGATGTCGTAGGAGTCGGACATGGCGTGCTCCGGATCCTGGTCGAACTTGTCGATCCAGTCCTTGGACGGCATCGTGAACGGGTGGTGCATGGAGGTCCACTTGGAGTGGCCGACCGCCACGTCGTCGTCGTCCGGATCGTCGGTCGGCTTGAACAGCGGGAAGTCGACGACCCACGTGAACGCGAACTTCTTCGGGTCCAGGAGTCCCGCGCGGGAGGCGAGCTCGACGCGCACGGCGCCCAGCAGCAGCTGGGAGGACTCGCGGGAGCCGGCGGCGAAGAACACGGCGTCGCCCGGCTCGGCGCCCACGGCCTGCATCAGGCCATTGCGCTCCGCTTCGGACAGGTTCTTGGCGACGGGTCCCTTGAGCTCGCCGTCCTCGGTGAAGGACACGTAGGCGAGGCCCTTGGCGCCGCGCTGCTTGGCCCACTCCTGCCACGCGTCGAACTGGCGACGCGGCGTGGAGGCGCCGCCCTTGAACAGGACCGCGCCCACATAGGGGGCCTGGAACACGCGGAACGGCGTGTCCTTGAAGTATTCGGTGAGCTCGATGAGCGGGTTGCCGAAGCGCAGGTCCGGCTTGTCGGAGCCGTACTTGTCCATGGCGTCCTGCCAGGTGATGCGCGGCAGCGGCAGCTGCACCTCGTAGCCGGCGGTCTTCCAGATGGCGGCGATGACCTTCTCGGCCATGGCCATGACGTCCTCCTGGTCGACGTACGCCATCTCCATGTCGAGCTGCGTGAACTCGGGCTGGCGGTCGGCGCGGAAGTCCTCGTCGCGGTAGCAGCGGGCCAGCTGGTAGTAGCGCTCGACGCCGGAGACCATGAGCAGCTGCTTGAGCAGCTGCGGGGACTGCGGCAGCGCGTACCAGGAGCCGGGCACGAGGCGGGCCGGCACGACGAAGTCGCGGGCGCCCTCCGGGGTGGACTTGATGAACGTCGGGGTCTCGACCTCGGTGAAGTCCATGTCCTCCAGGGCGTGGCGGGCGGCCTTGGCCATGTCGGAGCGCAGCTTGAGGTTGTGCTGCATGGACGGGCGGCGCAGGTCGAGGTAGCGGTACTTCAGGCGCACATCCTCGCCGGGCAGCTTGTTCTCGGACTCGTTCTCGAGCGCGGTGGACACCTGGAACGGCAGGGCGTCGGACTTGGCGAGCACCTCGATGGTCTCGGCGACGACCTCGATCTTGCCGGTGGCGAGATGCTCGTTCTCGTTGCCCTCCGGGCGCAGGCGGACCTCGCCGACGACCTGGATGACGAATTCGCTGCGCAGCGGGCGGGCCATGTCCTCGTCGTAGATGACGACCTGCACGAGGCCGGTCGCATCGCGCAGATCGATGAAGGCGACGCCGCCGTGGTCGCGGCGACGGTCGACCCAACCGGCGAGGGTGACCTTCTGACCGACCAGCGCCTCGGTGACTTCGGTGGCATGGTGTGTTCTGTAAGCCGTCTGGCTCATGCTTCCTCTTTCAGTTCTTGACGTGTCCCGACACGCCGTCCGACACGACGCGGGGACGGCGGTTCTCAGTCGATGACTACGGTTTGCCGGGCACTAACAGTATCCGGCTCCCATGACGTGGCGTCGGCCGGGTTCTGGTCGCCGGAGACGATGTTCTTCACCTCGTCGCCCGCGCCCTCCTGGCCGGGGAACCACACGTACGGGATGCCGAGCTTGTCGGCGTACTTGATCTGCTTGCCGAGCTTGGCCGCGGTGGGCGCCACGTCGGCGGCGATGCCGCGCGAGCGCAGCGTGTTCGCGATCGCGTTCGACGCGGCGCGGTCCTCCTCGTTCCATACGGCGACAAGCACGCTGGCCGGCGAGACGCGGCTCGCGTGCGCGCCGGCGGTGTGCAGCATGTAGCTGACGAGACGGCTCAGGCCGATGGACAGGCCCACGCCCGGGTACTTGCGGCTGCCCTGCGAGGCGAGGTTGTCGTAGCGGCCGCCCGAGCAGATCGAGCCGAGCGACGCGGCGCCGTCGAGGAACGTCTCGTAGACGGAGCCGGTGTAGTAGTCGAGTCCGCGCGCGATCTTGAGGTCGGCGATCACGGAGCCGGGGCGGATGGCCGCGGCCTGGTCGACGATCATCGCGAGCGTGTCGAGGCCCTGCTTGGCGAGCGCGTACGCCTCGGAATCGGCCGCGATGCCATGGGCCGCGCACAGCGCGTCGAACTTCGACGCGAGCTCGGCGCCGTCGGCGGCGGTCAGCTCGGCGAGTTCGAGGCAGGCGCGCGCCTGCGCCTCGGACGCGCCGCACTCCTCGACGAGGAGCTTCGCGACCTCGTCGGCGCCGATCTTGTCGAGCTTGTCGATCTCGCGCAGCACGCCTTCGATGTCGGTCAGGCCGAGCCCGCGGTAGAAGCCCTCGGACAGCTTGCGGTTGTTCGCGTGCACGGTCGCCTTCGGCAGGCCGAACGCGCGCAGGCGTTCGAGCGCCGAGACCATGACGAGCGGCAGCTCCACCTCGTAGTGGTCGGGCAGGTCGCCCTGTCCGATCACGTCGATGTCGGCCTGGACGAATTCGCGGTAGCGGCCCTCCTGGGGACGTTCGCCGCGCCAGACCTTCTGGATCTGCCACCGCTTGAACGGGAAGGCGAGCTGGCCGGAATGCTCGACCACGTACCGGCTCAGCGGCACGGTGAGGTCGAAGTGCAGGCCGAGCCGTTCCTCGATCGGGGTGTCGGACTCGCGACCGACCTCCTGCAGACGGGACAGCAGGTAGATCTCCTTGCTGGTCTCGCCTTTCTTCAGCAGGGACGCTCCGGTCTCCACGGCACGGGTCTCGATGCCGAGGAAGCCGTTGAGCTCGAAAACCTCACGGAGCGTGTCGATGACACGCTGCTCCACAACGCGTTCAGAGGGGAGCCACTCTGGAAATCCTGAAATTGATGCGCCTTTAGCCACGGAATCAATATAATAGGTGAGGGTTGCGTCAAACATCGCCATATTCCCATGGGGGTCCGAGCGGATTCCCCGGGTATCGCGATGCGGGATGCACGCCGCACATACTTCCAAGCTGTAAGGAGCTGGCCATGGCCGACGAGAACGTCACCGAAACCGAGAACACCACCGAGCCCACCGAGCAGGCGACGCAGCCCGCGGTGGAACAGACCGCGCCCGCGGCAGCTCCGAAACCCTCGGCGATGCCGAAGCCGCACGCGCCGTCCCCGGCCGCGTTCGCCCACAAGCCCGCCGCCGCGCGCCCCGCCGCGTCGGCCGCCAAGAGCGGCCACGCCGAGGCCGCGATCCACGAGGCCGAGGCGTTCGGCCGCGTCGCCGACGACGGCACCGTGTACGTCAGGGAGGGCGAGACCGAGCGCGAGGTCGGCCAGTTCCCGGACGTGTCCAAGGAGGAGGCGCTGGCCCTGTACGCCCGCCGCTTCCTGGACCTCAAGGCGAAGCTCGACGCGCTGGCGGGCCGCCTCAAGTCCCGCAACGTCAAGCCGCGCGAGATCGACGAGTCCCTGAAGATGCTCGCCGAGGAGACCGCCTCGCCGGCCGTCGTCGGCGACATCGCCGCCCTGAAGGCCCAGTACGAGGAGCTGAAGGCCGCCGGCGAGGCGAAGAAGGCGCAGATCGCCGAGGCGCGCAAGGCCGCGATGGCGAAGGCCATCGAAGGCCGTACCGCCATCGTCGTGAAGGCCGAGGAGCTGGCCGCGTCGCTCGGCGACAACACGAACTGGCGTTCCACGGCGGACAAGTTCCGCGCCCTGTTCGACGAGTGGCAGGAGCACCAGCGCAACAACGTGCGCATCGACAAGAAGGACGCCGACGAGCTGTGGAAGCGCTTCTCCGCCGCCCGCACCACGTTCAACCAGGCGCGCCGCAAGTGGGCGCAGGCCCGCGACGTGGAGCGCAAGGAGGCCCGCGACGCCAAGGAGGCGATCATCGCCGAGGCGAACGAGCTCAAGGACTCCACCGCGTGGGGCGAGACCTCCCGCAAGTTCAACGAGCTGATGGACCGCTGGAAGAAGGCGGGCCGCGCCGGCCGCAACGAGGACGACGCCCTGTGGGCGCAGTTCCGCGAGGCCGCCGACACCTTCTTCAACGCGCGTCAGGCCGACCGCGACCAGATCTCCTCCTCGGAGAAGGAGAACCTGGCCGCCAAGGAGGCGCTGCTCGTCAAGGCGGAGGCGCTCGTGCCGGTCGCCGACGAGAAGGCCGCCAAGCACGCCCGCCAGGAGCTCGCGAAGATTCAGGAGGAGTGGGACCAGATCGGCTACGTGCCGCGTGACGACATGCGCCGCATCGAGGGCCGCCTGGACGCGGTCGACAAGCAGATCAAGGCCGTCGAGGACGCCGCCTGGAAGCAGTCCGATCCGGAGGCCGACGCCCGCAAGTCCAGCTTCGAGGAGCAGCTCAACGCCCAGCTCGCCGAGCTCGACGAGAAGATCGCCGCCGAGTCCGACCCGAAGAAGAAGGCGAAGCTCGAGGCCGAGAAGGCCACGAAGGAGCAGTGGCTCAACGCGGTGAAGTGATGCCGCGCGCCGCGTAGCGCGGTCCACGCCACGTGTAAAAAAAGGCCCGTCGTGAAGGAATTCACGACGGGCCTTTTCGTATGAGTCTCTCCCCAGTCGGCTTCGCCGCCGTCCCTACACGAGCACGGTGCCGGTGACGGGCAGCGGGATGCGCACATCCGGGTGACGGCCGAGATAGTCGGCGAGCGCCTCGCCGTACCCCATGTCGAGCTCGTGGTAGCTGCTGCCGGCGCGGAACGCGGTGTACCGGTCGCCGCCCTGGAGGAGGAACGAGTTGGATGCGGCGATGACGAGGTCGTCGTCGCCGATCTCGCGCCCGTCGACCGTGAGTCCCACGATCGACGCGCCGCCCGCGTCGTCCGCGCTCTCCCCCGGCACGTCGGGCGCCTGCCCGCCGGTCACGTACCGGTACCGCACGTTGCCGGACACGCCGAGACGCGAGATGACGGTGCGGCCGCCGTGTTCGCGCCATTGCTGGGCGAGCACGGCCTTGAGCTCGCGTCCGGTGAGCGTGGTCTTCGCGACCTTGAACTGGAGCGCCATCATGCTGTCGACCTCGCGCAGGGTGATCTTCCCGTCGCCGTTCTGGTCGAGGTTCGCGGTCCTCAGACTTCCCTCGTTGGAGAATCCGACGACGGGTATCCGGTCGCCGGCGTACAAATCGCGGCGCACGGCCTCGCGTTCGGCGTCGGCGACGAGCACGCCGAGCGCGCTTTCCGTGCCGGGCGACGGCACCTTGCCGAAGTAGGCGTCGCGCGCGATGGTGCCGACGACACGCCCGCCGACACGCCGCGCGCCCGCCGCGGCCTTCCGCCAGATGGCGGCGGCGCGGCGCACGCGCGCGTCGGTCTCGCCGGCCGACCGCCACGCGGCCTGTTTCGCATGGGCGACGCCGTCGGTGCCGTCCGCGCCGTCGAGCGCGTAGACGCCGGCGACGTCGGTCGGCGTCATGCCGTTGCCGGGGTCGACGTCACGCACGGCGACGTGCGACGTGCGTCCGGAGCCGGTGATGACGAGATCCTGCACGGCCATGTCGCGCCCGAAGCTGCCCGCTTCGATGATGGGGGCGCCGGCGGCGGTCGTCATGCGTTTGACGGCGTGGCTGTGACCGGCGTAGACGAGGTCGACGTTATGGTCGAGCGCCGCCGCGCCGGTTCCGGCGGCGGCGGACGCGTCGGCGTGGATGAGCGCGACGACGGCGTCGGCTTCGCCGTTCGCCTCGTCGCCGTCGCTGAGCTGGTCGGCGACGCGGTTGACGGCGTGGACTGCGGTCTCGTCGAGGTCGGCGTCGCGGGTGATCTGCGGCGTGGCGACGGCGCCGAGTGCGTCGGTGAGCGCGCCGACGAACGCGACGCGTTTGCCGTTGACCGTGCGGATCGTGTAGTCCTTGACGTGGCTCAGCAGGCCGTCGGGCGTCTTGTTCGCGGCGGACACGTTGGCACTCAGCCAGTCGATGCCGTTGGCGGGCGCGGCGACGCGGTCGTTGAAGTCGGCGACGCCGCGGTCGAACTCGTGGTTGCCGACGGCGGAGATGGTCAGTCCCCACGCCTTGGCCATGTCGAGCGTGGGCTGGTCCTTCTCGTACGCGGATTCGTAGGGGCTGCCGCCGACGAGGTCGCCGGCGGAGACGGGCACCGTGTTCCCCGGGTTGTGCGCGTCGGCGAGCGCGAATCCGGCGGCGTTCGCCTCGCCGCGTTCGATGTGCCCGTGGAAGTCGGTGATGTCGGCGATGGTGACGGTGCGTTCGCCCGTGGCCGCGTCCGCGCCGGAGAAGGGAACGGTTCCCGGGTTCGACGCGGACGCGTGCGGGGCCGCGAGCGCCGCGACGAGAAGGAACGTGATACCTGCGATGGCGACCCACGGTCGCCTGCCGGCCTTCGTGCGCCGGCCTGACTGCATCCTGCTCACGATTGCAAGGTATGCCGCGTGGTTGAACGGCGTTCCCGCGCATGCCGTCGCGCAGGTGAATTCTCAGTGGCTTCTGAGTGGGGGCCGGAGGTCCCGTCCGACACGCGTCCACTATGCGGCGGGAGGCCCAAACGCACATCGGTGCTGTTACACTATCCCTACCGTGAACGCTACAGACGCAACGGCATCCACGGCGACCGAGCCGCAGGAGCAATCGAAGAAGACCCACATCCGCACCGTCGCCGACCTGTTCGTCGAATGTCTCGTCAACGAGGGCGTGGAGACCATGTACGGCATCCCCGGCGAGGAGAACATCCCGCTCATGGAGGCCATCGAGCGTGACGGGCGCATCCGCTTCGTCCTGACCCGTCACGAGCAGGGCGCCGGTTTCATGGCCGCCACACAGGGCCACCTGACCGGCAAGCCGGGCGTGTGCCTGGCGACGCTCGGCCCGGGCGCGCTGAACCTCACGCTGCCGGTCGCGCAGGCGAACGCGAGCACGACGCCGCTGGTTGCGATCTGCGCGCAGGGCAACGTGACCCGTCTGTATAAGGAGTCGCATCAGATCGTCGACCTGGTGAGCGTGTTCCGTCCGCTCACCCAGTGGACGTCGATGGTGATGGAGCCCGCCTCGGTGCCGGAGATGGTGCGCAAGGCGTTCTCGATCGCCCAGCGCAACCGTCCGGGCGCCACCTGCCTGATTCTGCCGGAGGACGTGGCCGAGATGCCGGCGCCCGAAGGCGCGCATCCGCTGCCGCTGCCGAACCCGATGAGCTTCGCGCCCACGCCGGACACGATCGAACGCGCGGTGAGCATCATCCGCGGCGCGAAGCATCCGATCATCCTCGCCGGCAACGGCGTGGCGCGCGGCAACGCGGAGAACCGTCTGCTCGCCCTGGCCGAGCAGCTCAACGTGCCGGTGGCGACCACGTTCGAAGGCAAGGGCGTGATCTCCGACCGCATCCCGCTGGCGCTCGGCGTGGTCGGCTTCATGCGCCACGACTACGAGAACTTCGCGTTCGACGAGGCGGACCTCATCATCGCGGTCGGCTTCTCGATCCAGCAGTTCGATCCGAAGAAGATCAACCCGAACGACGACAAGACGATCATCCACATCAACACGTTCATCGAGGACACGGACGCGCATTACTCGACGGCCCTGAACATCATGGGCAACATCGACGCGACCCTGTCCGCGCTGGTCGACGCGCTGGCACGCCAGCATGTGACGTTCGGCGTGTCCCATCCGAAGATCCACGAGCTGCTGACGGACGAGTACGAGTCGTACGCGCAGGATGACTCGTTCCCGCTCAAGCCGCAGCGCATCGTCGCCGACACGCGCCGCGCGATGGAAACCGACACGGACATCGCGCTCGTCGACACGGGCGCGTTGAAGATGTGGATGGCGCGCCTCTACCCCACGTACTATTCGAACACGTGCGTGATCGACAATTCGCTGTCGACGATGGCGTGGACGTTGCCCGGCGCGGTCGCCGCCTCGCTGGAGAACCCGGGCCGTCCGGTGCTCGCGGTGATGGGCGACGGCTCGTTCATGATGAACGTGCAGGAGATCGAGACGGCGGTGCGCGTGGGCGCGCGCATCGTGATCCTCGTGTGGGTGGACGAGGCGTACGGCCTCATCAAATGGAAGATGGACCTGCATGACGGCAGCCACGAGTACGTGGACTTCAACAATCCGGACGTGGTGGCGCTCGGCATGAGCTTCGGCGCGAAGGGCCATCTCATCGAATCGGCGGACGAGCTGTACCCGACGCTGCGCGCCGCGCTGCGCTCCGGCTCGGGCATCGACATCATCGCCTGCCCGGTCGACTATTCGGAGAACATGAAGCTCATCGACAAGCTCGGCGAGGTCGACTTCAGCGCCTGACCGCCTTCCGGCCGCCGATGCATGACCATGCATGACATACGACGAAGGGCTTCGGTTCCAGCTGGAACCGAAGCCCTTTCACGTTGCTACGGACGGAGCGTCACTCCGCGTCGCCGGAGGCGTCGCCCGCGACCGGGGCCGCGTCGGCGCCGACCAACTCGGGCTCACCGCCTTCGCCGGACCCGCCTTCCGCGTCGGTCTTCGGCTCCTCGAAGTCCTCGCCCTTGAACGTGAACTCGCCGAGGATGCCTTCGCCCTCCGCGTCGACGACCACGCGCTGGCCGTCCTTGAGCTCGCCCATGAGGATCTTCTCGGAGATCGCGTCCTCGATGTCGCGCTGGATCACGCGGCGCAGCGGACGGGCGCCGAGCAGCGGGTCGAAGCCCTTCTGCGCGAGCAGGTCCTTCGCGGCGTCGGTGAGTTCGAGCGACATGTGGCGGTCGAACAGGCGGTCGTTGAGCTGCTTGACGTCGAGGTCGACGATCTGGCGCACCTGCGGCTCGGTGAGCTGCTTGAACACGATGATGTCGTCCAGGCGGTTGAGGAACTCGGGGCGGAACTGCTGCTTGAGTTCGGCGCTCACCTGCTCCTTCATGCGCTGGTAGCTGGACTCGGTGTTCGAGCCCAGGTTGAAGCCCGTGTTGGCGGCCTTCGCGATGTCGCGCGTGCCCAGGTTGGTGGTCAGGATGATGATCGTGTTCTTGAAGTCCACCTTGCGGCCCTGGCCGTCGGTCAGATGGCCGTCGTCGAGCACCTGCAGCAGCGTGTTGAAGATGTCCGGGTGGGCCTTCTCGATCTCGTCGAACAGCACGACGGAGAACGGCTTGCGGCGCACCTTCTCGGTGAGCTCGCCGCCCTCCTCGTAGCCGACGTACCCCGGGGGCGCGCCGAACAGGCGCGAGGCGGCGTACTTCTCGGAGAACTCGGACATGTCGACGCGGATGAGCGCGTCCTCGTCGTCGAACAGGAACTCGGCAAGCGTCTTGGCCAGCTCGGTCTTGCCGACGCCGGTGGGGCCGGCGAAGATGAACGAGCCGGACGGGCGCTTCGGGTCCTTGAGACCGACGCGCGTGCGGCGGATGGAACGGGACAGCGCGGAGACCGCCTCGTCCTGGCCGATGATGCGCTTGTGCAGCTCCTTCTCCATGTTGAGGAGCTTCTTGGACTCGGCCTGCGTGAGCTTGAACACGGGGATGCCGGTGGTGGAGGAGATGACCTCGGCGATCACGTCCTCGTCCACGACCATCTTCACGTCGGACTCGCCCTCGTGCCAGGCCTTCTGCTTCTCCTTGAGCTCGGCCTGCATCTTCTCGAGGTCGTCCCTCAGGGAGGCGGCCTTCTCGAAGTCCTGGTCCTTGACGGCCTGCTCCTTCTCGGCGGAGAGCTTCGCGACCTTCTGGTCGAGCTCCTTCAGCTCCGGCGGCGTGGTCAGGCGCTTGATGCGCAGGCGCGCGCCGGCCTCGTCGATCAGGTCGATGGCCTTGTCGGGCAGGTTGCGGTCCTGGATGTAGCGGGCCGACAGCTCGGCGGCGGACTGGAGCGCGCCGTCGGTGATGGTCACCTTGTGGTGGTTCTCGTAGCGCGAGCGCAGGCCCTTCAGGATCTCGATGGTCTCGGCGATCGTCGGCTCGTGCACCTGGATCGGCTGGAAGCGGCGTTCGAGGGCCGCGTCCTTCTCGATGTACTTGCGGTACTCGTCGGTCGTGGTCGCGCCGATGGTCTGCAGTTCGCCGCGCGCGAGCATCGGCTTGAGCATGTCGGACGCGCCGAGCGCGCCGTCGGCCGAACCGGCGCCGACGATCGTGTGGATCTCGTCGATGAACAGCACGATGTCGCCGCGGGTCTTGATCTCCTTGAGCACCTTCTTGAGACGCTCCTCGAAGTCGCCGCGGTAGCGCGAGCCGGCCACCATCGAGCCGAGGTCCAGCGAGTAGACCTGCTTGCCCTTGAGGGTCTCCGGCACGTCGCCTTCCTGGATCTTCTGCGCCAGGCCCTCGACGACGGCGGTCTTGCCGACGCCGGGCTCGCCGATCAGCACCGGGTTGTTCTTGGTGCGGCGGGAGAGCACGACCATGACGCGCTCGATTTCCTTGGAGCGGCCGATGACCGGGTCGAGCTTGCCCTCGGCGGCCTCGGCCGTGAGGTTGCGGCCGAACTGGTCGAGGATCGCCGAACCGGACTTGTTGGCCTTGTCGGCCACGCCGCCGGCGTTCGCCAGATCGCCCTTGCCCTTGCCGTCGCCGGAGTTGCCGCGGATCATGTCGATGGTGGTGGAGCGCAGCTCCCCCAGGTCGACGTCCATCTTGATGAGCACCTGCGTGCCCACGCCTTCGCCCTCGCGGATGAGACCCAGCAGGATGTGCTCGGTGCCGATGTAGCTGTGGCCGAGCTGCAGCGCCTCGCGCAGGCTCAGTTCGAGCACCTGCTTGGCGTGCGTGGTGAAGGGTATGTGGCCGTTGGACGTCGCGTTGCCCTTGCCGATCATCTCCTCGACCTGCTTGCGGGTGGCGTCGAGCTCCACGCCCTTCGCGGCGAGCGCCTTGGCGGCCACGCCCTCACCTTCGCGGATCAGTCCGAGCAGGAGGTGTTCGGTGCCGATGTAGTTGTGCTGGAGGGAGCGTGCCTCCTCCTGCGCCAACACGATCACGCGCCGCGCACGGTCTGTGAACCGTTCGAACATTATTGTCCTTCCTCAATTGACACTGCCCCTCACTTTAGCGATTCGCGGTGACGTTTGCCCCGTTCCGTCCCGTATTTCCGCTCAGGACGTATGGAAGGCGATATGCTGGGACTTGGTGGATGTCCTTTACGTGATGACCAAGGGAGGTTCATGATGACCACATTCGATTTCCCGTATGATTCGACGGCCGACATCGTCGTCGGCGTGGATGGTTCCGACGAGTCGTTCGCGGCGCTCAAATGGGCGCTGCGCGAGGCGTCCCTGACC
This sequence comes from Bifidobacterium sp. LH_419, assembly GCF_056356955.1. Taxonomy (NCBI): domain Bacteria; kingdom Bacillati; phylum Actinomycetota; class Actinomycetes; order Bifidobacteriales; family Bifidobacteriaceae; genus Bifidobacterium; species Bifidobacterium sp. LH_419. Next base: position 504,311 of record NZ_JBKEVG010000001.1, read on the forward strand.
GGGCAGCGCGTGAACGCGGTGTTCGGCTGGACGCATTCGTGGGACATGGGCGCCGAGCCGGACAGCGAGGAGGCGTGGGCGAAGGTGCGCCGCGACATCGCCGCCCAGCTGCACGAATGGGTGGACGAGGCGTGCGCCGGCATCGACTTCGATCCCGAGCGTCTCAAGCTCACGTCGGTGAAGGCGTCCGGCACGACGGCGCTGCTCCAGATCGGCCGCGACGCGCAGCAGATCGTCGTGGGGCGCCGTTCGCTGGGCCGTGTGGCCCGCTGGTTCATGGGGTCGCTGTCCGCGTCGCTCGCGGAGGCGGCCGAGGTGCCGGTCACGGTGGTGCGCGTCGCCGGCGGCGAGGACGAGTCGGTGACCGACGACATCGCGAACGCCCTCTCCCCCGTCAAGGAGACCGTGCACTACGTGCCGAGCGAGGGCGTGGTCGAGGAGTCCCGCCGCCCGGTGGTCGTCGGCGTGGACGGTTCGGACACGTCGCGCCGCGCGCTCGCGTTCGCGATTCGCGAGGCGCAGGTGCATGACGCGCCGCTGCACGTGCTGTTCTGCTGGCAGTTGAAGGATCTGGGCGTGGTACCCGGCTACGAGCGCGCGGTCGCGCCGATCGAGGTGGGCCAGCGTCGCGCCGAGGAGCTGCTCGCCGGCCTGCTGGCCGACACCCCCGTCCCCGAGGGGGTGGAGGTCGAGTCGCACGCCTTCCACATCACCGCGTCGAAGGGTCTGGTGGCCGCGTCCCGGTACGCGAGCCATCTGGTGGTCGGTTCGCGCGGCCTGAGCGGCCTGGACGCGCACTTCCTCGGCTCGGTGTCGCGTCAGATCGTGAACTTCGCCGAGTGCACGGTCACCGTGGTCCACTGACGACCGGTCGTGGGCGTACCCCGCGGTGCGGCCGTGCCGCGGGATACGACGAGGGGCGGGAAGCGATGCGTTCGCTTCCCGCCCCTCGTGCGTGATGCGCGTGTGGCGCGTGGCGCGTCACCGCGCGTCGTCGGCGTCGCCGTGTTCGGCTTCGTCCTCCGCGGTGTCCGCGTCCTGCCCGGACGCGTCGTCCGGTTCGGCGGATTCCTCCGTCGCGGATTCCGTGGTCCCGTCCGTGGCGTCGGCTTCGGTCTCGTCCAAGCCATCACCGTCGTCTCCGGCCTCGTCGGCGTCGTTCTCGTCGATGCCGTCACCGTCGGTGCCGAGTTCGACGACCGCCTCGAGCTCCGGCGCGTCGGCCTCGACCGTGTTCTCCTCGATCTCGGGGGCGTCCGCGTCGATCTCGGTGTTCTCCTCGATGTCCTGTTCGGTGGCCTCGGCGGTCTCGTCGTCCGCCGCGATCGAGTCGACGGCGGACCCGTCCGCGGCGGCATCCGGCTCCGCGGCCCCGGCCGAATCCGGATGACCGGCGTCCGCGTCGCCCTCCTCCTGTTCGAGGATTTCGACCTGGGCGCGCTCCTCGCGCGGCTTCTGCGCGATGATGTCGATGTGCAGGTCGTCGAAGGCGGGCTTCGACTGCACCCACAGACGGCTCGGCTCCGGCGGGTCGATCTCCGAATGTTCGCCGCAGCCGTGGTCGAGGGAGACGACGCGGCCGTCGTCCGGGCTCCACTTGTTCGCGCATACGCCGAACAGCAGGTTCAGTTCGCCCTTCAGCGGGACGAAGAAGCCGCATGTCGAGCACAGGTGGCCGGACGCGGTCTTCGTGGACATGGCCTTCGGGCCGCGCGGGCCCTCGTACCAGCGTTTCGCGGTCTGCGCCCGGCCGAGCGGGGAGAGCACGTGGCGACGCGACAGGTCGAACTCCTCGACCGCCTCGTCCACGTCCTCGCGCGAGTCGTCCGCGCCGGTCTCACCGGTCCCGGAGCCGTCGGCGGCATCGGTCCGCGCGGATCCGGACGCGGCATCCGCATCATCGCCGGCCGTATCGTCGCCGGCCGCGCCGGTCTCGGCGGCATCCGCCGCGGTCGCTTCGGCGTCGTCCTTCACGGGTTCGGTCCTGCGGAAGCCGTCCTCGAGACGAGGATCGTCCGGATCGGTGCCGATCGAATCGGTGGGGGCCAGATCGGTCGGTTCCAGACGGTCCTTCCACGGGATCCACGGCGGCGGCATCAGCGCGTCGTCGGTGGGGATCAGCGAGGATTCGTTGACCGTCCACCGGTCCAGCTCCTCGTCGTGGTACAGCGTGACCGACCACTGCCATCCCTCATAGCCTTTGACGTGCGCGGCGACGCGGAAATCGGTCACGCCGTCGCCCAGATCGTGCGTCTCAACGACGTCGCCGACCTGCTCGGGCTCCTCGGCGACGGCGATCGCGACGGACCGCGCCAGCTCGCGCGGGTCGATGCGCGGCGCGGCGGGCGTGTCCTGCGGCGTCGCGTCCTGTTCGGGGGTCTGCGTGGTATCGGTCATGGAACGGTCTCAGTCCTCCACATCGAAATTATCGGCCACGGCGCGCAGCAGCGTGGCGAGTTTGCGGCTTTCCGCCGCGGAGGGATAACGGTGCCGGCGCAGCGTGTTGCCGGCGGCGTCGAGCATCTTGATGAGGTCCTCGCAGATGGCGGCCATGTCGTCCGGCTTCGGACGGGTGGCCTTCACGAGCGACGGCGTCGAGGCGATCGGGGTCACGCCCATCGCCTGGGGACCCTTGCGTCCTTCGACGACGGAATACTCGACCTTCGCGCCCTTGCGCAGCGTGGTGGCTCCGGTGGGCAGCGCGGCCGCGGGCAGGAACACGTCCCCGCCTTCATCACTGGTGATGAAGCCATACCCCTTGGCGGCATCGAACCAACGAACTCGACCGGTGGGCATCGTACACTCTCGCTTTCCTTGTCTCCAATCGTTAAGCCGATTCATTCTACCGCACTCCCCCGCCACACGCTCTCGGCGTAGGGCGGGGAGGGAGCGCGGCGGAACGGTCAACGGGAGAACCAGGAGCCGCGCTTCGCCTTGGCCGGCCTGTCCTTGGACTTCGATCCTCGCGGGGCCTTCCCCGCGGCCGCGCCGTCCGGATCCGCGGCCACGGGACCCGCGCCGGCGGCCGTGACCGGACCCACCGGCAGGACGATGGTGAACGTGAGGCCGCCGCCTTCGGTGGGCGTGGCGCAGATGAGCCCACGATGCGCCTTGACGACGGACTGCGCGATGGCGAGGCCGAGGCCGGTGCCGCCCTTCTCGCGGGCGCGGGACGGATCGGCGGTGTAGAACCGTTCGAAGATCTGCGCGCGCGACTCCTCGGGCACGCCGGGGCCGTGGTCCTCGAACCGCAGCACCGCGTAGTTCGTGCCGGTGTGCATCGAACGTCCCACTTCGACCGCGTCGAGGAAGCGGCGCATCGACTCGTCCGTCGAGGGCAGCATGGCGAGTGCGTCCGGCGTGATCGAGGCGGGCATGACGCCGAGTCCGACGCGCGCCGGCGAGTCGGCCGGCGTGTAGCGGTGGATGTTGCCGACGATGTTCGTCACCACCTGGCGCAGACGCGAGGCGTCGCCGGTGAGCGTGACCGGCGTCATGTCGCCGGCCTCAATGGCGAGCGCGGACGGATGGTCCAGATCGGCGGCGGGCGTGTACGCGACGGAGCCGCGCGTCACCTCGCGTTCGGGGTCGAGCGCGTGCAGGTCGTCGAGCGCGTCGGCGACCACGCCGGTGAGCGAGACGGTCTGCGTCATGTCGATGCCGCGCCCCTCGTCGAGGCGGGCGAGGGAGAGCAGGTCCTCGACGAGCACGGTCATGCGCTGGCTGGATTTCTCGATGTGGGCGATGGATTCGTCGGCGCGTTCCAGCGCGCCCGGCATGCCGCGCTGCATCGTGTACAGCTCGGCGTAGCCGTGGATGGCGGCGAGCGGGGTCCTGAGCTCATGGCTGGCGTCGGAGACGAAGCGTTTCATCTTCGCCGTCGTCTGCTCCTGTTCGTGGAAGCTTTTCTCGATGCGCGCGAGCATCGTGTTGAGCGAGACGGCGAGCGAGCCGAGCTCCGTGTTCTCGGGCGCCCATGGCACGCGCTGGGTGAGGTCTCCGGCGGCGATCTTCGCGGCGGTCTTCTCGATGCGCTTGAGCGGATCGAGCGTGCGCTGGATGATGAGCGCGGCGAGCGAGCCGCCGAGCAGCACGATGGCGATGCCGACGATCGCGCAGTATTTGGTGAGCGTGTCGATGATGTCGATCTGATCGGACAGCGACAGTCCGATGAACACGATGCCCCGGTAGCTGCCGTCGAGGCCGTACCACTGGTATGCGGCGACGCGCCACGGCGCGGCGGCCTGGTCGAGGGTCTTGCTGCTGGGCGTGGACGTCACGACGGCGGGGCCGCCGGGGGCGCCGCCCGTTTCGGACGGACTGTCGCCGGCATTGCCGTTGGAGCCGTTGGATCCATCGGCCCCGTCGGCGCCGGACGACGTCCCGTCGGATGCCGCGCCGGAGGAGTCGGACGACGACGTGCCGCCGGATGAACCCGATGAGCCCGACGAGGAGGCGGCGTTCATGCGCGCGACGGTGGTGACGATGGCGCCGGTGGTGTACGGCTGACCGAGCATGTCGTCGGTGATTTCGTCGTTGGACGGCAGGTCGGGGATGGTCACGACGCTGTCCTCGAGTATCGGGTACAGGCGCGTGTCGATCTGCCCGGTGAGTTTGCCGTCCTTGGCGTGGCGGATCTGGAGGAAGTAGGTGTTGAGGCCGTAGTTCTTCAGGTCGGAGTCCGTGAGCAGCGAGCTGCCGCGCATCACGAGTTCGCGCTGGGAGGTGATCTGCGAGTCGGTCTTCTCGAGCAGGTAGCTGCTGACCAGCTGACGGATGGACGCGGAGATGCCGACCGTGCCGACGATGAGCACGACGAGCGTGCAGGCGACGAGCTTGGCGCTCAGCGAGACGCGGTCGAGATGGTCGAGGAAGAAGCGCGGCACGCGCCGCCATCCCGTGGCCTTCGGCGGCTTCAGGAGGGCGGCGCGCGGCATGGCGGGGCCGGATCCGTTCTTCGGCGGGAACTGCGGCTGCACGATCATGACTTCGGTTCGCGGATCATGTAGCCGATGCCGCGCTTGGTCTCGATGAGCGGCGTGACCTTGTGCTTCTCGCCGTCCTCGCCTTCGACCATGACGCCGTCGACCTTCTTGCGCAGGTAGGAGATGTAGCTTTCGACGATGGCCGCGTCGCCGCCCCAGTCGTACTGCCACACGTGGTCGAGGATCTGCGCCTTGGACAGCACGCGTCCGGCGTTGTCCATGAGGTAGCGCAGCAGCTTGTATTCGGTGGGGCTCAGGTCCACGGTCTGGCCGGCGCGGGTCACGTCGTGGGAGTCCTCGTTGATCTCGAGGTCGCCGACGCGGATGATCGGATCGTCCTCCACCTGCTCGCGCGTGCGGCGCAGGATGGCGCGGATGCGGGCGACGACCTCCTCGAGGCTGAACGGCTTGGTCACGTAGTCGTCACCGCCGACGGTCAGGCCCATGACCTTGTCCTGCGTGTCGTCGCGCGCGGTGAGGAACAGCACGGGCGCGTCGATGCCCTCCTGCCGGATGCGGCGGGTCACGGTGAACCCGTCGATGTCCGGCAGCATGACGTCGAGCACGATGAGGTCGGGCTCGACCTTCTCGATGACCTCGATGGCCTCGGAACCGGAGGCGGCGGTGTTCACCTCGAACCCGGCGAAATGCAGGGAGGCGACCAGCAGTTCACGGATGGACGGCTCGTCGTCCACGACGACGATCGATGCTTCAATGGGCTTGCTCATGGCTCCCAGCATGACCCGCTTCTCTGTAGGTTTCCTGAAAGGCCTCTGTGGATTGCTGACGCGTCCGCGGTATGCCGGGCGCGGCCGGGCGGGTTCAGCGGCCGAACAGGCCGCGCTTGCGCTTGCGCGCCTCACGCAGTTCGCGCCGCGTCATCGGGCGTTCCGCCTCCGCAGGCGCCTCGGGCGCCGCGGATGCCGTGGATGCCGCGGTCTCCCCGGCCGCCGGTCCGGGAGCCGGTTCCGTCGTCGGTGTCGGTTCCGTCGTCGGTGTCGGTTCCGGCATCGGAGCGGAGGACTCCGCTTCCTCGGCACTCCCCTCGGTCTTCCCGGATTCCCCGGTCTTCCCGGATTCCCCGGCCGCGGCGTCCTTGCCGATCTCGCGGCGGCGGCGCACGATCACGGTGACGACGATGACGCCGACCAGCACGACGAGCACGAGTCCCATGACGATGACGCCGATCTTCATCGTGCCGGTGTTCGTGGAGGTCTGCTTCTGCTGCCTGATCTCGTCCATCATGGCGGTGGCCGACCCCGGCCAGTCCTGCGCCCCCTGTTTGGTGAGCGGCTTCATCGCGGCGTCGCTCAGCGCATCGATGGTCTTCTGGTTGTTGAGCCATTCGTCGGAGTTCTTGGAGACGCATACGACGAGGCTGCCGTCGCCGGAGGCCACGGCGAGCAGCACCGTGTTCGGCTCGGGGTCGGTGGATTCCAGCACCGTCGACGCCCATGCGGACTTGTCGCTGGTGCCGAAGGTGTCGATGTAGAGGAGGCGCACGTGCACGCCGGTCTCCTGCTCGGTGCGCTTCATCGCGTCGGACACGGCCGATTCGTTCTTGCCGAGCAGGTTCTGCGTGTCGGTGATGTCGTTGGTGGTGGTGGGGGCGTCCGCGGCGAGCGCCGCGGGGGTTATCCACATCGCGCACATCAGCGCCGCAAGCAGGCAGACAAGCCGTTTCACCATCGGCGACACGCCGTCACAGGGGGCTCCGACCACAGGGGCCGTTTTCTCGTTCCTCATTCGTGCAGACATCATAGACTCCACCTTAGCGACCGGTTGCGCCAACAGACAATCAATCCCCGGCAAGCAAAGGAGACAACGATGCCCCAATACCAGGTGGATTCCGAGAGGATCCAAGCTTCGAGCGCGGCCGTGCAGGCCTCGGTGAGCCAGATCAGGCAGGCCGTCGCCGGCATGTACGCGAACCTCAACGCGCTGCAGGACGCCTGGCGCGGCTCGGCGGCCACGCAGTTCACCTCGGTGGCCGAGCAGTGGCGCGCCGCCCAGCAGCAGATGGAGACGTCGCTGGAGTCAATCCAGAACACCCTGATGCAGGCCTCCACGCTCTACGCGGAGACCGAATCCCAGGCCACGCGCCTCTTCGCGCAGTGACCTTGGCAGGCATACGACGAAGGGACCCGGGCACATGGGCGAACCATGCGCTCGGGTCCCTTCAATCAGTCACCTGATGGAACCGATCGGCCTTCCGATCAGTAGCCCATGTCGGCGCCGGCGGCCGGGGCGGCCGGCTTCGGCTCCGGCTTGTTGGCGACGACGGCCTCGGTGGTCAGGAACAGGCCGGCGATGGAGGCGGCGTTCTGCAGGGCGGAACGGGTCACCTTGACCGGGTCGGTGACGCCGGCGGCCAGCAGGTCCTCGTAGGTGTCGGTGGCGGCGTTGAAGCCCTCGCCGTCCGGCAGGGAGCGGACCTTGTTGATCACGACGTCGCCGGAGACGCCGGCGTTCTCGGCGATCTGCTTGATCGGGGCCTCGATGGCGCGGAACACGATGGCGGCGCCGGTGGCCTCCTCGCCGGTCAGCGAGGTGACGGCCTCATCGGACTCGGCCTTCTTGGCGGCCTGGACGAGGGCCACGCCACCGCCGGGCAGCAGGCCTTCCTCGATGGCGGCCTTCGCGTTGCGCACGGCGTCCTCGATGCGGTGCTTGCGCTCCTTGGCCTCGACCTCGGTGGCCGCGCCGACCTTGATGACGGCGACGCCGCCGGCCAGCTTGGCGAGACGCTCCTGCAGCTTCTCGCGGTCGTAGTCGGAGTCGGTGTTCTCGATCTCGGCGCGGATCTGGGCCACGCGGGCGTCGATGTCCTCCTTGGAGCCGGCACCCTGGACGATGGTGGTCTCGTCCTTGGAGACGATGACCTTCTTGGCGTGGCCGAGCACGGAGACGTCGACGGAGTCGAGCTTGAGGCCGAGCTCGTCGGAGACGACCTGGGCGCCGGTCAGGATGGCCATGTCCTGGAGCATGGCCTTGCGGCGGTCGCCGAAGCCCGGGGCCTTGACGGCGCAGGACTTGAAGGTGCCGCGGATGTTGTTGAGGATGAGGGTCGGCAGCGCCTCGCCGTCGACGTCCTCGGCGATGATCAGCAGCGGCTTGCCGGTCTTCATGACCAGCTCGGCCACGTGGACGACGTCCTGCTGGCTGGACACCTTGCCGGAAGTCAGCAGGATGTACGGATCCTCGAGCACGGCGGTCTGGTCGTCGGCGTTGGTGACGAAGTACGGGGCGATGTAGCCCTTGTCGAAGCGCATGCCCTCGGTGAACTCGAGGTCCAGGCCGAAGCGGTTGTTGTCCTCGACGGTGACGACGCCGTCCTGGCCGACCTTGTCCAGGGCCTCGGCGATCTTCTCGCCGACTTCCGGATCGGCGGCGGAGATGGTGGCGGTCGCGGCGATCTGGTCCTTGGTCTCGACGTCCTTGGCGGCGGCGATGAGCTCCTTGACGATGACGTCGGAGGCCTTCTCGATGCCACGGCGCAGCGCGATCGGGTTGGAGCCGGCGACCACGTTCTTCAGGCCCTCATGCACGAGGGACTGGGCCAGCACGGTGGCGGTGGTGGTGCCGTCGCCCGCGACGTCGTCGGTCTTCTTGGCGACTTCCTTGACCAGCTCGGCGCCGATGCGCTCGTACGGATCCTCAAGGTCGATCTCCTTGGCGATGGAGACGCCGTCGTTGGTGATGGTCGGCGCGCCGTAGGTCTTGTCGAGCACGACGTTGCGGCCCTTCGGGCCCAGCGTGACCTTCACGGTGTTGGCGAGCTTGTCGAGGCCCTCCAGCATACCCTGACGGGCATCCTCATCATACGCAATGATCTTTGCCATGGTTGTGTTCATCCTCCAAATGGCTGGTGTACCGATATCCACCCGTATGGCCATCCGTGACCGCCGGCCGTCAGCCACCGGTTATCACTCCCGACCTCCGAGTGCTAACCATGAGATTAGCACTCCACCCCGTCGAGTGCCAACACGCTTCCATGCGATTGCGCTTTCGGCTTGACCGGCGGCCCCGTCGGCCCGTCCGGGCATGAAAAAAGCCCCGTCATACCGACCGGGGCAAACCTGAGGGGTCCGAATCCTCAACCTCACGAACCTAGGGATCTCATGGTGGGCGATGTCACGAAAGCCACATCGTGTCGTTCACAATTTGGTGACTTTGGTGGCCTGCATGCCTTTCGGGCCCTTCTCGGCCTCGTATTCGACCTTGTCGCCTTCATCGAGGGTCTTGAATCCCTCGCCCGAGATCACGGAATAATGGACGAACACGTCGTCACCGCCACCGTCCGGTGTGATGAAGCCGTACCCCTTGCCATTACTGAAAAACTTTACGGTTCCTTGCGCCATGTTGCACTTCCCTTAGCTGTGTGAGCTGTAATCTCTCCCGACACGGAGGGAATAAAGAACTACAACACCGCGCTCCCCCCGCCTCGCGACTAAAGGGACAGTATAGACGCGACCCATGTCAACGACAACAAGGCGGCCGGAAAAATGGAACGGAACATGGACGAGGACCCGACGGGGGCGGAACCGCGTCCACGATCCGGTCAGCTCATCAGTACGACGACGATCGAACCGCCGAGGCCGCTGGCCTGCTGCACGTTCGTGATGCCGAGCGTGGAGGCCACGTCGTCCGCGGTGGCCTTGTCCGCGTCGGACTCGTACCACACCACGGTGGCGGACGGCAGGGTGCCGGTCGGATTGGACGCGACGACGTTCGTGTATCCGGCGGAGGCGAGCACCGACTGCTTGGTGGCGGCGTAGCCCGAGACGCCGGTGCCGTTGATGACGGTCACGCCCTTGGTCTTGTCGGGCTGGGCGGCCTGCTGCTGCGCCTGCTGGTCGGCCTGCGCCTGCTGGTCGGCCGCGGCCGCCTCCTCGGCGGCCTTCTTCTCCTCGGCGGCCTTCTTCGCCGCCGCCTCCTCGGCCGCCTTCTTCTTGGCGGCGGCGGCCTTCTTCTTTGCCGCGGCCGCGGCCGAAGAGGAGGACGAAGACGACGAGGCGGACGAGGAGGAGGTCTGCGACCACGGCATCCTCACCTTGCCGAACTCGCCGGAGAAGACGCCCCACGCGCCGACGCCGCACAGCGCCGACACCAGGACGACCACGACGAACGGCGCGAACCGCGCCGCGGCCGAGCGCACGCCACGGTGCATGCCCGCCGGTCCCTTCGGCGGATTGTCGAACGCGTCCGGTTCGTAGGAATCGGCCTGGTCCTTCTCGCTTTTCGCCATGGTGCCTTGTCCTCCATTCGTCACACTACCCACCGAGTGTAACGGCATGACCGCCCGAACGGAACGCCCCACCGTGTCATGCCCACGCCATGCGCACATGGCCGCGGCGCGAGGCGGGATGCGGGTAGAGTGTGAAGCCATGAGCGAAATCAAACCGCTGAGCGAACTCGTCGAACCCGGCTGGGCGGCGGCTCTGGCCGACGTCGAGCCCACGATCCACCGCATGGGCGACTTCCTGCGCGAGGAGAACCGCGCCGGACGGCACTGGCTGCCGGCCGCGCACAACATCCTGCGGGCGTTCACGATCCCGTTCGATTCGATCAAGGTGCTGATCGTCGGACAGGACCCGTACCCCACGCCCGGCCACCCGGTGGGCCTGAGCTTCTGCGTGGCGCCGGACGTCCGCCCCCTGCCGAAGAGCCTGGCCAATATATATAAGGAGATGACCGACGACCTCGGCGTGCCCATGCCGTCCAACGGCGACCTGACGCCGTGGACGGAACGCGGCGTCCTGCTGCTCAACAGGTGCCTGACCGTGGGCGTCGGCAGGCCGAACTCGCATCAGGGCAAAGGCTGGGAGGAGGTCACCGAGGCGGCCATCCGCGCGCTGAACGCCCGCGTCGACCCGGAGACCGGCAAGCCGCGTCCGCTTGTCGCGATCCTGTGGGGCCGCAACGCGCAGACGCTCGAGCCGCTGCTCACCAACGCGGTCATCATCAAGTCCCCGCACCCCTCCCCGCTGTCCGCCTCGCGCGGCTTCTTCGGTTCTCATCCGTTCTCGCGCGCCAACCAGGCGCTCACGGCCATGGGGGCCGACCCGATCGACTGGCGTCTCGCCTGACCGCCGACGGCCGCGCATCCAGCCGATTGTCAGGATGCGCGGTCATCGCACGTGGTTAGAGTGGAACGCATGGCAATTTTCCCTCCGAATCCACAGATGCCCCCTCAACCCGCCGGCATGCGGGTCCCCGCGCCGGCGCCCACGGCCGCGAGCGCGATCGCCGCGGACGACGTGAAGCGGGCGGCGGCGCTGGCCGACCGCATCCGCGCGCGCTTCGCCCAGACGCTCGTCGGACAGGACAATCTGCGTGAATCGTTGATCCTCACCCTGGTGGCGGGCGGCCACATCCTCATCGAATCGGTGCCGGGCCTGGCCAAGACGACGGCCGCGCAGACGCTCGCGACCTCCGTGTCGGGCACGTTCAAGCGCGTGCAGTGCACGCCCGACCTCATGCCCTCCGATCTGGTGGGCACCCAGGTGTTCGACTTCGCCTCGCAGCGCTTCACCACGCAGATCGGCCCGATCCACGCGAACTTCGTGCTGCTCGACGAGATCAACCGTTCGAACGCGAAGACCCAGTCGGCGATGCTCGAGGCGATGGCCGAGGGCGCGACGACGATCGGCGGCGAGCGCATCGCCCTGCCGAAGCCGTTCATGGTGATCGCCACGCAGAACCCGGTCGAGGAGGAGGGCACGTTCACGCTGCCCGAAGCCCAGATGGACCGTTTCATGATGAAGGCCGTGATGACCTATCCGACGGCCGACGAGGAGCGCCGCATGCTGGCGCTGCTCACCCGCCGCGGCTCCGACGTGTTCGATCCGGCGCAGCTGCCGGCCGACCAGGTGTCGATCCGCGACGTGGAGTTCCTGCGCGCGGCGGCCCGTCGCGTGCACGTCTCCGACGCGATCATGCGGTATGCGGTCGATCTGGCGGCCACGTCGCGCGGCGCCGGCACGCACCCGATCCAGGGACTGGGCTCGCTGGTGAGGCTGGGGGCCTCGCCGCGCGCCTCGATCGCCCTGACGCGCATCGGCCAGGCGAACGCGCTGCTCAAGGGACGCGACTACGTGGTCCCGGAGGACGTGAAGTCGGTGGCGCACGAGGTGATGCGCCACCGCATCGTGCTCACGTTCGAGGCGCTGGCGGACGGCGTGACCGCCGACCAGGTCGTCGACCGCATCGTCAAGGCGGTCCCCGTTCCATGATCGGCACGCGAACCGACGATCCGATCAGGGCCAGGATTGAGGCGTTGGGCACGCGGCTGAGCCTGCCCACCGTGCGCAAGGCGCTGGGCGTGATCGAGGGCGAGCATGCGTCGCGGCGTCCGGGCGGCTCCGACGAGCTGATGGACGTGCGCGCCTACGAGCCCGGCGACGAGGCGCGTCTGATCGAATGGAAGACGAGCGCCCGCCAGGGCCGTCCGATGGTGGTCCGCCGCGAGCGTCAGGTGACCTCGCGCGTATGGATGCTGCTGGACGTGGGCCGCGAGATGACCGGGGCCTGCGAGTCGGGCGAACGCGCCTTCGAAGTGGCGGCGAACGCGCTGCGCATGTTCGCGGCCCTGTCGCTGCGCCGTTCCGACGACCTGTCGCTGGTGCTCTCCGACGCGGCCAGCATCACCCGTCTGCCGTTCAACGGCGGGTTCGCCCAGTTCGAGCGCACGCTCGACGAGTCGCTGGACCGCGGCTGGGACCATCCGCGCAACATCGACGCCCTGCTCGCCTATGCGAGACGCATCAAGGACCCCCACGCGCTGATCGTGCTCGCCACCGACGAGCACGCGCTGGCCGAGGGCCAGCTGAAGGCGCTGCGCCAGGTGGCGCGCACGCATCCGATCGTCCTCATCGACGTGGCCACCGTGAACCCGTTCTCCGCGGCCCGCACGGTGGGCGTGCTCGACGGCATGGGATCGCGGCGTCTGCCCGCGTTCCTCGCCGACGCGCGCGCCGCGGCCGAGGTGGACACGCACCGCGCCTACATGGCCGCCGCCCTGGAGCGCGAACTCAGGCGCGCGGACGGCCACATGATCCGCGCCGCATCCAGCGAGGCCATGTTCGACGCGTTCGTCCGCCTCGTCTCCCGCGCGCTGGCGGGCAACACGGCGAACCATCTGCGCGCCCCGGCCGGCCTCGCCCCGATGGGAGGTGCCGCATGAGCGCGGATCATCTGCTGAACGCGGCGGGAGCCGTCTCCCGCGTGACGCTCGCGGTGAAATCGGACGACCTGACGCCCGCGGGCCAGATCGACATGACCGGGCCGTTCATCGCCATGCTGGCGGCGTTCCTGCTGATCGCCGCCGCGCTCGTCGTATGCGTGGCGCTGCTCTCCCGACCGAGGAGGACCCGCGCCAAGTCGCGCCCGCGCGGCGCGCACAGCGCCGCCGGCGACAAGGCGGCGTGGCGCGCGCGCATCGACGACGTGGTGTCCCGGCACGCGGCCGGCGAACTCGACCGTGAGGACGCGTTCGCCGAACTGGCGGCGATCGCACGCGACTTCGCCTCCGAATCGACGGGCCGCGACCTGACCGCGCATACGCTGACGGACATCCGCACCGAGCCGCGCGACCCGTCCGTGCGCGGCGGGCTGGACCTGCTGCGCATGACGATCGCCGCGCTCTACCCGCCCGAATTCGCCGACGCCGCAGTCAACGCGCGCGCCCGCGAGGCGAACGTCGAGGAGGCTGCCGGGTGGGTGTCGAATCTCGTGGAAAGGTGGGGACGCTGATGCAGCTGTCATGGCAATGGCCGTGGGCCGCGCTCGCCGGCGCGCTCGCCGCGGCCGCGATCGTCATCCTGATCGTCGCGCTGTCGTCGCGCCGGCATCGGATGGACACGATCCGCGTGTTCACGCTGGACGACGACCTCAACACGGAACGCGCCTCGACGCTGTTCCGCAGGTGGCGCCGTCTGAACCGGTGCGCCGCCGCGCTCGTCGTCATCGCGCTCGCCGTCGCGATTGCGATGGTCGCGCGTCCGGCGACGGTGGACGTGAGCGAGGAGCGTTCGTCGAGCCGCGACATCGTCCTGTGCCTCGACGTGTCCGGCTCGACGCTGCCCTATGACCGCCAGGTGATCGACACGTACCGCGATCTGGTGGGCCATTTCGAGGGCGAGCGCATCGGCATGAGCATCTTCAACTCGACCTCGCGCACCGTGTTCCCGCTGACCGACGACTACGATCTGGTCGCCGAGCAGCTCGACGCCGCGTCGAAGGCGTTGAAGGGCGTCGAATCGCAGGACGACATCGACAAGATGAGCGATGCCGACTACCAGCGGATCGCCGACTGGCTGGAGGGCACGCAGAACCGCAAGGACACGACGTCGCTGATCGGCGACGGCGTGGTCTCCTGCGCGGCGATGCTGCCCGGATTCGCCTACGGCTCGTCCTCGTCCGACGACTCCGACGTCTCGCGCACGCGCGCCGCGTCGATTGTGCTCGCCACCGACAACGTGGTGTCCGGCACGCCGACGTACACGCTCGAGCAGGCGCTGGACCTGACGAAGAGCGCGAAGATCACGGTGGACGGCCTGTTCTCCGGTCCCAGCCAGAGCGAAGGCGAGGAGACGACCACGCGGATGAAGGACCTGATCGAATCGCATGGCGGCGTGTTTCTCACGCAGTCGAACGGCGCGAGCGTCGACGAGCTGGTGCGCGACATCGACGAGCGGCGTTCGGCGAAGAGCCGCAGCGCGAACCAGGCGGCGCTGGTGGACGATCCCGTATGGTTCGAGGCGGCGTTGGCCGTCGTGGTCGCGTTGTGGCTGCTCGTGGTCTGGAGGTTGAGGCGATGAATTCGGTATGGACGCTCTCCCCCGCGTTCGGATGGCCGGTCGGCGGCGCGATCGCGCTGGCGATGCTCGCGTTCGCCGTCGTCGGCGTCGTGCGTCACGCGCGGCACGCGGCCGGCGACGAGACGCTCGCCTCCTGCGTGCGGCGCGCGCTCATCTGCCTGCTCACGGGATTCGCCGTGCTCACCCCGTCCATGGTCTCGTCGACCACGTCGCGCGCCGTGAACGCGACGGACGTGGTGGTCGCCGTCGACGTGACCGGCTCGATGGCCGTCACGGACGCGCATTACGGCTCCGACGAGGCGATCACGCGTCTGGAGGCGGCGCACAGGGCGGTCGACGACCTGACGACGATGTACGCGGACTCCAGTTTCGCCGCGTTGCGCTTCGGCGCGTCCGGCACGCTCGACGTGCCGTTGACGCCCGACGCGCCGGCGATCCGCAGCTGGGCGAACACGCTCGCGCCGGAGGCGACGAGCGTGTCGTCCGGATCGTCGCTGGACGCGCCGCTCGACCAGCTGGTCACCACGCTGAAGCAGATCCGCGACCAACATCCGGATGATGCGGTCGTGCTGTACGTGATCACCGACGGCGAGCAGACCTCGTCGAAGGCGCGACGCACGTTCTCCTCGCTGCGCAGCTACCTCGACGACTCGTTCACCGTGGGCGTCGGCTCCACGGAGGGCGGCAACATCCCGAAGATCGCGGACGGCGTGTCCGCGGACGGCGACGCCGACTCCCAGGAGTGGGTCACCGATCCGGACACCGGCCAGCCGGGCGTGTCGAAGATGGACGAGGGCAATCTCAAGGACATCGCCGACGAGATGGGCGGCACCTACGCGAAGGTGGACGCCACGGACACGATGGCCACGGCGAAGTCGTCGAAGACCAGCAACAAGTGGAAGATGACGAACACGCGCAAGGAGCGCACGAGGGTGACGCCGGTCGTCTGGCCGGTCGCCATCGCCGTCGCGCTGCTGCTCGCTTGGGAGGCGGGCGCGCAGTTCGCACTGTCAAGGAGGCTCATATGAGCGTGAAGGCACGTGAACGGGCGCAGGACGCCGGGGATCCCAGACCGGCGGCGCGCGCGCCGATGGGCGTGCGCGTGCTGCTCGCCGTGCTGGCCGTGCTAGCCCTGTGCGCGGCGGGCGTGGCCGGCGTGAACCTCGTGGCGGTCATGCGCTACAACGAGGCGACCGCCGCGTTGAACGAGAACCTGAAGACGGCCGGCAAGTCCGACGTGGACCTCGACGCGTTGAGCGCGGGGCAGCAGCAGACCGACGCCCAGTTCGACGACGCCGGCGCGCTGTCGTTCCTGCTGTTCCCCTCGGTGAGGCAGTCGATCAGCCAGAACCGACAGGTGTCGAGGAAGCTCACGAGCCGCACCGTCAAGGAGGTCGCCAAGCTGAAGGGCGAATCCACGTCGGACACGGCGGCGGCCGGCTCGGGAACCGGCGCCGGCGCGTCGAGGAACGCGAAGAAGGGCGGCGGACTCACCGCCAAGCAGAAACGGCAGGTCGAGGAGCTGCTCAAGGCGAACCAGCAGTCCACGCCGTCGGATTCGACCACGAAGAACGACGACGGGACCAAGAAGGACACCGCCAAGACCCAGACCACCAAACCCTGGTAGCGCCGGCGGTTTTCCGTCAAGCCACCGGACGAATGGTGGATAACGGGGGCTCCGACCACAGCCCCCGTTCCGGCTGGACGTGGAGCCGGCCGTTCCCGTTCAATGGCGGTATGAACACGCTGACCACCACATTCCCGGGCACGATGCGCATGTTCGCGTCGTCCGCCGCCGGCTCCCCCTCGTTCGGCCTCCAGCCGAAACCCATGTTCGACGATTCGTGCCGCTGCCATGAGGCGGTGCGGACCAGCCGCGGGCGCATCGCGGCCGTCGCCGTGGACACGCCGCGCGTGACCGGGCTCGTACGCGAGGCGCTCGCCTCATGCACCGGCCTCGACTGGGAGGGCAACGCCGCCTCCCTGTTCCGCGACCGGTTGCGGACCCTGGGCACGCCTTTGGACATGCACGACGACGACGCGGCCGCCACGGCCCGCATGGCGGAGGCGTGACATGGGCTGGCAGATCGTATCGCGCATCCACGGCGGGCACCAGTCCGCGCCCGCCACCGTCGAGGAGTTCCAAGCCGCGCAGGCCGCGCTGCGGGACGCCTCCAGCGAACTCACCGCCCATGCGCTCGCCTGGTCGAAGGCCGCCACCGACATCGCATCGGACCGTGCGAGCGTGCCCCTGTGCCCGGTGCTCTCCTCCGGAGCAGCGTCGATGGCCGGCAAGGAGCATACGACGCTCCCCTACGACGGGCTCATCGCCGCATGCCAGCGGCGCGCCGCCGAGATCAACGACACGTGCGCGAAGATCCGCGGCATGGAGGATCTGCTCGTGCGCGCCAACGCGCTGTATTCGGATGCCGAACGCCAGTCGCGGCGCGTCGTCACCGAACTCACGCAGGCGATCACGCAGGCCAGCCCCGTATGGGCCACGGCGGCCATGATCGGCGGCATCTCCGGCGGTCTCCTCTACGGCATGGGTGCGGAGCACGCCTACACGCCCGGATACGCCTCGTGGATCACGGCGCAGTTCCAGGAAGGCTACGTGTCGGGCATCGCGGCGAAGATCGCCGGCGTGGAGATCGGCAAGGGCGTGGTGCATACGGACGAGGTGAACCAGGCGGCCGGCAAAATCGGCAAATGGTCCGGCCCCATCAAGGACCTCTACCAAGGGAACACGCTGACCGTCAGACGCGTCGACGCCCGCGCGGACGTGGTGCGCGGCTCGTCGTCGGTCGGCGAATCGTTGGAGAACCTGCGCCGGCTCGGCGAGGAGCGGCTCGGCAAGGTCGACCTCGATTCCGGGCTCGTCTACGGCACGGTGGCGGTGCAGCGCTACGAGAAGGCGGACGGCTCCAACGCCTGGCTGGTCACCGTGCCCGGCACGGACGGCCAATGGGATTCCCCATTCGGATGGGAGCAGAACATCGAGCTGATGAGCGACGACCCCGAGCGACGGCGGCGCGCCGACAGCGCGCGCATGGTGGTCGAGGCGATGGAGCAGGCGGGCATCCGGCCGGACGAGCCGGTGGCGATCATCGGGCACTCGCAGGGAGGCATCGTGGCCGCGGCGATCGCCTCCGACGAATCGGAACGGTTCGACATCGAGCACATCGTGACCGCCGGATCGCCGATCGCGAACCATCCGATCCCCGAAGACACGTGGGTGACGAGCATCGAGATCGAGGACGAATTCGTCGCCGCGCTGGACGGCGCCGAGAACCCGGCGGACGAGCGTTGGCTGACGATCCGGGGCACGCTCGAACCGGCGCCGGACGTCGACGGGCCGCAGGTCGGCGAGGACGGCGTATGCGTGCCCGGCATCGATTCCGGCGTCTGGGGCGACAGCCCGTACGCGGCGGCCCCCGTCCAGGACCCGTCCGAGACGAAGGAGATGACCCACTGGCTCAAATACCATCAGGCCGCCTACCAGAACGCCTCGGATCTCGGCGGTACGCCGATGATCACGCACGAGAAGCATTTCGCGGACGTCATCGACGGCGAACTCAAGGAGACCCACTACTACGAGGGCCGCATCACCACCCGCGCCGCACAGCCCCAGGCCGACGCGGCCGGCGACGGGAACACGCGCATGACGCGTGCCGCCGACTAGCTTCCAGCGCGCGTTCAGGAAACTCCCCTGATTTCCACGCCGATCGCACCGGGAGACCTTCAGCATGCGGCAAGGGCGCTTCCATGCCCGCGCCGCATGCTGGAGCCGTGGCGTGGGGCGCAGGGCCCGGCGCATGGAAGCGAAAAAGGAACACCCATGTTCGTGTTGAAGAACGCATGGCGATCGGTCGTGCGCAACAAGGGACGCAACATCCTCATCGTCGTCATCGTGGCAATCATCGCTGCGGCCGCGACGATCGGGCTGTCCATCAGGAACGCCGCCGAGACCGCGCGCGAGACCGGCCTCGCCTCGACGAGCGTCACCGCCACGATCGGCGTGGACCGCGAGGCGATGATGAGCAAGGCGAAACAGGCCTCCTCGTCGGATTCGTCCGACTCCTCGGATTCGTCGGGCTCATCCAAGCAGCCCGATTTCGGATCGATGCGCGACGCGCTCGACCAGAGCGCGCTCTCCCTCGCCGACTATGAGAAATACGCGAAGGCGGCCAGCGTCGACGTGGGCACCTACTACACGGAGACCACGTCCGTGAACGGCACCGACGCGTTCCAGCCGGTCGAATCGACCACGTCGAATGAGGCGAACTCCACCGACTCCTCGTCGTCCGCCTCATCCGGCTCCGGCTCATCCGACTCCGCCGCGTCCGGCGACGCGCAGGGCGGCGACGGCCAAGGCGGCGGTCCGGGCGGCATGGGCGGCCAAGGCGGCGGCATGGGCATGGACTCCGGCGACTTCTCGCTCGTCGGATTCTCCTCCGACGAGGCCGTCGCCGCCGCGGAGAACGGCACGTTCACGATGTCCAGCGGCAAGGTGTTCGGCTACGGCTCCTCCAGCGACGGCGACGTGATCGTCTCCAAGGCGCTCGCCGACTTCAACGGGCTCAAGGTGGGCGACACGATCACCGTGGCCGACCTGTCCGGAGACGACACGACCTACGAGCTGACCATCGTCGGCATCTACAAGAACGCGACCTCGTCGAACACGGGCGCGAACGGCCCGATGGGCGGCACCTCCTCCGATCCGGACAACGCGATCTACACGTCGGTGAGCACGCTGAAGAAGCTCGGCCTGTCCACCGAATCGTCCGGCTCCTCCGATTCCTCGTCCGATTCCTCCTCCTCGGACTCCTCCACCACGCAGACCTCCGCCTCCCGCACCCAGCTGAACTTCACCTACGTGCTGGGCGGCAAGGACGACTACGAGACGTTCGTCAAGGACGTCGAGAAGGCGGGCCTCGACGACACGTACACCGTCTCCTCCGCCGACGTCGAGAACTACGAGTCCAGCCTCGTGCCGCTCGACAACCTCGCCAAGTTCGCGCTGACCCTGCTGATCATCGTGCTGGCCGTGGGCGCCGTGGTGCTCGTCGTCCTCAACCTGTTCAACGTGCGCGAACGCAAATACGAGGTGGGCGTGCTCACCGCCATCGGCATCCGCAAATCGAAGGTCGCCGCCCAGTTCGTCGTCGAGCTGCTCATCGTCACGATGATCGGCATCGCGCTCGGCGTGGCCGGCGGCGCCGCGGCCTCGGTACCCGTCTCGAACCAGCTGCTCGCCCAGCAGGTCTCCTCGCAGGAGTCCGAGGCGTCGAGCCGTCAGGCCCAGTTCGGCCGTGCCGCGGACATGCCCGGCGCGCCCGGCGGTTCGAACGGCTCCTCCTCGTCCGATTCCTCCTCGGATGATTCGTCATCGTCCAACGGCTCCTCGAACGGTTCCTCGGATTCCGGCTCCTCCTCCGATGCGCAATCCTCCCAGCCGGCGCGTTCCGGAGGCCAGGGCGGCCCCGGCGGATTCTCGCAGGCAGTCGACTATGTGAGCGAGATCGACGCGACCGTGAACCTCAAGGTCGTCGGTCAGCTCGTGCTCATCGGCCTCGCGCTGACGCTCGTCTCCGCCCTGGCCGGCATCGTCGCGATCATCCGCTACGAACCGCTCCAGATCCTCGCCGACCGCTCCTGACCCGTAAAGTATCGGCCCCCTCTGACGAGGGGGCTGTCGGCGAAGCCGACTGGGGGAGAGACCCCCATTCCCGAAAGGACATCACATGACCACCGAAACCACAATCGTCGAAACCGTCGATACCACGGAAGCCGCCGCCCCGACCCCCGGACCCCGCACCGTCCTGGAGATGGACCACGTGTCCTACTCGTACACGAAGGGCGGCAAGAAGGTCGTCGACGACCTGAGCCGCGGCTTCCACGCCGGCGCCGTGACCGCGATCGTCGGCCCGTCCGGCGCCGGCAAGACCACCGTGCTCTCGCTGCTGTCCGGGCTCACCGGCCCGACCGAGGGCCGCATCCTCTACAACGGCGCCGATCTGGCGAAATCGGACCGCTACCGGTTCCGCAGCCACGACATCGGCGTGATCTTCCAGAGCTTCAACCTGCTGCCAGCCCTGACCGTCGAGGAGAACATCACCCTGTCGATGGAGGCGTCCGGCAAGACCTTCGACAGACCGAAGCACGATATCGTCGTCGAACTGCTCGCCAAGGTGAGGCTGCCCGCCGAATACGCGAACGAACGCATCCTGCACCTGTCGGGCGGCGAGCAGCAGCGCGTGGCGATCGCCCGCGCGCTCGGCTACGATCCGGACATCATCCTGGCGGACGAGCCGACCGGCAACCTGGACATGGCCACGCAGGACGACATCATGGCAATCTTCCGCTCGCTCGCCCATGAGGAGGGCAAATGCGTCATCATCGTGACGCACTCCCCCGCCGTCGCCGACCAGTCCGACGAGGTCTTCGAGCTCAAGCCCCTCCGCCGCCGGTAGCGCGCGCCGCCCCGGCGCTACGCGGCGGGCAGGCAGCTGGGGCCGAACAGGATCTTCAGTTCGGCGAACAGCGAGGTGTCGCGTTTCACACGGAACCGGTCGCCGAACGTGAGGACCTCGGCCTTGCCGTCGCCGTCCACGATGGCGAGTTTCACCTCGCAGTACCCGGGATGGTTGGTGAGCACCTGGCCGAGCTGCATGACGTGCTCGCGGCTCAGCGCCACCTCGGGCAGGGTGATGACGACCGGCCGTTCGTCCTCCGCCTCGAGCGACGGCACGTCGAGCTCGGTGGCCCGGAGCGAGACGGCCTCGTCGCGCAGCTCCACCTGGCCGCGCACCTGCACGACCTCGTCCTGTTTGAGGTTCGGCGCGGCCGCCTCGTACACCTTGCCGAAGAACAGGCATTGGATGGACGCCTCGAGATCCTCGATGGTGACGAGCGCCCACGGGTTGCCCTTCTTGGAGACGCGCTTGTCGACCTTGGTGACGATGCCGGCGAGCGTGACCTGCTGGCCCTCCCCCATCGTCTTCGCCCGGTCGATGAGATGCGCGATCGACATCTCGCGCAGGCCGGCGAGCACGGCGGTCATGCCGGAGAGCGGATGGTCGGACACGTACAGGCCGAGCATCTCCCGTTCGAAGTTGAGGCGGGTCTTCTTGTCCCAATCCTCGATGTCGGGCACGGTGACGTCCGCGTCGCCCATCGCCTCGGCGCCGCCGTCCTCGTCGTCGGAGAACAGGTCGAACTGGCCCTCCGCCTGCTTGCGCTTCAATCCGACGACCGAATCGATGGCGGTCTCGTGAATCTGGAACAGGGCGCGGCGGTTCGGGTCGATCGAATCGAACGCGCCCGCCTTGATCAGCGATTCGACGAGACGCTTGTTGAGCGCGGTCAACGGCACGCGACGGATGAAGTCCATGAAGTTCACGTACTTGCCGTGTCCGCCGGAACGTTCGGCGATGATGTCGGCCACCGCCTTGTCGCCCACGTTGCGGATCGCGCCGAGGCCGAAGCGCACGACGTCGCCGACGGCCGAGTACGCGAGCTGCGACTCGTTGACGTCCGGCGAGAGCACCTGGATGCCCATGCGGCGCGCCTCGCCCAGATACAGGGCGGTCTTGTCCTTGTTGTCCTTCGTGCCCTGGAGCAGCGCGGCCATGAACTCGACCGGGTAGTGGGTCTTCAGGTACGCGGTCCAGTACGAGATGAGGCCGTAGGCGGCGGAGTGCGCCTTGTTGAACGCGTATCCGGAGAACGGGACGAGGATGTCCCACACGGCCTGCGCGGACTCCTCCGAATAGCCGTGCTCCTTCATGCCGGCGAAGAACGGCACCTTCTCCTTGGCCAGCACCTCCGGCTTCTTCTTGCCCATGGCGCGTCGGAGCACGTCGGCCTTGCCGAGCGAGTAGCCGGCGAGGATTCGCGCGGCGGACTGCACCTGCTCCTGGTAGATGATCAGGCCGTACGTCTCGTCGAGCACCTGCTTCAACGGCTCGTCGAGCTCCGGGTGGATCGGCGTGATCTTCTGCAGGCCGTTCTTGCGCTTCGCGTAGTTGATGTGCGATTCCATCGACATCGGGCCCGGTCGGTACAGGGCGATCAATGCGGAGATGTCGTTGAAGTTGTCGGGCTTGAGCATCTTGAGCAGCGAGCGCATGCCGTCGGAATCGAGCTGGAACACGCCGAGCGTGTCGCCGCGCGACAGCAGCTCGTAGGTGGGCTTGTCGTCGAGCGGGATCTTCGTGTAGTCGATCGCCTCTTTGCCGTTGGCGACGATGTTCTTCAGCGTGTCCTGGATGACCGTCAAGTTGGACAGGCCGAGGAAGTCCATCTTGACCAGGCCCAGCGTCTCGCACGTATGGTATTCGAACGTGGTCGTGACGGTGCCGTCGGTGCGTTCCAGCAGCGGCGACGTGTCGGTGATCGGCGCGCTTCCCATGATCGTGGCGCAGGCGTGCACGCCGGTCTGGCGGATCAGGCCCTCGATGGTCTTCGCCTTGTCGACGATCTGGTGCGCGTCATGGTCGGATTCGTACAGTTCGCGGAACTCGCGCGCCTCGGCGAAGCGCTTCGACGTGGGGTCGAAGATCTCCTTGAGCGACGCGTCCTTGCCGTTCTTCGACGGCGGCAGCGCCTTGGTGACCTTCTCGCCCATCGAGAACTCGTAGCCCATGATGCGCGCCGAGTCCTTCAGCGCCTGCTTGGTCTTGATGACGCCGTAGATCACGCACTGGGCGACCTTGTCGTGGCCGTATTTCTCGCCGCAGTAGTTGATCACGTCGAGGCGGCCGTCCGGGTCGAAGTCGACGTCGATATCCGGCAGGGAGACGCGTTCCGGGTTGAGGAACCTCTCGAAGATGAGGCCGTGCTCCAGCGGGTCGAGCTCTGTGATGCCCATCGCGTAGGCGACCATCGAGCCTGCGGCGGAGCCTCGGCCGGGGCCGACCATGATGTCGTGGTCCTTCGCCCACTGGATGTAGTCGGCGACGACGAGGAAGTAGCCGCAGAACTGCATCTGGCAGATGATGCCGCACTCGTAGTCCGCCTGCTTCGACACGTGTTCGGGCACGTTGCCGTCGTAGCGGCGCTCCAGTCCCTCCTCGACCTTCTTGAGGAACAGCGAGGCCTCGTCCCAGCCTTCCGGGCAGGGGAACTGGGGCATGAACGCGCCGTCCTCGTGGTCGTCGAAGATCACGTTGCAGCGTTCGGCGATCTCCAGCGTGTTGTCGCACGCCTCGGGGAACTCCTTGAAGAGCTCGCGCATCTCGGCGGCCGGCTTGATGTAGTAGCCGGTGCCGTCGAACTTGAAGCGGTCCGGGTCGTCGAGGTGGGAGCCGGAGTTGATGCACAGCATCGCGTCCTGCGCCTCCGCGTCCTCGGCGTGCACGTAGTGGGAGTCGTTGGTGGCGAGCAGCGGCGCGTCCAGCCGCTTCGCGATGTCGAGCAGGCCCGCGGTGACCTCCTTCTCGATCTTGAGACCATGGTCCATGAGCTCGATGAAGAAGTTGTCGCGGCCGAAGATGTCCTGGAATTCGCCGGCGGCGCGCAGCGCCTCGTCGAACTGTCCGAGGCGCAGCCTGGTCTGGATGATGCCGGACGGGCATCCGGACGAGGCGATCACGCCTTTCGAGTAGGTGGCGAGCACCTCCTTGTCCATACGCGGGTAGCGCTGGACGCGGCCTTCGAGGTTCGCCACGGAGCTCGCCTTGATGAGGTTGACGAGGCCTTCGTCGTTCTCCGCCCACATCGTCATGTGGGTGATGAGGCCGCCGCCGGAGACGTCGTCGCGGCGCTGGTCCTCGGTGCCCCAGTGCACGCGGGACTTGTCCTGGCGCGCGGTCTCCGGCGTCACGTACGCCTCGATGCCGATGATCGGCTTGACGCCGTTGGCCACGCAGTTCGTGTACATCTCGTACGCGCCGTGCATGTTGCCGTGGTCGGTGATCGCCACGGCCGGCATGCCGAGCTCGGCCGTGTACTTGGCGAGATCCGGGATCTTGGACGCCCCGTCGAGCAGCGAATAGTGCGTGTGGTTGTGCAGATGAACGAAGTCTCCCGAATTGGCCATGCGTTCCACCCTACCGCACGCCCTGTTCAGGGCCTTTCGGCCACGGGCGTAGGATGGTGTTCACCGATGAGGGTCGCAGGAAGGGAGCCGGCATGACTCGTAAGGCCGATGGCGCCGCGGCGGGGGCCGCCCGCGCGCCCAAGACGCCCACCGCGCAGATCGTGGTGGAGATCATCGAACTGCTCGCGGCGCATACGGACCGCGAGCACGGGCTCACCGCCTCGGAGATCGCGCAGACGCTGGGGGTGAACGAGAAGACCGTGCGCAACCATCTGCGCGCGTTCGAGTCCATGACGCCGATCGGCCGCAAGGTCGGGCATCTCGACCGCGCCGATCTCGTGCACGCGGAAAGCCCCGACCCGCGCCCCGGCTGGTACATCGACCCGGTCTTCGACACCGCGCAGATGCGGCTGCTCACCGACGGCGTGATGCTCTCCCGACCGGACGGCGAATACCTGCGCGACCTCATCGCGAAGATCTACTCGTTCGCCGGGCGTTCCGGCCAGCTGCGCGGCCTGAGCAGGCTCGAGACGCCGAAGAACTACAACACGGAGTTCCTCAACAACATCGAGGTGCTCAACGACGCGATCGACCATGAGCGCGTCATCGAATTCCATTACTGCACGTACGACACGGACGGCGTGCTCGTGCCCCGCCGCGACGCCGCCGGCAGGGCGCGCGTGTACTGGGCCGACCCGTACCATCTCATGTACAAGAACAACATGTACTATCTCGTGTGCCACATGCACATCTACGACGGGCTGGCCTACCTGCACGTGGACCGTCTGCGCGACCTGAGGATCGACGACGCCGACCATTCCGTCTCGCATCTTCTCGACGATTTCAGCGACACGCCCGGCGAGCCGTTCGACATCGACCGGCATATGGCGGAGCGCCCCTACCCGGTGAAGGGCCCCGCGGTGCCGATCCGCATGCGCATCGCCGGCCCCTTGGAGCCGTTGTTCGACTGGTTCGACGACGCGCAGGTCACCCGGCTCCCACAGCCTCCCGCCGGGACGGCGGCGAGGGACGGCGAAGGCGGAAAGCGCGCGAAAGGCGCGAAAGGCGCGGAGCCCGTCTACGAGGTACGGGTCCGCGCCAACGAGAAGGCCACCCTGTGGTGGGCGCTGCAGTATGCGGACGGCGGGAACATCGAGATCCTCGAGCCGCAGTCCCTGCGCGACAGCCTGCGCGAGGTGGGCGAACGCCTCGCCCGCACCTATGCCGCGAACGGGTCCGCGGCGGGCGCCTCCGCATCCGCGGTCTCCGACGCCGCCTCCGCATCCGCTGCCGGCGCTTCCGCGTGACGGGCGCGCATCACGTCGAGCGCATGCTCCAAATCGGCCGGATAGCTTGACGTGACGGTCGTCCACACGTGCGTGCGCGGGTGACGGAACTCCAGCTGCATCGCGTGCAGCCATTGGCGTTCCAAGCCGAGCTCGGCGGCCAGCACCGGGTTCGCGCCGTACATGTGGTCGCCGGCGAGCGGATGCCCGATCGACGAGAAATGCACGCGGATCTGGTGCGTGCGACCGGTCTCGAGGTTCACGGAGACGAGCGTCGCCTCCGAACCGAACCGCTCCATCACGTCCCAATGCGTGACGGCGGGCTTGCCCGACGGTGTCACGCAGAAGCGGAAATCGGAGACCTTCGCTCGCCCGATCGGCGCGTCGATGGTCGCCTTGTCCTGTCTGAGCGAGCCCTGCACGAGCGCGTGATACGTCTTGACGACCTCGTGCTCGGCGAACTGCCGACGCATCTCCACATACGCGAGATCGGATTTGCATACGAGCATGAGGCCGCTCGTGCCCACGTCGAGCCGTGAGACGATGCCCTCGCGCCCGGCGGCGCCGTACGAGGTGATGTGCACGCCGCGGTCGCGCAGCGAGCCAAGCACGGTCGGTCCGGTCCAGCCGACGGACGCGTGCGCGGCGACGCCGACCGGCTTGTCGACCACGACCACGTCGTCGTCCTCGTAGACGACGGCCATGTCCGTGGCAATCGGCTCCGGCGCCTTGCGCTCCTCGACGAGATCGAATTCGACGGTCTCCCCCGCCTGCAGGATGCCGGATTTCGCGATGGAGCGGTCGAGCACCTTCGCCTGTCCGGTGTCGATGAGTTCGGCGGCCTTCGAACGGGAGACGCCGAGCATCTTGGAGACGGCCACGTCGAACCGCCTGCCGACCAGCGCGTCGGGCGCCGGCGCGAGGCGGCTCATGCGACGCCGCCTTCCGCGCCTTCGCCGTCCGCCACGGCGGCGGCGCGCTCCCCCGCCTTCCCGCCGTCACGGGCGCCGAACGGCACGTCGAAGAGGATCATGAGCACGATGGCCACGCCGGCGGCCATGAGGAAGATGTCCGCCACGTTGCCCACGGACCATCCGTAGTTGAGGAAGTCGACGACCTTGCCGTCGAGGAAGCCCGACGCGTAGACGACGCGGTCGATGAGATTGCCGAGCGCGCCGGCGAACGCCAACGCGAACGCCGCCGACCATGCCGTCGACGCGGTCCGCCACGCGAGCGCGGCGAGCACGACGCAGGCGACGATGGCGAGCAGCGAGATCACCCACGTGGCGCCCGATCCGAAGCCGAGTGACGCGCCCGGGTTGCGTACCAGCGTGAGCGACAGCAGGCCGGGGATGACGCGCACGGTGCGACCGTCCGACAGCGCGGACAGCGCCCACAGTTTCGTGAGCTGGTCGACGGCCAGCGCGATGACGGTGACGCAAGCAAAGACGGCCACGCGAATGCGCGGCCGTCCATGATGAACCATGTTCATACCGGGATGCGTACCTGCGATCAGTCGCCGGACTGCTCGGTCTGGCTGTAGGTGTTGTTGTCCGACACCTGGTTGACCAGCTGGCCGAGGAACTCGGTGAGGCGGGCGCGGTACTCGGTCTCGAACTGCTTGAGGCCCTGGATGTTGCCCTCGATGGCCTTGGCCTCGTGGGTCAGGTTCTCACGCACCTGGTTCGCGTAGTCGTCGGCGGCGGTACGGGTCTTCTTGCCGTAGTCCTCGGCCTCGTTGCGGGTCTTGACGCCATAGTCGTCGGCTTCCTTGCGGGTCTGCTTGCCGTACTCGTCGGCGGCGGTACGGACCTTCTGGTCGTACTCGGCGGCGCGGCGCTGGACCTCGGCCTCGTACTGGTCGGCCTCGTTGTGCTTGGTGCCGAGGTAGGTGTCGGCGTCCTGACGGGTCTTGACCGAGTAGGCATCGGCGTCGGAGCGAGTGCGCTTCGAGTAGGCGTCGGCGTCGGAGTGGACGCGCTTGTTGTACTCGTCGGCCTCAGTGCGGGTGCGGTTGGAGTAGTCGTTGGCCTTGCCGATCAGGTCGTTGTAGTCGTTCTGGCTCTTCTCGGTGATCTCCTTGGCCTTCGCCTTGCCC
This sequence comes from Bifidobacterium sp. LH_419, assembly GCF_056356955.1. NCBI lineage: Bacteria > Bacillati > Actinomycetota > Actinomycetes > Bifidobacteriales > Bifidobacteriaceae > Bifidobacterium > Bifidobacterium sp. LH_419. The sequence goes on from NZ_JBKEVG010000001.1 coordinate 532,543, forward strand.
TTGTCCACATACTGGTCATGCAGCTGCATGGCGAGGGTGAGCATGGCGGTCGCGCGCTCCGGCTCGCTGCCGGCGCCGACGGCCGCGCCGGCGATCTTGCGCAGGGAGCCGGTCTCGGTGTCGGGCTCGACCTTGGCGACCTGCTCGCGCAGCTGGTTCTCGCGCTTCTTGGACTCCTCGAGCTGGCGGGTGAGCTCCTGGACCTGCTGCGCCTGCTGCTGCAGACCGGAGGCCTGCTGCTGGAAGGCGGCGATCTTGCGGGACATGTCCTCGGCCTGGGCACGGAACTGGTCGCGCTCTTTCTGGACGGCCGCGATCTGCTGGGCGACGGCGTCCTGGTTGCCGGAGGCCTGGGCGGCCTGGGCGGTGAGCTGGTCGATCTGCGCGTTGAGCTGGTCGACCTGGGCCTTGAGCTGCTCGTTCTGGGAGGAGAGGGCCTTGTTGGAGGACTCCGCCTCGGCCAGCTTGGCCGCGACGGCCTGCGCCTGGTCGCCGCCGGCGGCCGCCTGCTTGGCGGCGTCCTTGAGCTTGTCGTTCTCGTCCTGGAGCTGCTGCACCGTTGCATTCAGCTCGGAGATCTTCTTGTTCAGGGCGGTCACATCCGGACCCAGCGCCTGGGTCGACTGGCCGGCGACCGCCTGCTTGCCGAGCGCCTCGACGGTCTCGGTGACCTGGTCGAGGAAATCGTCGACCTCGTCGACGTCGTATCCTTCCTTGAAGCGCACCGTCTGGAACGTGCGCTCCCTGATGTCCTTAGGCGTCAACAGAGCCATAAATCTACACCTCGCTTTGGGGCTGTGCCTCGCTTACGTTGGTATCAACACATGACATTAGCACGTCCCCCCAGCATTCATGCAGTATTTCCGCGTTTGCGGACGGATGACACGCCCATGGGCGCGCTCACGGGCCGGTCAGATGAGCGCGCGGAGCACCACGAGGACGAAGTACAGGACGATGAAGCTCATATCGAGCGCGACGGCGCCGAGACGCAGCGGCGGGATGTAGCGGCGCAGCCATTTGAGCGGCGGCTCGGTGACGCTGTACACGATGTCGATGAGCTTGGCGACGAGGCCCCTCGGGTACCAGCGGGGCGCGAGCAGCGCCGCCCAGTCGAGGATCATGCGGATGAACAGCACGGTGATGTAGGCGTCGATCAGACCGTCGACGAGGCGCGTCAGGATGAGGAACAGCATGCCTCCACCGTATCAGCCCCGCTGGGAACAGGCTGGGTGTTCGCTGATGACATACCGAAACGTCCCCGCGGCTTTCGGCTGCGGGGACGTGGAAGGGCGATGCGGGAACCGTGTGGCTCAGTCGGCGAACAGGTCGCGCGCGCTGTTGGCGTTGGCCGATTCCTCGACCTTGATGTTCACCTGTGACGGGCTCAGCAGGAACACGCGCGGCGTGACCCGCTCCATCGAACCGTGCACGCCGAACACCACGCCGGCGGAGAAGTCCACGATGCGGTAGGCGACGGCCTCGGGCACGCCCGTCAGGTTGAGCACGACCGGCACGCCGTCGCGGATCGCGCGGCCGACCATCTGCGCGTCCTCGTAGGACTTCGGATGGATGGTCGTGATGCGGCTGAGACGCCCCTGGAACGGGTTGGCGACGCGCGTGGACGAGGACGGGGACGAGGCGGCCGACGCCGGGACGGCGGGCTTCGTCGGCATCGGGGTCACCGTATGGTCGGAGTCGAACGAACCCGCGGGTTCCGGGGTCTCCGGTTCCTCGTCGATGTCGAAATCGTCATCGTTCTCGGAGACGTCGGACATGCCCAGATAGGACATCGCGTTCTTCATGAACCCTGCCATGGCTTAACCCTTTCTCGTCGTCGTTGTCGTCTTGCCGTCAGCGCAGGAAATCGGGGATGTCGAGGTCTCCGGCCGGATCGTTCGCGTCGGGCGCGTACGGGTACTCCTGGTAGGGGTTCCGGTAGTGGTACGGCTGCTGGGCCGGAATCCCGCCGGTGGTCGGGGCGAAGGTGAACGGCGACTGGTCGGGCTGGGCGGTGGACGGCTGCGGCGTGGCGGCCGGGGCCTGCTGCGGCTGCGCGGGGGTCGGCGTGGCGGCCGGAGCCGCGGGAGCGGCGGGCTGGGCCTGCGGCTGGGCGGACGGGGCCGCCGGCTGCGCGGGGGCGGCCGGCTGAGCAGGAGCGGCGGGCTGCGCGGGAGCCTGCTGGGCGGCGGGAGCCGCGTCGCGGGCGGCCTTCGCCTGCTGGGCGGCGACGGCGAGCGGCTGCGCGTCGTTCGCCTCGGCCTGTTCCTTGGCGGTGTCGAAGCCGGCGGCGATGACGGTGACGCGCACCTCGTCGCCGTAGGCGTCGTCAAGGGCGAGGCCCCAGATGATCTGGGCCTCGGGGTGGATGGCCTTGCGCACGAGCTCGACGGCGGCGGAGGCCTCCTGCAGGCCGATGTCGGTCGGGCCGGCCACGTTGATGAGCGCGCCGTGGGCGCCTTCGATGCTCTCCTCGAGCAGCGGCGAGCTGATGGCCAGCTCGGCGGCCTGGGTGGCGCGGTCCTCGCCGCGCGCGGAACCGATGCCGAACAGCGCGGTGCCGGCGCCGCGCAGGATCGCGGTGACGTCGGAGAAGTCCACGTGGATGTACGAGTTGGAGGTGATGAGGTCGGTGATGCCCTGGACGCCGGACAGCAGCGCGGAATCCGCGGTCTTGAACGCGTCCATGATCGTGATGGAGCGGTCGGACAGCTCGAGCAGACGGTCGTTCGGAATGACGATGAGGGCGTCGACCTCCTGACGGAGGTTGTCGATGCCGAGCTCGGCGGAGGCGGCGCGCTGCGGGCCCTCGAACGAGAACGGACGGGTGACCACCGCGATGGTGAGCGCGCCCTGCTGGTGGGCGGCGCGCGCGACAATCGGGCTGGCGCCGGTGCCGGTGCCGCCGCCCTCGCCGCAGGTGACGAACACCATGTCGGCGCCCTTGAGGGACTCCTCGATGTCGGACTGGTGGTCCTGCGCGGCCTTCGCGCCCTTCTCCGGGTCGGCGCCCGCGCCGAGGCCGCGGCTGGACTGGTCGGACAGGGAGATCTTCACATCGGCCTCGGAGCGCAGCAGGTCCTTGGCGTCGGTGTTGACGGCGATGAACTCAACGTTCTGAAGACCTTCGGCGATCATGCGGTTGACGGCGTTGCCGCCGGCACCGCCTACGCCGACGACCTTGATGTTGGTCTTGTCGTTGAACTCAGTCTGGGCGTTCTCGCTCACGTTTGGCTCCTGTCACTTCACGGTTACACCCTAGACTAGCGCAGGGCTCCCCCGTATTGTGTGATATTTTCGCGCGTGTAACGCGTATTTCACGGCGATGACGACGTTTTCATCGCACACCGCTCCCGACGTCGGTCCCGGGCGTCGGCTCCCGGTGCCATGGCGTCAGTAACCGGCGTCAGTAGCCGGCGTCCATCGGGTCGTCGCCGAAGAGCGTCTCGCGCTCCTCATGGCTGGTCGTGCGCGACTCGAGCCAGCCGTACGGCAGATGCACCTTCTTGGCGAACCGCACGCGCCCGCGCGGCTTGTCCACCACGCGCTCGGGGAACGTGACGTCCGGGTCGAGGCGCGCGATCTCGCGGTCCACGTCGGCCAGGGACTCGCATTCCATGAACGCCTTGCGCGTGGACCCGCCCACCGGGAACCCCTTGAGGTACCAGGCGATGTGCTTGCGCAGATCGTGCACGGCCATGCGCTCGTCGCCGTCGTAGAACTCGACGAGCAGGCCGGCATGGCGGCGGATCACGCGGCATACCTCGCCGAGCGTCGGGTTGAAGCGTTCGTCCGAGCCCTCGAAGGCGTGTTTGATGTCGGCGAACAGCCACGGGCGGCCCTGGCAGCCGCGGCCGATGGCCACGCCGTCGCATCCGGTCTCGCGGATCATCGCGAGCGCGTCGTCTGCGCCCCAGATGTCGCCGTTGCCGAACACGGGGATGTCGAGCCGCTCCTTGAGCTCGCCGATGCGGCTCCAATCGGAGTGTCCGCCGTAGTATTCGGCGGTGGTGCGCGCGTGCAGCGTGACGGCCGCGCACCCCTCCTCCTGCGCGATATGGCCGGCTTCGAGGAAGGTCTCGCGGTCGTGGTCGATGCCGACGCGGATCTTCGCGGTGACCGGGATGCCGGCCTCGCCGCACACCTTGACGACGCGGCGGATGAGATCCGTGTAAATGTCGGTCTTCCACGGCAGGGCGGAACCGCCGCCGCGGCGCGTCACCTTGGGCACCGGGCAGCCGAAGTTGAGGTCCACGTGGTCGGCCATATGCTCGTCGACGACGATGCGAGCCGCCTGTTCGACGATGGCCGGGTTCACGCCGTACAACTGGAGCGAGCGCACGCGTTCGGAGGGCGCGAACCGGCACAGGCGCAGGGCCTTCGGGTTGCGGGCGACGAGCGCGCGGGCGGTGATCATCTCCGCCACGTACAGGCCGTCGGGCCCGTATTCCTCGCAGATCACGCGGAACGGCCAGTTGGTCACGCCGGCCATCGGCGAGAGCACGACGGGCGTCGGCACGCTGATGTTCCCGAGCCTGACCGGCGCGATGGCCGGGGCGGGTTCGCCGGCCGCGCGGCGCGGCGCGTCCGTGCGCGGGTCGAGATCGTCCGTCTCGTGTGGCGCGTTGATGATGGTTTCGGTGATGTCGCTCACTGTCACAGGCCTTCCGCTCGTTGCTGGGGGTTCGGGACATACGGGCCCCCTCTGACGAGGGGGCTGTCATCCGCGGGATGACTGGGGGAGAGACCGCGGCGCGTCGGCCGCTCCTTCTCTCCCCCACCCGGCCGAGCCGGGAGCCCCCTCATCAGAGGGGGCCACTGTCGCCGCCGTCTTCCGACGGCACGCCGCCAATCAGTACAGGCCGCCGGCCTCGTTGATCCTGACGGAGTCCGGCCAGGCCTCGCCGCCCATGGCGACCGGCTTCATCGGCACGCGGGTGCGCTTCTCGCCGATGCGGGCGGCCACGTAGTCGGCGACCTTGTCGAGCGCGACGCGCTCCTGGTTCATCGTGTCGCGGTCGCGGATCGTCACGGCGTGGTCGTCGAGCGTGTCGAAGTCGACGGTGATGCACAGCGGGGTGCCGATCTCGTCCTCGCGGCGGTAGCGGCGGCCGATGGCGCCGGACTCGTCGTAGTCGATCATCCACTCGTTCTGGCGCAGGTCGGCGGCCAGGTCCTGGGCGACGGACTGCAGTTGCGGCTTCTTGCTCAGCGGCAGCACGGCGGCCTTGACCGGGGCGAGGCGCGGGTCGAGGCGCAGGACGGTGCGCTTGTCGACGCCGCCCTTGGTGTTCGGTGCCTCGTCCACGTCGTAGGCGTCGACGAGGAAGCACATGAGGGAGCGGGTCAGGCCGGCGGCCGGCTCGATGACGTATGGGACGTACTTCTCGCCGGTGGCCTGGTTGAAGTAGCTCAGATCCTCGCCGGAGTGCTTGGCGTGCGCGGAGAGGTCGAAGTCGGTGCGGTTGGCCACGCCTTCGAGCTCGCCCCAGTCGGAGCCCTGGAAGCCGAACTTGTACTCGATGTCGACGGTGCGCTTCGAGTAGTGGGCCAGCTTGTCCTTCGGGTGCTCGTAGTGGCGCAGGTTCTCCGGCTTGACGCCGAGGTCCAGGTACCACTGGGTGCGGGCGTCGATCCAGTACTGGTGCCATTCCTCGTCGGTGCCGGGCTCGACGAAGAACTCCATCTCCATCTGCTCGAACTCGCGGGTGCGGAAGATGAAGTTGCCGGGCGTGATCTCGTTGCGGAAGGACTTGCCCATGTTGGCGATGCCGAACGGCGGCTTGGAACGCGAGGAGGTCATCACGTTCTTGAAGTCGACGAAGATGCCCTGCGCGGTCTCCGGACGCAGGTAGTGCAGGCTGTTCTCGTCCTCGACCGGGCCGAGGTGCGTGCGCAGCATCATGTTGAAGTCGCGCGGCTCGGTCCACTTGCCGCGGGTACCGCAGTCGGGGCAGACGATGTCGGCCATGCCGTTCTCCGGCAGCTTGTCGCCGTGCTTCTCGGCGTAGGACTCCTGCAGCTTGTCGGCGCGGTTGCGCTTGTGGCAGTTCAGGCACTCGACCAGCGGGTCGTTGAACACGGCGACGTGGCCGGAGGCGACCCACACCGGGGTCGGCAGGATGATGGAGGTGTCGACGCCGACGACGTCGGGACGGGTGACGACCATCGAACGCCACCACTCGCGCTTGATATTATCCTTCAGCGCGACGCCGAGCGGGCCGTAGTCCCAGGCGGAACGGGTCCCGCCGTAGATCTCGCCGGCGGGGAACACGAATCCGCGACGCTTCGCGAGGGACACGACTTCATCAAGTTTGGACTGAGCCACAATGCACCTTCTGGTTTGAACGGTTTGGGGTCTTACAACCCGTTCAGACTACCTGCATACGCCGACCGGCGAAAGGCCGCGCCACAACTACCACTCCGCCGCACGACACGCAAGAGGTGTGACGCGCTGGAATCCGTCTTCGTCACAGGTTGTCCATATAACCGCATAGCGTCGAATCCGATAACGCAATGCAGGGGAACCCGCAGCCACTCGGCGGGTTGAGATGGGCGCGACGCCCGACCCTTTGAACCTGTTGGTTAAGACCAGCGTAGGGAGCAGTGAATATGAGCGAATCATCGCAGGCAACCGCGGCGGACCGCGACGACGCGGACGTCGCCGCATTGAAGGCGCGCATCAGGAAGGCCTCCGAGGCGGTGCGCGAGCGCACGCCGATGGCGCAGTCGTTCACGAACTTCGTGACCATCAACCTCGTCGCCAACGCGCAGCTCGCCGCCGGCGGCGCCGCCGCGATGAGCTTCCTGCCGGACGACGTGATCGACACCGCGACCATGTCCGGCGCCGACTACATCAACGTGGGCACGCTGCTGCCCTTCTATAAGGACGCGCTGCCGAAGATCGCGCGCGCCTTCCACAAGACCGGGCACAAGTGGGTGCTCGACCCGGTGGCCGCCGGCATCGGCTCGACGCGCACCGAGATCCTGCGCGCCTTCCGCGCCGCTCCCCCGACCATCGTGCGCGGCAACGCCTCCGAGATCATCGCCCTGGCGACGATGTGGGGCCTCGTCTCCCCCGACGACGCGACCCGGCCGGCCGGCGTCGAATCCGTCGACGAGGTCGAGTCCGCCGTCGAACCGGCGAAGACACTCGCCCGCTTCCTCGCCGCGTCCGCGCCGGAAGGCGAGGCGGCCGTCGCCGTCTCCGGAAAGGCCGATCTCGTCACCGACGGCGAGACCGTCTACCGTCTTCCCGGCGGCAGCGCGATGATGGCGAAGATCACCGGCGCCGGATGCTCGCTCGGCGGCGTGACTGCCGTCTACCTCGCCGTCACGGACCCGCTGACCGCCGCGCTCGCCGCGACGGCGCTCTACGACCGCGCCGGCGAGGCCGCGGAGAAGGTCTCGAACGGTCCCGGATCGTTCCAGGTCGCCTTCCTCGACGCCCTCTGGAACACCACCCCCGACCAGATCGCCTCCAGCCCGATCCTCATCGGCTGACACAAAACTTCCACCAACCAATCAACAAGGAACAGGAACACATGAGCAACGAATATCCCTACGCGTCCATGCGCGATTCGTTCGACCTCTCCGCGTACTTCGTGGTCGGGCCGGACGACTGCAAGGGCCGCCCGCTGACCGACGTGGTCGACCAGGCCCTGCACGGCGGCGCCACGTTCATCCAGCTGCGCGCCAAGGGCGCGGACGCCTCCGAACTGACCGAGATGGCCCGCGACGTGGCGCAGATCATCGAGGACGCCGGCAAGTCCGACACGGTCGCGTTCGTCATCGACGACCGCGCGGACGTCGTCTGGCAGGCCCGCCGCAAGGGCATCAAGGTCGACGGCGTGCACATCGGCCAGACCGACATGGAGCCGCGCGAGGCCCGCGCGCTGCTCGGCGACGAGGCAATCGTCGGCCTGTCCGCCGAGACCGAGTCGCTGGTCCGTCTCATCAACGAGCTGCCCGACGGCTGCATCGACTACATCGGCGCCGGCCCGCTGCACGTCTCCTCCACCAAGCCCGAGGCCTCGGTCGGCGGCAACGACGGCTCCGGCAAGACCCTGGACGCCCGCCAGATCGACACGATCTGCGCCGCCAGCGAGTTCCCGGTCGTGGTCGGCGGCGGCGTGACCGCGGCCGACATGGCCATGCTCGCCGGCACCAAGGCCGCCGGCTGGTTCGCGGTCTCCGCCATCGCGGGCGCCGACGACCCGGAGGCCGCCACCCGCGCGATGGTCGAGGGCTGGAAGGCCGTGCGCGGCGACAAGCGCCACAGCTACGCCCCGCGCATCGTCACCCACACGCCGGCCGTCGACACGCAGGCCGCGCAGGAGGGCGCCGCCGAGCCGGGCGCCGAGGCCACCGAGAAGAAGTTCACGAACGCGAAGGAGGCGAAGGAGGCGCAGAAGCTCGCCAAGCAACAGCGCGTCGACATCGCCGCCCGTGGCTCGAAGCAGCGCGACAAGGCGCACATCCGCAAGACGAAGACCGTGCCGTTCTCCTACGAATACGGCTCCTACGACCTCGAAGTGCCGTACACGGAGATCAAGCTCTCCGACACGCCCGGCGTCGGCCCGAACCCGCCGTTCATCGACTACAACACCGAAGGCCCGAAGTGCGATCCGAAGGAGGGACTCAAGCCCCTGCGCCTCGACTGGATCCGCGACCGCGGCGACATCGAGGACTACGAGGGCCGCGCCCGCAACCTGCAGGACGACGGCAAGCGCGCCATCAAGCGCGGCCGCGCCACGAAGGAATGGCGCGGACGCACGCACAAGCCGATGCGCGCCAAGGACCACCCGGTCACCCAGATGTGGTACGCCCGCCACGGCATCATCACCCCGGAGATGCAGTACGTCGCGACCCGCGAGAACTGCGACGTGGAGCTCGTGCGCTCCGAGCTGGCCGCCGGCCGCGCCGTCATGCCGTGCAACATCAACCACCCGGAGGCCGAGCCGATGATTATCGGCTCCCGCTTCCTCACCAAGCTCAACGCGAACATGGGCAACTCGGCCGTCACCTCGTCCATCGACGAGGAGGTCGAGAAACTCACGTGGGCCACCAAGTGGGGTGCCGACACCGTGATGGATCTGTCCACCGGCAACGACATCCACACCACCCGCGAGTGGATTCTGCGCAACTCCCCCGTGCCGATTGGCACCGTGCCGATGTACCAGGCGCTGGAGAAGGTCGAGGACGACGCCTCGAAGCTCAGCTGGGAGCTGTTCCGCGACACCGTGATCGAGCAGTGCGAGCAGGGCGTCGACTACATGACGATCCACGCCGGCGTGCTGCTGCGCTACGTGCCGCTCACCGCGAACCGCGTCACCGGCATCGTCTCCCGCGGCGGCTCGATCATGGCCGACTGGTGCCTGCGCCACCATCAGGAGAGCTTCCTGTACACGCACTTCGACGAGCTATGCGACATCTTCGCCAAGTACGATGTGGCGTTCTCCCTCGGCGACGGTCTGCGCCCCGGCTCCCTCGCGGACGCCAACGACGCGGCACAGCTCTCCGAACTGATGACGCTGGGCGAGCTCACCGAGCGCGCCTGGGCGAAGGACGTGCAGGTCATGATCGAGGGCCCGGGCCACGTGCCGTTCGACACGGTGCGCATGAACATCGAGCTGGAGAAGGCCGTGTGCAAGGGCGCCCCGTTCTACACCTTGGGACCGCTCACCACCGATACCGCCCCCGGCTACGACCACATCACCTCCGCGATCGGCGCCACCGAGATCGGCCGCTACGGCACCGCCATGCTGTGCTACGTGACTCCGAAGGAGCACCTGGGCCTGCCGAACAAGGACGACGTCAAGCAGGGCGTGATCGCCTACAAGATCGCCGCCCACGCGGCCGACATCGCCAAGCACCACCCGCACGCGCAGGACCGTGACGACGCGATCTCGAAGGCCCGCTTCGAGTTCCGTTGGCTCGACCAGTTCAACCTCTCCTACGATCCGGACACCGCGATCGCGTTCCACGACGACACGCTGCCCGCCGAGCCGGCCAAGATGGCGCACTTCTGCTCGATGTGCGGCCCGAAGTTCTGCTCGATGGCCATCTCGCAGAACATCCGCAAGGCGTTCGGCGGCGCGGCCGCCCAGGAGCAGATCGTGAAGGATTCGCTCGCCGGTGTGGCCGCCGACGCGCAGCCGGCCGCGGCCGACGGCGTCGTCTCCGCCAACGTGCTGAGCCCCGAGGAGATCCGAGCCGGCCTCGACGCGATGAGCGAGAAGTACACCGCCCAGGGCGGCAAGCTCTACTCCACCGCCACCGAGTGACGGATTCCGGTCCCCACCGGTAGGATCCCTCCGGTCCGATATGTTGAAACCCCTCTCATCCGAGAGGGGTTTCAACATATGTGGGGTTCCCTTGCCGGCCTCTGCTAGCCCCTATGCGCGCGCAGTTCGGGGCGACGTTCGACGCGCTCGAACGCGGTAATGAGGTCCGCGGCGCGGATCGCGGCGCGGCGATCCTTGGCGGCGACGAGCGCCGCCTCCGTCCAGATCGCGCACACTTCGGCGCCGCTCCAGCCTTCGGTGCGCCGCGCGATGTCCGCGAGGGGCAGCTCCCCTTCGGTCGAGAGCGCGCGCTCCTGCACTTCAAGGATCGCGAGACGGTCGTGCTCGCCCGGCATCGGGAACGGGATCTGCCAGTCGAAGCGGCCAGGGCGCAGCAGCGCCGGATCCACGTCCTCGATGCGGTTCGTGGCGGCGACGACCACCACGTTGCCTTTGGACGCGAAGCCGTCCATGAGCGTCAGCAGCTGTGCGACGAGACGCTTGCCGACGCCGTTCGTGTCGGTGTCGCGCGAGGAGGCGATCGAATCGATCTCGTCGAAGAAGATGATGGCACGCTGGTCGGCCTGCGCGGCGGCGAAGATCATGCGCAGCGTTTCCTCGCTGTCGCCCACGTATTTGCTCACGATGGTCGGACCGGAGACGAGGTAGAACTGCGCGTCGGCCACATTGGCGATGATGCGCGCCAGATGCGTCTTGCCGGTGCCGGGCGCGCCGGTGAAGATCACGCCCTTGATCGGCTTCGCACCGATGGCGCGCATCTGCACGCTGTTGCCGAGCTGCGTCTCGATGAGCTCCTTGGCGCGCGTGACGACCTGCTCGTAGCCGCCGAACGACGCGAACGTGAGGTCCGGGTCGGCGCTCGGCGTGATCCGGTACTGTTTGATGTCGTCGTCGTGGTCGGATTCGCCGGGGCGGATGGCCGTCGGCCACAGCACGCGTTCGATGCCGAACAGGTCGGTGAACTCGACCGTGTTGCCGGGCATGATGTCCACCGGATAGTCGCCTTCGAGGAGTTCCAGCCCGTCCGAGGTCTCCAGCACGACCGCATCCTCCAATGCGCGGCGCACGACGCCGACGCGGGGCTTGATCGGCCAGACGGAGGCGGGCACCTTCGTGTAGAAGCCGTCGCCGACGAGCAGCACGTCGCCCACGTCGAACACCTCCTGACGCGGGAACGTGAGCTGCGTGCTCCGCCCGTTCGGCATCGTCGCGTAATAGGCGACGCGCCCCTCGTCGAATCCGGTGATGCGCGCCAGCACGCCGTCACGGCGCAACACGTCGTCGGACATGATTCCCCTCTCCCACTGCTCGGTTCCGGCCGTTGTCCCGGCCCGTTCCATCACACCACACAACCGCCCCGGAATCAAGGGAAATCCGAGGGAAGTCCAAGGCGGGGCGAGCCGGAAATCAACGGCGGAAACAGGTGAAAAACGAGTCTCCCCCGACTAAGCTGAACCGTATGTCAACACATGCAACCACGCTTCCCCCCGTGCTCGCGATCTCCGGTTCGGATTCGTCCGGCGGCGCGGGCATGCAGGCGGACCTGAAGACCATGCTCGCCAACGGCGTGTTCGGCATGAGCGCGATCACCGCACTCACCGCGCAGAACACGACCGGCGTGCGCTCCATCCAGGACACGGAGCCGACGATCCTCGCCGACCAGATCGACGCCGTGTTCGAGGACATCCCGCCGCTGGCGGTCAAGATCGGCATGGTGTCCGCGACGGACATCATCGACGTGATCGCCGACCGGCTCACGTTCCATCATGCGGCGAACGTCGTGCTCGACCCGGTCATGGTCGCCACGTCCGGCGCGAAGCTCATCAGCGACGACGCGATCGCCGCGCTCACGTCGAAGCTGTTCCCGCTCGCCACGGTCATCACGCCGAACATCCCCGAGGCGCAGGAGCTCACCGGTCTGGCGATCGTCGACGCCGGTTCGATGGAGGCGGCGGCGCGCGCCCTCGTCACGCGCTACGGCTGCGCGGCGCTCGTCAAGGGCGGTCATCACACGAACGACGCGAACGACGTGCTCGCCGAGACCGATGGCACGGTCACGTGGTTCGAGGGTTCGCGCGTCGACAATCCGAACACGCACGGCACCGGCTGCACATTGAGTTCGGCGATCGCGTCGAATCTCGCGAAGGGCGAGACGCTGCCCGACGCAATCCGGCACGCGAAGGAGTATCTGACCGGCGCACTGAACGCGATGCTCGATCTGGGCCACGGTTCCGGCCCGATGGACCACGCGTGGCAGTGGCGGTGAGAGAGAAGGAGAAATGACGATGACGCAGAACGATGACGCCACCGGGCGCGACGCTTCGGACGCGCGTGACGCGGCGCTCGCCACGGCGACCGACCGTTTCGCCGTGAAGCAGGAGGTCCCCATCGACCCGAAGACCGGCAAGCCGTATCTCAACACGGTGGCCGCGATCCAGGTGTCGGTGACGGGCGCGGGCTCCGAGGTCTCCCCCTACGTCTCGCAGGCGATCGAGGTGATCCGCGATTCGGGCCTCCCGCAGGAGACGAATGCGCTGTTCACCGACGTGGAGGGCAACCTCGACGACGTGCTGCACGTGGCCGGCGAGGCCGCGAAGAAGCTCGCGGAGCAGGGCTACCGCACGAGCCTCGTGCTCCACATGGACATCCGCCCCGGTTTCACCGGCCAGCTCGCCGAGAAGCCGAAGCTCGCCGACCAGCTCATCGCCGACCGCAAGGCCGCCGCGGCGGAATAAGACGAAAACAAAAAAGCTCCCTCTGACGAGGGAGCCTGAAGTATATACGGCTGTACAGGGAAGGCTCACGCCTCCTTGCCGTACTCCTTGGCGATGATGTCCCAGAGCTGGTCGGCGGCCTGTTCGACGTTCTCGTTGACGATGGTCACGTCGAATTCGCTTTCCGCGGCGAGCTCCACCTTGGCGGTCTCGAGGCGGCGCTTGCGCTGCTCCTCGGTTTCGGTGCCGCGGCCGGTGAGGCGGCGCACCAGCTCGTCGAAGCTCGGCGGGGCGATGAACACGGTCATCACCTCGAGTCCCAGCTCCTTGGCCTTCTCCTTGACGCGACGCGCGCCCTGCAGGTCGATCTCGAGAATCGTCGGCGTGCCGACGGCCATGTGGTCCTCGAGCGGCTTCAGCGGCGTGCCGTAGTGCGCGAGTCCGTGCACGAGCGCCGTCTCCAGGAACTCCCCCGCCTTCTCCTTGGCGGCGAACTCCTCCTCGCTCATGAACCAGTAGTTGACGCCGTTCACCTCGCCCGGGCGCGGGTCGCGCGTCGTGGCGGAGACGGACACCCAGATCTCCGGGTGCTTCTTGCGCAGCGCGATCTCGACGGTGCCCTTGCCGACGCCGGCGGGGCCGGTGAGCACGAGCAGACGTCCGCCACGCAGCGCCTGCGCGTCCGCGTCGGCTGTGGCTTCCGGCTGCGTGCCGGTGGCGGCCGCGGTTTTGCCCGCGGGAGCGGTCGTCGCGTCGGATTGTGCCTCGGCGGCGGAATCAGCGGAAGCGGCGGTCTTATCGGTGTCGGTCACGGTGATGCTCTCCCTCGGCGCGTCCGCGCCGGTCGTCTCGGATGTTGCGGTTGCGCCGTGGTCGGACGTCCCGGCGGTCTCGGCAGGCGTCTGCGGCACGGGCGCGGCCTCGTCCGTCGCCGCCGCAACGGCCTTCTGCTGCTCCTGCGGCAGCTCGGCGACGCGCGTCGCCTCCATGAGCGCTTGACGCACGTCGAGCGAAATCGCCTCGGTGGCTTCGCTCAATGCGGCGATGTCCGGACCGTGCGACGCGATGAAGCGGGACACGGTGACGAGCACGTTGCCCTTCGTCCCCTTGAACACGGTGCGCAGGTCCTTCGCGTCAGCGCCCTGCCAGCCGTAGCCGGGCGAGAGGATCGGTCCGGTGAACTGGGCCGGGTCGACGCCGGTCTCGTTGATCCACTGGCCGATGGTCGCGCCGATGACGAGGCCGACGGAGCCCATGCCGTCCACGTTGCGGTTGTTCTTCTGCGCGGTGGCGGCGATGCCGTACGCCACCGTCTTGCCTTCATAGTCGCCGACCTGTCGGATGGCGCTTTGCAGGCTCTTGCCCTCCTCGTTGGAGGTGAGGGATGCGATGAACACGCCGCGCCCGTTGTCGAGCGCGTCGTCGATGAGGCCCTGCAGCGATCGCGCGCCGTAGTACGGCAGCAGCGTGATCGCGTCGGCCCTCAGCGGCGCGCCCGGCTTGAAGTAGGCGTCGGCGATGGCGGAGATCGTCGTGGACAGTCCGCCGTGCAGGCAGTCGACGATCGTGATGATGCCCATCTGGCGTGCCGCGTACAGCACGCGTTCCAGCGCGGCGAATCCCTTCGAGCCGTAACGCTCGAACATCGGCGACTGGAACTTGACGGCGGCGGCGCGTCCGTTCGCGGCCTGCAGCATGCGCATGGCGAACATCTCCGCGCCGTCGGCGTCGACGTTGTAGCCCCAATCGGTCAGGAGTTTCCGGTGTGGGTCGATGCCCACGCACAACGGACCGTACTTGTCCATCGAATTGCGCAGACGCAGACCGAAGTCTGAACGCCTGGCGAGCCGTTCCTTGTCCTGTTCCTCAATGGGGCTGTCACTCATCGCGATCCCTTCCTTCGTGTGAGAGGAAATCCGTTGATCAGAAATCCTTGCTTTCCAACGCGAACAGCTGCTTGGAGTGCTCCTGGATGCTCATGATCTGGTAGTCGTTGCGCTTGACCGCCTCGATGGCCAGCAGCACCGCGGAGAACTCGGTGATGGTCGTGAACTGCGGCAGGTCGGCGGCGATGGCGGCGGCTCGAATCGAGTAACCGTCGGAGCGCGACCCGCGCGAGTTCGGCGTGTTGAGAATCATGTCGATCGCGCCGTCCTCGATGAGTTCGACGACGTTCTTGCCGATCGAGCCTTCGGCGTGCACGACCTTCACCGGCGCCTCCGGATCGGAGTCCACGCGGGTGGAGATCTTGTCGACGATCTTCGAGTCGATGCCGTAGCGGCGCAGCACGGAGGCGGTGCCCTCGGTCGCCCAGATCGTGAAGCCGAGCTCGACGAGACGCACGGCCATGAGCGGCAGCTGGCGCTTGTCGGTGTCGTTCACGGAGATGAACACGTTGCCGTGGGTCGGCAGACCGCCCTCGTAGGCGGCGAGCTGGCTCTTGGCGAACGCGTGCGGGAAGTCGCGGTCGAAGCCCATGACCTCGCCGGTGGAGCGCATCTCCGGTCCGAGCAGGATGTCGACGGTCTTGCCGACGGGCGTGCGGAAGCGCTTGAACGGCAGCACGGACTCCTTGACCGCCACCTGCTGGCCGCGGTGCATGACGCCGCCGTCGCCCTTGGGCAGCAGCAGGCCGTTGGCGCGCTGGTCGGCGATGGTCTCGCCGGCCATGATGCGCGCGGCGGCCTTGGCCAGCGCCACGCCGGTCGCCTTGGAGGCGAACGGCACGGTGCGGGAGGCGCGCGGGTTGGCTTCGATGACGTACAGCGTGTTCGCCATGAACGCGTACTGCACGTTGATCAGGCCCTTGACGTTGCAGCCCTTGGCAATCGCATAGGTGCCCTCGCGCAGGCGACGGATCTGGTCGTCGGACAGCGTGGACGGCGGCAGCGTGCAGGCGGCGTCGCCGGAGTGGACGCCGGCCTCCTCGATGTGCTCCATGATGCCGCCGATGTACAGCTCCTCGCCGTCGAACAGCGCGTCGACGTCGATCTCGATGGCGTCCTGGAGGAACTTGTCGATGAGCAGCGGGGAGGGCAGACGGCCGGAGACGACCGTGTCGGCCTGGGCCTCGGCGAGGGCACGGTTCACGTACTTCTCGAGCTGGGCGTTGTCGTAGACGATCTCCATGCCGCGGCCGCCGAGCACGTAGCTCGGGCGCACGAGCACCGGGTAGCCGATCGAGTGGGCGGCCTCCTGGGCCTCCTCCAGCGACAGGGCGGTGCCGTAGCGCGGCGCGTTCATCTTCGCCTTCTTGAGCACCTCGCCGAACAGCTCGCGGTTCTCCGCGAGGTCGATGGCCTCCGGGGTGGTGCCGAGGATCGGCACGCCGGCGGCCTTGAGGCGCGCGGCGAGCGACAGCGGCGTCTGGCCGCCGAGCTGCACGATGACGCCCTTGACCGGGCCCATGCGCTTCTCGGCCTCGTAGATCTCGAGCACGTCCTCGAAGGTGAGCGGCTCGAAGTAGAGGCGGTCGGAGATGTCGTAGTCGGTGGAGACGGTCTCCGGGTTGCAGTTGACCATGATCGTGTCATAGTCCTTGCCGAGCTCCTGCACCGCGTGCACGCAGGTGTAGTCGAACTCGATGCCCTGGCCGATGCGGTTCGGGCCGGAGCCGAGGATAATCACGGCCTCGCGCTCGCGCGGCTTGACCTCGGACTCGTCCGCGTAGCAGGAGTAGTAGTACGGCGTGGCCGCGTCGAACTCGGCGGCGCAGGTGTCGACCGTCTTGTACACGGGCTTCAAGCCGTAGGTCCAGCGCAGCTCGCGGATCGTGTTCTCGCCCTCGTCGCCGAGGTTCCTCAGGTGCGCGATCTGCAGGTCGGACAGGCCGGCGAGCTTGGCGCGGCGCAGCAGCTTGCGCGTGAGCGTCTCGGCCTCGCGCACCGCCTGGGCGGTCTCGTTGATGAGCGTGAGCTGCTTGAGGAACCACGGATCGATCTTGGTGGCCGCGTACAGCTGCTCGATGGTGGCGCCGCCCCAGATGGCGCGCATGAGCTCGAGGTAGCGGTTCTCGGTGGGCGTGTGGATCGCCTTGAGCAGTTCGGCGACCTCGTCGGCCGTCGGCTTCGGACCGTCCCAGTTGAAGCCCATGTGGCGCTTGTCGATGGAGCGCATCGC
The DNA here is from genome assembly GCF_056356955.1 of Bifidobacterium sp. LH_419. NCBI lineage: Bacteria > Bacillati > Actinomycetota > Actinomycetes > Bifidobacteriales > Bifidobacteriaceae > Bifidobacterium > Bifidobacterium sp. LH_419. Next base: position 549,680 of record NZ_JBKEVG010000001.1, read on the forward strand.
CTTGCCGAGGGACTCCTGGAAGTTGCCGGCCAGGGCCATGGCCTCGCCGACGGACTTCATCGACGTGGTGAGCGTCGGATCGGCGCCCGGGAACTTCTCGAACGCGAAGCGCGGCACCTTGGTGACCACGTAGTCGATGGTCGGCTCGAAGGAGGCCGGCGTGGACTGGGTGATGTCGTTGCGGATCTCGTCGAGCGTGTAGCCGAGGGCCAGCTTGGTCGCGATCTTCGCGATCGGGAAGCCGGTGGCCTTCGAGGCGAGCGCGGAGGAGCGGGAGACGCGCGGGTTCATCTCGATGACGATGATGCGCCCGGTCTCGGGGTGGATGGCGAACTGGATGTTGCAGCCGCCGGTGTCGACTCCCACGCCGCGGATGATGGCGATGCCGATGTCGCGCAGCTTCTGGTACTCGCGGTCGGTCAGGGTGAAGCACGGGGCCACGGTGATGGAGTCGCCGGTGTGCACGCCGACCGGGTCGACGTTCTCGATCGGGCAGACGACCACGACGTTGTCGTTGCGGTCGCGCATGAGCTCGAGCTCGAACTCCTTCCAGCCTTCGATGCCCTCCTCGATGAGCACCTCGTCGGTCGGCGAGTAGTGGATGCCGGCGCCGGCGATGCGGTGCAGCTCCTCCTCGTCGTGCGCGATGCCGGAGCCGAGGCCGCCCATCGTGAAGCTCGGGCGGACGACCAGCGGGTAGCCGAACTCGTCGGCGATGCGGTCCACTTCGGCGAGCGTGTGGGCGATGCGGGAGCGCGCGGATTCGGCGCCCGCCTCGTCGACGACCTTCTTGAACAGCTCGCGGTCCTCGCCGCGGTCGATGGCGTCGAGGGACGCGCCGATCAGCTCGACGTCGTACTTCTTGAGCACGCCGGCCTCGCCGAGCGCCATCGCGGCGTTGAGCGCGGTCTGGCCGCCGAGGGTCGGCAGCAGCGCGTCGGGGCGTTCCTTGGCGATGATCTGCTCGAGGATCGGCGTGGCAATCGGCTCGATGTAGGTGGCGTCGGCCATCTCGGGGTCGGTCATGATGGTGGCCGGGTTCGAGTTGACGAGGATGACGCGGATGCCTTCCTCCTTGAGGACGCGGCATGCCTGGGTGCCCGAGTAATCGAACTCCGCGGCCTGACCGATCACGATCGGGCCGGAGCCGATGACCATCACGGATTTGATGTCGGTGCGCTTCGGCATATCACTTACCTTCCTTGGAGTCGGCGCGGGAATCGCGCGGATTGTTCTTCATGAGATCGCAGAATCGGTCGAACAGGTACGCGGCGTCGTGCGGGCCCGCGGCGGCCTCCGGGTGGTACTGCACGGAGAACGCGGGGATGTCGACGCACTGCAGGCCTTCGACCACGTCGTCGTTGAGATCGATGTGGCTGACGAACACCTTGCCGTACTTGCCGTTCTCGAACGGGGCGTCGACGGTTTCGCCGATCGGCGCGTCGACGGCGAAGCCGTGGTTGTGGGCGGTGACCTCCACCTTGCCGGTGGTGAGGTCCTTGACCGGCTGGTTGATGCCGCGGTGGCCGAACTTCAGCTTGTACGTGCCGAAGCCGAGCGCGCGGCCGAGCAGCTGGTTGCCGAAGCAGATGCCGAAGAACGGGTAGCCGGCGTCGAGGACCTTGCGCAGCAGCTCGACCTCCGGGCCGGCCTGCTCCGGGTCGCCCGGGCCGTTGGAGAAGAAGACGCCGTCCGGGTTGAGGGCGGTCAGCTCTTCGAACGTGATGGTGGAGGGCACGACGTGCACGCGGCAGCCGCGCTCGGCCATGCGGTGCGGGGTCATCGCCTTGATGCCGAGGTCGACGGCGGCCACGGTGTACAGCGGCTCCTTGCCTTCGAACTCGCCGCACGGCTCGATGGTGTACGCCTCCTTGGTGGAGACCTCGTCGTACAGGCTCAGACCCTGCATCTGCGGGGTGGCCTTGACCGCGTCGAGCAGTTCGTCGATGGTCTTGAGGCGGCCGTCCTCGCCGAGGAGCGCGTCGCCGGAGAAGATGCCGGCGCGCATCACGCCTGCGGAGCGCAGGTGGCGCACCAGCTTGCGGGTGTCGATGTCGGCGAGACCGACGATGCCGTTGGCTTCGAGATCGCCGTCGAGGCTGCCCTCGGCACGCCAGTTGCTCACGTTCGGGGAGGGCTCGCGCACGATGTAGCCGGCCACCCAGATGCGGGAGGATTCCGGATCCTCGTGGTTGACGCCCGTGTCGCCGATGTGCGGGAAGGTCTGCACGACGATCTGACGGTCGTAGCTCGGATCGGTGAGCGTCTCCTGGTATCCGGTCATGCCGGTGGCGAACACGATCTCACCCGTGGTCGCGCCATGGGCCCCGTAGGGTTCACCCACATACACCTGCCCATCCTCCAGCACAAGGACCGCATCGTCCTTGCCATAGTTCGCGATCTCGCTCACCAAAACCCCCTTTTCGTTCTCGGGTCGTCCGTATTCAAGGTTATCGGCCCGCGCCGACGCACACGCGCAGGACACACGCGCATGTCGCCGTTCGCGGCCGTTCTGTTCTCGTGCCGGTTGGTCGCGCCCGGCCCACGCTCTCATAAAAACGCCTCCCGTGTTGCGGGGAGGCGTTCAAAAAGAAATATCAGTCCAACGGCTTTTCCTTGGCCGTGCAGATCGCGGACAGCAGTCCGTGGATGAATGCGGGGGAATCCCCGTCGCACAGCGTCTTCGCGAGGGACAGCGCTTCGTCGATGGCGACCTTGTCGGGCACGTCATCGTTGAAGAGGATCTCCCAGGCGGCGATACGCAGGATGTTGCGGTCGATCACGCCCATACGGCGGACCTTCCACCCGGTGGAGTGCTCGTCCAGGGTGGAGTCGATCTCGTGCTGGTGCTCGGCCACGCCCTTGACGATCTCGATGGCGTATTCGGGCAGCGGCGTCTGCGCGCCGGGCGTCTCGATGCGCTCGTCGAGCAGGGACAGGATGTCCTGATCCTTCTCGTCCGCCTCATACAACGTGTTCAGAGCCCTCTTACGGGCGGTGGAACGTGCCATGCAGCTCTTTCGTCCTTCGTGTCGTCGGTTTACCGGTTGGAACTGGTGCGATCGGTGTGATCAGCGGGTGTGCGGATCAGTTCTCGCGGCCCAGGTAGGAGCCGTCGGTGGTGTTGACCTTGACCTTCTCGCCCTCGTTGATGAACAGCGGGACCTGGATCTCGGCGCCGGTCTCCACGGTGGCCGGCTTGGTGCCCGCGTTGGAGCGGTTGCCCTGCAGGCCCGGCTCGGTGTGGGTGATGGTCAGGACGACGGAGGCCGGCAGTTCGACGCTCAGCGGGGTCTCGTCATGGAAGGACACGATGCAGTCGGTGCCTTCGAGCAGGAACTTGGTGTCGACGATGGACTTCGGCACGTAGACCTGGTCGTAGGTGGTCATGTCCATGAAGACCAGGTTGTCGCCGTCCTCGTAGGAGTACTGGAGGTTGCGGTTGTCGACGGTCTCGAACTCCATCTTCATGCCCGCGTTGAAGGTCTTGTCGACGATCTTGCCGGAGAGCACGTTCTTGATGGTGGTGCGCACGAAGGCGGGGCCCTTGCCCGGCTTGACGTGCTGGAACTTGAGGACGGTCCACAGCTGGCCGTCCAGGTTCAGGACGGAACCGTTCTTGATGTCATTGGTAGTCTGTGCCACGATGTCTCACCTATTTCTAGTGTCGAGGGCTTACCCAAAATTTGCCTTCGCTATTATGCCACCACCCCCCTACCGCGCCACACCGGCCGTCCGGCGAACGGGCCGGCGCCGTCACGCGTCTTCGTGATGCATGCGATGCATGTGGGACATACGACGGGCCGTCCGTGTCCCGGGGAGACACGGACGGCCCGCATGGATTATCTCACAGGCGACGACGGCGCGCAGCGAGATAGCCGCCGGCCACCGACAGCAGCAGCGCGGCTGCGGTGATTGCCGTCACGTCGGCGCCGGTGCGGGACAGCTTGCCGGCACCCGTGGCGCCGTGCCGGCCACCGTTCGGCTTGGCGCCTGTCTGCTGGCCGGCGTTCTGATCACCGGCGGTCTGGCCACCAGCGGTCTGGCCGCCGTTCTGGCCACCAGCCGTGGGATCGGGCACGAACACGGACCGGTCGATCTGCAACCGGACGATGCGCGTCGTCTCCGTGGTGTCGAAGTTGTTGTCGGTCATGACGCTCAGGTCGAGCTTGCCGCCATCGTTCGAATCGGTGATGATCAGATCCTCGAAATTGTCGAGCAACGGGTTGGTGTCCGAATACGCCGCGTTCGGCTTGAACCGGGCGCCGAGGGTCAGCTTGCCGCCCAGATCGGCGAGTTCGGTGAAGCTCAGGAACGACGAGTCGCCGCTCGCGGACAACGAGGCGACGCCGCTGACGTCCGGAGCCGCCGCGATGCCGTGCGCATACGCGATCCTGATGCCGTATCCGTGGGTCTGGTCCCACGAGCGTTCCAGCACGAGGAACCCGTCCTCGCCGATGGCGGCGAATTCGGTGATGCCCATGTCGGCGTTCGCGGCCTTGAACGCGACCTGCTTGACCAGTTTCCACTGGCCTTCGGAACCCTTCACATCGTCCCGGTACACCAGGACTCGGCGGGCGGCGGTGTCGATGTCCTTGCCGGTCGGGGAGTCGTTCTTCAGCGCGTATTCGTTGCCGACGAGGATCTGGTGGCCGGACGGGGACACGGTCAGCGCCTCGAGGCTCTTGTTGTGCAAGGCCTGTCCGTTGCCGTTGATGTCGAACAGTTCCGGCACGGGCAGTTCGCCCTTCTGCCGTCCGTCGGTGCCGAAGATGCGGATCTTCGGCTCCTCGTGCTCACCCGCGGCGGCGTTCGGATGGCCTTCGGAGGTGAGCACGAAATCACCGTTCGGCAACACGCCGAGGCCTTCGTCGTCGGTGGTTTCGCCGTTGTATGGGGTGCCGTCCGCATCGGTCAGGACGATGCTCCCGGTCGGGGCGGTGTTGCCGAAGTCGTTGCCGAGCAACCACAGACGAGCCACGTCGGTGCCGTGGTTGTCCATCGTGGAGACGTACTGTCCGAGCTTGGCGTTGTATGCGGTGGAGGACAGTCCTCCGAACGGGATCGGTTCGCTGGTGCCGGTGCCGTCGCTGTACCCGTTGACCGACCAGTAGTCGAGGTGGTCGTCACGGCCGAGTGCGGTGACGTACTTGGAAAGCGTGCCGCTCGCCGAGTCGTCGAAGCCGGCGGCCGCCTTCTGGAACGGTTCCGCTTCGACATCGAGGATGCGCGTGGTCTGGCTGGCGCTGTAGTTGTCGTCGCTGATGATGGAGATGTCGGCCTTGTAGCTGCCGTCGCCGCGGTACCATGCGGCGTCGGGCGTGGCGAGCTGGTCACGGTTCGTGATGACGAGCCCTTCGTAGTTGTCCATCAGCGGGTTGGTCTGCGGCGATCCCGGCTTCTTGGACGCGCCGAGGTCGGAGAGCTTGTCGAGTTCGCCGATCTGACGCGACTTCACGAATTTCGAGGCGTTGGCGGGATCGTTGAGGTTGGCGACGTCGGAGACGTCGGGCGCGGCGTCGAGTCCGGAGACGTAGGACAGCGCGACCTTGTTGCCGGTCTGGCTGTTCCAGGTGCGCTGCAGCACGTATAGGGAGTCCTCGGAATCGAGCGCGACGTCGGTCACGTCCAATCCGGCGACGGCCTGGAATCCGACCTGCTTGACCAGCGTCCACGTTCCGGCCTTGCCCGCGACGTCGTCGCGGTAGACGAGGAAGCGCCGTGCGTTGGTCTTGTCCTGATACACGTCGTTCTTGAGCGTGCCCTCCATGGCGGCCACGAGCTCGTGGCCGGTCGGCGACAGGCTCAGACCTTCGAGCGTGAGGTTATGGGACGCCTGCCCTTCGGCGGTGTTGATGTCGAAGAGTCCGGGAACGGGCAGCTCTCCCTTCTGCCTTCCGGTGGCATCGAAGATGCGAATCGTGGGATGTTCGGGCTGCGTCTTTCCCGCCGGGGGAATGCCCTCCGACGTGATGGCGAAGTCCCCGTTGGGCAGCACGGCGATGCCTTCGTTGTCGGTCGTGTTGCCGTTGTAGGGGGTGCCGTTCGCGTCGGTGAGGGTCACCGGGTCGCGGGTGATGGCCGGGTTGCGCAGGTCCTTGCCGAGGAACCAGACGTGGGAGACGTCGCTTCCGTGGTTGTCGGACTGCGCGACATACGAATCGGCCTGCGCATCCCAGGCGATGCCGGAGAGTCCTCCGACGCGTATGCCCTTGTAGTCGACCTTGTCCAGCGCGTCGCTGTAGGCGACCGGCGTGACCTGATCCGGCGTGACGGTGTCATCGGCATACGCCGCGGGAGCCGTCGCGCACCCCAGCGCCATGCATGCGGCCGCTGCGATCGCCGCTATCGTTCTGTTCATCATTCCCCTTCCGTAACCAGTATCGCTGATTGCGCTATCATGCTGGCCCCGCAAAGTTGCGAGGGAGGGAAGAATCGCACGGCATCTGATGAACCGTGCATGAAGAACATGTCGGTCGCGACGTGATCGGGTACGCCGTCGTACCCGTACGTATCCGTTTACAGGAAAGAAATGGAAAGGAATATACGAATGGGGCTCCGAAATCCGTAAGGATTCCGGAGCCCCATTTCAGTACGCTAGTTCAAGCGTGTCGAAGATCTCTCTGATGGGAATCAGGCGAGGATCTTGGTGACACGGCCCGAGCCGACGGTGTGGCCACCCTCACGCACGGCGAAGGTCAGGCCCTCCTCCATAGCGATCGGCTGGATCAGCTCGACGGTGAAGGTCGCGTGATCGCCCGGCTGGACCATCTCGACGCCTTCCGGCAGCTCGATGACGCCGGTGACGTCGGTGGTGCGGAAGTAGAACTGCGGACGGTAGTTGGAGAAGAACGGCGAGTGACGGCCACCCTCATCCTTAGTCAGGACGTAGACCTCACCCTCGAACTTGGTGTGCGGGGTGACGGAGCCCGGAGCAGCCACGACTTGGCCACGCTCGACGTCCGTACGGCCGAGGCCACGGAGGAGCAGACCGGTGTTGTCGCCAGCCTCGCAGGAGTCCATCGTCTTGTGGAAGGTCTCGATGGAGGTGACGGTGGTGTTCTGGGTCGGGCGGATGCCGACGATCTCGACCGGGGTGTTGACGGCCAGCTGGCCACGCTCAACACGGCCGGTGACGACGGTACCACGGCCGGAGATGGTGAAGACGTCCTCGATCGGCATCAGGAACGGCTTGTCGAGGTCGTGGACCGGGGTCGGGATGTACTCGTCGACGGCGTCCATGAGCTTCTTGATCTGCTCGACCCACTTCTCGTGGTCCGGAGCGTCGTCGTGCAGCGCGCCGTAGGCGGAGACGTGGATGACCGGGCAGTCACGATCGAAGCCGTTCTCGTCGAGGAGGTCACGGACCTCTTCCTCGACGAGCTCGATGAGCTCCTCATCGTCGACCATGTCGCACTTGTTCAGGGCGACCAGGATCTTCGGGACGCCGACCTGACGGGCGAGCAGGACGTGCTCGCGGGTCTGGGCCATCGGGCCGTCGGTGGCGGCCACAACGAGGATGGCGCCATCCATCTGGGCGGCACCGGTGATCATGTTCTTCACGAAGTCGGCGTGGCCCGGGCAGTCCACGTGAGCGTAGTGACGCTTCGCGGTCTGGTACTCGATGTGGGCGATGTTGATGGTGATACCGCGGGCGGCCTCTTCCGGAGCGGAATCGATCTGGTTGAAGTCGTACTCCGGGTTGACATCCGGGTACTCCTCGTGCAGAACCTTGGAGATGGCCGCGGTCAGGGTCGTCTTGCCGTGATCGACGTGGCCGATGGTGCCGATGTTAACGTGCGGCTTAGTACGCTCGTACTTTTCCTTTGCCATTACTTTGTCCTCCTGGACGTTTCGTAGGTTTACTGGGTTTCTGGGTTTCGTGCCACATTGAAGGAGCCAGAACCCAGTCAGCGGTACACGATATTACCGCTGACTGGAGACGTGGCGCAAATCAACGTAGCTACGCGTGTCACTCGCCGCGCTGGGCCTTGATGATCTCGTCGGAGACGCTCTTCGGCACCTCGGCGTAGGAGTCCATCTGCATGGTGAACATGGCGCGGCCCTGGGTCTTCGAGCGGAGGTCGCCGATGTAGCCGAACATCTCGGACAGCGGGACCTTGGCGTCGATGACCTTGACGCCGGTGGCGTCGGTCATGGACTGGATGTTGCCACGGCGCTGGTTGAGATCGCCGATGACTTCGCCCATGTAGTCCTCCGGGGTACGGACCTCCACGGCCATGATCGGCTCGAGGATGACCGGCTTCGCCTTCGGGGCGGCTTCCTTGAAGCACATGGAGCCCGCGAGCTTGAAGGCCATTTCGGAGGAATCGACCGGGTGCATCTGGCCGTCGGTGACGGTGGCCTTGACGCCCACGACCGGGAAGCCGGCGAGAATACCGGATTCCATGGCCTCCTTGACGCCGGCCTCGATGGACGGGATGAACTCCTGGGAGATGTGGCCGCCGGTGACGGCGTTCTCGAACTCGAAGGTCTTGCCCTCGGTGGTCTCAAGCGGCTCGAAGTTCATCAGGACCTTCGCGAACTGGCCGGAACCACCGGTCTGCTTCTTGTGCGTGTAGCCCTGGTCCATGACCGCCTTGCGGATGGTCTCGCGGTAGGCGACCTGCGGCTTGCCCTGGGTGCACTCGACCTTGAACTCGCGACGCATACGGTCGACGATGATGTCGAGCTGGAGCTCGCCCATGCCGGCGATCAGGGTCTGGCCGGACTCCTCGTCCGTGGTGACCTGGAACGTCGGATCCTCTTCGGCCAGCTTGGCGAGGGCGATGCCCATCTTCTCCTGGTCGGCCTTGGTCTTCGGCTCGACGGCGACCTGGATCACCGGATCCGGGAAGGTCATCGAGTTGAGGGAGATCGGAGCGTCCATGGCGCACAGGGTGTCGCCGGTGGTGACGTTCTTCAGGCCCACGAAGGTGTAGATGTTGCCGGCGTCGGCCACGTCGACCGGGTTCTCCTTGTCGGCGTGCATCTGGAAGATCTTGCCGACGCGCTCCTTCTTGCCGCGCGTGGAGTCGAGCACGTTGTCGCCCGGCTTGACGGAGCCGGAGTAGACGCGCACGAACACGAGCTTGCCGTAGAACGGGTGGGTGGAGATCTTGAAGACGAGGGCCGCGAACGGATCGGACTTGGTCGGCTTGCGGTCGATCTCGACGGACTCGTCGCCGGGCTCGAAGCCCTTGATGGCCGGCACGTCCTCCGGGGACGGCAGGAAGTCGACGACGCCGTCCAGCATCGGCTGAACGCCCTTGTCCTTGAAGGCGGAACCGCAGAAGACCGGGAAGGCCTTCTTCTCGATGGTGAGCTGGCGGACGCCCGCGCGGATGTCCTCCTTGGACAGCTCGCCGTCCTCGAAGAACTTGTTCATCAGGTCGTCGTTCGCCTCGGCGGCGGCCTCGACGAGCTGCTCGTGGTACTCGGCGGCCTTGTCCTTCAGGTCGTCCGGAATCTCGGTGGTGTCGTACTTGGCGCCGAGGCTGTCGGTGCCGTTCCACACGTAGGCCACCATCTCGACCAGGTCGACGACGCCGGTGAAGTCGTTCTCGGCGCCGATCGGCAGCTGCATGACGATCGGGGTCGCGCCCAGCTTCTCCTTGATGGTGTCGACGGAGTAGTAGAAGTTCGCGCCGAGCTTATCCATCTTGTTGATGAAGCAGATGCGCGGCACGCCGTACTTGTCGGCCTGACGCCACACGGTCTCGGACTGCGGCTCCACACCCTCCTTGCCGTCGAAGACGGCGACGGCGCCATCGAGCACGCGCAGGGAGCGCTCCACCTCGGCCGTGAAGTCCACGTGGCCCGGGGTGTCGATGATGTTGATCTGGAACTTTTCCTTGGTGTCGTGGGACTGACGGCTCCAGAAGCAGGTGGTGGCGGCCGACTGAATCGTGATGCCGCGCTCCTGCTCCTGCGCCATGAAGTCCATCGTCGAGGCGCCATCGTGGGTCTCACCGATCTTGTAGTTCTTACCGGTGTAGTACAGGATGCGCTCGGTGGTGGTGGTCTTACCGGCATCGATGTGGGCCATGATGCCGATGTTGCGGACGAAATGAAGGTCCGAAAGCTCTGCAGCCATCTTTATCCTTAGTCTTCCTCAGGCGAGTGATTACCAGCGGTAGTGGGCGAAGGCCTTGTTGGCCTCTGCCATCTTATGAGTATCCTCGCGACGCTTGACAGAAGCGCCGAGGCCGTTGGAGGCGTCCAGGATCTCGTTGGCGAGACGCTCGGCCATGGTCTTCTCGCGACGGGCGCGGGAGAAGTCGGTCAGCCAGCGCAGGCACAGCGTGTTGGCGCGGTTCGGCTTGACCTCGACCGGCACCTGGTAGGTGGCGCCGCCGACTCGGCGGGAACGCACCTCGAGGGACGGGCGGATGTTGTCCAGCGCGCGCTTGAGGACGGCGACCGGCTCCTGGTCGGTCTTCTCCTTGACCATGTCGAGCGCGGAGTAGACGATGTCCTCGGCGATGGACTTCTTGCCGTCCAGGAGGATCTTGTTGATCAGCTGCGCGACGACGGTCGAACCGTAGATCGGATCGGGCAGCACGACGTGCTTCTTAGCGGGTCCTTTACGTGACATATCTCTTACTTCGCCTTCTTTGCTCCGTACAGGGAACGACCCTGCTTGCGGTCCTTGACACCCTGGGTATCGAGCGCGCCACGCACGATGTGGTAACGCACACCCGGCAGATCCTTCACACGGCCGCCGCGCACGAGCACGATGGAGTGCTCCTGCAGGTTGTGGCCCTCGCCCGGGATGTAGGCGGTGACTTCGATGCCGGAGGACAGACGGACACGGGCGACCTTACGAAGCGCCGAGTTCGGCTTCTTCGGGGTGGTGGTGTAGACACGGGTGCACACGCCGCGACGCAGCGGGCTGCCCTTGAGCGCCAAAGTCTTCGACTTCTTCGGCTTCGGCGAACGTCCCTTGCGGACGAGCTGTTCGATAGTAGGCAACTTGAATTCTCCGATTCAGTGTTTTTCTTGGTTCCGTGAGGCCCGCAGCACCGTGAGCCACACTCCCCCGAGCATCCGGAACCCCGTTCCGAATCGGAAAGTCAGCCACTGTCCACCGGCCCGATGGCCCGTTCCTCTCTCGCCGCCGCATTGCTGCGCGCGATCCATGCGATTCACGGGATATCCCAGCGCCGTACTCCTGTCACATAAGGCGTACCGCTGGCACACACGAATATCCATATTACGAACCGCCCGGACAACGACACGCCAGACTCTCACCCACGCCCCTCCTCACCCACGCCCTCCTCAACCCCAGCCCCAACCTCGCTTCCACCCCGCCACACTCCAATTCCAACCCCACCACCCCATGGTGCGGCAACACAATTTCTCCACATCGGCGAGAATCCGCCGTTTTCGCCTACGGGCTATAGGAACCAAACGTGGTGTTTATGACCGGGGTTTGGCCTTGTGACAGTAGGCGTGTCGGGTTGGTTTTAACACGATGTCGCGTTAAAGACCGCCGGTTCGGCCGGC